>CAYFYB010000005.1:0-72009 GCA_964347345.1 uncultured Methanomassiliicoccales archaeon | reverse complement strand
ATGATGCCGCATGGTCCGTAGCCAGACCCGCATACAAAAACCTCGCAGGATGAGTAGAGGGCCACCGTCTCCTCATGAGTCAGTAATCTGTTGATCCAATGAACCCTCCGCATGCCTTTCACGGCTCTCGCCAGCTCCTCAACCAGCTCCTCCGTGTCCGCCGCCCCCGTTACGAGGACGAGATTGACCTCCGAGTCCAGGCCCTTGAACGCCTCCAGCAGGTCGAAGACGCCTTTCTGCTTGCTCAGCCGACCAAGGAAGAGGAGATATGGCAACCGGACACCCAACCTGTCCAAGAGGGTGGGGTCCTCCCTCCTTCGGAAGGCCGAGGCATCAACCCCGTTCCCGATGACATGGATCCTTTCAGCGGGGATGGCGTACTGACGCTGAAGGTCGGCAGCCATCTCCTTAGAAACAGCGACGACGGCGTCGCAGGCCTTCAGACTTGTTCCCTCTACCCAGGAACTCAGATTGTAGCCTCTACCAAGTTGCTCCTTCTTCCAGGGCCTGAGGGGCTCCAAGGAGTGGACCGTAGCGACCAGCCTGCAATCGTAGAGCTCCTTCGCCAGGAAACCCGCGAAGCTCATGTACCAAGTGTGGGTGTGGACCACGTCCGCGTGGACGGGGTCTGAGAGCATGTTGACGTTGAGGGAGAGCACTTCGAGGGCCTTACCCTCAGGGTTCTCGGGCCCCCTGGGCAGAGAGGGGTAGTAGCGACGCACTCGAACTCCCTCTACGTCCTCCGCGGGGTGTAGGGTCCTCACCTCCAAGTCCACGAGGTCACGAAGGTGCTTCACCATGTGAAGGGCGTGCACTCCAGCCCCACCATATATCCTGGGCGGGAACTCGTAGGTGAAGAGGGAGACCTTCACGTTCACCCATCATGAGGCCAGACCTTAAACGTATGCCGAGGCAGGCCTGCCCCCTGCATGAACGCTTTTATCCGAACAAGGCGTTCAGCTGGACAGATGCTGGAGGACCTTTTTCCTCATCTCATTATCGCCCTGGCCTGGTTTGCATCACTCTTCATCCCCCTCTTCCTCGTCCCCGAGGCTCTCCTCAGGCTTGGACTGCGTGAGGTGCGGGCGAGGGCCTTCGGATGGCTGTCCTACGTCCTTCTCCTCTCAGCCATTCTCATCTTGGGCCCCTTCCGGCTCTCAGCGGTGATCGATATGCTCCCGATCCTGGTCCCCGGGATAGCCTTCGCCATCTTCTGGGACCTGCGGAGGGCCAGAAGGGCAGAGCTTGCGCTCGAGCCTTAGGAAAACGTTAAGGGATTTCCTCCTGTTCAAAGCTCCACCAGGTAGTTGGTCGGTTTCCTTGAGGAATGCCATCAGGGCGCGCTGGGACGAACTCTACGGGAGCGTTTCGAAAGGCAATCCATTGCAGGGGGTTAGAGCCCTCCTTGCCTACAACTCTGTGGTCGACAAGGTCAGGACGATTAGCGAGGACTTGCTGGGTCGACTGAAGAGGCCTGAGGTGGTACCCCCGATCTACGGGAAGGCCGCCAAGGACCTGGAAGACCTTGGCGAGGGCCTTTCCTACTCCATCTCCAACGGCCTGGCCCTTGAGGTAATCTGCTCCCCGCGGGTCATCCGGTTTCTCGAGGAGATCGGGGGTTACAGAGAGCACCTGGGCGGGCAGGTTGCCATCATCGCCCGCCTCCTCTCTGATTTCGGGGCCACAAGGGTCTTGGTGCATCCTGACAGATTTGACCGGAGGCTGGCATCCCTTTACGAGGGAAGCGAGGCCCTGGTCCCTCTCCAACGAGGGGAAACAGTGGAGTACATGAAGGCGGAGGAGTTCTACTGGGACTGCTTCCCCGAGGTCCACTACATCCTAGAATACCCGTCGGGCCTCTCATTCGGAGGGAACCCGGCGCCCAGGGCCAACAGGTTTATCGCCGCGCCCACGACGAGAATCCTCTTCCATAAGGAGTGGGAGGAGGCTCTTCCCACCGTCAGCAAGCAGTGCGACGCATTCTTCATCGCAGGCCTTAACCACATGGGAGAGGACTTCGAGGAGAGCTTTCAGAGGGTTCGGCAGCACATCAGGACAGCCAAGGCCTCCAACCCCTCCCTGACCATCCACCTAGAGGTCACCTCAGTGCCAGACCTGAGGAAGAGAGAGGCGATTCTGGACGACATAATGCCCCTGGTGGACAGCGTGGGCGTCAACGAGACGGAGCTGGCCGACCTGGCCTTTCTCATGGGGCTTCCGCAGTGGCAGGAGGTCCGTAGGAATTCCGTGCACCAGCTGGAGGCGATGCACCTGGTCAGGGCCCTAGGGGTGAAGCGGGTGAACATGCACACCCTGGGATACTACCTGGCCCTGAGCCCGAACCCCCCAGAGATTGTACGAAACAGCCTGATCTTCGCAGCCCTGATAGGCGTTGCCCGGGCGAAGTTGGGCCGCCCTCCCCTATCGGAAGACCTGTCTAGGGCCCTCGAAGTGCCCATTTCCTCGAGAGGCCTGGAGGAGCTGGAGCGGCTTTCCGAACTCCTGAAGCTGGAAGGGCATGACTCTACCGCTTTCCTGCAGGAAGGCTGGTGCCCGGAGGAAAACCTGGTGGCGGTGCCCACCAAGGTCGTGGACGACCCAAAGCATACGGTGGGTCTGGGGGACACAATCTCAGGTGCTTCCCTTTTTTCCGAGAGATGGGCTGAGTGAAGGCATGCTTCAGCCCCATCCGGGGTCACCCTCAGGGTTAAGTGGACTCGCCATCTAACGGGTCTTGAATTAGATGAGAATCCTCTTCACTTCCATCGAGGCGTACCCCTTCGCAAAGGTGGGCGGCCTGGGGGACGTGGCAGGCTCCCTGCCGAAGGCCCTGGCCAGGCTGGGTCACGAGGTCAATGTCGTCATGCCCCGTCACCGAGGCATGGACCGCTGGAGGGTGGACCTGGGGCCCTTCAACGTCCCCATGGGAGATCGGAAGGAGGTGGCAGCCCTCAAGGAGGGCAATCTCTCCCACAGCGTCCCAGTTCTCATGGTGGATCACCTCGGCTTCTTCGATCGGGGAGCCGTCTATGGCTATGAGGACGACGGGAAGAGGTTCGCCTTCTTCTCCCGAGCTGTCCTTGAGGCATGCAGATACGTGGACTTCCGTCCGGACATCATCCACTGCAATGACTGGCACACCGCCCTCATCCCTGCCTACCTAAGGGCCCACTACAGCCAGGATAAGCATTTCTCAAGGACAGGAACGCTTCTCACCATCCACAACATGCACCACCAGGGCCAGTTCCCGCGGGAACTCCTCGATTACCTGGACCTTCCGGAAGAGCTGTCGAAGAAGTCTCTGCTCCATCACGACAAGGTGAACATCCTGAAGGCTGGCATTACGCTCTCCGACGCCATCAACACCGTCAGCGAGACCTATGCTCGGGAGATTCAGACGCCCGAGTACGGGTCTGGCCTCCACGATGTCCTCCGGAAGAGAAGGGATAGCCTCTATGGCGTTCTGAACGGAATCGACCTCGAGGTCTGGGACCCGCGAACGGATGCCTTTCTCTATAGTCGGTATGAGCCCTCGGATCTTCGGGGTAAGGAGGCCAACAAGCGAGCCCTGCAGCGGGAACTGGGTCTTCCGAGGTCCAGGATGCCCGTGATGGCCTTCATAGGCCGCCTGGTGGAGCAGAAGGGCGTGGACGTCCTTCTCCAAGCCCTTGCAGAGATTCTGTCCCGGAAGGTCCAGGTGGTCATTCTGGGAGCAGGCAAGGAGGCCACGGAAGAGGCCCTGAGTTCTTTGATCGGTAGGAACCCGAACCTCGTGGTCCACTTGGGGCACGACGAGGCTCTCGCCCATCGCGTATACGCAGGGGCGGACATGTTCCTGATGCCCTCTCGCTTCGAGCCTTGCGGCCTGGGGCAAATCATCAGCATGAGGTATGGGACCATACCCATCGTCAGGAAGACGGGAGGCTTGGCTGACACCGTCCAGGACTACTCCGTGGATCCCGGGAAGGCGACGGGGTTCACCTTCGATAAGCCTGTTCCCGAGGCCTTGCTGGAGGCCATCGACAGGGCTTTGGAGGTCCACAAGAGAGGCCCGGCCTGGAGACGCTTGCAGGCGAACGGATTCAATCAGGATTTCTCTTGGGAAAGGTCTGCACGGACATACGAAGAGATATACGGGAGTCTCATCCACGAGGTCCCTGGCCAGCCTGCCTGAGAAGCCTGGCGGCGTCCTCCGGGGGCACGGAATTGATGTAGAAGCCGGTTCCCCGCTCGAACCCGGCCGTACTCGACAGTCTGGGGGTTATCTCGATGTGCCAGTGGTAGTACCTGTGGTCCCTTCTGTCACAGGGCGCTGTGTGGATGTAGTAGTTGAAGGGCGGATCGTTCATGAGACTTTCCAGCCGAGTGAAGGTATCCTTTAGCATCCGGGCCAAGGCACGCCTTTCATCGTAGCTCATGTCCTCGAAGTGGACCTCGTGCTCCTTAGGCAGTATCCAAATCTCGAAGGGATACCTGGACGCGTAGGGACAGATGGCCACGAAGAACTCGTTCTCGGTGACCAGCCTTACCGATGCCTCTCTCTCTTCCTTCAGTATCTCATCGTAGAGGCAGGAGCCTCCAGTCTGGTCGTAAAAGTCCCTAGAGGCCCTAAGCTCGTCCATGATGCGGCGGGGTATGATCGGTGTGGCGATAAGCTGGCTGTGGGGATGTAACATGGATGCGCCGGCCTCAGCACCGTGGTTCTTGAAGATCAGGATGTACTTGAACCTGGAATCCTTGGTGAGGTCCACGTAGCGGTCTCGATAGGCGCAGACGAATTCGTAGATCTGCTTCTCGTCGAGGGAGGCGATGTGGCCCTTGTGGTCCGGTGTCTCTATGATGATCTCGTGAGCTCCCACCCCGCTGACCGTGTGGAAGATCTGGTTGACGGTCCTCTTCACCTCTCCCTCGATGGTCAGGGCAGGATACTTGTTAGGGATGCAGCGGACCCACCAACCGGGGCTGTTCGCCTTCCCGTCCGATCTGTAGGCCAGAATCTCTGGAGGGGTCATGTGCTCGTTGCCGAGGCAGAAGGGGCAGGGGGTGGTGGAGCTCGGCGGAGATACGTCCCTCTTGACTTCAATTGGCCTCTCGGACCTCAGTGCCGAGAACACGACCCAGGTGTCCGTGACGTAGTCTTTTCGCAACTCGGGCATGGTCCAGGCCTTTCCTGGGAATGAAAAGAGAAAACGGATGTATATAAAACGTCGCCGCCCCTTTCCTCGGAGGAAAACTTCACCTGTCCAGCCGTCTCGTCCCTTGACGCTCCCCTCGCCGGATGCGGAAGGTCTCCAAATAATCATCGCGGAAAGCCATGTTGCTGGGCAGGTGGTCAAACCATCGTGCTTCGGCGATCCTTGGTCCGGGGCGGGTTTCTGACCCCCGTGCCAGGGCTTCGAACTGGAAGAAGAAACCTGTGACACTGGTCTTGCCATCCGTTACCGTCAGCTCGAACACCCGTGACAGCTCGAGGATTCGCGCCTCGATGCCGACCTCCTCCCACACCTCCCTGAGCAAGGTCTCCTCGGGCTCCTCACCCGGCCTAGCCCGGCCGCCAGGGGTGACCCAGTTCTCTCCCCAGTCGGAGGAGGGTTCTTCCCTCACGAGGAGTACCTGCCCTTCCTCATTCCACAGGAGCGCCGCGGCGCCGAAGTTCCCGCCCTTCACCGCCTTGAAAGCTTCCACAGTGGTCCCGGGCACCTTCAGAGTCCTGATGAAAAGGGGGACGTCTCCGTAGCTCTCAACAACCCGCCGGAGCTCATCGGGCATCTTCAAGGCACCCACCTCAGGAAAGTTCCTCCACGAGAGCTGCGAAGAGCAGGGGGAGGAGAAGACTCGCGTCGCCCTCCACCGTTACCCTCTTGGCCCCCTCCTTCACCTTGCCCCAGGAGATGGCCTCCCGAACCCTCGCCCCTGAAAGGCTGCCATCGTACTCCACGGCCGTGGTGATGTACACAGCGTAGTCCAGCCCGTCCTTGAACTGGTTCCACCAGATGACATGGTGCTTCGACACCCCACCCCCCAGCACCAGAGCCCCCGTCTCCCGGGAGGTAAACACGAGGTCGGCCAGTAGCGACTCGTCTCCCATGACGTCCATGACAAACTCTTGATGCTCCTGCCAGAAGCTCCAGAGGTGATAGCCGAAGGCGCCGTCGGTTATGGCGGGGACGATGACAGGAACCTTCCTCTTGGCGCACCAGTGGAGGAGGGAGCTTTCATCCCCGAGCCTCTCTCCTGCAAGTCGCAGCAGGTCCGCCGTAGTCAGCTTCCTCATCCCCTCCTCCCACAGAGACCGAAAGAAGGGGATGAGCCGTCTCTCCAGGCCCTTTCCGTAGGCCTCCGAGGGTACGAGGACGTTGCCCAGGCGGTGGATCCCCTCCCTGCGCAGGGCCGCGTCGTCCATGTCGAAATCTCCGTGGTAGTAGGGATTATGGACCCGGGCCAGGTCGTGATCCAGGGTGCCGCATGTGGTAACGACCACGTCCACCATCCCCCTCTTGACCATCTCCACGAAGACACCTCTGCAACCCGTGGCCATCAGGGCTGCCGGGAAGGACAGGAAGGTGGTGCACCCCTCCTTCCTCACCATCTCCCCCACAATCTCCAGGGCCCTGGCAAGCTTTACCGCAGTGAAGCCTCCGGCCTTACCCATCTGCTTGAGCAGGACACCGCAGCTAACCCCTCTCTCCAGGGCGTAGTCCTGCACCTTCTCCTCCAGGCGGACACTCATGTCCCGCTCAAGGGAGCGAGGATAGAAAATACTTCCACTCCGAGCAGTAGGCAAGAAATGGGCCTAACGGACCAGAGTCCTCTTCAGGAAGCTTATGAACCACGGTTGGTCCTTGGTGGACCAAAGGAATCGGTAGCCGCAGGAAGCGCACTCTCCCCAACCATCCTCCCTGAAAGTGAGACTCTTAGAATCACACTGGCTGCAGACTCCTCTCTCGGGCCTGACAATCCCTCTCTTCGCCCTCTCAGCGGCGATGGAAGGCTGTAGGGACTCCAGGAACCTTCTTGCTTCCTGGGCCCTTCCCATGGCCTCGAAGTAGCTTTCCTGCCGGAGGAACTCCAAGGCCTCTTTGATCAGGGTCTTGGCACCCTCGATGTCGATGCCGTAGTGCTGGGCCTCCTGCAGGAGGGGCTTGGTGTAGGACACGATATCCCGGACCTCCTGGTAGTGCTTCCTGCGCAGCTGCAGTGCCATTTCAATGTGCTTCCTCTGGGCCTCGACCGCGGCCTTTTCGCAACGCTGGGCGATCTCACTGGCGAGCACCAGGTCGCCCTGTTCAAAGGCACTCCTTGCCTGCCTGGCCAGCTTCCTGCACTCCTTGAGGGGCTTGCCCAGGCCCTCCGTCTCTTCCAGCCTGGACTCCACTGAGTTGAGGTAGCTCTCCAGTTCGATCCTCCGCCTCTTCAAGGTCTCCTCCACCACTTCATCGAAGCTCTGGATGAGGCCCTGCGCCCTGGCATGGTCTTCAATGCCGAGGGCCTCTTCGGCGGCGGAAAGCATCTCGTGGGCCGTGGAGAGGTCGGTGTCCAGACCCCTCAGTTCTTCTAGCGTCCTCTCCTTATCCATCAGTATCTTTCTGACCTTTCCCATCTCTTCGACGTAGAGGTCCGCCACCTCTCCCTGAAGCTCACTGATGAGGAGGGAGCAACGGTCCAGGTCTTCGGACGAGTAGGCTTTATGAGCCTCCTTCACTTTCCGCCTCAGCTCCCGGGCTCGCCCTTCGTCTTCGAGGCGATTTCCGAACAGCTCTGCCGCATGAAGGGCCCTCGAGCACATGCCTTTCCTGTACCTCCCCGACCACTGGTCCAGCAGTCGCAGTCCGTCCTTGGAAAGGGCGATGGCAGACTTGTAGTCCCCCTCCGAAAGTCTGTTGGTTGCCTCAATCCACAGGTCCTCCAACTTTCCGAAGGGCAGGTCAAGGTCCAGGTCCATGGCATCTTCCTCCTCAGGAGCCTCAATTGCCTCCAGGGTCTGCCCCAGGGTGGCGGCCAAGATGGCGTCGATGATGTCGGCTTTCCGCCGCTTGCCCTGGAGGTTCACCGATCGATCCTTAGCTTTCTCTCTTAGCTCCTTGACGGTGAGGGACTCCAGCTCACGCCTCGGGTCCTGCAGGTCGTCTCCTTCCAGGACCTCGGAAGAGGACCTCCTGGCCATGGTAAGTCTCTCTGGACGGTCCGACGGAAGATGCTTAAATGTTTCGTCATGAGTGGCGCCCTGTGCAACTCATATAGCGGGGGAGCCGCTGACCCTTCCTCTCCAGGCCAGATTCTGGCCCAGGGCAACGTTTTTATCAAACACAACGGCTATTCCAGTGAAATGCCCCGCCCGGGTGGCCCCCCTATATTCAGAGATGTGAGCAAGCTCTCCTTCGACTTCGTCCCTGAGAAGATGCCCCACAGGGATAAGCAGATGAGAACCCTCAGAAACCTCTTCCACCCCCTGGTGGAGGCCAACCTCTCCCAGAATGTTTTCCTGGTGGGTAACGTGGGGACCGGGAAGACTCACCTCTCCAAGAGGTTCTGTATGGACTTCCAGGAGTTCGCCCGAGGGAGGGACAAGAACGTACAGTGGGTCCTGGTCAACTGCCGGCAGAGGACCACGGAGGACGCCGTCCTCCTTGCCATCCTGAAAAAGTGGGACGAGAGGTTCCCTGACAGGGGCTTCTCCATACCTGAGAAGCTAAGCGTCCTGAGGAAGCACCTCGAGAGGGACAAGGCCCACCTGATAGTGGTGCTGGACGAGGCCGACACCCTCGTTCGGAAGAGTTCCGACCTCATCTACAGCTTCACGAGGTTTGATGAGGAGTATCAGGGACCCCGGGGCAGCGTCAGCGTCATCCTGATCTCCCAGAAGCACATCCTAACCTATCTGGACAAGGCCACCCTCAGCACCTTCAAGAGGAGCAACGTGGTGGAGTTCGGGAAGTACAGCAAGGAGGAGCTGGCGGACATCCTGGAGGACAGGGTGGACCTGGCCTTCTTCCCCGACGTGGTGCGGGGGGAGTGCGTGGACCTCATCGCCGACATCGCGTCGGAGTATGGCGATGCAAGGTATGCCATAGAGATCCTTCAGAAGGCGGGGGACCTGGCCCTCGATGAGGACATGAGGGAGGTGCTGCCGGAGCACGTGAGGGAGGCGAGGGCAACGACCCATGCCCTGCTGAGCGAGGAGAGCTTGGAGGCCCTGGACCGGCCCAAGATGGTGGCCCTCCTGGCCCTGGCCAGGAAGCTGGAGAAGAAGGCGTACATCACCACGGGGGAAGCCGAGGAGGCCTACTCGCTGGCCTGCGAGGAGTACGGCGAGAAGAAGAGGGGGCACACGCAGTTCTGGAAGTACCTTCAGGACCTGGACATCCTGGGATTCATCGAGGCGAAGCCCTCAGGGGAAGGGGTCACGGGGAAGACCACCATCATATCCTTGCAAGAAGTGCCCGCCAGGGCCCTCATCCACAGCCTAGAGGTTGCCCTCTCGAGGTGACGCAGACAGCAGTCACAGAGAGGGACTATTCGGAGGAGAGCCACACCCTTACCCTCGCCCTTCGCGTTCCACAAACTTGATATGTCTTAAGCCTGATTCTTCCGGCGGAGGAGACATGGGAGAGGAGCCAGGTTTCCACTCTCAAAGCCGCCTATTGGAACTCAGCGATGGCTGCTATCTGGTGAAGGAGAGAAAGCCTAACCTCACCTATCGCCTCTTCAGGCTCCTCAAAGGCGACGGAAGGCCTAGCCTAGTGGTTAGCAGGAGACATCCCGCCAAAATCAGGAAAGAGAGGGATATGGAGGATGTGCGGGTTGTCTGGCTGAGCCACACGCCCGGCGAGGACTTCCACAACCCTACCGCTCTGGGAGGCCTGAACAAGCTAATCTGTAAGTTCATCCAGGACAACGATCGGTCGGCGGTACTGCTGGACGGCCTTGAGTATCTGATTCTGAACAACAACTTCGTCCAGACCCTCCTCTTCGTGGAGCACGTAAACGAGTTCGTGATGCAGAAACCGGCCCTGGTGCTGATCCCCATCAACCCCGAAGCCTTGGAGCCCAAGGAGATGGCACTCCTCGAGAGGAACCTGGAGCTCCTAGAGGGAGAGGACGTCAGGAGGGAACTCGACAGGGAAGAGGTCATCAAACTCATCGACACATACTAGGGGGAGGTTACTGGACCTTTTGGACAGGAAAGGCATCGTGATCCTGCTGACCTTAGGTTCCGTCCTGGCCCTGACGGGCCTCTATTACTACAGCCTCTCCATAGGGCCAGCGCAGCTCCCCATAGGGGATCTCACGGAGGAGATGGTTGGGAAGTGGGTTGAGACTGTGGGAACGGTGAAGGAGGCACGTCTCACCTCCTCGGGCCTCGTCCTCAGGCTGATGGACCCCCTGGACTACAGTGAGGTTGCAGTCTTCGCCTCCAGGCAGGTGTACGACGGCCTTGAGGAGAGAGAGGACGTGGTCCAGGGAGCCGAGGTCATGGTCAGGGGCGAGCTTCAGCTCTACAGAGGTCAGCTAGAGATCCTAATAACGTCCTCAAAGGACCTTGACGTCCTGAGAAAGGCCGGCGGTTAGCTCAGACACTGCCAAGAGATCTGACGGGATCGGCCTCACTCCGGGGAATTCCCTTCAAGCTGCCTGCCCACGACGGAATCCACCGTCTCAAGAAACCTCTCCTCCCTCCCCTTCGGAATGGTGGCTCCGGAGGCTATGTTGTGTCCTCCCCCAGAGCCCCCTGCTGCCTCTGCTCCGAGACGTAGGGCCTCGGCTAAGTCTACCCCTTTCCCAATGAGATAGTCGGTGCCCCTTGCGGATACCTTGGTCTTGCCGTTCACCACCGCCATGGCGAGGGTTGGCTTCTCCTGGTCCAGAAGGTACCTCATGGAGATCCCCGCAACGGAGCCTGCCAGCGTTGGTCCATCGGCGTAGAAGAACTGCACATGCTTCTTGGAGAAGACGCCGTCGGACTCGACCTTCATGATGCCTCTCAGGACATCCTTCCAGTGCTTCCGTCTGATCTCCTCGGCTCTCTCCCTCCCGCTGAAGTCGCCGAGACTCAAGGATAGGCCAAGGGACTCCTCTCCTTGTCTCGAACAGGCATTGACGTAACTCTCCAGGTCGTCCACGTAGGTCTCGAGGGCGGGATACCAGTATCTCTCCTCCACAAGTTGCTGGACCGTCTCGGGGCGGACCCCCTGCTTGAGGAGCCACAGGCCCAGGGTTGAGACGAGTTGCTCCTTCGCGGCGGCTTGCAGATCCCGAAACCTATCTTTATGGTCCAAACCCAGCTCCGACAGGAATCGTCTGACCTTGTCCTGGCGGCCTGAGAGACCCTTGAAGTAGGGCCCTACGGAGTAGAGGAGCGCTTCCTCCAGAGGCAGATCGGCAAGGGCCAGGCTCCTTTCGGCTCTGAGGACGCCTTCCTTAAGGGCTCTCTGGAAGAGGGTCTCGTTGATGCCCTTGAAACCTCCCAGATACTGACGGTCGGCAATGCACCCAATCAGGGCGATCCCCGCCAGGTCGAGGTTGGCTTCTGAGAGAGCCAGGGAGAAGAGGAATGATGTCGTGGAGCCGCAGGCGTCTCGGGTGCCACTGAGCCCGAAAAAGTGAGGGTTAATCTGCACGACCTTGTCGGAGTCCCTAAGGGGCTGGTGATGGTCCAGGACCACCACGGGCAGCTTCAGCCTCTCAAAAAGGTCCACCTGGGGGCTTCCCATGTCACTCACCAGGAGGACATCGGCGTCCTCGGGGTCCAGCTCCTTCAGTTTCTCCATATCTAAGTGGTGGGAGAGAGTGGTGCGGACGTCCAGCCCTTCTCGCAGGAGGGAGATGGTCAGGAGGGCTGCGGCTGCAGTTCCATCACCGTCGTAGTGGCAGAGGACCCGGGCTCGCTTCGCGCCATCCACGGTGCTGGCAGCTTTCTCCAGCCTCTCAGCAAGACCCTCTGGCAAACTCTCTCGCATCCAGTCCATGAGTGTGACGCCTACCGTACCTGGATCTCTGCTGCTTTCCGGGAATACTCCCAATCCGACGGAAGGACTCCCTCCCGCTTGTAGTAGCGGGCCAAGCGGCGAATCTTCGCCTCAATGAGCTCCAGGCCCCTCCTGTTGTGGAAGTCTTTCGTGTGATCCTTAAGATGGCTGTCGAGCCTTACGGCTTTCCTCATGAGGTTGCGAAGGTCCTCCGGCAAGTCCATCTTGACCCCCTGTTCTCCGAGAATCTTGGTGATGGACTTCCCCGTCACAAGTCTTACGCTCGGGATGCCGTGCTGATCCCTTAGCCGGATGCCTATCTGGGCGGTCTGCATCCCCTCCTTGTGAAGCTTCAGGACGAGCTTCTCCACTTCCTCGGGCTTGATGGAGACCCACTTCGGTGGCTCCTCCGAGGGAGGGCGTTTGGAGGAAGACTTCCCCTTTCTCCGCCTATGCATCCTGGCCATGCCTTGTCCTCAGGACCACCTTCTACGTATTCCCCGTATTTAACCTTTGAAGTGCGCATCACTGGCTATTCCTCAGGCCAGATGTCACCATCCCCGGCTCATGAGAAAGGCGGCGTGGTCGGCCTGGTAGGGGTCGAGGCGTTTGACGGAGAGGAGCTTCATCCCTCCGTCCCTCAGTATCCTCAGTTCCTGCGTGAAAACCTTATCAGGGGGTGCCGCCACGTCCACGCTCCTTGCCTTCAGCATGAGG
This sequence comes from uncultured Methanomassiliicoccales archaeon, assembly GCA_964347345.1. Classification (GTDB taxonomy): domain Archaea; phylum Thermoplasmatota; class Thermoplasmata; order RBG-16-68-12; family JAJISG01; genus JAJISG01. Next base: position 59,326 of record CAYFYB010000005.1, on the reverse strand, counting down.
ATGCCCATTGCCGATGGACTCATGCAGGGGGTGTTCTTCAGGAAGATTCTCGCCTGATCTCTCTGGGCCACGTCTTGGTATAGCACATCCACCTCGCCTACGAGAGACCTGTAGGACTCGGGGTTCCTGGCATCGGCCAGTATCGGTACGAGGTTGGGGCGCTCCTCTGAGAGGCGGAGCAGTTTCTGAAATGCCTTCGGTGAGATTTCCACAGCGTAGACTACGCCTTTGGGCACGAGATCCGACACGTGGCTGGCGGTGGTGCCCGTGGCGGCGCCCAGATACAGGACCCTTGAACCTTCTTGGAATGGGTATCCCTCGAAGCCCCTGAGGAGGAGTGCCGCCAACTTGCTCCTCCGAGGATTCCACGCCCTGAACTCCCGGGGGCCTTGCCTGACCAAGGCCTCGCCGTACACGGAGGTCCCAGGGATGAGGTTCTCCGTGAAGAGGTTCTCGCCCTCGTTGTAGACCCCTTGGTAGCCGGAAGGCCTGATCACGGTTGGTCATCGACCTCCGACGCAAAAGGATGCCGGGTGTCACCCTCTTTCCTCCTCTGCAGACAGGCGCAAGGCCTTTAGTTCCCTGGGCCTTAGTTGGTGGGAGTTGCCGTGGATCCTCATGACAGACACAGCTTCCTCGAAGTCGTCCCTGTATCTTTCCGGTGGGCTTCGGATGCCGGCCACGGCCTCCCTGGTACTCTTCCTCCTCCGCCGCCGTCGGAAATCCCCATGGGTGGAGATCACAAGTGAGGGCATCAAGGTGGCCCTAAGAGGGCGAAGGGGAATCTTCATACCCCTTGAGGCTGTCGCTCTGGTTTACACAACCCTCATGCCAAAGGATGAGGACTTCCAGGAGGTTCTGGTCATAGAATACTCTGGTTCCTCTGGAGCTGGAGTCGCAGTCCTAGATCCCACCGAGGGATTCGATGTGCCTCAGACCCTTGAGGAATTGAGTGAGACTCTTGGTGAGCGTTGGCATGACATCTACATCGGACACAAACATCTCTCCAGAGTCCGGGACATGCACTGAGGAGCTACGCCACTTTCATCGACCTCCCCATCATGCATTTAATAGGACAGCCCGTTACAGCTTGGGATGGGCGGCCTCCTCGCGGTTTCTGACATCCACGAAGGAATAAGCTTCGGCTTCAGGGTCGACCCAGAGACAGGCATTTCAGAGAGGTCATTGGACCTTCACAGGAACTTTGCCCGGGCAGCCGAGTGGGCCATCGAGCACAAAGTGGAGCTTTTCATCGTGGGAGGCGACCTCTTCGACAGAACCCACGTAAGCCCCGCCTTCCGGGAGCTGGTTCGCCGAGACGTCATCGAGCCCCTAGGCAAGTCAGGAATTCAGACGTGGCTCCTGGCAGGAAACCACGACCAGCCCAGACTGTGGAGCCGCGGGACCTCCCTGGACGACTTCAGGGGCTACCCCCACGTTGAGGTGTTCAGGGAACCCACGGTCCGGGAGGTCACCCTGGAGGGGGAGACCTTCACCTTCCTCATCCTGCCCTACCTGCATCCCGAGCACATTGGCGACAGGGTCCGGGAAAAGCTTGGAGAGGACGTTCCTCGAGAGCAGACCTTCGAGCTAGGCCGCAGGATGCTGAAGGAGTGGATGAAGAAGAGGGTCGAGGAAGCTGGTGAGAATCGCGTCCTCCTCCTGGGGCACTACTTTGTTGAGGGCGCTAAAGTGAGATCCACAGCCTATCCCGAGGTCCTGCCAGGGGAGTTCTCCTTCACGCTGGACATGATACCCCCGGAGGTGGAGCTGGCCATCCTCGGACACATCCACCTCCACCAGGCCTTGGGCGACAAGGTGGTCTACGTGGGTGCCCCCGAGAGGGTGGACTGGGGGGAGCGGGAGGACTCAAAGGGATTCATCACCTATGGTCCAGGGGAGGGCTGGAGCTTCCATCCCCTGCCTACCCGACCCATGATCAAGGTGGAGGTGGACGCCACCGGTGGGAACCCGACGTCCCGGGTCCTTGAGGTCCTCCAGGGAGACATCCAGGATGCCCTTGTACGGCTGGAGGTCAAACTGACGGAGGGTCAAAGGGAGGTCCTCGACGAAGCCGCCGTTGCCAAGAGGCTGGCCCCGGCTTTCCACTACGAAGTGGCCCTATCCTACGTCGAGCGGGAAAAGATTTCGTTGGCGGAGTTCACCCTGGATCCCCTCAGGCTCTTCGAAGAATACGTCAGACTCAACTACGGGGATCACCCTCGCCTGGAGGAGATTCTGAAAGAAGGCGAAACCATCCTGAAGGAGGTCCTCCATTGAAGACCTTGGAGTCTTTCTTCAAGGAGGTTTCTGAGAAGGCTGTTCCCACCCTGGAGAAGTCTGCCCCGAGCCCCCACGAAGGGTTCGTCATCCAGGAGCTGGAGATGAAGGGCTTCATGCGGTACCTCCAGAGGACAAGCCCCCCCATCACATTTCCGGAGAAGTTCACCGCCATCACGGGTCCCACGGGCGCCGGTAAGACAACCATTCTGGACGCCATCACCTTCGCCCTCTACAAGCGAACCACTAGGACCGATATCCAGGGGATTAAGATATCCGAGATCTGCGGGAACGAAGGGTACGTGATGCTAGCGTTCCACCAGAGTGGCTCTGTATACCGGGTGAAGAGGGGATTCACATCCAACGGTTCACCCTATCTGGAGCTGGAGAGGGACGGGAAGCCCCTGAGGGGAACCATCCCCGAACTAGAGGCCATCATCGAGGACGTAATCGGCCTGGACTACGACGGTTTTCGTAACTCCACCTTCGTACGCCAGGAAGAGATGAAGCAGTTGGGGGCAGAGAGGCCATCGGAGAGACTCGAAGTCTTTCAAAAACTCTTCAGGCTGGAGACCTTCGAGAAAGCGGCGGACCTAGCGAAGGCAAAGCTGGACACCCTCAGGGCAGAGGTACAGGAGGCCCAGGGAGAGATGGTGGTCCTCAAGGAGCAGGCCTCCCAGGTGGACGAGGTCAGAAAAGAGGTTCTATCCTGGAAGGAGCAGGCAGGGGAGTACAAGGACGCCTTTCAGGAGGCCAAGGGCAAGCTAACCGCCAGGGAGGAGCAGTTCAACCGGCTCGCAAAGGGTCATGAGACATACATCAAGGCCAAGACAGCCCTCGATGGCCTTAGGAGTTCACTGGAGGATCTGGAAGCGAGGTTGAGGGAGAAGCGAGAGGTACTGCAGGCCCTTCCCGGGTTGAGGGAGAAGAGTGAAGCCCTCGCCAGGGAGGTGAAGGAGTTCGAGGACCTGGAGGCCGAGGCCCAGGACCTGATGGAGAGGCAACAGCGGGCGACGCTTCTGCTCAAGGAACTCGAATCCCTTGAGACCAGGGCTGCGGACTTGGAGGCAGGATACCGATCCCTGGTCCAGGGTCTGGAGAGGAAGGTTGCAGAGGAGGAGGCCCGACTCGCAGGGCTTTCCGCAGACATGGGGATTGATGAGGCCTTCCAGATCCTGAGGGAGGAGGGCTCCCTGGAGGAGAGGATCGCCAGGATTGACAAGGAACTGGATTGGCTTTCTGAGCGGACAGAGCTTGTCAGCCGCCTCAGGGGGGAACAGCAGGAGGCCCGAGAGGCCCTGGCTGAGATCAAAGGCAAGGTCTCCAGCATCAATCGGGACACCTTCCTCTTCACAGAGATAGGGGAGAGGATAGAGGCCATTCGAAACGAGCTGGAAGAGAAGCGGGCGGAGAGAGAGGAGAAGAGGGAGGAGCTGAGGCAGAAGCAGGCTGCAGTGAAGAGTAAGCTGGAGGAAGCAGGTTACGGTCCGGAGGAGAAAAAGAGGCTGAGTACTCTACGAGAGGCCCAAACCGGCGCGAAGGAGAGGAGGGAGCTCCTCCAACGGATCAGGGAGGAGTTGCAGAGGCTGGAAGGCCTCGAGGACATGATCAGGGAGATGGAGGCTCAGCGCGAGGACGTGAAGAGGAAGACGGAAGAGGCCAACCAGCTCTCATTGAAGCTGGAGAAGGACGAGGAGGCATATCGCCAAGCCCAGAGGGACGTCGAGCAGCTCAGGTCCCAGAGGGACGAGGTCTCCAAGGCCCTCTTTGAGTCGGAGGCAAATTTGAAAGCCGCGGAGAGAAGGCTGGAGGAACTCAAACAGCTCAAGGAGCGACAGAAGGGGGTCGAAGCCAGGCTGGAGGAGCTTCGCGGCAAGGCAGAGGTCCACACCATCCTCCGGGAAGGTGTATTCCACAAGAAGGGCGTGGTGATGTACGCCATAAACCGCCTGCTGCCAGAGCTAGAGATCGAGACCTCGAAGAACCTCAACGAGCTGACCAACGGTCGTCTTCGCAGGGTGAAGCTGGAGACCCATGAGGAGGCGAGGGGCTACGGCATCAGGATCCTCGTGGAAGGGGTTGACGGGGAATGGCACGACGTGGGTATCTTCAGCGGCGGTGAAAGGACCCAGATAAATGCAGCCCTCAGGTTTGCCATTGCCAGGGAGCTCGCCAGCATGCCTCAGGTGGGGCGCACCTATGGGCGAATGAAGACCCTCTTCATAGACGAAGGTGACCTGGGCTCTCTGGATACCGAGAGCTCACGAGAGCTCTTCGTCTCCAAGCTCTTCCGGATGGGGGACTCCTTCGAGAAGGTGGTCCTCATCACCCACCTGACGGAGGTGGCAGAGAAGTTCCCAGGGAGAATTGGGGTGACCATGACCTCTGAGGGAGAGTCCAAGGCCGAGGTGATGGCCTGAACGTGCTGGAGGAGCTGCGCCACGAACTCAGGAAGATCCTGGAGTATCAGAACGGCGATGATGAAAAGCCCTCTATGGAAGTGAGGGAGTTTGAAGTGGCTGTGGAGCCTCCTGATATGGTGGCGGTGGACGGCTCCTACTCCTTTCTCTGGAACGTGTCATCCACATGGCTGGCGGTCATAAGGATTGGAGCCCTTCACTTCAAGCCGACCGCGAGGGGCTACCATGCAGATTCTTTGGACAAGTTCGAGAGGAGCGTCCTCATATCGACCTCGGAGGACTTCCCTCAGGAAGAAGAACTTTACTCCTCCATCTTCCGCCTCACCCAAGGGTCCAGAGAGCAGCACAGGGAGATGGTCAACGAGTTCAGGAAGTACTACGAGAGTGAAGTGGCCCTCAGGGCAGCCAGGTCGAACAGGGGCCTCATTATCGCCCTCGATGGTACCCTTGCCTCCTTCCCGAAGGAGACAGACCGTCTCGGTGAGTTGGTCGAGGCCTGTGAGGAGAGGGACCACGTACTGGTGGGCGTGTCCAAGGACTCCACCACTCACGCCTTTGGTCATAGGCTCACTGATGAGGAGCTCCTGCGAGGGATGAAGGGCACCGCCTTTGTCCGCGTCCCCCAGTCCTTCGAGAAGAGACAAAAGGGCCTCCTTCATGGAGATGTCTACTTCGCAAGGCTGCACCCCGAGGCCCCCAAGTGGTTCCGGGTGGACCTGGGGACCTACAAGGACGATCCTGAGCACGCCTTCTCCCAGCTCGCCGCCTACTGTTCCTCCCCACTGTGTGTAGGATATCCGCACCCCCTCTTTGAGGCCCATCGCTTCGCCGTCACCGTTCGACAGATGCGAGAGCTGTATGAGGACGCCATAATGAAGGAGGGGCTCCGCCTGGGCCTGCCACTGAACCTCTTGGCGGCGGGTCTCACCAGCATGGAGGGTGAGAGGAGGGGGGCCTTTCATGAATACCTGGATAAGGTGACGAGGGAGCTGAAATGAGGATAGGGGAGATAGTCTCAGCCTCTGTCCTCGGCGGACTCACCGCCAAACTGGAGTTGGAGAACCCCGAGGACCTACGCATCGGCTACCCGGTCATCGTGGAGGGTCGCCGGTACGACTTCTACTGCATGGTCCACGACATAGTCAACGAGGCATCCGACATCGCCGAGAGGCTGGCAGGGTCCCGTCTGCGGGACTCCATCATGCCCGCGGACATGCAGGAGGGCTACGGAGGCCCGATCTTCTACTCCAAAGCGCTGCTGAGGCCCATCCAGCTCATTGATAAGGAGACCGGCCGTCTCTCGGAGCCCGAGACGATACCGCCCTACTTCTCCGAGACCCGACATGCCGTCGAGAAGGACGTAGAACTCATCTACCAGAAGACCCACAGGTCGGCCCCTATGGGCACCATCCGTGGCGTCTCCAAGTTCTACGTGCACGTGGACTTCGAGAAGCTGACGGAGAAGCCCTTCGCCATCTTCGGCAGGACGGGGATGGGGAAGAGCATCCTCAACAAGCTGGTATGCTGCGGCGTCCTGGCAAAAAGGGCGGGGTCCGTCCTGGTCTTTGATATGCATGGCGAGTATGGCATCTACTCCAGGACGGACAAGACAGAGGGTCTCAAGTTCTTCTTCCCAGAGAGGGTGGAGATTCTCTCCCTGGACCCGAAGAACAGGGAGGCCAGGCCGTTCCTCGTAGACCCGGAGGAGATTAGGCCCGAGGACCTCATCGTAGCCCTCCAGGACCTGAACCAGAACATGATCGACGCCATCTACGAGGTGGATAGGCGCCGGGTGACGGACCTGGTGACGGCTATCCGCGAGGCCTTGCCGGAGGAGTACGACGAGACCAAGGTGCATCCCACTGTCCTCAATGCCCTCAAGAGAAGGATGGGCCGTCTTCAGCGCCTCCCCTTCATCCGGCCCACCGGGAAGGATGCCTTTTCCACCATCGTCGGCCTGATTCGGGAGGGGAAGTCCCTCGTCCTGGACTTCGGGGACTTCGGGACAGATCACATGGTATACCTATTCGTGGCCAACGTCCTGGCGCGCCGCCTCTTCGACCTTTACACCGAGAAGAACGAGGAGCTTCCCAGGCTCGTCCTATTCCTGGAGGAGGCCCACAAGTTCCTGGATCCAGGGATCGCCACCTACACAATCTTCAGCAAGCTCGCCCGGGAGACGAGGAAGTTCAACCTCCTCCTGGCCCTGGTGGACCAAAGGCCGTCCAAGATTGACGATGAGGTGCGGAGCCAGCTGGCCAACAGGCTTGTCATGTCCCTGAAGGAGCCCAGCGATGTGACCTCGGCTCTGGCTGGAGTTCCCGACAGGAGCATGTGGGAGAGCATAATCTCCACGATCCCCGCGCGCTGTGTGGCCGTTCTCGGAGACGCCATAAGGATACCGACGGTCATCGACGTGATGCAGTACGACGACATGAACGTGAGGGAGCACATCCTGAAGGGAAAGGTGACCCACGAGACCTTGGACAAGATTGCGGCCAAGGCTGATGAGGTGCTTTAGGATCTCACACTTTTCCTGAGAACCAAGGGATAAAGGTTAATGCACCCCACCCCTCCACCTTGGTCGGAGGCAAACGTTGGTCGAGATCATGCCCTTCCTCATTCCCTCCTTCGCCCTGGCCATCATCTCCTACATATACGTGGCCATCGGGGTAAGCCTGGGCTTCGTTGGAAGGGCCATATGGGGGAGGTTGATGACCCTTCTGGGAATGATTCTCGGGGCCGCCGTTGGATACAATCTTGGCGCTCTCCTCATGCCGGGTCTGGTGGCCCTTGCCCTGGCCCTGGTAGGCGCCATCATCGGTAGCATGCTGTTCACGTGGATAGTTGAGGTGGCCCTCGCGGGCATGGCCGGGGCCCTGGGCCTGTACGTGTCATACAGGAGCCTGTTGGAGCAGATGAGCCGAAACGATGCCTTGATCGCTGGCATCCTCGTGATGCTTGTCATCTTCTCCCTGACCTTCTACTACATGGAAAGGCTCCTGAGCTACGTCACCGCTCTGGTTGGAAGCGTCCTCGCTGGGGTCGGTATCTTCCTGCTTACAAACGACCTTCAGCTAAGCTTCCTCTCGGCTGCGGGCATCGCCATCGCTGGCTCCATCGTGCAGGAGCTTGTGGTGAAGAAATATGAGGAGAAGCTTCGGAAGGTTATGAAGCGGCCAGCCGCTCCGCCGCGAACGTGGTAGCCTTCGTCCCCGGGCACTAGGGCGCTTCACTACCGTCTGGCATCGGGTACGATCGTAGTGAAAGGTCCCTTGCCAACGTCACGCCGGAGCTCCAGCAAGCTGATTCCGAGACCGTAACCGAAGACTCTCTTTCCGGGACGTACCCGGAGGAAGACGGCATCGTACTCGTCCCGCTCCGCCTGCTCGATGGACATCCTCAGAATGCGATCCTGGCCGAAGGCAGCGCGACCTACGGGGTCGTCCAGGCTCCGAACGTCCGCCGCTCCCGGGAACTGGATGCAGGATGGCGGCACGAACCGGAGGATGGCATGAGGGACGGGCACGACAAACCAGACATGAGGGTCCGCCAGGACATTACGCGTCTTCCTGTAGTGCCTCTCCGTGACCACATAGAGAGCCAGTTTCTCCTCCGGTGGGGAGACGCCGTAGAGCACGCAGGTGGCATGCGGTGCTCCCTTCGGTGTGACCGTCCCCAGGATTCCGAAGCTTCTCTTCCGGAGCTGCCTTTCCACTTCTTCGAAGGGCAGCACGCGTTGCGCCATGTCCCTGACATGGCCAGATGCGTCTTAAGGCTCTTCCTGGGATCACTTTTAGCCACCTCCCCCCCGTCCCCCTTTATATGGAGGGGTGGTAAGCCCTTCACGCTTACCGCTTCGCGGGGAGGTTGACAACAGGAGGCCAAGTTAGGATGAGCCCCCCTAGGCTTTACACTTCCAACGGGATACTGGATAACCTTCTGGGGGGATTCGAGCCCTCCAAGGTCACCTTCCTGAACAGCGCCAGCAGCTTCGTCCACGACCTGACCTTTCTGCTGTGCGTCCGCCACATCCTAGACTTCGACAGGGAGGTGGTCTACGTGGATGGCGGGAACTCCATCAACCCCTATACCATCGCCTCCCTCGCCAAGAGGCATGGAGTGCCTAGGCAGAGGGTGCTGGGCCGCATAAGGGTTGCCCGGGCCTTCACCGCCTACCAGATGGCCTCCCTTCTGCTGGAATCCCTGGAGGAAGAGGTGAGAGCGGGCCCCGGACTCCTGGTCCTAGCCTGTTTGCCAGACCTCTTCATGGACGAGGATGTGGAGTACCAGGAGGCCTACCACCTCCTCCGACGGGGACTGAAAGGGGTGAGAGACCTGGTGAGGGAGGAAGAGATCATAGGTCTGGTGACCAATCACGGCCTCTCCCAGCTGTACAGGAGGAGGGGCATTGGAAACCTCCTCCACCAGATGGCCGATAAGGTGGTGAGGATACAGAACATCAAGGGCGGCCTCCTCGTATCCATTCCCGCAGAGGGCAGGAGCACACCGTTTCTGCCCGTACCCCCGAACCAGTCCGTGCTGGAGGACTACGTCACCGGGCTTCACTCCTCTCAGATGGCGATATCGGAACCACTGCCAGCCATCGACACGGGATTCCGGGAGCGAACGAGACAGGTTGAGATATCGGTATTCTGCTAGTCCACTCCTGTCGTCTTGAAGGAAGGCACGAAAGGCCCCGAAGAGAGCCGGGGAAAATCTCTTCTCCATTGAAATCCTCTCCCTGAGTCCATGAGGGTAGTCATCCTCGGCGCAGGCAGCCTTGGGTCAGTCATAGGGGCCTTCCTGGCGAGGTCGGAACAGGACGTCGTACTCATTGGCAGAGAGGCTCACGTGGAGCGCATCCGGGAGAGGGGCCTTCAGGTGACGGGCCTGGAATCCTTCACTGTGGCGGTAGAAGCCACCGCGGACCCGAAGGATGTAGATGCCGCGGATCTTCTTCTCCTTACCACAAAGACCTATGATTCCGAGGCTGCCCTGGACGGAGTCAGCTTCGATGTGAATGTGGTTGCCTCCCTTCAGAATGGCGTCATGAAGAACGATGTTTTGGCCCGAAGATTCGGTAGCGAAAAGGTCATAGGGGGGCTGACGGGGGTAGGGGCGTCCGTGGTGGGGCCTGGGGTTGTCGCCTACACCTACAACGGAGCTACCGTCTTCGGTGAGCTGGGCGGTGAGGGGAGTGACCGCGTCCTACGAGCCGTAGACATATTCAACAGAAGCGGACTGAAAGCGGAGGCATCGGGGGGCATTGAGGATGATGAGTGGTCTAAGCTCTGCCAGTACTGCGCAGCCTCCATGGTCTCCGCCCTCAGCAGGCTGGAGTACCATCGGGTTTGCGCTTCCAGACCACTGGCGGAGCTGTTTGTCAACATGAGCCGGGAGGCTGAGGTCGTCGCCAGGGCCCTGGGCCACCGGCTCAGGGATGTGGCCAGCTTCCGCGTGGAAGACGTGCTTCGGCTGCCCTATGAAGAGGCGGTTAGGAGCGTGCTGGAGAGAGGCCGCGCCTTGGAGAAGGCCGGAATGACCAAGGTGAAGATATCCATGCTCCAGGATCTGGAAGCAGGTAGAAGGACGGAGCTGGAGGAGACGGTGGGATACGTTGTCCGGGAGGCGGATCGACTCGGCGTAGAAGCACGGGTCTTGTCTCTGGCCTATAAAATCGTGAAGGGGATCGTCGAGGCTCCTGGGTAGTGTGAGGCACTTTCATCCACCCCCCTCTCATTCATTTAAGAGGCGAAGAGTGCCTCTCCCGAGCATGGGAAGGACGGTACCCACATACCGGATGCACCTGGAGTCCATTGTCGGTTCCTGGATGGACTACAGGAGGGCCTTGCGGGAGAAGGACAGAAGGCTCTTCGATGAGATCGTCACGAAGGTTCGCCAACATTCATCCGCCGCCAGCTTTTGTGCCCATCTGGACCCGTTGGAAACCGCCATTCTCTCTGCGCTGTTGGAGATGCAGAGAGAGATTGAGGAGCTCAAGGCTGAGCTTCGCGACTAAGACTGGAAAACCTTTAAAGCTGGCTCTCATCATTGTACTCTAATGGTAACACCAAAGAGGATCGCTGAGATCCTCGAGGGCTATGAAGACCCCGCCATAGCCACCGTCTGCTCTCACTCTTCTCTCCAGATCTTTCACGGTGCTAGGCAGGAGGGCTTCAAGACCATCGGCATCGCCATCGGCGAGAAGCCGAGGTTCTACGACGCCTTCCCCAACGCCCGGCCCGATACGTTCCTCTCTGTTGATAGCTACAAGGAGCTCTCCCGCCACGCCTCTGAGCTGGTGGAGATGGAGGCCATCGCGGTCCCCCACGGTTCTTTCGTGGAGTACATGGGTGCCCAGGCCTTCTTTGACTTCGAGGTACCCACCTTTGGCAACCGTCGGGTCATTGAATGGGAGGCGGACCGGGAGAAGCAGAGGGTCTGGCTGGCCGCGGCAGGGGTGGACATGCCCGCAAAGATTGAGAGGCCGGACGCCATCGACCGGCCAGTATTCGTGAAGTATCACGGGGCCAAGGGTGGCCGCGGCTCCTTCATCGCCAAGAACTACGAGGAGTTCCTGCAGTCGGTGGATAAGAGCCAGCCCTACACCATCCAGGAGTACGTCATCGGGACCAGATACTACATACACTTCTTCTACTCTCCCATAGGGAACGAAGGTTACAAGCTCAGCAAAGGGACCTTGGAACTCCTGGGCATCGACAGGAGAGACGAAAGCAATATCGATGAAATGTACAAGCTGGGGGCCCAGGAGTCCCTGAAGAAGCTGGGCATCTACCCGACCTTCATCGTCACCGGGAATATCCCTACCGTCTTGAGAGAGTCCCTGCTGCCAAAGGTACTGGAGATGGGGGAGCACGTTGTGGAGAAGTCTCTGGACCTCTTCGGCGGAATGATCGGCCCCTTCTGCCTGGAGACCATCGTGACGGACCAGCTCCACTTCAAGGTCTTTGAAGTCTCCAGCAGGATTGTTGCTGGTACGAACCTCTACATCTCGGGAAGTCCCTACTCCGACCTCCTAGAGCCGGGAATGTCCACTGGCCGGAGGATAGCCAGGGAGATCCGACTGGCAGAGAAGCAGGGCAGACTCTTCGAAGTCCTCACCTGAGGGTTCTCCTTGCTAAGGATCATCCTTGTCGACGCTGAGTTGGAGCTCATTCCTCAGGAGCTAACGGGACACGCTTCCGTGAGGAGTTACGCCGGGAAAAGGGGGAAACCACCTACCCAGCTCCTCTTGGACAGCAGTTTCCTCCATGCAGCCCTTCGCGGGCTCCCCGACGGCGATCGGAGGGGAAGGCCCGACATCGTCCATGTGTTCCTGCTGATTTGCCTCGATTCCATCCTGAACCTCCGAGGAGAGTTGGAGACCATCGTGCATACTAGGAACAACGATGTCATACAGATTTCACCCGAGACAAGACTGCCAAAGAACTATAACCGCTTCCTCGGCCTCATGGAGGCCCTCTTTGCGGAAGGCGTGGTACCCTCGAAGGAGAGCCCCCTCCTGAGATTTGAGTCAGGCGTCTCCCTGTCAGACCTGCTTGAGCGTTTCAAGGGCCCGGTGGTAGCCCTTGCTGAAGACGCCCCCATAATGGACCCGATGACTGTGTTCAGGGAATCGGGCCCCAACGTCAGCTGCGTCGTCGGCGGCTTTCCTCATGGAGACTTCCTTAGCCCCGTGAGGGAGCTAGCTCCGAAGCGCTTCTCCCTCTGGCGGTCCCCTTTGAAGATATGGACAGTGGCGAGTGAACTCATAACGGCATATGAGAGGCTCTCAGGCCCGGAGGACCCATAGAGTCCCTGGCTCGTCCCCTCATTTTTCTTGCCGATTCTGAGGCCGATACGTTTTTTTGAAGACCCTCGAATGGCGATGCGATGGCCGAGGATATCCTGGGCTCGACCCTCGTACCCCTCATCACCGCCATAGTATCTCTCGTCGTCCTCCTGGCCGCTTTGGGATTTGCCAGATCAAGAATCAAAAGAGGTAAGGAGGCCAGGGGAGAGGAGTTCATTCCTGACAGGGCCTACAATACCCTCATCACCACCGAGGCCATATCTAGGGGAATGGAGGCTAAGGGGTTCGAGAACGTCAGGGCCGCGGAACTACTTGAGGAGGCCCGCCAGGCCTACTACGAGGGCAGACACCGAGAAGTGGAACGGATTGCCCTCGAAGCTCGGGGACTCCTGGAGCAGATGAGGCAGGATGAGGAGCCATCAGAGCCAGCCGTCGTTGAAGAGGAGCTTGAGCTCCCCGAGTCTAGGCCTATCCAAGGTAAGGAGTTCCCCAAGAATTACCTCCAGGCCAAGTTTCTGATGAGCGTGGTGAAGGATTCTCTGAAGAAGAAGAAAGCCTCCTCTCCGGAGACGAAGGAGGTGAAGAAACTCATGAAGGAGGCCAAGGCCGCCTTCGATGAGAAGAGATACGGCGAGGCCGTGAGCATTGCGGTGTCCTGCAAGAAACTCTTGAAAGGAGAGGAAGCTCCCTTGGAGCAGGAGAAAGGTGGATGTCCTGGTTGTGGGTTCCCAGTCTCTCCCGAGGACACTTTCTGTGGCAAGTGCGGGGCTCGATTGCAGGGTCAGCTGATGTGTCCGGAATGCGGTGTTCAGATCGGGGAAGACGACAGCTTCTGCCGGAAGTGTGGAGCAGTCGTGAAAGCTGTCCCGCCTGCTGCTGGGTAAGGCGATTGTTCAGGTCCCCCGCGGGTAAGCTGCGGAGAAGGATCTCAACTGAAAACGTTAATACTGCCGAAAAAATCAGTCTTCGTGGTTTCATGGCTCAAGAAATGGAGAAGGTGATGTCTTCCTACTATGGGGCGGAGCAGGTCGCCGCCATCATAACCTTGAAGGTGGACACCAAGGAGGCGGACAAGATCGCTGCGGAGATTGCAAAGTTCGATGCCATTGAAGACCTGTTCCTCGTGACCGGCGATACCGACCTCATCGCCAAGGCCCGCTTCAAGGACTACCGGGGTCTCAAGGATTTCGTCGTGGGTTCCCTGGCCCCGATACCTGGCATAAAGGACACCAAAACCTTAATGGTCGTCACGACGTACAAGGAGGGCGGAGTAAGGAAGTGACCTCAGCCTTCATGACTCTAGAGAATGAGGGGAGTGCTCTATGGAGATTGAGGAGAAGCTCAAACAGGTCTTGGAGGTCCTCGGCCAGCTGGCAGAGGACACCTCCGTTCCCAGAAACATCAGGGGTGGTGCGCTAAACGCTAAGGAGTTGCTACTGAAAGAGGGAGACGCCCTGGACGTCCGTGTGGCTAGCGCGATATTCATCCTGGACGAGTTGGCCAATGACCCCAACATACCCCTGCATGGGAGGACCCTGATCTGGAATATTATCAGTCAACTGGAGACCATTAAGTAGTCGGAGTGAGGCGTGAGTTTCATCGCATGTAGGGTCCCGTTGGAGGCGTGACCTTCTTGGCCCAGCATCATCTCTCTGAGAGCCTTTTAGGTCTCCTCCTTAAGCCTTAGATAGTCCATGTAGTCTTAGGAATCTGAGCGGCCGTAGTCTAGCGGTTAGGACCGAGGCTTCCCAAGCCTCTAGCCCGGGTTCGAATCCCGGCGGCCGCATTACTCCAGAGAGGATCAGGAGATCTTATGGCGGCTCCTCGAAGTCGGTGTAGAGGTACGTCTGCGACAACGGGATATGCTCAAGAGAACCCTGAGGGTTCCAGTTCTCATCGTACAAACTTATCCACCAAATATACGCTGGATTGAGGCCCTCGGCGCGAATAGTTGACCCGTCTAGCCTGAGGTATATGAACTGTGTTCCGACGTCGAGATAGGCGGAGTCGCTGCCCCACACCCATATCCAGTTCCCCACTTCGTCAAGCAGCCAGTAGAGAATGACATTGTAGTATCCAGCCTCGTCGACCCGGACCTCGACACCTATTTCCAGATAGTTGTATAGCCCGTTCCCATCCGTGTCAACACCGCGATCCGTTGTGAAGCCGGTTAGGGCCGCCGTGGGAGGCGGAGGAGGCGGTGGCGCTTCGAACTCTGTGTGGAGATACGTCCTTGAGAGAGGCACATCTCTGAGGCTGATCTCCTCCCCATCCGGGTCAGTTAGTGTGAGGGATGCAACGCGACTCGGGTCGATGCCTGAGTAGTAGATCGTCTGACCGTCTATCACCAGGTAGAGAACGTTCGTCCCCTCCCTCAGGTAATCTCCCGCTATTGACACAGTCCATATGAGGTTCCCTGCGTCATCTGTAAGCCCGTCCAACATGACCCTGTAGACCCCATCCACGTCGACCCGGACCTCGACGCCTATTTCCAGATAGTTGTAGAATCCGTTGTTATCAGTGTCGATGCCTCGGTCCGAGATGATGCTGATGGTCGGTGCCCCTGGTGCATCGAACTCAGTATGAAGATACGTCCTGGAGAGGGGGATATCGGTCAGGCTATCAAATGCAGACCCACCCCAGACAGGATCGTAGTAGTTTGCCGTTATCCCCCCGATGTGGGAGGGGTCGATGCCAGATCCGCGTATGCGGGGGCCATACAAGGTGAGGTCCACTACGTGTGACCCCGCATCGAGGTATAGCCATTGAGTGCCTGTGATGCGGATGTAGTTGTAGTCGCCATCTCGCAGATCACTTATGACAATGTAGTAGAATCCTGGGACGTCGACCTTGACCCCAACCCCTATCTCCAGGTAGTCATAGGTGCCATCACCGTCCGTGTCCACGCCTCGATCATAGACCACACCGGTCAGACGCACGGGCGATTTCAGGACCTTTAGGAACTGGATTTCTCCCTTCGAGAACTTGAGGAGATAGCGCACCTCAAAAGTATGCTCTCTTACCTCCCATTCCTTCGTACATGGGTTGAAGGAGCTTGCGCTAACCGCCTTTCTCTCGGTCCAGTACCACAGACCTTGTTTCAGCTCCTCTTCCGCGACATGGGCTTTGATACTTTCTCTGCTGGAAATTGACAACGATGAGCGACCTCCATCTACCCACTTCTCGCTCTCAGAATCGTACAACCATATCTGGCCCTTGAGGCTGTAGTGATGGTTGAATCGGAGGCTGACGTGGTAGCCTCCACGAGCGTCGCTCGCTAGGTGGTATACAACATGGTCGGTCCAAGAGATGTGTGTGTGAAGCTTTGCAGTGGTGAAAGGATAACATTCCGGATCGAGGCTCATCTCGACCCATTGACTCTCCGAATCCCCATCATGATAGACATCGTGCAGGACGCTAGCCTTTGCGGTTGCGGATGTCAGAAAAGCAGATGACGCAAAAGAGGCGACGAGCGCAACGCAAAGGCCCAGACTAAGAAGCAATGCCCCCCTCATTCCGATTACCTTCCTTGGCAAGGTTTACTTGTGTATAGCAAAGGCTCACTTAGAATACGCAGGTATATGTCTCTATTGCATGGGAAGTAAATACTCGTACGGACAGGGTTTTCAGCAGGCTGCGCTAAGGGGTGTATGGAGATGAAGATCACACGGACCGGCTTCCCTCATCGCACAACCTCTGTAGCGGTCCGAGCACATAGGTCGGCAACCTCTTTATCGTTCGAACACACTCCCAAAGGAGCGACATGCCCGGGACACCTACTTGGCAGCTTCTGGCCTCAGCACTGACGGCAATCACCGGCATCCTGCTAGTCGCAGCCTCCTTCAGCCCCGACAACCCGGCCCCTTTCCCTGCAATTGCGGGGTCGGGAGGGATCATGCTGGCCTTCTCCATCCTCTTCCTCAAGCTGCATCTGGATTTCGTGCGAGGTGAGAGGGGTGATTGAAGTATGAAGGTCGCCCTAGCCTCAAGGCAATGGGAGTGGCCGCGGCTGGTGGAGCGGGAAGACCCGCGAGCGTCCAGCGACGAAGTAGTCGTTCGCATCCAAGCAGCTGGTGTCTGCCACACTGACCTCCACGTGCTGGAAGATGTTAGAGCCGGGAGAATTGGTGACATTGTCCTCGGACACGAGATGGCGGGTCAGATCCACGAAGTCGGTCCCGGCGTGGTGGGCCTGACAGAGGGGGATCCCGTCGTGGTCCACTTCGAGGTCCCTTGCGGGACATGTCGTTACTGCATGTCTGGCAGGGAGAACCTGTGCCCCCACGGAAGGGCCATGGGGTTGAGCTGTGACGGTGGCTACGCACAACTTGTCCAGGTGCCCGCCCACCGTGTCATTAGGCTTCCCGGTGATCATGACCTTGGAGAGGTGGCGACCCTTCCCTGTAGCGGAGCCACGGCCTTCCATGCCGTGGTGGTCCGAGGTGCTGTCAGACCGACGGAGAGGGTTCTGATCTATGGTACCGGGGGCGTCGGACTCGCAGCAGTGCAGATCGCAAAGGCCGCTGGAGCCGAGGTGCTGGCCGTGGATGTCTCCGAAGAGAAGCTGGCGGTGGCCAAGCGGGTTGGTGCATCGGCCACCATCAACGCTGCCGAGGGTGTGGTGGCAAGGGTCTCAGAGCTTACCGGAGGAGAAGGGGTGGACCTGTTGATCGACTTCGTCGTCTCGGAGGAGACGGGCGGGAGTTACGTAGACCTCCTGGCCAGGGGCGGTAGAGCCATCGTCTTCGGGGTTGGGAAACGCCCCTTCCTCTTGGATCCCCATCAGCTGCTCACCAGAGAGCTCACCTTAGAGGGGTCCCTCTCCGCTACAATGAGTGATCTTGCATCCGTCGTCAAACTGTCTCGGGAGGGCAAGCTTAAGCCCGTAGTTAGCAGGAGGGAACCCCTAGAGCGGGCAGCTGATGTCCTACAGGATTTGCAGGAAGGTAGGATATTGGGTAGGGCGGTCTTGGAGCCTTAGGCCTGAGCGCGATTTGAAACCCTGAGCCATCCCCTTGCAAGGCGAAGCCCTGTCACAGCAGCATTCGCACACGAGGGGGAAAGACTGGTGCAACCTGACAGGAAAGGAGGTGTGGCCGCCGTCGAAACCGGCTATCCCGCCGTCGGACGGGAAGGCGGCAATCCTATGGGAAGGTCCTATGCACAGGCATATATACGACGCCAGGCTATTTTGTCGAGGTGATTGTCTGCCAGGTCCTACCGACCTCGGGGCTTCCCCGCTGGACGGCCCGAGGGTGAGCCGTCGGTAGTCTAGGGAGGACCCGGAATGGTGGTTGGCCTTCTTCCATGGATCGGTTTTGGGATCTTCGTCCTGGCTATGCTGGCCTTGGACCTGGGCGTGTTCCACAGGAAGGCCCACGTGATCAAGACCCGGGAGGCCATCCTCTGGACCATCTTCTGGATCGGCCTGGCCATGGTCTTCAACGTCATCCTCTACTTCTGGCTGGGCCCGCAGCCAGCCCTGGAGTTCCTGACGGGATACCTCATAGAGAAGTCCCTGAGCGTGGACAACATCTTTGTCTTCCTCCTGATCTTCACCTACTTCAAGGTTCCCAGGGAGTATGAGCACCGGGTCCTCTTCTTCGGCATCTTGGGGGCCCTGGTCATGCGCCTGGCCTTCATCGCCGCGGGCGTGACCCTCATCGAGCGCTTCCACTTCGTCATCTACATCTTCGGGGCCATCCTCATCATAACCAGCGTGAGGATCGCCCTAGAGAAGGGGAAGGAGATCCACCCCGAGAGGAACCCGGTCTTGAAGATGCTCCGCCGTTTGCTGCCAATCAGCAAGGACTACGTTGGCGGCAAGTTCTTCGTTCGGCGGTCGGGCTCCACCTACGCCACGCCCCTGTTGGTGGTCTTGGTAGTGGTGGAGACCACGGACGTGGTCTTCGCCGTGGACTCCATTCCGGCCATTCTGGCCATCACCTTGGATCCCTTCATCATCTACACGTCCAACGTCTTCGCCATCCTGGGCCTGCGAGCCCTCTACTTCGCCATCGCCGGCGTCGTCCGGATGTTTAGGTACCTCCACTTCGGCCTGGCAGCGATCCTCCTCTTCGTCGGGGTAAAGATGCTCATCAGTGAGTTCTACAAGATACCGGTGGTCATCGCCCTGGCCGTTGTGGGCGCGGCGCTCTTGATATCCATTCTGGCGTCCGTTCTCAAGACGCGGTGGGAGGAAGCCACGGCCATCGCGACCTCCAAGGCTGCCAGCGGGACCCCCGAGGCAGGGGATGCTTCCTCCAAGGGGGATGGGCTGGATGAGACACGTTAGGGGCGACGGCTGGCGCGCCTCGGGCCCGAGAGACCGTGTAGACACCTATCAGGGCTCTCCCTCTGGCCCTGGATGAGTGAATCCCCATAGTACTCGTTTCCCTCATGCCGACCGTGGCCTTCAAGGGCTGGGAGTCAATCCGGAAAACGATGGGTGCAAGGCTTCGAGAGGGGCAGGAGGCCGTTGGGTGATTGAGGTGGATGGCTCCCATGGAGAGGGTGGCGGTCAGCTTTTCCGGACGGCTTTGGCCATGTCAGCCCTCACCGGAGAGGCTGCCAGAATTGTCAACATTAGGGCAGGTAGGCCGAAACCCGGTCTCTCAAGCCAGCACATTACCGCCGCCAGGGCGGTGGCTTCCCTATGCGATGGGGAGACGGAGGGCCTTGCTCCCTCCTCCCGTGAGGTCGTCTTCCGACCTGGAATCCTCAAGGGAGGGAGCGCCTCTCTCGATGTGGGGACTGCTGGGAGCGTGACCCTGGTCCTCCAGGCCTGCCTCCTAGCCGCTGCGTTCGCCAAGGCCCCGACGGAGCTGAGGATCAAGGGAGGAACGGACGTCAAGTGGTCACCCCCCGCCGATTACTTTGCCCGCGTCTTCCTACCCCACCTCGCGAGGATGGGTGTGCACTCCGAGTTGCGTGTCGAAAGGAGGGGATACTATCCGCGAGGCGGCGGCCTAGTCGAGGTGAGGGTCGAGCCCGCTGCCTCCCTCAGACCTCTGAGTCTCCTCACGCCTGGGAAGGTCCGGCAGATTGGCGGGAGAGCCCACGTCTCCAATCTTCCCGCGCACATCGCCCACAGGATGAAAACGGCCGCCTTGAAGTCGCTCATGAGCTTAGAGGAGGCAAAGATCGAGGAGGTCGTCTACGACCAGTCCCAGGCCGTGGGCCCAGGTGGAGCAATTGTCCTCTGGGGGGAGACGGAGAACGCCCTGCTAGGGTCCTCAGGCCTGGCAGAGAAGGGCGTGAGGGCTGAAGACATTGGTCAAAAAGCGGCGGAGGCGCTGATGGCGGACCTGAAGGCCGGCGCCACCATGGATGTCCACGCCGCGGACCAGCTTCTCCCCTACATGGCCCTGGCCCAGGGTTCCTCCTCCTTCCTGGTGAGGGAGGTCACTGCTCACGCCTCGACTCTCATCTGGTTGTTGACCAAGTTCACGGGAGTGGACTTCCGGCTAGGGCCCTTGAACGGACTCACGAGAATCGAGGTTCACCCTACCCGTACATCGAGGGCCTTGTAGGCCCCTCAGGCCTCCGGATTACCTCCGTCCTCCGGTGTATGCTCTTGAGCTGCTCCTCAATCCTCTCCGCCTCTTGGTACAGGGGTCCAGTATCCAGATTCATCTTCAGAAGGAGCCTGTCCACCGTCTCGATGACCCTAGCGGCGGCCCTTGCGTCGGGATAGTCGGGATGGGCCTCCGAGAGCAACCCCACGACGTCGAACCCCCTCTTCCTCCCCTCGTTCAGCAGCACCCCGGCGACGCCCGTGATTACGCCCTCCTCGAAGATGGGCACCCCATGCTCCACTAGCATCCCGTGGGCCTTGGGCGTGCTACCTATCCCATATACCTGGAATTGAACTTCCACCCCCTCTTCCCTCTCCACGATGAGCCCCTCTGGGCAGATGAGGAGGGTGCACCCCTTCTCCAGGGCCCAGTCCAGCACGGTCTCTCCGATGCCCTTGATCAGGTCCATGGGAGGCTGAAACTCCGAGATGAAGATGGCGATCTTGCGGCCTTCTCGGCCTCCCGCGTAGACGCGGACCGGATTGAGGGGGATACCATCCTTCACCAGGGCTACGGTGGGGAAGCGGGGGGAGTCCATGATCCCAATCTGTTCAAGTTCAAGGATCTCCACCAAGTAGTTGGCTACGATGGAGCTGACGAGGCCCACGCTGGGAAAGCCGTCGATGAGGGTCGAACCTTGAAGGTCGACCTCCTTGAGGAGGTGAATCTCAGCCCTCTCCATCCCTCGGGTTATCGATGCCCCACGTATTAAACTATCACGGGATGGCCCCACCAAGGCTTAATCTTCCCACTCCTTATGCCATCTCGTGAAGGGCAGACCCTACGTCATACTCAACATGGCCTCGTCCTTGGACGGCAAGATCGCCCTTCGAGGCAAGAAGCCCCTGAAGCTCTCCTCCGAAGAGGACTTCGCCCGGGTCCACCAGTTAAGGAGCGAGTGCCATGCCGTCATGGTGGGCGTGGAAACGGTCTTGGCCGACGATCCAAAGCTGACGGTCAAGGAGGAACTCGTCCCTGGAGCCAGAAACCCTCTCCGGGTGGTCCTCGACTCCAACGGTCGCCTTCCGGAGAACTCCTCGATCCTAGACGGCAGAGCGGAGACCCTAGTGGTGACCTCCGAGGACTGCACCCGCGAATTCCCAAGAGCGGAGGTCCTGCGCTGTGGCAAGGGGAGGGTGAATCTCCCGGGTCTCCTGAGGGCCCTGGAGCAGAGAGGTGTCCAAAAGCTCCTCGTGGAGGGAGGTGGGACGGTGGCCTGGTCCTTCCTCAGAGGAGGACTTGTGGACCTCCTCCACGTCTACATCGCTCCTGTGGTACTGGGCGATGTGGAAGCGCCCAGTCTCTTCTCAGGGGCCACCGCGACTGACGTCGAGGACCTGCTGAGGATGAGGCTGCGGGAGGTCACAATCCTCGGTGGAGGGATTCTGCTCACCTTTCATCCTGAGTCCAGGGAGGACTGAAATGGGGAGTATTCCCAAGTTCCTCTGTGACCACATGCTGGGAACCCTGGCCCGATGGCTTCGCATACTCGGCTTCGACGCCTCCTATCCAGGGCCCCTTGGGGACGATGACCTTGTGTCTCTCGCGAGCCAGGAGGGGAGGGTTCTGCTGACCAGGGACAAGGACCTTGGCAACAGGAAGGGCATCAAGACGGTGTACATCTCCAGCGACCTCCTTGACGAGCAGATGGGGCAGGTCCTGCAGGAGATGAGCCTCACCATCGAAGACCCCATGAGTCGATGCCCCGTGTGTAACGATGTCCTCGCCAGAGTGTCCAAGGCGGAAGCACAGGGCAAGGTCCCAGCGGGGGTCTATGCCCGCCAGGAGGAGTTCTGGAGGTGTCCGGGCTGCGGGAAGTACTACTGGCAGGGCAGCCACTGGGAAAGAATGACAAAGAAGGTGGAGGAATACGAGGCCCTGACCCGGCGACGAGAATAGTACCGAAGGGGCAGACAATCGATGGAAACTCTGACACGGTCAAAAGCCTAATAAGTCGGCCTTTGTATACCCTCAAGGTCTTTGGATGGAAGGCGTCCTAGTCCTCGAGGACGGGAAGATGGCTAGAGGGCCTTCCTTTGGGGCCAAGGCCACAGTTTTCGGCGAGCTGGTCTTCAACACCAACATGACGGGCTACTGTGAGGCCCTGACGGACCCTTCCTACTGCGGCCAGATCCTAATGATGACCTACCCTCTCATTGGAAACTATGGCGTCGATCTCGACACCTTGGAATCCCGCCAGATTCAGGTGGAAGGTTTCGTTATCAAGGAGCTCTGGAGGGGTCCCTCCCACCCGAGTTCGGACATGAGTCTGGATGATTTTCTCGCGAGGGAGGACATCCCTGGGATTGAGGGTCTCGACACCCGAGAGCTGACGATCAAGACAAGGGTCCACGGCACCGTTAGGGCGGCTCTCTCCACCGAGGGGGCCGATGCGGACGAACTCCTGGAGGAGGTGAGGTCCCGTCCCTTTCCTGACGCCTACAACCTGGTGGAGAGGGTCACATGCTCCCGTCCCATCCGCCATCCGGGGAGAGGGCCCTTGAGGTTTGTCCTGGTGGACTGCGGTGTCAAGGGAAGCATCCTCTCCAACCTGCTGGACTATGGGGAGGTCCTTCAGGTTCCTTACACCACCTCGGCGGATGAGATATCCGCGTGGGAGCCCCACGGAGTCTTGGTTTCCAACGGTCCTGGAGACCCCGCCCACCCGGAGATGCTCTCCTCCGTCGTGCCAACCCTCAAGCGACTGGCGGAGGACTTCCCAATCCTCGGCATATGTCTGGGTCACCAGCTCCTCGGACTGGCCTTTGGGGCCAAGACCTACAAGCTGAAATTTGGCCATCGAGGGGGCAATCAGCCGGTCCACGACATTGACAAGGACAGGGTCTACATCACCTCTCAGAATCACGGCTTCGCCATATCGCAGGAAAGCCTGGGGGAGGAATTGCGGGTGACCCACCTCAACCTCAACGACAGGACCGTGGAGGGCTTCCGGCATGAGGCACTCCCAGTGCTATCCGTGCAGTATCATCCAGAGGCGAGCCCAGGTCCCCATGACAGCAAATACATCTTCAGAGAGTTTGTGAGGGAGGTGGAAAGCCACGCTGAGGCCAACAGGAGGTGAGGCCGTCGCCTAGGAGGGCGGACTTAGAGAAGGTCCTGGTCATAGGCTCCGGGCCGGTGGTGATCGGACAGGCGGCCGAAATTTCCTCAGGATACTGAGGGAACGGCAATTCGACTACTCCGGGAGCCAGGCCTGCAGGGCACTGCGAGAGGAGGGCATCAAGGTCGTCCTCGTCAACTCCAACCCTGCCACCATCATGACGGACCCAGACATGGCGGATGCCGTATACCTGGAGCCTCTGGAGCCATCCTTCCTGGAGAAGATTATCCAGCGGGAAAGGCCTCAGGGCGTCCTTTCAGGCATGGGAGGCCAGACAGCCCTGAACCTCTGCTCCGAGCTGGCGGAGAGAGGCGTGTTGGAGCGCTACGGCGTGGAAATACTGGGGACAAGGCTGGCGGCCATCGAGGCCTCCGAGAATCGCAACTCCTTCGCCTCTCTTATGAGAAAGATAGGAGAGCCCATTCCGAGGAGCTTTTCATGCAGCAGTCTGGAAGAGGCCAGACGAGCGGTCCATGAGCTAGGCGGCCTGCCCGTCATCGTGAGGGCCGCCTACACCCTCGGTGGTACGGGTAGCGGCATCATCTCCAGCCAGGAGGATCTTGAGAGAGTCGTCTCCATAGGCCTAGCCTATTCCAGGATCCACCAGGTTCTGGTGGAAGAATGTGTCCTGGGCTGGAAGGAGTACGAGTACGAGGTGATGCGGGACGGGGCGGACAACTGCATCACTGTCTGCTCCATGGAGAACCTGGACCCCATGGGTCTCCATACGGGGGAGAGCATCGTCGTGGCCCCGGCCCAGACCCTCAGGGACAGGGACCACCAGATCCTTCGGAGCGCCGCTCTCAAGATAATCAGGGCCCTGGGCATCGAGGGCGGATGCAACATCCAGTTTGCCGTCCACCCTGAGACCTACGAGTACAGGGTCATCGAGGTCAACCCCCGCGTCTCCCGATCCTCAGCCCTGGCATCCAAGGCCACCGGTTATCCAATAGCTCGCATCGCGGCCAAGATTGCTGTGGGTCTAAGGCTCGACGAGATACCGAACCAGGTCACCCAGAAAACCCTGGCCTCCTTCGAGCCTTCCCTGGACTATGTGGTAACCAAGATCCCCCGTTGGCCCTTCGACAAGTTCCCCATGGTCGACAAGAGACTCGGCACCCAGATGAAGTCCACGGGAGAGGTCATGGCCATCGGCAGGACCTTCGAGGAGTCCCTCATGAAGGCCATACGGTCCCTGGAGGTGGGAAAGGTGGGGCTGGAGCCTGAGGAGCTGGAAGAATCGGCCCTCGTGGAGGAACTGCAGCGGCCCACGGACATGAGGATCTTCGCCATAGCTGAGGCCTTCCGGAGGGAATACCCGGTGGAAAGGGTGGCAGCCCTGACCCTTTGGGATCCCTTCTTCCTGGAGAGGATAAGGAGGCTGGTGGCGCTGGAGACCTCCCTCCGTAGAGAGGGCCTCACCTCCACCAACGTGCAGCGGGCCAAGGCCTCCGGTCTTCCCGATGATTACATCGCGCTCCTCGCGGGCTCGAGTCGGGAGGAGGTGGAGAGGCTCAGGAAAAGGGCCTGCTTCAAGGTCGTGGACACCTGCGCGGGCGAGTTCGAGGCCACCACTCCCTACTACTACTCCACCCACGGGGATGCCAACGAGTTGTCGCCGGCTTCAGGTCGCAAGGTACTCATCGTCGGCTCTGGCCCAATTCGCATATCCCAAGGCATTGAGTTCGACGGCTGCTGCGTCCATGGCGTCATGGCCCTCCGTGAGGAGGGATGCGTGGCCATCATCATCAACAGCAATCCCGAGACGGTCTCCACGGACTTCGACGTCTCGGACCGCCTCTACTTCGACCCCCTGACCCTCGAGGATGTCCTCAACGTCATCGAGCTGGAGCAGCCGGAAGGGGTCATCCTGCAGTTCGGGGGTCAGACGTCCGTCAACCTGGCCGTTCCCCTCCAAGAGGCCATTGAGGGAAGGGGAATCCCCACGCGTATCCTGGGCACATCTCCCGATTCCATAGACAAGGCCGAGGATCGGGCCCGCTTCTCCAGCCTCCTCAAGGAGCTAGGCATCGAACAGCCTCCTTTCGCTACCGGCTACTCCTTCGAGGATGTGAGGGAGATCGCCTCCAGCATCGGATATCCCGTCTTGGTCAGACCCTCCTACGTCCTGGGCGGGAGAGGGATGGAGGTGGTCCACAGCGAAGGGGAGTTGGAGAGGCTAATGAGGAGGGCAGTAGAGGTTTCCAGGGACCACCCCATCTTGGTGGACAAGTTTCTCACCCATGCGGTGGAGGTGGACGTGGACGCGCTGTGTGACGGGGAGGACGTATTCATAGGCGGGATACAGGAGCATATCGAGGAGGCAGGGGTCCATTCCGGGGACGCGGCCTGCGTCCTCCCTCCTCAGACCATGTCGACCGAGATCCTGGCGGAGATAAGGAGCATTACCGAGAAGATATGCAAAGGTCTGAGGGTGGTAGGCCTCATCAACCTGCAGCTGGCCGTCAAGGATGGGACAGTGTACGTCCTCGAAGCCAATCCCAGGGCCAGCAGGACGGTGCCCTACGTTTCGAAGGCCATCGGAGTACCCCTCGCCAAGGTGGCCACGAAGGTCATGTTGGGCCACAAGCTCAGGGACCTAGGTTATGTGGGCGAAGCGAAGGTAAAACATGTGGCAGTCAAGGTCCCTGTCTTCCCCTTTCAGAAGTTGCCGGGCGTGGACAGCATTCTGGGGCCGGAGATGAAGTCAACAGGGGAGGTGATAGGCCTCGATTCCAATCTCGGAAAGGCCTACTACAAGGCCCTGATTGCCGGGGGCAGCAGCCTACCCTTGAACGGATCGGTTTACATTACCGTGAGGGACGAGGATCAGCCCCACGTCGTCGAGATAGCCTCCCGCTTCGCAGCCCTGGGACTGCGGATATTCGCCACCAAGGGGACAGCTTCCACCCTCCGGGAGGCGGGGATCCCCGTGGAGACCGTGTACAGGATCAGCGAGGCTATGCAGCCTGACGCCATCAGCCTGATGCGAGGCGGAGCCATTCACCTGATAATTAACACGCCTACGGAGACCTCCGGAGCCAGGAGGGATGGCTTTATGATGAGACGGCTCGCAGTGGATCTGAACATCCCCTTCATCACGACCCTAGAGGCGGCCAGGGCTGCGGTGGAAGCCATAGAGAGGGCGAAGAGCGGGAACCTATCCGTCAAACCAATCTCCGAATACGCTCCTGTCCCAGGAAAAGGTTAAAGGAGTCCCCTCCGCTACTCGCATCGATGAGAGGGTCGTCCCTCCTCTCCATCCTGATGTTCATAGTCGGGGCCGCCCTCCTGTATCAGGGCATCAGGATGGGGCAGGGCGAAGTGTACCTCGTTGTTGTATTCCCGGTATTCGTCCTCAGCGGTCCTGTATCGCTCCTCGGAGCGCTTCTGATCTTCGTGTCCGCCTTCGTTGCTTTCTTGTCCCTAGCGGGATTCTTCTCGGGGAGGCTAGGGGCTGCCCTCGAAGGTCTGGAGAGGACGCCCCGATCCACGGAGCAATTGGAGCCGAAGGTAAGGAAGCGACGGTTCGGTGGCTTTCTCTTGCTGGGTCCCATCCCGGTGGTTTTCGGCTCCGATGTTAAGATAACCACCGCCATGCTCGCCCTCGCTGTTGTCCTCACGGTGGCTCTTCTCTTCCTGTTCCTACTCTCATGAGGAGGTTTTCGGATGAAGGTGATGGTGGCAGACAAGCTGGATGACGAGGCCCTCAACGCCTTGAGGAAACACTTCGAGGTGACGGCTGAGGAGGTATCCCCGGAGGAGCTCCTGAAGGTGGTCTCAGGCTACGAAGCCTTAATCGTCAGGTCTAGGACGAAGGTGACCCGAGAGGTCCTGGAGAGGGCTACGAAGATGAAGGTGGTTGCGCGGGCGGGCGTTGGCGTGGACAATATTGACGTCGAGGTGGCCACCGAGAGGGGAATCATGGTGGTTAATGCCCCCGCCGGTAGCACTCAGTCGGTGGCGGAACTGACCCTGGCTCTCATGCTCTGTCTCGCCCGAAGAATCCCTGAGGCCAACGCGAGCCTTAAGGAGGGTCGATGGGAGAAGAGCCGGCTCAAGGGATCGGAGCTCTGCGGCAAGGTCCTGGGCCTGGTGGGTTCTGGGAGGATTGGCAGTCAGGTGGCAATCTTCTGTCAGACCCTGGGAATGTCAGTAGTGGCCTTTGATCCCTATCTGCCAAAGGAGGCGGCGTCTGAAAAGAACATACGGCTAACGACCCTGGAGGAGGTGCTTCGGGTGAGCGATTTCGTGAGCATCCACGCGGCCCTCACGGAGGAGACCCGCCACATGATATCCTATCCTCAGCTACAGAAGATGAAGAGAACTGCCTACCTGATCAACTGCGCCCGGGGCCCCATCGTGGACGAGGAAGCCCTGGCAAGAGCTCTCACGGAAGGACTGCTAGCGGGAGCGGGACTGGATGTCTACGAAAAGGAGCCACCTTTGGGGAGTCCCCTCCTCGGGCTCGACAACGTAGTGCTGACCCCCCACCTCGGTGCATCCACCCGGGAGGCTCAGAGGAGGACGGGGCTTATGGCCGTGGAACAGGTCGTCAAGGCCCTTTCCAGTCAGGTGCCGGAGTCCCTGATCAATCGAGAGGTCCTAGACCGCTGACGCCTCCCTCCGCGCCGCCTCTAAAATGTCAACGCCTTCCCGCCTTGCCTTCTCCCTGAGGTCCCCCACTAGCTGAAGATACTCCTCATATTCCTGGCCGTGACGGCGCAGGGTGCGGCCCAGGGCCCTCTCGAAGGTCTCGTTCTTGTGGAGGTCCTTGATGGCTTCCATGAGGATTCGCGCTCTTTCTTCCGAAACCATACCCCTAGTTCCCCCTAACTTCAACCGAGGAGTTCATCGCTCCTCGACAACCTTCAGGAAGTTCTTGAAGATATCATAGCCGTGCTGGGTATGCTCCACCTCGGGGTGAAATTGCACGCCGTAGAGGGCCCTGTCGACGTGCTGCATGGCCTGAACCGCACAGTTCTCCGAGCTTGCCAACTTCTTGAAACCCTTCGGCGGTATGGTGACCTCGTCATTGTGGGACTCCCAGACGACGATCCTGTTTGGAAGGCCGACGAAGAGGTCTCCGGGGTCCTCTATGACCACCTCAGTTTTCCCGAACTCAGGGACTTTGGCGGGCTTGGCCTCACCGCCGAAATGAAGGGCCATGAACTGATGGCCGGCGCAGATGCCCAGGATGGGGCAACCCGCCTCATCCAGGTATTCACCGTTCCGCCCCATCTTGGAAGGGTCGATGCCGACGCGGGGCGCCCCGCCCGAGAGGACGAGCCCGTCCACCTCAAGCTCGTTCACAGGTGTATCATTGGGAACAATCTTCGAGTTAACTCCCAGATCGCGAAGGACACGCCACTCCCTGTGGGTCCACTGGCCACCGTTATCGACTACGTAGACCTCCATTTCTCCGTCGAAGGGCTCTTCGATAGAAATACCTTAGGGTACGAGCCTACTCCCACTCGATGGTCCCCGGAGGTTTGTTAGTGATGTCGTAGACCACCCGGTTTACGGCCTTTATCTCGTTGGTTATTCTGGTGGAGATTCTACCCAGAACATCGTGGGGTATCTCCGAATAGGAGGCGGTCATACCGTCCACCGACTCCACGGACCTGATGGCTACGGTATGTCCATAAACCCTCACGTCTCCCTCCACCCCTACCGTTCTCAGGGGCAGGAGGACGGCGAAGTACTGCCAGGGCCTTGTCATAGCACCCTTCTCGCAGGCCCTCTCAAGTTCCTCCTCTACGATAGCGCAAGCCCTCCTGATAATGTCCACCTTCTCAGGCGTGACCTCGCCCAAGACCCTCACCGCAAGCCCGGGCCCCGGGAAGGGCTGCCTCTCAGAGACCTGGATTCCTAGAGCCCTTGCCACCTTCCTCACCTCGTCCTTGTAGAGGTCTCGCAGGGGCTCCACCACCCGGAGGGTCATCCCGGAGGGAAGGCCAGCCACGTTGTGATGGGTCTTTATCCTGTCCCTGAGCTGTCCTCCGCTCTCGATCCAGTCAGGGGCTATCGTGCCCTGGATCAGGTACTCAGCCCCAATCCCCTTGGCCTCCACTTCGAAGAGTCTGATGAAGGTGTTCCCTATGACCTTCCTCTTCTCCTCAGGATCGTCAATGCCCCCTAGGGCCTTGAAGAAGTGATCCGAGGCTTCTACCACCGTGTAGTTCACGCCCAGGGTGCCGAGGATTCTCTCCACGTCCTCCCTCTCCCCCATCCTCATCAGTCCCGTGTCGACGTAGACCGCCAGCAGGTCCTTCCCCAAGGCCCTGGCAGCCAGAACTGCGGCCGTCGTGCTGTCCACACCTCCCGAGACGGCTATGACGGCCTTTCCACTGACGGCCTCCCTCAAATGCTCCACTGCCTCAGGAATGAACTCCTCGGGTGAGAACATCTAGCCCCCTACCTCCCGGGAGTCCCGGGCTACTCCCTCCGCCACCTTCTCCCGATAGCTCCGCAGCTTCTCCCCGAGCTCAGGGACCGAGAGGGCCAGGATCTCAATGGCCAAGAGGGCGGCGTTCTCAGACCCGTCCAGGGAAACGGCCGCTACAGGCACTCCGGGGGGCATCTGGCTCACGGAGAGGACGGAGTCCAGGTTAAGCTTACCACTCAAGGGAACACCGATGACGGGTCTTGTGGTGAGGGAGGCTATGGCTCCAGGAAGGGCTGCCGACATCCCAGCCATGGCGATGAAGACTTTGACCTCTGACCGTTCAACGATTTGCCTCAACCTTTCAGGAGTCCGGTGGGCCGAGGCGACCTTCAGCTCCGCCTTTACCCCGAACTCCTCCAGGACCTGAAGCGCCTTCCTTCCCCTTTCGATGTCGCTGATGCTGCCGAGAACGATAAGGACGTCCATCTCTGCTCTAGGGTAGGGGTCCTCCAGAAATAAAGGTTTCAGAGGCTCACTTCAACGTGGACCTCCACGGGCTCAGGAGATGTGTTCTGCCACATTAGGTAGAAGTGGTCCTTCCGCGGGCTTTCAAAGGTCCCCTTGGACTCTGACCCCCGGTGCCTCTCGAAGTAGTCTACGGACTTCTCCCGGTGGGCGTGGATGTTGAAGTCCACCTCCCTCTCGGCCTGCCAAGAGTAGGCTATGGTCTGCCCTTCCTCCAAGGGCACCATTAGCTCTGCAAAACTCTCTGGATGGCCTTTGGCTTCGAGGGAGAACCCCTTCTCAAAGCCGCCCTCATCCGGCAAAAACTCCATCAAGGGGATGCCCCGGCCTTATGACTTCATGATGGCCAAGAGGAAGAGACCAATGGCCAGCATCGCTCCGATGGCCGCCGCCGCGATGACGGCGATACTCTGTAGGACAACCGTCAGCATGGACCATCCCATGGACAGCCCCGGTAGGAGCTTCGGGCTGGAGAAGCCGCCCAAGTAGGCCCACACTACGCCGAAGCCGAAGCCGCCTCCTAGGAGACCTCCTCCTATCTTCCTGCTCTTCCCGCTCCCGAAGTAGGCGGTAAAGGCCCCCGTAATGACCAGGAAGAGGGAGAAGGTAAGAACTAGGATGGTCACAAAGGTCCAGGCGTCGATCGCGTTGAATTCTGCCATTTCCTACCCCCGTACGTCTTCAGAACTGAATCCCCGTCAGGGTTTTCGTGTCGATCACTCCCTGGATAGTCCTGATCTTGTCTACCACTATCTGGCCGAGGACGTTGAAGTCGTCCGCCTCGATCTTGGCTATCAAGTCATACTCTCCGAAGAGGGGATGCAGCTCCTTTATCTCCTTGATCTTGGAGAGGGCGTTGTAGACCTCGTGCTCCTTTGCGGGTGCAGTGCTTATGAGAACGAACCCGATGGCCATGCCCAATCTCCGACGGGTAAAGTTGCGGTCCTCCTATAAAGCTTTCCACTCGCTTTTCGTGACCTCTAACCGCCTTCGAAGTCTTGCACGGGATTCGGGTACACCCAGACAAAGGGTGTAGAAGCCTCAATTTCCTTTCGCCCCTTTTCTGGGTCGCCGAAAGCATCTCAGGATTTCACAACTTGCTTGACCTTGCCTTGAAAGTCCCGTGCTCTCCGCAGAGCATCCTCCCAGTAGGGGAGCCGGTCTTGAGGTCCGCCGCCCTCGACGCAGAAACTAGCGACTGCTGCCCCCAAGAGGCCGCACTGAGCCAAGTCTAAATCCCTCTGCAATCCGGCGTAGAAGCCCGCTCTGTAGGCGTCGCCGGCTCCTGTAACGTCCCCCGCCCGCGCCGGGGGGATGCAGGGGATCTTCCACGCAGCCTCCCCAGTGTAGACGACGCTTCCCTCCCGACCTTTGGTAAGGATGACGGTCTCCACGTACTCTAGGAGTTCCCCCGGCTCTTTGAGACCCGTGAATTCAAAGGCCTTCCTGAACTCATGGGGATTCCCGAAGAAGATGTCCGACTGCCGGAGGATGTGCAGGAAGTCTTCTTCAGCATAGACGTAGTGGATTTCCTGAGAGGGGTCGAAGGCTATGCGACGTCCCAGTCGTCGGGCAAGCTCCATTACTTTCCTGTAGTACGCTGGCCGACCCGTCCCTATGTGGATGAGCTCGCTGCTCTCCACAGTGTGATTAAGCACGGGGAGGCCCGAGGGGTCCTCCATGGGCCCTTGGTCGATTATTGCCACCTGGTCCCCCTCGGGGGCCGAGAAGATCCAGGCGGTGGGCGTGTGGTTTCCCGGCACTTTTCGAAGGTCCGTCAGGTCGATGCCCTCCGACCGCAAAGCCTCATGGTAGTCATCGGGGAAGTCCTCTCCAACGAAGGAAGCTAGTGCCGTCCTGACGCCCAGACGGGCGGCTCCCCGGGCGATGTTTCCAGCGGTGCCTCCGAAATATCTTCTCCTCTCCTTCACCGGCACGGTGGTGTTGGGGTCTGGAAGCTTGGGAACCCTGAAGATGAAGTCTAGGACCACGTGGCCAAAGACTCCGAGGAAGTTCAAGGTTCATCCCCTTGAATCAGGTCATCCAGGACCCTATACGCCTCCCACAGGTCCGAGACGACGTAGTCGGCCGTGAAGCGGCCTCTCTCCCGAGTGACAAGGATGCTCGGAAGTCCTACAGCCGCCGCTCCTAGGGCGTCACGCTCTGGAGAGTCGCCTACGTACACCGCTTCCTGGGGAGCGCACATGGCCTTTGAAAGGGCTCGCTTGAAGATGGTCTCGTGAGGCTTGGCCACACCGACCTCGTCGGACGTCGTGATGGAGTCAAAGTAGCCCTCGATGGGGAAGGCCCAAAAGCACATCTGGAGGAAGTCCTCATCGATGTCGGAGATCAGCCCAAGGTGATGGCGTCTCACGCGGAGGGCCTCAAGGACTTCCAGGGCCTCCGGGAAGAGCCGCAGCCATCTGAGATGTTCCCGCCAGTAGGCTCTCAGAAACGCCCTCCAGTGTCCCTCCGTCATGACGATGCCTTCACGCCTCAGCATGGAGGCGACGACCTCCCTGGTTATTTCGTCCCCGGACCTCCAGGTGGTTCCGAGGCCCTGAAGCCTCTCCTCGTGCATTCTCGTGTAGAGCGAGAGCATCTCCTCCGGATCTGAGGATAGGCCGGCGGCATCTCCCAGGGCCTTCATCATCTCCCGATGGGCCCTCCTATCGCTCTCGGGATCCATGAGGGTCCCACCCAGATCCAGGAAGATCGCCCTGAGGGGCATCTACGTTCCTGCCTTCCAGCTGGAGATGTACGCTCTCTGATCTTCCGTCATGGAATCGATCTTCACGCCCAGGGTTTGGAGTCTGATCCTTGCAACCTCTTCGTCGACCTCCCCTGGCACAGCATACACCTGCGACTTCATCTTGGAATGATGCTTGGTGAGATGGAGTACTGAGAGGCCCTGGAGGGCGAAGCTGGTATCCATGATCTCCACCGGATGCCCCTGTCCTGCCACGAGGTTGATGAGCCTACCCTCACCCAATAGGTAGACCCTCCTCCCTCCCTCTAACAGATACTCCTCCACATGTTCCCGTACCCGTCTGCGGGACGAGCTCAGCGCTTCCAGGTCTTTTCTGGATATCTCCACGTCGAAATGGCCAGCATTGGCCAGCACGCAGCCATCCTTGAGGACCTTCAGGTGCTCCTTCCGGAGCACATCCTTCACGCCGGTGGCCGTCACAACGAAGTCCGAGGTCCTGGCGGCCTCTTTCATGGGCATCACCTCGAAACCGTCAAGTCTGGCCTCCACCGCCCGAACGGGGTCCACCTCCGTCACCTTAACGTGGGCGCCCATGCCCCGGGCTCTGAGGGCTATGCCCCTGCCGCACCACCCATATCCCGCGACGGTGAAGTGCTTCCCGGCCAGCAGAAGGTTTGTGGCCGTCATTATCCCGTCCAGGGCCGACTGGCCAGTACCGTATCGGTTATCGAAGAGGTACTTCATACGGGCGTCGTTGACGTCGATTACCGGGAATCTGAGCGCCCCTTCCCTCTCCATGACTCTCAGCCGCATCACCCCCGTTGTGGTCTCCTCGCTCCCCCCTCTGACCTCATCCAGAAGCTCCCTCCTCTCGGTGTGCAGCAGGTAGGTAAGGTCCCCGCCATCGTCCACGATGATGTTCGGTCTTGCTTCCAAGACTCCTTGAAGGCTCTCGTAGTACTCCTTTCTGGACTGCCCCCTCCTGGCGAGGCTCTCCAGGCCGTGCCTCTCCCTTAGCGCCGCCACCACGGTGTCGTCGGTGGTTAAGGGGTTGCAGGATGTCAACGCAACCTGAGCTCCGGCCTCGCGGAGACGCAGGGCAAGCACGGCGGTTTTGGCCTCCACGTGCATGGCCATGCCTATCCGCCACTTCTCCAGGGACTTCTCCTCCACCATCCCCCTGGTGGCCTCCAGAAGGACGGGCATATGGTCCCTGGCCCACCCTATCCTCAGATCTCCCTTCTCCACCTCTTCCATGAGGGAGCCATAGACGGCAAGGGTATATGGCTTTCCGCGGTCCGCCGTATGGATAAATAGGCGGAGGCCGTAGAATGCGGCATGAGGTTTGAGGGACAAGTGGCGACCGTGACCGGGGGCACAGGAGCCCTGGGTCGATACGTTGTGAAAGCCTTCATGGAGGAGGGCGCCAGGGTGGCGGTGAGCTACTTCATCGATGAGGAGCTGTCAGAGCTGAAGGAGATGCTCGGCGATCGGAGCTCGTCTCTGAAGGCCTACAAGGTGGACGTGACGACTGAGGAGGAGGTCGAAGGCTTCACGTCCCAGGTCATGCGGGATTTTGGCTCCATCGACATCCTAGTCAACGTCGTCGGCGGCTACATGGGTGGCATCCCTGTGGCCAAGACCTCCCTAAAGGACTGGGATTTCATGATGAATCTCAACCTGAAGTCCGCCTTCCTCTGCTGCCGCTCGGTCGTGCCCCATATGGAGAGGCGGGGTCGTGGAAGGATCATCAATGTTTCCTCCAGGACGGGTCTGGAGGGAGAGGCGGAACACGCCCCCTACAGCATCTCCAAGGCGGGGATTATGAGGCTCACGGAGACGCTGGCAGAGGAGTTGAAGGAGAAGGGAATAAACGTGAACTGCATCATGCCTAGCATCATAGACACTCCTGCCAATCGTCAGGCCATGCCCAAGGCGGACTTCTCGAAGTGGCCAAAGCCCTGGGAGGTGGCTAGGGTCATCCTATTCCTGGCCTCCGATGATGCGGCGTTGCTTCACGGTGCGTCGATACCGGTCTACGGCCTCTCATAGGTCAAGAAACTCCGGTAACGTAACGGAGATGCAAGGTGTCGATGCCGGCCCCTGCCAAGCTGTTACCAGCCCTGATATCCTGCACGAAAGTTTTAATTCCGCCTCCTTCGAAGGCCCTGTGAGGCATTCAAATGCAGGAGCCCTTTGAAGACGACTATGAGACTGAGGAAATCTCAGATGCGGTGAAGAGCTCCCTTTCAAAGATGAAGGTAAACGAGCTCAAGTCCTTTGCCGAGGAACACGGCATAGACATATCCGGTCTGAAGGCAAAGCCGGATTTGGTGGACGCCATCGCCCTCTATCCCGGGATCGCCAGGATTCTGGAGGATGAGCATGAGGTTCCGGAAGAGGAAGAGACTTTGCCGAGTTTCCTCCAGGAGGAACCCGAGGAGGCCCCTCCAGAAGAGCCTGAGGAACCGGAACCCGAGACCAGGGTTCCAGCCCTGAGTGAGAGGGTAAAGCAGGCCCTGAAGGCGAGTGTCGACTTCTCCACCGTCGAGCACTACCTGTCGGAGGCGGCGACGAAGTTCAAGGAGAGGAACTACGACGCTGCCGTTCAGACGGCCAAAGATTCGGTGTTCAAGATTGAGGAGAAGGTCTCGGACTTCGTGGAGGCGAGCTGGGCCTTTGCCATCGCCTCCGCCCAGCGCATCCTAGACACGTCAAACAAGTCCTCCAAGGCCGCAAAGGAGGCCAAGAGGTGCCTCGACGAGGCCACTGAGGCCTTCAAGGACAGCTCCTTCATCAGGGCTCCTGAGATCCTGCAGGACCTTGGAGCCGCGGCCCTGAACCTGTACTCTTACGAGATGGACAGGGCTCGAGAGCACGTGGCTTCCCAGGAGAAGGCCCTGGAGGATGTCAAGGCCATGGGGGGCGACGTCGCCACTGCCAGCACCATGCTCAGCAGAGCGGCGGAGGCCCTCGGAAGCAACCACAGGGCCAGCTATCTTGACATGATCGCCGAAGCGAACACCCTCGTGGAGAGGGCTCGCCACAACAGGATTGGAGAGATCAAGGAGGCTGCTGATTCTGTGGATTCCGTGATTCAGGAGGCGAGCTCCATTGGGGCCGACGTAGGCGAGGCTTCCCGACTCATTGAGGACGTCAGAAGGGCGATTGACTCGGAAGATTTCGTAAGTGCCGATGACTTGGTGGCGAAAGCCGAACAGGTGGCCTTGCAGTCCCAGAAGTCCCACATTGACCGGGTCTCCCAGATGAGGGACCAACAGATCGAGAAGGTGAAGGATCTTATCGGCCAGATAAAGCCCCTCATCGACAAGGCCAAAACCCAGGGCTTACAGGCTGGCGAAGCCGTGGAGGACCTCAGGGCGGCAGTGGAGCACGTGAACGCCGGTGATTACGTCAACGCTCTCTTGAGGGCGAAGAGGTCCTACCAGGCAGTGAAGGCCTTCAAGAGCAAGCAGGAGGCCAAGGAGCTGGAGACGACCACCATCAAGGCAGAGGAGACGGTGGAGGTCAAAGGAGCCGAGCCTGTCGAGGAGCCTGCAGAGGAACCGGAAACCACATGCGTCCACTGTGGCTCCAAGAATGTCGATGTGGGAAGCCGGGGCAAAGCCAGGTGTATGGATTGCGGTAAGAAGTTCAGGGTCTAGGCCGCCGTTGCGGGACCTAATCCTTCTTCACCCTTATCCTAGTGTCCAGGAAGAGCTCGCCTTCGTGGGCCTCCCTTGAATGCCTCCAGGCCTCAATGTATGTGCTGAACTCGGGGATGTTGTTGCACTTCAGGCATATGTAGGTCTTCTGAGTTGCCATGTCTCGCCCCGTCTACCAGTCCTAGCTAGCGCCACCAGAAAAGGTTTTCGTCGTGGTAATCGGGGACCTCAGCCCCTATCCCAGTAGGGACGGGTGGTTATGAAGGTCATCTTGGCATCCATGAGGTCCCGGTAGAAGTCTTCGTCCCGGTCGTGCATCTTGGCTAAAATTCTGCTCGCCGTCTGCGGCCCGATGCCGTATACACACTGCGCCAGGATGGCCCTGCGACCATAGGAAAGGACCATGTCCGCCGATTGCCTCGTTCGGGCCAGGACCTTCAACTCCTCCTCCTTCAACTCCTCTCTAGCCAGCTTCTTCAGGAGGCAAGTGCGGATGTAATCACTCCACCATTGCACAAGGCCTAGCAACCCCGTCTCGCAGTTTGGGCACCGGGGCCTGTCCTCTATCTCCTTGACCAAGAGCCCTTCCTGAAGGCTCCCGCACTCCATGCATAGCAGGTTTACCAGCTCGTGCTCCAAGTACTTCCTCATCCTCTCAAGGTTGTCAGTCCCCTCGGCATCCGGGGAGAAGAGTTCGGGGGCCTCGATGTACCTCCGAACGATGGGATAGCCCAGCGGTGTCGGCCTTTCGCCCCTGTAGGTGGAAATCGACAACTCATCATCGCCGATTCGTCGGTAAAGCTCCAGCAGTCCCTGGAAGTCTAGGTGGTTATGCAACACCTCCCTCACCGTCTCCTGGTAGATGGGAGTCTCCCGGAAGCGGACAGGCATCTCTTTCAGCTCATCGGATGGGAGGAAGAGCCCCCTCTTCAGAGCTCCGAACCTCTCGGCTATGAACTTCATGTAGTAGCCGAAGGCGGTCCTCTCGTGGAGCACCGTCTCGAGAAGCCTTGACAGCTCCCCCTCTTCCAGGTGGAACAGCCCCTGGACGAGAGAGTCTAAGTCCACCTCCCCCACATCCACCGTAAGCTCCATCAGGACTCGATAGCCGTCCGACCACCAGAAGCGAAGGAGGTCCTCCCGAGCGAGGATTTCCTCCAACACCTCCCCGAGGGTATAGTTGAGCCTGTCTCCCAGGTGAGAATGGACTATGACGTACCGGTCGAAACCCTCCACCAGAATGAGCCCATCCGTCGGTACGCCTGCTCCCACCTCCCTCTGGGACCTTACCTCCTTCAGCATCCTCCTGATGGCAGCCCTCTCCGTGAGCCACGTCTTCCTTATGCCATCCACTGCGGCCTCCAAATCCTCCGTTGCCGCAGCCTCTGCCAGTTCCCTCCTCAGCCTCCCCACGCCTTGGGCGAGGTCGAAGGGAATGGGCAGGAGCTCACCATCCCAGCGGGCCAGTAGAGCCCTGGGATCGGCCACGGCGTTGACGTAGACGTATCCATCCTCCGCTATCTTCTCCATA
The DNA here is from genome assembly GCA_964347345.1 of uncultured Methanomassiliicoccales archaeon. Taxonomy (GTDB): domain Archaea; phylum Thermoplasmatota; class Thermoplasmata; order RBG-16-68-12; family JAJISG01; genus JAJISG01. The sequence continues at coordinate 21,293 of CAYFYB010000005.1, read as the reverse complement.
GTCCAAGCCCGTCCCCGGACGATGAAGTTCAGACCCACCCTGCCCTTCTTGGCCATGAACTCGTCTCCCAGGAGGCCAACCTTCCTCTGAGTTGCCAGGTCTACCACTGGCCAGCGCCTCTCATCGGGGATGGTGGATAGGTTCTCGAAGTAGTACATCCTCCCCTTGGAGGTCATCACCAGATCCTCCCCCTCCTCCCTCAGAATCCTCAGCTTGGAGAGGAACTCCACCACGGATCGGAAGTCGGCCTCCGAAAGGCCGCCGTAGGGATACGCTCCCCCGATGATCCCGTGGACGTCACGCATCTTTCCTCGGCCCCCGAAATCCAGGACGCATCCCACTACTTGATGGGCCAAGACGTCCAGGGGTGCCTGGGGAACCGCCACGGGCTCCACGAGTCCTGCATGAGCCCTAAGGATGGCCGCAACGGATTCCAAGACCTCCTCCGTGGACAGGACAAGAAGGACACCCTCCGAGGCCCTGTCCAGAGTGTGACCGGAGCGTCCCACTCTCTGGACGAGGCTGGCCACCTGGCGAGGCGACATGTACTGGATGACGAAGTCTACCGACCCGATGTCTATGCCGAGTTCTAGGGTGGAGGTGCAAACCAGGGCCCGCAGGCTCCCTGCCTTGAACTCCTCCTCCGTCCTGACCCTTTCCTCCCGGGGGAGAGACCCATGGTGAACCTCGATGCCCTTGTAGAATAGGTTGAACTTGGAGACCAGGTTCTCAGCGTTGACCCTGCTGTTGACGAAGACTAGGACCGCCTCGTGTTCCTCGACCTGCTCTGCAATCCGGTTGAGGACGGCCGCCTGCTCGGGCGAGGTGTAGAGCATGCGAGCCAACTCATAGTCGTCCTCGACAGGTTCTGGTAGTTCCACGAAGTATCTTACCTCCTTCTCGGCCCCCACCTGCAGGACCCGTACCCGGGACCCGCGGCCTCCTAGGAAGGTCGCGAGCTCGGAGGGGTTTCCCACGGTGGCGGAAAGGCCCAACACCTGGAAGTCCCCTGCTAGCTTCCTCAGCCTCTCTAGACCGATTGTCAGCTGGGAGCCTCGACGGTTGCCGGCTATCTGATGAAGCTCATCTACCACTACCCACCTCACCCCTTGGAGGTGCCGTCTCATGACCTTTCCTGGCAAGATGGCCTGGAGGGTCTCAGGCGTTGTTACGAGCATATCCGGCGGCTTGGAGGCCTGACGCCTCCTCTCCTTGGCTGGCGTGTCGCCGTGTCTAACATCCACGGAGAAACCAAGGGCTCCTGCCCACTGATCGATCCTCCTGAGCATATCCCTGTTGAGGGCCCTCAGGGGGGTAATGTAGAGGAGGGAGATGCCTCCCTGCCCGCCTACCTCTCGGAGAAGGTCGAAGACGGGCAGTAGAACGGCCTCCGTCTTTCCACTGCCCGTGGGTGCGATGAGGAGCAGATTCTCCCCCGCCATGACCAGAGGGATGGCGGCTTCCTGGGGAGGCGTGGGCCTCTCGATCCCCATGTCCCGGAGAAGATTCACCAGCTTCGAGGATAGCCTCGAGAAAGAACCCCTGGACATCTCTCCTGAAGAACTTCGCGTGACTATAAGAACCCGCTGTCCGGTCGCGTGTGAAACCTCTAAGTAAGGGTTGTGGCCATACCATCGTCCCGAGCCGTGCGTGAATGAAAGCGTGGGAGGAGGATCTGAGCAGGAGGCTGGTTCCTGATGACCGGGATCTGCTCGAGGACGCTCCTGCGGCTGCCGTGGCCCTCATCCTCAGGAGACGCGACGGTCCGGAAGTCCTCCTGATAGAGCGGGTCCACAGGGAAGGAGACCCGTGGTCTGGGCAGGTTGCTCTCCCTGGAGGGATGAAGGCCCCCCATGATGTTTCTCTGTCCGCCATCGCTAGGAGGGAGACCATGGAGGAGGTCTCCGTTGACGTGGGGAGGTCTTGCCTCCTCCTTGGCAGGCTGCCGGATATCCGGCCTGTGAATGTACCGGAACTGGTTGTATACCCCTTCGTCTATTCCCTCCAGACGGATGTCCTGGCGATGGCAGGGGAGGAGGTGCGGGGAGCCTTTTGGACACCTTTGGCCGAGATCAGGAGATCGGAGGCCACGAGGAGAGTGGAGGTCCGAGGCCGCGAGATCATGGCGCCCTCCTTTCTCCACGAAGAGAGAATCATATGGGGACTCACCTATCGCATCCTTGTTACCCTTTTTGACCTAGGGGTCGGGCTGTAGATAATCAATATGGTTAGGTTTTTCCTAATATGGTTTTAGACAATCAAAAATAGTCTCTTTGTCAATTAGGGTGACCGTTCACTGGCCTCCAGAGAGCGGCCTGCTGCGGGAGGTGCTCCTCGCCTAAATGGCAACTTTCCGGGCCCAGCAATCAAGGGGCTCGGGCGGCCCCTCCACGCCTCAAAGCTTCCCCCGTCGGGCTGTACCTTCAACGGGAAGTTCGGCAGGATCATGTAGCCTTCCTCAAGGCTACCGAGGATTGTGCACTTCGAGGTGCCCCAGTACCAGTAGTAGTAGGAGACGTAGGCGCATGTGATGGAGTCGAGGAGGTCTTCATACTGCTTCCTCTGCACCTCTTCCATCTCGTCCAGCTCGATTTGCAGGAGGTCCTCTCGAACCGCCATGGCAGGCCGCGCACCTACGAGGCTACGTAGATGGCTCTGGTATTCTCGGAAAGCATCCCTTCGGACACCCCAGGGCCTGGTTGAACCCCTTGCCTTGTACGGGAGCCGCTCTGACAGACCGAAGAGAACTACGGCGGCCGCGTGGGGATAGGTCTCGAAGAAGCCCGACATGGATTCTCGGTGTTGTGGAGCCGTGGCATGATGGTACCCCCGTCCCGTCAACTTCCTAGCTAGCCTCTCCCCCTGGAATCCATCATAGCGGGCTAGGTTGCTCCGGTTGACGGGATGGACCCCCGCCTTGTAGTTTCTGAAGAGGGATGTGGCGGCCCTGTCGCAGGCCCTCATGCCGTTGAGGTTTGGGACGACCAGGGGCGCGTCGATGGCCAGCAGTTTGGAGGATTCTTGTGTCGCTTCGTCGATAAAATCCATCAGCTCGTCGAGACCACGGACGTCCGACCTCCAACTACTCAGCGAAGCTTGGTGCTCATCGCCTGCTGCAACCGATACTGCCGATGTCCTTCGAGGCGACCACGCCAGGTCAACACCGATGAAGTGCACTGCCTCCTCCCGAACCTACTTGCTCTCTATCAGGGATCTGAGGATCCTCCCTTCCGCCTTCCTCAGGCTCTTGCTCATGGCTGCCTTGCTGATGCCCACCACCTTAGCCAGGTCGGTGAGGCTGATGCGCCCAGGAACCTCGTAGTATCCCAGCTCCAAGGCAAGCCTGAGGGTCTCCTTCTGTCTTTCCGTGAGACCCTTGGCCCAATCCACCGCAGGTGGTACGTACTCGACGAGGGACCTGACCTCGAAGGGCAATCTGAGATCTTTGAGGACCTTGAGGACTCTCCCTAGCTCGTCCTCCTTAGCGCAGAAGGAGATGATACACTCTCGCTCACCCAGGACAGTCGGTAGGGTGGGAAAGGCCTCCAGACGGAGCTCTCTTAGGATTCCCTGAAGGGCCGCCGCCGTCTTCTGTTTGATGAGGGCGGTGAACTCCTTCCTCCCTTCGTCCCTCCTGAGAACCTGGAAATAGCTCAGATTGTACCTGGAAAGCAGCTCCTCCTCCCTCTCTTTGAGCTCCTCCTCGTCGGGCATATGCGATCTCCTTCGAATCCTCACGATCTGGGTGATGTGCCTCTCGTCAATGTCGAAGGTCTCCAATACCTCAAGATACTCATTGTGGAGGAAGAACCGGGGATTCAGGACTCCCAGTTCACTCAAATCGCTCGTCCTAAACGCGAGGACCGCCTTCCGCAAGTTCCCCTCCGTTTACATGTTAACCTCCATCGCCATATATACGCACCGGTGTGGAAAGAGCAGCATGTCAATCGAAAGCGCTGAGGAAGAGAATGTCTCCGTCATAACGTGCGACCTCCAGGGGATTGTCCAGTCCTTCTCCGAGGGGGCATCGCGACTGTTCGGCTGGACCGCCGACGAGCTCGTGGGGAAGCAGACGGTGGCGGTCTTCCATAAGCCTGAGGCGGTCTCGGAGCTGGTTCCCAGGCTCCTCAAGCAGGCTTCGGAGGAAGGCCTCTTCGAGGAGGTAGTGACGCTGGTGAGGAAGGACGGGTCGGAGTTCAAGGCCCGCCTCTCCGTCCGACCGACGTACAGAGCCGGGAAGATGATCGGGTATATGGGCCGGACTGTGAAGGTGTAGTCCATGGAGACCGCTGTCCAGGCAGACAGACGGATCCTTTGGCTGAAGTCTCTGAGGGGTCCGTTTCTGGCTGCTTCCCTCATACCTCTAGGCATCGGTGCCTCCACCGCCCTCCTCGGCCTGGGCAGCCTAGACCTATTTCTCCTCCTCCTGACAGTAATCGGCGGGGCCTCTCTTCACCTGGCCGCCAATATGCTCAACGACTACTTCGACTACCGGAGCGGCAACGATCTTGCTGTCAAGCATCAAAACCCCTTTGCCGGCGGGGGCAGGGTGCTGATCACTGGCCTGATATCCCCAAGGGCTCACTTCATGGCGGCCTTCAGCCTCCTGCTCCTCGGCAGCCTCATAGGAATCTATCTCTTCCTGCTGCGGGGCTTCCTCCTCCTGGTGATAGGCCTCATCGGCGTGATCTCCATCTTCTTCTACGTGGGCCCGCCCCTCCGGTTGGCTTATCACGGGGTCGGGGAATTCGTAGTTGGCCTGAACTTCGGGCCCATCATCGTCCTGGGTACTTATGTGGTGCAGACGGGCATCATCGACATCGCGGCTGTCCTCGCGTCAATCCCCGTCGGTCTTCTGGTGTTGGCCATACTCTGGATCAACGAGTTTCCCGACGTGGAGGCCGACCTCTCGGTGGGGAAGAGGACCCTGATGTCCAGGCTCGGAAGGAAGTCTTCCATCAAGGTCTATGAGGGGACCCTGGCGGCAGCCTACCTCATCACGGTCGGTTCAGCCCTCCTGAACGTTCTTCCGCTCTGGACCCTACTGTCATTGCTGAGCCTGCCCATCGCTGTAAAGGCAGCGAGGCATCTCAGAACTCATTACGAGGACCCTCACGCCATGATTCCCGCCAACGCCCTTACGGTCCTGCTCCTCATCGCCTTCGGGCTCCTCCAGATCGGGGGTACTCTAGTCGCGGCCCTATTGTAGGCTTGTCAGAAGACAGACGAGCCCGGGGAGAGGGACTTCAGGGGTGACTTTCTTACGGTCCTAGTGATAATCATAAGAATAGCCTTTATCTCTTGAGTCAGTTTCGGGAGTGGAGGGCGGTCGTGACGAACAGAGATGTGGTCTTGGAAGAGCAGGACAGGGTGATCCTCAAGGAACTCCAAGAGGATGCAAAAGTGAGGCTGCAGTCTCTTGTTGATCTTCTGGGTATCTCGCGCTCTTCCGTCCACTATCGGATAAGAAAGCTGAGGGACTATGGGCTCATCAAGGGCTTCTATGCCGCCGTTGACCCTCAGAGGGCAGGATACAACGTCAACACGATATCCCTAATCAGGGTCTCCCATGGGAAGGGCCTTGACTCCCGCTTGGGTGAGAGACTCAGCGGTATTTCGGGTATATGGGCGGTGTACCAGCTCCTAGGGGAGATGGACTTCGCAGTCCTCAGCAGGGCCAGAAACAGGAAGGACTTGGATAGAATACTGAAGGAGGTCCGCGGGATGACGGGGGTGGAACGATGCAACACCTACCTTATACTTGAGTCCGTGAAGGAGGATCCAAGGGTGGAGCTATAGGGTTGGGCCGTGCCTCCCTGGTATCCACATGGACGACGCCATCGATCTAGCAGGTTGACGGTCCGAGGTCCAAGATGCGCGGTCTCTGGTGAAATCTTCGGCAAGGACGATCTCAGACGGGTCATTTATCTGAGGTCGAGGCCACTTCCATTCCCAGGTTGGTCAGGAGCCTTTGGTAGTCCTCCTCGTCCATCCAGGGAACGCGGAGGTACTCGAGAATCTCCTCCTCCATCAACCCGATCCGCCTGGCTTCCCTCACAGCTATCCCATATGCCTCAATCTCCGTCGGCAAATCGGGATAGTCGATACCCTCCGGGAAGAACTTCCTGCCGTCCAAGTATTGCTTCACGTGGACGAGCTCATGGATCACGTCGAGGTAGAGCTCCCGCTCGTCTCCATTCCTCAGGTAGTAGGTGCTCACCATGAGGTGCCCGTCCTCTTCGCTCACCCCCATATAACCCCACCGCGAGGAGTAGAACTCCACACTGAGGTCGTTCAGAACCTTCTCCGTTGCGTCCCCGAAGAGGTCCCGGACGACCTGGACACCATCGAAGCCCCGGAAGTACTCCGTGAACTTGTATAGCCTGATAGGGGCATCTCTGCGTATAGCGACTCCTTGCATGTCCGGGACGAAAGCGCTGGTTCCTTTTGGGCTTTCTGTGGAAGCCCGCTGCGGGCAGAAGCGATTGCAGCCCCCAGGGAGGGCGGGTCAACAAGGGACCCTACTCCAATGGGAATCAGGTCTCGATTGTTAGCTCCCTGGCCACCGTTTCCGCAGAGGGGCGGAAGGGCCACGAGCCCCGGATGATTAGATCCTGGAGCATCTCAGGTATGTCCCCCAGCTCGCTTGACTCCAAGATTCTCTCCTCTAACGCCTCCTCGTGGCGCCCCTCGATGACGCCGAGAGTGGACCTCATCAACTTCAGCAAGGAACCTGGTGTCCGCCCCAGGTAGACGGCGGAGAGGTAGCTGTAGGTGCCCCTCACGATGGCCACCCTCTTTTCACCAAGCACGAATTCTTCGAGTCTTCTCTCCGTTTCGTCTGAGAAACTTTTCTCCGCGGCGTTCGTAATCGCCGTCAAGGTTGCGCTCATGAGGTCCAGGTCCACTGGCGTACGCCCCTTCCTAGATGCGCTGCAGATGAGGAGGCCTGCGTTGTTCACCAGAAAGGCCCATTCCACCTTTCTGTACCGGTAAATGACGAAGGCCACGACCGCCGCGGCAACGAAGGGTAGAGGAAGCCAGAAGAGGTAGGTAGGCACTCCTGGTGGTGGGAGGGCCACCACGACGCTGATGGTCGTCCGGTTGGTGAGGGAACCGTCGCTTACGACGATCTCAACGTTTTCCGTGGCATCCCCCTGATAGTTGAACAGGACACCCAGGCCGATAATGGTGGCGTTCTGACTTGACGTGCTGAGGGTCAATTCCGACATCTCATTGTCCACATCTCCCAGGTAGGGTCTGAGGTCCAGGTAGGCCGTAGTCTGGTTCAGGACCTGCCGGGGAATGGGCCGGAAGTAGGGTGGGTCGTTGATGGGGAGGACCCGAATCCACACTGTGTCCTCTGATAGGCCGTCCAGGGGATCCGTAGCTCTGAAGGTGACCCGTTCTGCTCCTGACCAGTCACGGGCAGCCCTCAGGTCCACCACCCCCCAGTCGCCGATGGTCACCAGCACGCTCACGTTCCCCGAGCTGTAGTACAGGACGTCCCCCTCCGGGTCCTCGAAGAAGAGGGAGAGGTTGTACGCGGCGGCGAGCTGTGTGTCCTCCATGAAGAATCTGTCTGGAAGTTTCGCCTTCAGGACTGGCGGGTAGTCGTCTCCGACGGTCACTCGTATAGTTTTGGAGACCTCGGAGGTGCCATCTGACGCCGAGATGGTCAGGTTCTGGACCGTGTTGTTGAGCCCTACGGGATAGAGAAGCATCAGGAGGCGTCCTACTACGGACACGTAGGGGCTCGAGGCGGAGACGCTGATTTCCTCCATAGGGGTGTCGGGATCGAAGATGTAGGGCTCAAGGTTGAAGGTGTAGAGTTCGTCGTAGTGGACCCTTAGGTCAGGGATCGGCCCGAGGCTGGGGGGGTCGTCAATCGGCAGGACGGTCACAAGTATGACATCCTCAGCTATGGCCCCGTAGGGGTCAATGGCCCGGAAGGTGACCTGTTCCGTCCCCGACCACTCTCCCGAGGCTTCGATGTCCACAGAGTGGTTGGCGTGTATAGTGATGTTGACGTTAGAATATCCATATGTGTAGAAGAGGATGTCCCCGTCGGGGTCATCGAAGTAGTCATCTAGGTCGAACACGCCCTCTTTTCTCTCCCCCTCTGTCAAGGTGATGTCAGGCAGGGGAAGAAACACTATGGGCGGGTAGTCTGACGTAACCCTCACCACGATGACCTTGGAGGTCGAGGCCTTCCCGTCGTCCACGGTCAGGGTCACGGAGACTGACTGATTGAGGTAAGACTTGGGGTAGAGGAAAGTCACATTCAGGCCGGAGACGGAGGCCCTCTGGGGGTCATCGCTGGACAGGGTCAGCTGAGCTATGGAGTCGTCCACGTCCGCGATGTAGGGCCCGAAGTTGAACGTGTAGGGGGAGTCGTAGCGGACAACGAGGCTAGGCGGAGGGTCGAAGAAGGGTGGGTCGTTGATTGGAGTCACGTTGATCCAAGCGTTCTGCGAAGCATGCTGTCCCGAGGTGTCGGTCAGCCAGTAGGTGACGTAGAAGGATCCCCACGCGTCCTTTCGAGGCTGCAGGGTAAGGATGTGGTTTCCTGGCGTGTTCTGTCCCGTGATTCTGAGGACCTTCGAGTCGTACCCGCTGATGTTCCACCACAGCCCCTGGAGGGAAGTGTCGGGGTCAGAGGCGTACAGCGTGAGGTCTAGGGACACCGGGGGACCATCCTCCAGCATAATCTGGTTGGGAATTGTTCCGATGATCTTCGGTGAGGTGTCCGGCAAGGGGACAGTGTAGATGATGACGAGACGCGGCCAGAGGGACGCATTGAAACTGTCGGAGCTCTCAAAGACTTGTCTACTGCCGGAGACCTCGTCAGCCTCAGTAAGGAAGAGGCCGACGTTGGGAGACCTTCCCCCATGCCAATCCGATACGATGGGGGTGACATTCCAGGACATCCACCCGACGGAAGCAGTGGCAATCGCCTCGGGGATGTCAAAGTCTCCCCCTTCCACGGTCCATGGAGATAGCCCGTCCCTGTACCTCCAGGAGGCCCCCAGCCCCGGTATGGTCTCAGGCGGTCCCAGGCTCACCGTCAGGAAGGGGACGCCCTCGGGGGACGAACCGTCACCAGCCCCGTGGGTATGGTTCCAGTTGTAACCCCAGGTCCGCCAATCCCGGGCCAGTCCTCCCGTTGCGAAGGCTTCCAAACCGTTCCCAGTGGGTACGATGACCTCCATGGTACCATCCCCATCGATGTCCGCCACCGCGGGAGTTGCCATCTGGTACTGGGAGAGGGTACGCAGTCCGGGGTTGTTCCTGGTCACGTTCCACCGGTGGAGCAGCGCGCCGGTCCGGTTTAGCACACGGACCGCCGCCTGACCTCCCGAGCCCTCTTCGAGATAGATGATTTCGGGCTCCCCATCCCTGTTCACGTCGACGACGGCCGGGTAGAGGGGCTGTACAGCGGTGTCGGTGTAGTTCCACAGGACCGTTCCGTCCATGCCCCGCAGGGCGAGAACCATCCCCGAGTAGTCCCCAACGATTGTCTCCAGGGTCCCGTCCCCATCCAGGTCAGCGAGCGTCATTCCCCCTTCCTTCCAAGTGGGTGTGTTCCTAGACCAGACAAGGGTCCCGTTGGTTGCCCGAAGGGCGAAGACAGGACCTCCGTTCGCATCATCCCCAGTCAGGGCCTCCAGGACGCCATCGCCGTCAATATCACCGATGGCCACAGAGATTTCGATAAAGGTTGAGCTGGGTGTACCGTTGGCCCAGAGCTGCGTCCCGTTCCTATGGTAAGCGTGAATCATGCTGTCGTCGCTCGCGAAGAAGAACTCCCCTCGCCCGTCTCCATCAAGGTCTGCGACGGACGAAGTATAGGTCCAATCCCCAGAAGGGTAGGTCCTTAGAACGGTCCCGTCGATGCCGTTGAGAGCTTCCACCCGATTGAACCTCCCACCGATGAGCACATCCAGGACTCCGTCATCATTCACATCAAGCAATGTTGGGGTTGAGTAGGGCATGTTGCCAACGTTGTAGGGGGTGCGCCACACCACACCCCCCGTCCGGTTCAGACGGACAACAGCTGGGTCGCTAACGATGACGACTATGTCCATGTTTCCGTCCGCATCCAAGTCGACCACTTGGGGGGTATATGGAACGGACCTGGTGGTGGATAACTGGCTTGCCCATACCTGCTGGCCGGTCGCATTCAGGGCATAGACATACCCGTTTGCCCCTCCAAAGACTACCTCCAGTTCACCATCCCCGTCCAGATCGATGATGGAGGCACCCGATGCGCCACCACCCGTAGGACCGAACGTCCATAGGGGCGTGGCAGTCCAGTTCTTTGCGCGATAGGAAGGTACAGTGGCGCCACCCGGACCGTAGGTGATGTTGAACGTCTTCGCCTCCATGGGGCCCACTGTCACTCCGAAATAGACGAGGGCACCCGAGAGATTAGATCCGTTGTATGTGTACCTGTAGACCTGCGATGGGACTTCTGAGGGGCCCTCGAATACCAGCAGGTCCTTCTGCGGGTCCTCGATGGAGTCGGGTGCGAAGGAGAGGACGATGCCCACGGGCTCTCTGATCCGGGGTACACCTGCGGTCTCAGTGACGGTCACCGGTATCATAGTGCGGGACAGGTTGCCCTCCCCTTCCGTCCAGCCAGAGAGCGCCCTCCGAACCTGGATCACGCCACCATTGCCCTGGGTGCGGTAGAGCTGCAGGGCGGCGTCAAGGATGGTGGCATCCGGTGCTAGCCCGCTGAGGTCGAAGCGGAGGAGAGAGCGAGCTAGACTGCCGGTCCCTGGGTCCAGACCCACAAGAAGTGATGCGTTGTCTCCGTAGTTCCCCTCGGGGATTGCGTCAATAATGAAGGTGTCCGTCCCAATGAGGGAGTCCGGTTGGATGGTCAAGAACTGGGGAGGGGAGGTCACAAGACTGGCGGGCCTAGTAGGAATATCCAATACTATGTGCGCTCCCATTAGGGCTAGCAGGAGGAACGTTATCACTGGAACGGAGGTGAACCGGCTCACACTGGCAGCCCTGCGGATGGGGGTAGTGGCCCCACTGGTCGGTGCCTGAACCACCTCCGTCTCGGTCGACCTGGGATGGCTAAAGGGTTTCCTGGCTATTATCGAAGTTGATTTGGACGTGCCGACTGAGAGCGACGATCGAGTTGCTTGGGGACCCTCCGATTGCCCGGGCCTTTCCCGTCAACCTTATAAAGTGCACCGATTAGTTACTCCTAGAGGAGTTCTCATGGTAGAGGAAGTGGTTGTGAAACGTTCTCCAAGATTCCGGGCTGTCCTCATTCCAGGCCCGACCTACAAAGAGTTCACTGACGAGGCTTTCGGGCAGCTCTACGAGAGGCTGGAGGCTTGGCTGGACAAGAACGAAGTGAATCCGAGGGAATGGATTTCCTATTTCTACGGTGACTCCGAGGAGTTTCCCGAGGAGGGAAGGAGTGAAGCTTGCATTTCCATCGACGGAAGCTGCCCGCCGACGGAAGGGATTGCAGTCGAGGATCGTCCGGAGGAGCTTGTGGCGAGCATGACCACCACTCTGGACAAGGTGGCCAATCCGGAGGAGATCTACGAGCGCATATTTGGTTGGATAGAGAAGAATGGATACACTCCGACCGGCCCCTGGTTTGTTAGGGAAATCTACGCCGTGAACCCCTGGAAGACGGCCCCTGAGGATACCTCAGTAGAGTTCCAAGTGCCAGTGGGGAAGCAAGAGTAGCAACGAAGTTCTTGCGGGGCGCGCCGACGAGAAGGGCGCCGCCCGGAAACCCGAGGAATCACGACGGTCACGGTGAGCTTGCTCGGGATCGAAGGATTCCAACTGAGCTCGTGTATCCGTGGACGTAGGTTATCTCTCCTACGGGGCCGATCTCACCGTTGCAGAAGAAGCCGCCCGTGGGCATGGGACCTAGAGCGTCCAAGAGGAGCCTGGTATCGTGTCCCTCGCTGCCGTAGAGGTGCACCCCTCGACCGGTGCACGAGAAGAGCAGTGCCGCACCGTCGGAACGGGATGGGGCCGACGGACGGTACTTTTCCAACAAGGCCATGAACTCGTTGCGGGCCGTGCGAGCGTCCCGGAGCTGTAGACGTATGGTCTGGCCGTTGTGGAACATGTGGCCCACTCTGAGAACCTTTGACCCGAGGTCGGCACCCATGATGTTCCTGACCAAGTAGCCGCCGTCATAGGCCCTCTCCCCCTCCTTCTCATGAGCTTCCATGGCCACTCCAACGAAGAGGGAGTCCTTCGCCAACTCCTGGTCCTCTTGTGGAAGAGAGTTGATTATCTCGAGGACGCGCTCAAGGGCAGGCCGTCCATCAATCTCCAGGATGTCGGGACCAGCGGCGCGGGTGACCTTGAGAGAGGGCCCGACGGGCCTACACCCCTGGGCAACGATGACGTCTAGGTCCACGTCACCCCAGAATGCCATTCCTGCGGCCCCTTCGGAGTATGCCTTATCCCCTAGGAACAGGGCCATGGAGTCCGGGGAGCTACCCCCACTGCTCAAACCGCCCACTTTACGCCCCATCGGGAAGGCCTGATCGAGGGCTGTCACGAGTTCGTCCACGGGCATGGTGAAGGGATGAACGAAGAGGAGGAAGTGAACCTCCTTGGCCTTCGGGACACCGAGAAACTCACGCCATTCTCGTGGGCTGATGTCTAGGTGGGCCAGCTGCTCACTGGTGATGTGGAAGGGGGCGAACTCCACTCCTGGGAGGACTCCAGCGAGTATCGCCAAGGCGGGGCGATGCTCTGCCTCCCGACCGGATCCGATGACTCCCGCCCCCGTGGTTCCTAGGAGAGTCTTTGGAGATAGGGCTGTGGCGACCCCTCGAGGGATGTCATCGTAGTGATCCGAGAACTGGTGAGAGGCGAAGACGATGGCGATGTCAGGTGGCGTCGAAGCCAATGCATCAAGGATGGAGGCCGTGGCCTCTTCAACGGCATCATCTAGATTAACAGCTTCAGAAAAGCCCGAAGCCCATCGGAGGCGCTCACCAGATGAGGTTTCCTGGGTTGCCATAGCAGGCTTAGGTGGTGGTCACCCTTGAGCCTTTGGCTGACCCGCCTTGCGTCGAAGGCTCGACGTGCATTTCGAAAACGATGTCTGGAAAAGTCCTCCTCGTCCTTAGCCATCCCTATCTAGAGATCTCGAATTCTATGGCCCAGCTGAGCAGGGGGATGAGGACATGGCGCAAGGCGAGACCGTCCCCTGTGAGACCGTATTCGACTCTGGGGGGAATCTCGGGAAAGGCATTTCGCCAGACTAGACCCAGGGCCTCAAGCTCCTTCAGGCGGTCCGTCAACGTCCTCGAACTCACGAATCTCAGTCGAGAGAGAATCTCATTAAACCTCATGCGTTCGCGGTTCCCGAGGACGGCGATCACGAAGAGAGTCCACTTTTTCCCCAGGACGGTCATGAGGCGGTCGAGCGGGTAGATGCAGTATTCCCTGTCCCCCTCTTTTATGGTGCATGACTGCTCGAGTTCCGATCTCCTCGGCCTCGCTTTACGGGATTGCAGCGGCTTCATTCGCACTCACCAAGAGCTTATGAACGCTCACGGGTGATTTGCTTTACGCTGTAAAGTCAATGCAGAAAGATAAGCGAGTGCAAGGAGAAAAGCTACTTGGAACGTAGAAGGTCCTGCCAAGGAAGAGTGGTTAACGAGTTTATTCACCTTCGGCCCCGAGAGGTCTTTAGGAGAGAGGTCGGGACGATGCTCAAGGAGTATTGGGAGTGTCTGGACACCACCACGCCACCGGAGGTACGTGATCCCCTGAAGGCCTCAAACGTGGGAGGTCTTCTATGGTAATGAAACACTTCCAATCTGGCAGACGCCTGTACCTGTGTGAAGAGTGCGGATTTGGCTACGACGACCACACCTTGGCTGCGGCCTGTGAGCAATACTGTTCGACGCATCAGTCCTGCTCCATGGAGATCACCCGGCGCGCAGCGCTGAGGCCCGAGGACTCCCGAGAGAGAAAGTCAGATCAGGGTTAGCGTCTGGGGGATGAGTCGGCGTCGTTTGACAGGTGTCCTGGCTGTTGCCTGACAACAAGTGCTTCGGCCGTCAATCGTATCAGGTACGATTCCTGAGAGACAAAGTCAAAAGCTTCGAAGTCCTTCCCCAAACCGAGTATGAGATATCTAGAACTGACGGAGAAGGATGAGGAACTCATCCAAGCGGCCACATCAGTGATTCGCCGGAACTACGTTCCGGGACGACATCACGTGGGAGCTGCCGTGAGGGCTAAGTCTGGGAGGGTCTTCACTGGTGTGCATCTAGAATCTAGTGGGGTGGATATCTGCGCCGAGGCAGTGGCCATCGGCGCTGCCGCCTCTAACAGCGAAAGGGAGTTCGATTGTATTGTGGCTGTGACCATGGGAGGCGGCAAAGATCCCAGGATCCTCTCCCCATGCGGCACCTGCAGGGAGCTGATAAGCTTCTACGGTCCCGACACTTCCGTCATCTTTGTTGAGAATGGAGACGTGAGGAAGTGCAAGGCCATGGACCTTCTGCCAGGTCCGTATAGTGCTTCAAAGTGACATGCATCTCTGCAAGGCCTCTCCGCTACGAAGGCTGTCGCTCTCTTGAATTCATATACGCTTCTGTCCGGTCAGCTCTTGATGTGTGTCGCCGGATTAGCTACCCACCCTTATAAACAACCGGAAACGTAGCTACGGCATGGCGGAGATGACGGTCGAATGGGTCCTGTCTCTCCTCGTCGGCTCCGTCGCTTCAACCATCGCCGCCACGATGTTCTTCAAGTACTACAAGGGAAGACGCCTACACCACCTCCTTTGGGCCCTGGGCCTCGCTTTCTGGGGAATCTCCGCCTTTGGTCAGGGCTATGCCATCCTCATAGGATGGACTGTGCCCTTGTACAAGCTCTACTACTTCTCAGCCATCGCCCTAGCCGGATATCTTGGGGCTGGCACCCTTGGGCTGATTATGCCGAAGAGGCGAATCTACCTCGCCTTCGTTACATACATAGTGGCCCTGACGGCGATCTTCGCCTACTTCGTCTCCTTCGCAGCCGTCGATGAGGGCCTCTTGGCGCAAGCCGTAATCGGGGGCCTGGCCTTCCCTTCCAGCGTGCGGATGTGGACATTCTTCATCAACATACCCGGCGGTATCACCTTCATCGGGGGGGCCGCCTACAGCTTCGTGAAGTCCAGGAAGTTGTTCGCCCTCCTCATAACCCTCGGGGCGTTGACGCCCGCTGTGGGCGGGACCCTTGCTCGACTCGCCCTGCCCTTCTTCCTCCCCTTCACCGACTTCCTGGGGATAGTCCTTCTCTCCGCGGGCGTCTACCTCTCAACACGAGTACCCAGACCTCAGCCCCAGGAAGGCACCACCAGGATGCCAACTTAGATGTCCCCGCCGCTCTCGAGGTCCCACGAAAGTAGATTTCACGTGCGCGGAGTGGCCTCGAATCATACCTCACGCCCCTCACAGCCGGGTGCCTAGGACCGGGAGCTGCGGTCTCACTTCGGGAGAATCTCAGGGATGATGATCCACTTAACGGACCACAGCCCAGATTCTTCCCGGGTGAGAGCCACGACACCACCGTTCTTGAAATCCACAGGTTTCACCCCCTCATCCCCGCATATCAGATAGCCTGCGAGCCTTTCCATGTGCGGGAGATGACCCACCAGTATCACTTCTCCCGCAAAGTCCGCCATCTCCTTCCCCAGAATCTCGGGTTCGTCCAAGGGGGACAAGCCTTCTGTCTGCTGGACTCCACCAGGGGGATGAAGGTGTTCCGCGAGGACCTCCGCTGTCTGCCTCGCCCGGGACTTGCCGCTGTGGAGGATTTGGTGAACCCGGACCTCAATGTTCTCGGCGACATAACTGGCAACCCTGCGAATGTCTTCACGCCCCCTTTCCGTCAACGGTCGATCTGGGTCCTCCCTCTCCATCTTGGCCTCTGCATGCTGAACTAGATAGAGCTGCACGATAACCCTCCCGTCGGCTCGGATACCCAAGGCATCTCTTCAAAGTATTGGGTGCTGAACTCAGGGAATGGGCGTGATCCAGGCTGAAGGACCCAGGGTCGATTTAGGCACTAGGTCATAAATTTAGGACACATTTAAGTGCCCTTGCCCTGTTGAAGCCCACATGATGCGTCGTCCCGTGACAGTACTGTCGATCCTCCTGATAACAGCCCTTCTCCCGAGCGTTACGGCTCACGTACCTCTACAGCCACAAGGTGAGGAGAGCCTAGCAGATGCCTACGAGATCTCTGATCCGACCAAATCCTGGGTTATCTATGGGGAGCTCCATTCTGGACACCCACACTACTATCAGTTCGATGCCCAGGCTGGCCAGCGGATCTACCTCGGCCTGATCATCCCGCTCTTCGAGGGCGGGAAAGACTTCACACCCAGTCTGGTACTGATGGGACCCAGCCTGCCAGAGTCGGAAGGCATCCCCGTCGACCTGGAGGTCCCCCCTGGATACGGTACTCTGCTCATCGAGGGTCGTCTCCCTCCGCAGGCCACCTATGAGCCCTTCTCCCCGAGTACTTTCTACGCCTTAGGCGAACTCGATCTGTCAGCACCCACCAGCGGCACGTACTATGTGGCGGTCATCTCCACCCAGCAGGGCGGTAACTACGGCCTCGTCGTCGGGCAGAGAGAGGCCTTCACCATCGACGAGTGGATTCTGACGCCAGTCAGCCTCATTGGCGTGTACATGTGGGAGGGACAGAATCTCCTCCTTATTCTGGCACCCATGTTCCTTGTCCTCGTTGCCGGCCTTGTGCTTTTAGCTCCGAGGCTGAAGGCTGTCAATGCCTCGAGGAAGCCCTTTGCCTGGCTAGGCGCACTCGCTGGTTTGCTCTTCCTTGGAACCGGTGCTGTTACTCTTTACCAGATGGTGCTCTCTCTGACCCAGGCGCCCCTGTCCTCCGAGGTCGTCATCACGATGGTCTTTGTGGCGATCCCGTTGCTTCTTGGCACGGGTGTCGTCCGGCTCTCTTTGAGGAGGGAAGTGGATCTTGACCGACGTAGCAGACTCACCATGGTCGTCCTGGGAATCGCTGGCCTCGTCGTATGGGCGGGCCTCTTGGTAGGGCCAGCCCTGGCGGTCGCGGCGGGCCTCCTCCCCTTGTCCAAGAGGGCCGCCATCGCTTCGACTCCTGAAGGAGCGGGGTAGTGAGTACGACATGGTCGCAACCACACTTCTCCACGGGTTTGCCGCAGGCATCGCTGCCACTGGTGTGATGGCACTAACGGAGTTCCCAGCCTGGAGAAAGTGGGGCCTGATAAGTGTCCTGGAATGGCACGAGAATCAGGCGCTGTCTGCCCGCCTGCTAGGGGGTCCGCCACAAAAGCTCTTGCTCCCTGGTCTCCTCCTCCATTTCCTTCACGGTGGACTCGCCGGGATGGCCTTCCTGCTCGCCTTGGAGGCCTCGGGCCTGGCATCCGGGGCCCCTGTTCTCGGCCTCGGCTTCGGTATAGTGCTCTGGCTCATAGGCCTGGCAATTCACGAGCCCGTCACCGGGGTGAGGCCCTGGAGGCACCCGCGGGGGCGCCTTCCAGCGATGCTCAGCCTCGCAGGCCACGTCGTATATGGGACGTTTCTTGGCTTGCTGGCGGTGTGGCTATGAGGGACCGTCTCATCGGTGTTACTGGTGCCACCGGCTTCATTGGGCGCCATCTGGTGACGTCTCTAAAGGCTAAGGGCTACAGAGTCCGCGCCCTAGTCCGCCGTCCATGGGAATATGAGTCTTCAGGGACCGAGGTCAGAAGGGCGGATCTGCTGGAGCCTGCCTCGCTGCCATCTGCTCTTCAGGGCATCGACACCGCCTACTACCTCGTCCACTCCATGATGGACGGCCCCGCCTTCGCTGATCGGGATAAAGCGGCGGCAGAAAATTTCTTGGAAGCTGCTGAAGTGGCAGGCGTGGAGAGGGTGATCTACCTCGGTGGTCTGGGAGAGACGGGCTCCGATCTCTCGAGGCATTTGACAAGCAGGGCCGAGGTGGGGAGGATATTGGCCTCCGGGAAGGTCCCGACGACCACTCTGCGGGCGGCCATCATCCTGGGTCACGGAGGAGCCTCGTGGGAGATGCTGCGTCAGCTCGTGGAGAGGTTGCCGGTCATGGTCACCCCGAAGTGGGTCGAGGTCCGATCTCAGCCCATTGCGCTGAGGGATGTCCTAGCCTACCTCAGAGGATGTCTCGAGGTCGATGAAACTGTCGGCAGGTCCTTTGACATCGGCGGACCCGACATACTGACATATCGCGAGATGATGCTGACTCTCGCAGAGGTGATGAAGAAGAGGAGGTACATCTTCGGGATTCCCGTGCTAACGCCCCGTCTGTCGTCCTACTGGGTGGACCTCGTAACGGACGTGCCCTCCCGAGTTGCCAGACCCTTGATAGATGGGTTGAAGAACGAGGTGGTGTGCAGGGAGAACCACATCCAGGGGCTGATCCCGACCCCGCTCACGTCCTATCGGGAGGCCATCAGGCTTGCCCTCAGAAGAGATGTCTAGTGCCTAAAAGTCTGATGAAGTGGTAACCTTTATACGCCATCTCGGGATTCCCCTTCGTGGCCTTCATTCGGGTCAAGAAAATCAAGGGCAAGGATTACGCCTATCTCGTGGAAAGTCGGTGGGACCCCGTCAAGAGGACTTCGAGGCAACGGATATTGAAGTACCTGGGGCCCGCGAGAGAGGTGAAGCTGGACGATGTCCCGCCGGAGCACCAGGACGAGAGGGTAAAAGCCTTCATATTGAGAAACTCGGTGCTCAACTCTCACAGGAGAGCCAGGTTGGTCCTCGTCCTCAAGGAGCGACTTCTGGCCTCCATCCTTGAGGGCGATGTGGCCAGTACGAGGGCCGCCGCGAGAGAGGGCCTGAAGGCCCTAGGAGTGGACCAGCTTTACGTCGATGTCATTACCCCCACCATGCACGATGTAGGGGAGCTGTGGGCGCGTAGGGAGATCTACGTCAGTCACGAGCACCTGGCGACCAACACCATGGCCCAGATCATGGCCGAGCTGAATGATGCCATCACGTGGACCGGGAGGAAGCGGGGGATGGCCATCATCTGCACGCCTGATGGGGAAAGGCACAAGTTCGCAGCACAGGTTCTGAAGGGCCTCCTCCTGAACAGGGGGTGCGAGGTCCTTGACATATCGGACTCCGCACCCACCGGATCGACAGCCTCCTTCGTGGAATTCAGGAGGCCTGAACTCGTCCTGATCTCCGTGACGATGTCGGAGCATCTCCCCTCCGTCAGGCGGCTGATAGCGGCTATTCAGAACAGTTCACCGGAGGTCCGCGTAGGTGTGGGTGGTCGCGCGGTTACCGATGGCGGTCTTGAGGATCTCCCGCGGGGAGTCCGTATAGCGGGGCCAGACACGCTGGGTTTTCTAGATAGGGTTGTTGTGGGCAGGTCATAGGAGTCATTCTGGGCCCGACTGCGATGGCTTTTAGGCACTATGAGCTAGCTGGACGGCACCATTATATACCGATAGCTTCTCGTTCTTGTCACGGTGATTCAAGAATGGAAAACATCGTCAAGACTGCAGAGAAGACCGGGGCCTTTAGGACCCTGGTTGCAGCTATTGAGGCAGCTGACCTGGTGCAGACGCTTGCAAGTGAGGGGCCCTTTACGGTCTTCGCCCCCACGGATGCCGCCTTCGCCAAGCTGCCAGAAGGAGCAGTAAAGGGCCTACTGGAGAACCAACCCAAGCTGAAGGAAGTCCTGACGTACCATGTGGTACCGGGGAAGATCATGGCGGCCGACGTGGCCGATATGTCTTCGCTCAAGACCGTCCAAGGCCAGAGCGTCACAATCAGAGCGGGAACCAACATCCGAGTGAATGACGCAATGATCACGAAGACAGACATCGAGGCAGAGAACGGCGTCATCCACGTAATCGACACGGTGATCATGCCTCGGTAGGCCCGGCAACGACCGAAGGGAAGGAGACACACCTGCTCTCGTCTTCTTCCCTTCCCGTTCTCTTGTTCTCTCCCGCTACACTCCTATCGCAGAATTGCCCCACGGAGTCTAGCGAAGATCTCCCAGGATCTTGTTGACCGAATTCCACTCCGACCAAGCCGAGAGGGCAAAGGTGTTATGTTTCTGAATCCTTTGGGGAGGAGGCACACCCGAGGGAGGTAGCAGGGTGGTATACGACGGAACTCTCGCTGAGCGACTACGCAAATCCCTTCATGGGCGCGAAGGGCTAACCGAAAAGGAGATGTTCGGAGGGATTTCGTTCATGCTGGGTGGCAAGATGTGCCTCGGCGTAGTCAGAGACGACCTTCTGGTGAGAGTAGGTCCTGATAACTACGAGGAGGCCATGAGGGAGCCTCACGCCCGACCCATGGACTTCACCGGACGATCACTTCGAGGATTTGTGTTCGTGGGCCCGAAGGGCTACAAGACTGATGAGGATCTGGCGAAGTGGGTGAACATGGCGGTGGACTTTGTGGTGTCTCTGCTGGAGGAGCTGCCCAGCTGAGACGCCCCCGGGTCATATGGCATCTATCCGTCGTCCGCCCCTTGGGGACCGACCCTGCGGTTTCTCGAAGTAATCTCCCCAATTAGTCGCAGACGAGATGCGCAGAGTTCCTGGAAAGTTGATGGGAAGCGTCCACAGCGTTTGCTGACCCCCTTCCGTTCTCAGGTCGCGCGGGTGCCCCCTGGTTACTATGGTGCAGTACCGGTTGTGACCGGACTGGTTGCGCTTCCCGCCGAGGGAAAAATACTGGGAAACCTAGTACCGGCGTCCCCTCTGGCCCCGCCTTCGGCCTTCTCTATCCTGGCGTCCTCTTCCGTAGGACCTTTTCTCGCCGAAGTCCGAGCCGCTTCTCCTTCCTCGACCAAAATCGCGGCGCTCTCTCTCGAACTCCTGAGCCGACATGTCCACGGATGTGTTTACCTCAGGAATGTCCTCCTCGGACTTATCCATGGTGCCGTACTTCCCAACGTTGAGGCGCATGTGGCCCCTCACTAGTGTGACATAACCGTTGTTGATGGCCAGGACTTCATCCAAGGCCACTCTGTCGATCTGGTCCTCCCAAAGCGTCAGGGTGACCGTCCCGGTCTCGTCGCCCACAACGGCCTCTACGAGGTCGCGTGATCCGCCGAACTTCGAGTCTATGGTCTTCCGGTCGCCCAGGCTGAGAACCTTGACTATGACGTCTACTTTTTTTGAAGCAGGCGTCAAGTCCCCTACCTTTGTGGTGGATTCCTCTTGCATACTTTCACTCTTCTTCGACAATCCAGGCCGTTTCGTGTCACGAGGCCGTTGGTCTGATGGCCTG
>CAYFYB010000004.1:0-79918 GCA_964347345.1 uncultured Methanomassiliicoccales archaeon | reverse complement strand
AAGCAGATGCCCAATTCCACGGCCTCTCCACTCCTCTTTCACCACCAAGGGCTCGAGCTCGGCCTCATTTTCGCCGGGTATGAGACCTGCCATACCGACAACCTCACCATCCCTTTCGGCGACCCACACATGTTCCGGGCCGACCAGTTTCAGGTGCTTGTCGAAGAGGCTGCCCGGGTCAGTTCCGCCTATGCCAGGGTCGTCATAGATATGACGGTGCCACTGCGTGAGATCGTTCCAAAGGCCCCGACACGCCTGGAGGTCTTCAGATTTGTACTTGCGTACAGCAGCTACGTTGCTCGTTTTCACAGCGTCTCAAATCGGGCCAACAATATTTGAAGCTGGCTTCGTCCCGGCGGAATTCTGGAAGCCCTGTTGTTGATGTGCACTTGAAGGTATTCCCAGGATTGTCCTAAAACTGAGGGCTGTACGCCCGCGCGAGCGGAGGAGCTGGAGATTCTGGGTCTATCCTGAAGTCCACGAGGGTAGGAGCGTCGGACTTGACCGCCTCCCGGCAAACCTGGGCTACCTCCTGCCTCTTCCGTGCCGACATAATATCGATGCCCAGACCCTTTGCCAACGAAGGTATGTCCACTGGAGGCAGATCCACGCTGGTCCTCCTCCCCTCGTACATGAAGTCCTGATAGAACTTCAGAATCCCGTAGCTCCCATCGTTGAAGAGAAAGAAGGGGATGGGGAGGTCTCTTTCCACAGCGGTCAAAAGCTCCATCCCATTCATGAAGAAAGCCCCGTCACCGAAGATGGCCGCCACTTTTCTCTCTGACCTGATGAGCTGCGCTCCGATGGCCGCTGGGAGAGCGAAACCCATGGAGTTGAAACCGGTTGGGGAAAGATATGTTCGAGGCTCGAAGACATCAAAATCGAACATAGCGACCTGGCTATTCCCTGAATCGCATGTCACGATCGCGTCCCTTGGGAGCGCTTCTCGGAGGGCACTCACCGCTTTGCCAAGGCTAATGCCCTCTCCTACCTCCTCCGGTGGCGGCCTCCTCTCCACCGCGCACCATGGCTTCCTTCTCCCCTCCAGCGCCGCAAAGAGATCCTCCAGCACGGCCTTGACATCTCCCTCCAGAGCCACCGTGGCCTCGTAGGTACGGTTGAAATCTTCCGGGTCGACGTTCACGTGAATGAGTTTGTCAGGAGCCGGCAATGTCCAACCCCCCGAGCCAATCTCGTCAAAACGGCATCCCAGGGCAAGCAACAGGTCCGACTGGAGGAGGACTTCCCTTACTTCGGGAGGGGCCAGCAGCCCACAGCCCAGTCCCAGGTGAAGGGGGTGGTCCGCCGGCAGGGACCCTTTTCCCGTTATGGTGGTCGCCACGGGGGCTCCCAAGGTCTCCGCGAGAGCCCTTACCTCCTCCCAGGCTCCAGAGAGCAGGCTCCCGCCTCCCGCCAGAATCAGCGGCCGCTCAGCCCTTCGAATAATAGACACCGCCTCCTTGAGTAATTGACGATTCGCTCTCTTCCTCCTCGCCTTGGTAGCCTTCTTGGGCTCCCCCTCTCCGTCCTCCTCCATGACATCCTTGGGGAGTTCCACGTACACAGGACGCGGCCTGTCCCTAGTCGCTTCTGTGAAAGCCCTAGCCACAGCGTCAGGGACGGCGCTGACCTTCTCCACCCGCGCCTGCCACTTCGTGAAAGGCCGCATGAAAGCAATCTGGTCGTCGAGGTGCCTCAGCTCGTGGTAGTATCCCTGGCCGAAGGTGTGATAGGGAACCGCCCCGCCAAGCACGACGACGGGTGAGCTCTCCACGAAGGCCTCGGCTACCCCGTTCAGCAAGCTGGTAAGCCCAGGACCAGCCGTCGCGAGACACACCGAGGGTTCCCCCGTGAGCCTGCCGCATGCATCTGCCATGAAGGCTGCGGAAGCCTCCATCCTTGTCAGCACCATCTCCATGGAACCTTCCCGATGGATGGCATCGAACACTGCCAGAACATGGGTTCCGGGTATGCCGAAGACCCTCTGCACGCCCTGCTCCACCAGGCACTCCACGAGTATCTCCGCACCGGTTCCCTTCATCGCCTCACCTCTCCATGTACTCCAGATTAACGGGGGCCCTGGGTTCATCGCCCCTGAGCACCCTGGCGATCTCCTGCGCCGCCTTAGTCCTCAGCTCGATGCCCGACTCGTAGGAGAAGAAGGCCATGTGAGGCGTGAGGATGAGGTTGTCATGGTGGAGCAGTGGGTCATTGGCATCGAATCTTCCTCCAGCGGGGGGCTCATCCTCCAGCACGTCGCAGGCAGCTCCCGCTATCTGTCCCCTTTCCAGGGCTTCATGAAGGGCAGCGCGGTCGACAACCTCGCCCCTGGAGGTGTTAACGACAATCGCCGTGTCCTTCATCTTCCGGAACCCCTCGGGACCCAGCATGTGCCTAGTCTCGTCCGTCAACGGGACATGAAGGGTGAGGATGTCGGACTCCTCCAAGAGGCGATCCCAGGAGACCGCCTCGGCCGCAAAGGCTTTCTCCCTTCCGGGAGGAATGTACGGGTCGTGCTCCAGAATTCTCAGGCCTAACGCATTAGCTCGCAGGGCAACGGCACTGCCAATCCTCCCCAGGCCCACGATGCCCAAAACCTTCCCCCTGAGCCGGGCCACGGGGATAGCAAGACGAAAGTCCCAATCACCACTGCGAACGGACCTGTCCATGGCATGAATCTTCCGCAGGAGAGCAAGCATCAATGCAAGGGTGTGATCCGCGACCTCCTCCACACAATAGTCAGGGACGTTGCACACGTAGATGCCCCTCCTTCCCGCTGACTCCAGGTCGATGTTGTCGTAACCCACCCCCGCGTCCACGATGACCTTGCACGTCCTCATCGCTTCGACGACGGTCTTCGGCACTGGGATGGAGTACCAGAGGAGGAGGGCGTCGGCGTCCGCCGCCAGCTCTCTTAGAGAGTCCTCGTCACTGTACTCCTGGATATCGACCTCCGCCAGGTCCTTCAGTACCTCAATCTCGATGTTGTGCATGGGAGGCGGGAGCAAGTCCAGAACGCGCTTCGATGTCATGGGGCGGCATTGGAAGGTCGGATTATAGAAACTTTCGATGGATCCCGTTTCGAAGGGCTATCCCTGAGGTTTCGATGAGAATTCCCGTAATAGTAGAGAAGCGGCCTCACTGGGACTCATCTCCCTCTCCAAGACCTTCTCCACGTAGCCTTTCAAGGCCCTTCCCGACCTCAGACGCAGCCCTTTCTGAAGTATCGCCTCGGCGAGAGCCGCAAGGACCTCCCTCTCCGCTCGCCTCCTCCTTCTCTCCTCGAGGCCTCCAGAACTTTCAAGGTGCGACCGATGCTCTTCCAGACAGTCCGCAACGTTCTCGATACCTTCACCCTGGAGGGCAGATGTAAGGAGGACGGGGGGCGTCCATTCACCACCTTCGACCATCTCTAGCATCATCTTGAGGTCCGCCGCCACCCTCTCCGCGTCTTCTAGGTCGGCCTTGTTCACGACGAAAACATCGGCCACCTCGAAGAGGCCTGCTTTCAACGCCTGCACCTCGTCTCCTGTGCCTGGCATTACCACGACGACCATCGTGTTTACCAAGGTGGCCACCTCCACATCCGTCTGGCCTGCTCCCACGGTCTCCACGAAAATGATGTCGCTCCCGTAGGCGTCAAGGACGTTGATGGCATCCGAAGTGGCCGCCGAGACTCCTCCGAGCCTCCCACGAGTCGCCATGCTCCTGATGAATACCCCCTGATCCCTCGTAAGATTCCCCATGCGGATCCTGTCTCCAAGGAGCGCACCTCCCGTGATGGGGGAGGTGGGGTCCACGGCAATGATGCCCACCTTCCTCCCGCCCTTCCTGAGGATCCGGGTCAACTGGAGGATGAGGGTGCTCTTGCCAGCGCCCGGTGGGCCACTGACACCTACGACGTAGGCCTTGCCGGTCCTGGAGTAGATCTTCTTAATCGCGGTGGAGGCCGCTTCATCGCCGTCCTCGATCAGAGAGATGAGCTTCGCGACGGCCCTCTTGTCGCCCCTGAGAAGGGCCTCAACTAGCGACATCCGCCTGCTTCCCGACTTTATTCTCGATGAAGTCCACGATTCTGCTGAGGGAAGTGCCTGGACCGAAAACCTCTGCAACTCCTGCCTTCTTCAGCTCCGGGACGTCCTCTGGCGGTATGATGCCCCCGCCCAACACAATGACGTCGTCCACCCCCTTCTTCCTCAGCAGCTCCACAACTCGCGGGAAGAGGGTCATGTGAGCCCCAGAGAGACAGCTGAGACCTATTGCGTCCACGTCCTCCTGGATGGCCGCTTCCACTATGTCCTCAGGAGTCTGATGAATGCCGGTGTAGATGACCTCCATGCCAGCATCTCTGAGGGCCCGGGCCACCACCTTGGCGCCCCGGTCATGACCGTCCAACCCTGGCTTCGCGACAAGCACCCGTATCTTCTTCATGGAACCACATCGTTCTTCAATAGACCAGCGGCTCTTGGAATACTCCAAAAACCTCTCCGAGGGTTGCCACCGTCTCACCAAGGGTGGCGTGGGCCTTCACACACTCCAGGATAGGGGGCATCAGGTTCTCGTCCCCTTCTGCCGCCCTTCTCAACGCGGTCAGGGTCTTCCGCACCCTTGCGCTGTCCCGCTCCTGCCGGAGCCCTCTGAGCCTATCCAGCTGTCTCTTCTCCGCCTCCCGGTCGATCTTGAGATACTCGATGACTGCGGGCTCCTCCTCGGTGTAGGCGTTGACCCCGACGATGATCCTATCGCTCTTCTCTATCTCCCTCTGATACCTGTAGGCAGACTGGGCAATCTCCCGCTGGTAGAAGCCCTTCCTGATGGCTGGTATCACGCCTCCCAGATCCTCTATCCTGTCGAAGTACCTGTATGCCTCGTCCTCCAAGTGATCCGTGAGCCACTCCAGGTAGTAGGAGCCACCAAGGGGGTCGATGGTGTTCGTCACACCACTCTCATGGGCTATGATCTGCTGCGTCCTGAGGGCGATGCGTACCGCCCTCTCCGTGGGCACGGCCCAGGCCTCGTCCATGGAGTTCGTGTGGAGAGACTGGGTCCCACCAAGGACGGCGGCCAGGGCCTGGATGGCGACTCGGACGATATTGTTCTCGGCCTGCTGGGCCGTGAGGGAAACGCCCGCGGTCTGGGTGTGGAATCTCATCCACCAAGATCGGGGTTTCTTGGCCCTGAAGGTCTCCTTCATTTCCTTAGCCCATATTCGTCGGGCCGCTCTGTACTTCGCGACTTCTTCGAACAGGTCGTTGTGCGCGTTGAAGAAGAAGGACAGGCGGGGGGCAAAGGTGTCCACCTCAAGGCCCCTCTCCAGGCACCACTTCACGTACTCGAACCCATTGGAGAGGGTGAAGGCAAGCTCTTGAGCCGCCGTCGACCCCGCCTCGCGGATGTGGTATCCACTGATGCTGACGGGATTCCACATGGGCAGGCGCTTGGAGGCGTACTCGATGGTATCCACAACGAGCCTCATGTGGGGTTCCGGAGGAAATATCCACTCCTTCTGAGCCTGATACTCCTTCAGGATGTCGTTCTGGATAGTGCCCCGGAGGCCTTCAGCCCCGATGCTCCTCCCCTCTGCCATGGCGATGTACATGGCCCACAGAACGGCGGCAGGACCGTTGATGGTCATGCTAGTGCTTACTTGGTCCACGGGGATGCCATCGAAGAGAATCTCCATGTCTCGGAGAGAGGAACAGGCCACGCCACATATGCCAAACTCTCCCTGGGCCTTGGGGTCGTCAGTGTCCAGGCCGTAGAGGGTGGGCATGTCGAAAGCCACGCTCAGGCCAGTTTCGCCATGCTCCAGGAGGTATCTGTAGCGAGCGTTTGTGTCTTCCGCAGACCCATGGCCAGCGAACTGCCTCATGGTCCACAGCCTGCCCCGGTACATAGTGGAGTGAATTCCCCTCGTAAAGGGAAACTCACCCGGCAAACCGAGGGCCTCCTCGTAGTCCAGGCCCCGTGTTTCCACCGGTGTATAGAGCCTCTCCACCTCGAGACTGGAGGTCGTGAGAAACTTCTCGCTCCTCTCAGGTTTGGCAGCCAGCGATCTAGCGAGGGTCTTCTCCTCCCATTCTCTCCTGGCTCTTTCAATTTCCTTGAGCCTCTCCTCATCGAGCATGGTGGACCAAGTCGTTTTCAGAAGGTCCCGTGTCTATTTTTACCTTCCGTTAACAGCATTCCACTAAGGCTTCTCGATCCTGGCCCGCAAGGCATCCGCGTCTGACGCGCCCTGCTGAACCTCCTGCCTCCGCTGCTGAAGGATGGACCTTATGAGGGACTCGAAGGCCGAGTAGACGTTGTCTCCCGTCTTGGCACTCGTCATGAAGTAGGGTGCGCTGTAGAACTCGCTCATCTCCACCATGTCCTCCTCCTTGATCTGCAGCTGGCCCTTGAGGTCCGATTTGTTGGATAGGACTATGGTGGAGAGGGGACCAGCAGCGTTGTACACGCCCTTCAACCATCCGTGGAGAGCCTCCATAGTTTCCCTCCGGGTCATGTCACAGACGGCGAGGACGCCATTCGCCTTGTAGAAGTAGGCGTCCTTCAGGAGATCCATGAAGCCCTGGCGCCCCATGATGTCCCATATGACAGCGTCCACCTCTACGGGCTCCCCCATGGGATCCTCCAGCTCCAGAGTCTTCTTGCTGATCAGGGTCCCGATGGTCCTGATGTAATCACCGTCGAACTTGTCCGCCACGAAGCGTCGAACCAGACTCGTCTTGCCCACCGCTTCCTCTCCAACCGTGCAGACCTTTAGCTTCAATCTGGCTTTTCTAACGGTTTGGAGCATGAGGAGGACAGATACTTCGAACGTCGTCCTAAAAACCTACCGTCGAGATTATCCCATGTGGTAAGATGGCCTAAATCGGCTTGAAGTGGAGTATGTCGGTGATGGAGCCCTCCCGATTGCCTCTTCTCTTGTAGACGAGCTCCACCTCCATCCCCACGTAGACCTCCTCCTCAGGAAGGTTCACGTGATGGAGCAGACCGCCCCTCACCCCGGGGAGCCTCACCATGGCCCAGACAAGGGGGGATGGCAGCTTCTCCCCCTTGTCGTTCACGTACGCCACGGTGAAGGCATCAATGACCCCCTTGTTGGGGACCTCCTCCCACTCCGTCAGCTCCGTGAAGCAGGCCTCGCAGTATATCCTCGGAGGCAGGTAGGTGACGTCGCAACTCGTACAGTAGGTGCCCATCAGCCTCTCATTGTCCCTTATCTCCCGGAAGAAGCGATCCCCCGCCAGGCCCGCTGTGTAGACATAGTAGGCCTCCATGTCGCCGCGCCATCGCCTGGCCTCCTCAGCCATCTCAATCCTCCCCCGCGGGTTTGAAGTACTTGATGTCGGTGACGGCTCCTTCCCTCTCCTTCTTGGGCTTCCATACGGCTTTCACCCGCATGCCGATGGAGATATCCTCCTCCCCCACCTCGCCCAGGTAGTGCATGAGTCCCATCATTTCCGAGGCGCCATCGATGGATATGACTCCCACGAAGATGGGCTTCTTCAGCCTCCGGGCGTCGGTGTCGATGTGCGATATGGAGTAGGTCTCCACAGTGCCCGTGTCTTGGAGCTGGACGAAATCCCCTGTCCTGACAAAACACTGCTCGCAGAAGGAACGGGGCGGAAAGAGAATCCTGCCACACTTGTCGCACTTTCTCCCGACCAGTCTCCCCTCCTTCAGCTCTTCAAGGAACCGGGTCATGGACTCACCGGCGCTCCAAGCGTACTTGGCCTCGGGCCGCCATTCCGTCGTCGAAACCCTGCCCTCCTCGATATCAGAGGCCTCCAACGGCGTCCCGGGCCACTTCCTCCCTATCACCTGTATCACGCCCTCATCACCATGACGCTGGAGAACTGCATCAGGTCACCCCAGGCTTGACACACCCCCACCTGGGGGCTCCCTGGAACCTGTCTCTTCCCGGCCTTTCCCGCCAGCTGCCAGTATATCTCCCCTGCCTTGATGCCCATGGTAGCAGCGATGGGATTGCCGACCCCCAGGAGGCCGCCCGAGGGGCACGTGGGCAACTCACCATCCCTCTGCGTCACCCCTTCCCTGGTGAGCTTGGGGGCCTCGCCCTTTCCGCACAGAAGGAGGCCCTCCATGTGATGCAGCTCCTTGTAGTCGAAGGGGTCGTATGGCTCCACCACGTCCACATCCCTCCTGGGGTTCTCGATCTTGGCCATCCCATAGGCCATCTTGGCCGCCCTGGCCAGGTACTCGGGAAAGTAGAGGTCCCTGTTGGTCCACATGGTCGAGTCGATGCACCATCCCACACCCGATATCCATACGGGCGTCTCGCTGTACCTCCGGGCGATGTCCTCGCTGACCAGGACCAGAGCCGAGGCCCCATCGCTCGGCGGGCTGATATCTAGCCTCTGGACGGGCCAAGCCATGACCTCCGAGCCCAGGACGTCCTCCACAGTGATATGGGGATCCGCCAGCTGAGCGCAGGGGTGGTCCACGGCGTTTCTCTTGTTCTTGACTGCGACGAGGGCTATGTCCTCCTTCTTCACCTTGTGGACAGTCATGTACCTGTTCATCTCCATGGCGAAGATCCACACCAGGTTCGGTCTTAGAGGCCTCTCCAGGATGGGGTCCCAGATGTGGGCAAAGGCGGACTGGGGGTGCGGATGACAGGATGACATCTTTTCCTCGTTGACCACCAGGCATACGTCGGCCATGCCGGAAGCCACATGCCACCAGCCTGCTATGGGAGAGAAGCACCCAGTACCCCCGCCCGTGAACACACGCATGTAACGCCGCCGGACACCTCCAGCCCCGTCGCAGAGGTATTCCCCCTTCATGTGAACGCCATCAAAGGCGTCGGGGGCGGACCCTGTGACCACTGCATCCACCTGACCCAGCTCCATACCAGCTTCGTCCAGGGCCATTCGGGCGGCCTGATAACACATCTCCTTGCCCGTTTCCAGCAGACGTCGCCTGAAGAGGGTCATACCGGCTCCGATTACGGCCACCTTCCTCATGTCAGCCCTCCAGAACTACGACCCCGCCAGAGGCAGTCGGCACCCCCCTCCAAGACTGGGCCACGCCCATGGCGGCGTCCTCCACCTGGTGTTCTCCCGCGGCGCCCTTAATCTGGCTGACCACCTCCATGACCCGGAAAAGCCCGGAAGCCTCGAGGAGGTTCCCCACCCCCAGGGAACCACCGGACGGATTCACAGGCAATGCGCCTGAAGACTCGTAATAGCCATCCTTGAGAAGCTGTCCCGCCCTATAGCCCCCCGATAGCGCAAGGGCCTCCAGGTGCTGCAGCTCCTTGAAGGAGAAGCGATCGTCCACCTCCGCCAACTTTATCTGTCGCCTGGGCCGGTCAATCCTGGCCATCTCGTAGGCCTGACGGGCTGCGACTCTCGCGTACACTGCCTCTCGCATCTCTCTGGTCTCCAGCCAAGGGCTGTCAGAGGCCCAGCCAATTCCCTTGATCCATACCGGCTGATCCGTCAGCTGGCGTGCCCTCTCCTCCGAGGCTAAGACCACCACGATGGAACCATCGGCGAGAGGGCTGACGTCGGCCGCCTTGAGGGGCCTGAAGAGGGGCTCCGAACCCATGACCTCCTCGGCCGTTATCTTCTCGCCGTAGCTGGCCGCCTCGTTCACCAGGGCATTCCCCTTGTTCTTTCTTACAACCTCAGCGCAATCCATTTCGGTGTTCTCCCCATCGCCCAGAAACGCGCTCATCTCCAGGCCCGCCAGGAAGAAGGGGTGGCCGTCCAGAGGCTTGTTGTAGGTTGGGTCAAAGGCGTGGGTGACGACGCCCTCATAGCTCAACAGGTCCGAAGCCTTGCTGTGGGCCTCCACCGCCACCACCTGAAAGAGACCCGCTGTGATTTGCATGAAAGCCGACGCCAGTCCACAAATCGCATCTCCTGTTACGGTGCAGACGGGACGGAGGACACCGCCCAGTTGATCGGGAGTGAACTCGTCGAATATAGAGAAGCCTTCCCAGTAGTCCTCAGCACATGTAATGAAGCTGTCTACGTCGCTCCGAGGATTGACGCCCGCGTCCTCGTAGGCCTTGAGGGCGGCCTCGAACATCAGCTCCTTCCAGGAGAACTTGTGGCTCTCGGGTGTAAATCCCACTCGCCCGATGCCCACGATGGCAACCCTAGTCATCCTTCTCCCCGGAGAACGTGTAGCGGCTCATGGAAGGGCTCTCCTGATAAATAACTTCCTTTCGCGCATCGAAACTGGTGGCTATGCTTCATCCAACGCCTTGAACAGGTTCAGCCTTCCTCCAGGCCACAGCCATGCGCGAGGGCTGCTTGCAGCCGAATAATTCTAAATACGAACCTGCCAATCCTTCATCAGTGACGGAGTACTACTTTGACGTCGAGACGGAGGGGGAGGACCCACTCCAAGACAGGATTGTGACCGTCCAGTACCAGCAGCTTGAGGACGGGGAACCGGTGGGTAACTTCAATATCCTGGCGGAGTGGGAGTGGGGAGAGAAGGAGATCCTGCGCATGATCCTCGACAAGGGCCTGATGGAGGTGAGCTGGGACTTCGTGCCTATCGGCAACAGGCTCACCTTCGACATCACCTTCGTGGTGGAGAGGGCTGAGAGACACAAGCTCATATCCTGGCAGCCGCCCCAGCTGAAGTACTACTTCTTCAGAAAACCCATGCTGGACATCTGGCCCGTGCTCGTCCTAATGAATAGGGGAAGGTTCGAGGGCTCCAGCCTGACGTCCTTCACCCAGAAGGAGTGGAGCGGCGTCGTTCCGGCCCTGTACAAGAAGGGGGACTATCAAGCAATCCTTAGATATGTGGAGGAGGAGAGACAGGCCGTTCTCGACATCTACAGGGAAGTCAGGTCTGTCCTCTCCACCCTAGGAGACCGACGCAAAGCCCGAAAGGCCGAGGGCTGATAGTTCAAAAGGTTCATGGAATGACGGGCCTTTGGGTAGGTGGATATGAAGCTTGAGCTGAAGGAGGAGCACGAACTCATCCGGCGAACGGTCAGAGACTTCGCCGAGCAGAAGATCAGGCCCATTGCCCGAGAGCTGGATGCCATGGCCAGCTTCCCCCTCGAGACCGTTAGAGAGATGGGGCGTCTTGGCCTCTTGGGGATGGTGGTCCCTGAGGAGTACGGGGGGAACCTAACCGATACCATCTCCTACTGCATCGCCGTGGAGGAGATCGCCAGGGTAGATGGATCCCACGCCCTTATCATGGCAGCCCACAACTCTCTCTGCACGTCTCACGTCCTGCTGGCTGGGAACGATGAGCAGAAGAGGGCCTATCTGCCCAAGCTGTCCACGGGGGAGTTCATTGGAGCATGGGCCCTCACGGAGCCATGGTCGGGCTCAGATGCCTCCGCAATGCGGTCGAGGGCCGTCAGAGAGGGCAACCAATGGGTTCTCAAGGGCGTCAAGAACTTCTGCACCAACGCCCCTCACGCCGACGTCCTCGTCATCATGGCCATGACAGAACCGTCCAAGGGCTCCAGGGGCATAAGCGCCTTCGTCGCAGAGAAGGGGACTCCCGGGCTCGCCGTTGGTAAGGAGGAGGACAAGCTGGGCGTTCGAGCCTCCGCCACCTCTCAGGTCATTCTGGAGGATTGCCGACTGCCTGAGGAGAGTCTCCTTGGCGAGATGAATCAGGGTTATGGGGACGCCCTCGCCATTCTGGATGGAGGCCGGATCAGCATCGCCGCCATGGCCCTGGGCATAGCCCAGGGTGCCCTGGACGAGGCCATGGTCTACTCCCAGGAGCGAGAGCAGTTCGGACAGCCCATCTCCAACTTTCAGGCCATCCAGTTCATGCTGGCAGACATGGCGACCCATATTGAGGCCACCCGCCTCCTGGTCTATCGAGCGGCCCACCTCAAGGACGCCGGCCTCCGCTACAAGAAGGAGGCCTCCATGGCAAAGCTGTATGCATCCGAGACCGCCATGAAGGTGACCACCAAGGCCCTGCAGATCCACGGAGGATATGGGTTCATCAAGGATTACCCGGTGGAGAGGATGTTCAGGGACGCCAAGCTCTGCGAGATCGGGGAGGGAACCAGCGAGATTCAGAGGCTGGTCATAGCTCGTGAGATCTTGGGCCACGGGTGAGGTAGGACTCCATCGAGCCTCCTTGGGGCAAGATGCTTCCGTCAGAGAGCCAGGACCGGCCCAACCTACATATTCTCTGGTGTCAATCAGGTTATGATGACCGTGGGGAAGGTCCCGGAGCGCAAGCCTGACGGTCGTGAAGGCCCGCCGGAGGGCTATCCCAGGGATCCTAAGCACTACGCCGATCCCGCCAACTGGAAGTACCCTGTCCACACACCCTTTCACGCGAGAGCAGCTCGAAGATACTTTGACAAACCGGAGAACCGCGTGAAGTACACGGACGAGGAACAGCAGTATATAGACTGGAGGATTGGCCAGGCCCTCCTGAAGTTCGGTGTTGTGGAAGGGAGGAGCCTGGAGGACCGACGGGTACCCTTCGACAAAGACCTGGAGGACATGGGCCTGGAGGACCTCCTCACCTTCTTCCTGGGGAGGGACAGGCTGAAGCGGGCCCTGAAAATCTCTGAGGTGTCGGTGTCCAGGAAAGGGGACATGATCAAGGGGGACGTGAAGGGGTATTCAGTCAGGCTGGACCTTGGGGACAAGAGAATCGTCCACAGCTGCCCCGACTGGGAGAGGCGCTCCGCAGGAGGCTTGTTCTGCAAGCACGTCGGCGCCGCCTTCCTGAAGCTCTCGGAGGTCGAGGCCCTGGAGTTCTTGAGAAGGCTGGTGATGGAGAGGGACAGGTGGATCTTTCAGACGGGAGAATCCACGGTCTAAAGGCTGTCCCTGCGCATATCATGGCCCGTCTCCCCAAACCCTCCGACGGAGCCAGAGACGGGATGACGACACACTGGACACCTCCCTCCAACGATGCAGGCGCTGCAGAGGTACTGACCGCAGAAGTGCTGGTATATGCCTGCAGCTCGATGCTTCCTGCAGACTCTATCGCCCATCCTCGAAGGGGGTTCAGGGGGCGGCTGATGCTCTGCCCTCTCGAGCGCGCTATCAGGCTCGAAGATGTACAGTGCCCCCTCGAGTCTCTTGGCCTGGGAGGCTCCTATCCTTAGGTTCCTTGCCAGTGAGACAGCATTCCATTGGGCTCTCGGGAGTTCAAGGGCCAGCCTCATGAGACGATCCATGCCCGGAGTCTGCTCCCCCGATGGTTCCTGATCGAACACGCCCTTGACGTAGCCCAGGATTCTTCTCGCCTCGTGCAACTCCAAGTGTGGGCAAGCTTGCACGACCTGCGACAAGCGGGGCAGGCCAACGGCCTCATCTGAGGTCATTGAGAAGACATCCCTCGAGAGCATCTCCAGACGCCTCAGCTCTCCCTCGGGGAGAGATAGAATGTCCAAAGGTTCCGGGTCGTTCACGTATTCGGCGACGTCATCCAGTAGGTCCACGGGGATGTTACAGTACTTGAATATCTCCTCCTTTCCGGCAGGTCGTGCGTTTACGGCTTCAAACTCGATTACTCGCCAGACGTAACTCTCGACTCTCTCCTCCCGCCGCCTCTCCTGCACCTTCTTGCTCCCTCTCAGGGCCTCCTCTGAGGTGGGGTTTAGAGATAGGGCCATTTGATAGGAGTCCCGGGCCTTCTCATACACTCCCAGTTCCAGATAAGCGCCGCCCATGGCGCAGAGGCATTCAATATCCTTCGGGCTCACCTCAAGGGCGACGTTGTACGAGTGAATGGCGTCTTTCCAGCGCCCAAGGGACTCGCAGAGCCGGGCTCGCTCCTTCCAGAGACCAGGGTCCCTTGGGTCGAGCTCCAGAGCCTGGTCAAAAGCCGCGAGGGCGGCTTCCGGCTGCTCCATATTTCGGTGAAGAGAGGAGAGGCGGAGCCAGATTTCCCTGGATGGGGTGGAGCCCCTGGAGGCTCGATTCAGCGCCTCCATGGCCTCGTCCCACCTCTGAAGAGCCTCCAGGGCCTCGGCCTTGAGGAGCCAGATTTCCTTCTCCTTCTCTTTGCCGACGAGAGCTGCCTCAACGAACTGAAGGGCCTCCTGTTGCTTTTCCAGGGCCAGGAGGAGAGAGGCCTTGGCAGTGATCAGAGGAATCTCGTCGGGGTGGTGAGAAAGAGCGTCCTCTACGAACCTCAGCCCCTCATCAGATCTCTGGAGATGCATGAGGGCCACCCCCTTCTGGGCAAGGATGACGGGGTTGGAGCCGCCGTAGTAGAGAGCCTGATTAAGGCTTCTCAGGGCTTCCTCCCAGTTCCCTCCCTCCGCCAATACCTGAGATTTCCAGTAGTGGGACCAAGGATCGTGGGGCAGCTTGGTCAGGAGAGCCTCGATGCTCCTGAGGGCCTCTTCCATCCTCTTTGTGCGGGCCAGGCTCATTGCCCTCCCCCTCAAAGCCGCCAGATCTCCAGGGCTGAGGGCAAGGGCCTCGTTGTAAGCCAGGAGGGCGTCCTCATGTCTGTTGAGACCGGTGAAGGCATCGCCTCTGATCACGACTGCCTCCAGGTTTCCCCTGTCGGTGGCAGTTACCTCGCTGCAAGCCTGGAGAGCCTCGTAGTAGTTCTCCATGGAAAGCAGGAGCTTGGCCTCCATCAGCCTCGGCTCGGGGTCACTGGGACTGAGCTTGGACGCCTCTTCAAGGCACTCAAGGGCTTCCGTCGTCAGGCCCAGGTTAGCAGCCGCAGCGGCCCTCACGGTCCAGGCCTGAGAGTTCTTCTCATAGGCATGCGTCAAGGTGATCGAGGCTTGATAGGCATCCCTCTTCCGGTCCAGCTCTTCCAGACACTGTATCCTCGCGTGGATGTAGTCCCAGTCCTCCCCATGCCGGTTCGTAGTCTCATCGAGGCTCCGAAGTGCCTGCTCATACTCACCGAGCCTCATGAGACACTCAGCCTTCTTCAGCCTTGCTGAATCCTCCTGGGGCTCTGCATCCAAAACTCTCTCGAAGGAGTAGAGGGCGTCGTGGAGCCGTTCCGCCTGGAGGAGGGCCCTGCCCCTGGCCATCCAGTACTTGCCCTCCTCCTTCAGCCCGAGGGCCCTGTCGAAGCACTCAATGGCCTCCTTCCCCCTTCCCAGCTCCTGAAGGGACTGACCTCTGTAGTACCAGCACTCGTGATCGTCTCTGATATGAAGGGCCTTCTCGAAGGCCTCCTCGGCTTCTGCAAAGGACCTGAGCTCATATAGGCAGGAGGCGACACCTTTCTGAGCCTCGAAGTTTGCGTTCTGGATGCCCAGGATCTCCCCGTAGACCCCGAGGGCCTCCCCTGACCTTCGCGACTCGTACAGGATCTCCGCCTTGAGTAGCATTAGATGGACAGTCCCTGGGACCGCCTTCAGGCCCCGATCGCATACGTGCAGGGCAAGCCTGTTCTTCCCCAGATCCGCTGCGGCCTCGGCCATCTCAACGTACGTCGCCGCATCCTTTGGGTCTAGGGTCACGATGTCCTCGCAGCAATGAAACAGATCCTTCCAGCGGCCCATCGACCTCAGGGTGTCTTTCTTGGTCCGCAAAAGCTCAAGGTCTCCGTAGAGCTTGGCTCCCTTGGTCAGTGCCTTGAGGGCCTCCTCCTTTCGATCGAGACCAATGAGGGCGAAAGCCTTGCATCGAAGACCCAGGTGATCTCGGTGGCTTCTACGGAGCATCCTCTGACTTGCCTCGAGGGCGGTCCTCCACAGCCGGGCCTCCGTGGCGAGGGCGGCGGTCTTCCTCAACGCCTCCGGGTCCATTTCATTCCGCAGGACCTCCTCAAGGAGTTCCAGCGCCTGCTCCTTGTTACCTGAACGTATCCAGCTCTCAGCCTCATCCAGGATCAGGTCCTGTCGTTCTGGGTGTAACTCCATGAGCTTTTGGCAGGCCTCGCGGTACTCCTCCCACCGCCCGAGGGCCTTGAGGCAGGTTCTCCACCCCTCCAGCAGGTCTGTGTCCGACGATGCGGCCTCCCCGGCTTCCTCGTAAACCGAGATGGCCTCTTCGTGCTTTCCCTCCTGGAGGAGAAGTCGACCCAGGTCCTTCATCGCAGTCACGTTATCGGCCTGATAACGGATGCTCACCTGCAAAGATCTGATCGCCTCATCGGCATGTCCCAGCCTCTCCTCGGCCTTGGCCTTCATCTCCCACAGATCGGAGCGGGTTGACTTCACCTCGATGGCGGTGTTTATGCAACCGTAGGCACCCTCCCAGTCAGCCTGCTCCAGCAGGATCCGAGCCTTCCCCTTGAGGGAATCAACACATCTGGGGTCTTCCTTGATGGCGCGGTCAAAGGCTCCCATGGACCCTGACAGGTCGCCGTCCCGATACAAGCGGGTTCCTTTGAGTAGGAAGAGCCTTGAGGAGGGCCCTTCCAGTTCTTTGAGCGCCTTCCAGGCACGAGGCCAGGGCCCGCCCCCGCTGGCCACCTGCCACAACACCTCTATTGCCTCCTCCTTCTTTCCCGCCCGGGAGAGGAGTTCACCCTTTAGAACCAGCAAGTCCTGGGCTTCCGGAATAGCGTCTATTGCCTCCTCGCAGGCAATAATCGCCTCCTCTGCTCTCTCGGAGGCGTTAAGGAGACTGACTAGGGATAGCCATGCCTCTCTATGCCCTGGACGCTCGCTCAGGTATGATCTCAGCAGGCCCGCCAACCTGTTGGATCCATCCAGCTCATGGGCCACCTCCGAAGCCCACAGTACGACTCTGACAAAATCGGGGGAGAAGGTTTCAACGCTCTCGGGAATATGCTCGACGGCGCGGCGGAGGCTCTCCCTGGCATCATCCCGCAACCCTCTCTTCAGGTTTCGGACGGCCTTCCGCAGATGCTTTCTGACCCTGGCGAGCGAGAAATCTGTCTGCTGATGACCACGAATCGGCATTCCCATCCCTTCCGCCGGGCGTATGGAGGTAAGGGCTATAAGGATTTTTCTGGGAAACGCACAGCAGGAAGAGGACCCTTCACCAGAAAATCGTCTGTTCTGGAATGACCTCGACTACGCATCGCACCCCACCTTCAAAAAGGGGTATGCCGAGGGCATCCCTTCCAGCGCCGTCAGGCAATAGACGGTACTTGTCAACATGTTCCTGTGTTCTCACCACGAACTCCTCTTGGTCCTCTACGATGCGTCCCCTCCCACGTATTATGACCGGTTCCTCGCCTCTATACGAAGCTGGCTAGCCGTTCCAAGTCCATGAAGACCTTGACATCCTTGAGGCTTCTTGGCATGCCCTTCCCCTTGGACGTCCACGAACATCTCTGACATCTCACACGGGCTTGGAGCGAGAGATGCACCCGGCCGGCAGACGCTGTGTGATGAGGGGAAAGGGCGTCCCATGTTCTCACGCGGTTTCACACGAGAATGCATAGCACGGTTTGTCCATCGAGGAACCACTGCTATCAGACTCACTTTCCTGAAGTTCCCGCCGCCGATTTCCGCAAATTGGCCGAAGATGACCTGCCCGTGATGCAGGCGCCGGGATTCGAACCCGGGCTGTTGGCTCTCTCCGAACCCATGGAAGGCCAAGGTCCTACCAGACTAGACTACGCCTGCCTGGGGTAGGAAGCGTCAATTCGTTCTTTAACCTTTACCGGCCCAAAAGGAGAGATAGGCAAGGCCTGCGACCCTGCCTACCCCAGGGATGGGATCATCGTTTCCTCGTCCTCAAGGAGGTACCTGGGAGAGCATCCGTACGCCCTGTACACCTCTTCCCAGCTGTAGCATTCCTCTTCAGCCATGCTATCTACCCCTCCCAGCATGTGGGTATATAAATAGCGAAAGGGGGGAGGTCGCCGAAAGTGAAAGTTCAGTCAGCGGGAAAGCGAATTCACTCAGAGGTTTCAGTCGCCTTTTTCGCGCGATGGCGCACCCTCACCGCCTCTCCACGGTTGCTGTACCTCATCTCCACTGGGTTCATTCTCGCCACCCCCACGGCCCGAACCTCATTTTCGTGGCAGACCACGACGTCATCGCCGACTCGAACCTCCTCGTGGGCTTCGAGGACCCCTACAGCGAACACGTTTCCCTCTGGGAAGAAATCATCAATCTCGACGCAGTAGAGGTTCTTGTCAGCAAGAATGCCCCCACCCTCCAAGGTGAGGGAGAACATCCCCCTCGCTCCGGTCAGAGCTGCCACCTGTTGCCCACCTGCGAAGAGCCGAAAGTTGGGATACCTGCCCTTAATGGTGCAATCATCGACCAGGGCTTCAGCGCCAGGTCCGAACTGAAACCGCGCCATGGACTGAAGGTCCTCCTGCCTCCGGATCCACGCCGGGACAGTTGCCACGTCGGAGGTCGCCTCCTCTAGAGCAACCTGGAGCGCTTGCAGCGCCTCGGTGGATCGGGGATCATCCCGGGACGTCACCACCACGTCCTCCAAGATCGATTCCACTAGCTTGGCCTCAGGGCCAAGGTGGAGGATTGTGGCCTCGTATTCGTTGGCACGGAGGTAGCCCTCGATCTCTTCCTGCAGGACTGCAGCCTCATCCTTGCTCCAGTCACCTGTGACGGGAATATCATAACTCCGAACCGGATGAAACAGCTCCAGCTCCGAAGGCACGATGCCCAACGGCGAGGTGACAACGACCACGTGTACAGCCCAGGGGTTTCCCGCGGCGCGTATGACACTCCTGATGAGTCTATGAGACTTTGAGGAGGAGTAGGGCTTCCGAGCTGAGCAGGGCAGCAAGAGGAGGACCTTGGCTGAAGGGGGTTTCGAATACCTTTCCAGCACTCTCCGACGAAACCTGAGCACCTCGGGCCTGAATAGCGATTCCGCCGAGTAGGCCCTCAGGGGGGGACCCACGACGGGAAAGTGGATTTCCTGCCACTCATAGCATCGATAGTCGAGTTCCCTCAGGACAGCCGTCATCCAGGGATCATTGGATACCCTCTGTTCCACCAGTTCTCGCAATCTGCCTGTACTGATGGCCGTCCGCGATTTCCGAAGCTCAACAATCAACGCCCGGAGGTTGTGCTCAAGCAGGTTATGTTGCTCACAAGCCGGGCACATGCAGGGCCAGTCCTCAAGCTCCTCAGAGGGCAGCCTCCCATCAGGGGTGTGGAAGTACCCCTTCCGGCTATCATAGTGGACCCTCAGCCCGTCCACCAGGTCTACTCCGCAGTAGATGAGCATGGGGAGGTTGGCAGGCGTCGCCAGGAGGGGCGCGTATACCGCCCTCTGATACCCCGCAGCTTCTCTCAGTGAAATGAACTGGCGCACGAATCTCTTAGGGTACCGAGTGAACTCTACTGTGTTCTGAAATGCCACTACTTCCTTCCTGGACTTCCCCGCTCCATGAGGATCTGCCAGGAAGGAGACGTCTCCAATATCCTCCTCTGGCGGGAATTCCAAGCTAGCCAGGGAGAGCGGCCGAGAGACGGGTGGAGGGGTGGATGGCCCCATCTCCTGGACGTCCCTCATTAGTATGGACTTCGAGGACCTCTTCGTAGACAAAAAGGCCTCAGCCCACTCGATATCCTGCGTGTCCTTGACGCGAACGAGGAGGACGTTTGGAGTGGCAACTTCTGCATCCCCGGTCCTAAGGAGGCCCCTCCTGGCCATCCCACACCGCTCTAGGACCTCGTACACGGCCCAAGGATGGTGGTGTCGCTATTAAAGCTGGCCTAGACCCGACACGAATAAGGAAATTGTTCATGAAATCTAGATAGTAACTGAACTCGACTGGGGGCTGGGGAGGTGAAAGTATGGGCGGACCCTTACCGCCCCCAGATGAACCCAGCTAGGCTTGCCGGGTTATTGCTGTAGGCATATCGAGGGCTCGGATTAGCGAAGGCCAGGCTTCGTTATCCTCTTGATGCCCTCGGGGACCGCCTCCCCCCTCGAGATGGCGTCGACGTACGCCTTCTCGCCGTCCACCTGCTCCATTATCAGTTCGTGGCCGATATCCCTTGCCGCCTTCTCGGCGTCCTTCAGGTGCCTCGCGGCTGAGATGATGTCGCCGCTACCTGAGTAGACCCTCGCGATGGTCAGGTTGAAGAGAGCCACCCCCCTCTTGTCCTTCAGGGCCTGAAGCTGTCCAAGCCCTTCGGTCCAGGCTGTGACGGCCTTGTCAGGATCGCCCCTCACGAAGTCCATGACGCCTTCATAGAGCCTTGACCAACCAATCTTCCTCTTCTCCCCGATTCTGCGGAAGATGGCTGCGGCTTCATTAATCATCGCGTCTGCTTTGTCTTTCTTGTCCCGATGCAGGTACACGCCCGAAGCGTTCTGAAGGGCATAGGCCAGAGTTCTCTGGTCGCCTGTGAGCCTGGAAAGCTCGATGCCCCTTTCATAGAACTTCAGGGCCTCATCGAGGTCGCCCAGCTCCTGATAGCTGGCCCCCAGTCCTGTATAGACCCTAGACAGCTGGTGGAGGTCCCTGATTTCCTCGAATATGCTCAGGGCCCTTTCCTTGTAGGACACGGCCTTCTTCTGATTGCCCCGCTGGCTGTAGTTGACACCGAAGGCATAGAGGAGCTTTG
Source organism: uncultured Methanomassiliicoccales archaeon (assembly GCA_964347345.1). Classification (GTDB taxonomy): domain Archaea; phylum Thermoplasmatota; class Thermoplasmata; order RBG-16-68-12; family JAJISG01; genus JAJISG01. The sequence goes on along the minus strand of CAYFYB010000004.1, from coordinate 59,472 downwards.
CGGTTACGGCCTTATTGCCCGTCTGAAGGACACGTCTCATTCCCTTCCTGAAAGCGCGGTACGCCTCCATGAAATCGCTGTTATTGTTTCGGATGAACCCCAGGAAGTAAAGGGCCTCGGCCTGCCCATCCATGTCATCGAGCCTGTTGTAGATCTTCAGGCTCTTCTGAAGTTCTGCCTCCGCCTCACCGTACTCCCCCTTGTTGAGCAGGATGTCACCAACACATTGGCGAGCTTCAGCTTCGAGCCTGCCGCTACCCAATTTCTTAGCATCCTCGGCCACCCGCCTGTAGATGCTGAGGGCCACGTCCCAGTCACCTAGAAGGTGCATCACGTGTCCCTCCAGGAGCCTGATCTGAGCGATGACCTCCTTGCTCAGCTTGGAGCCCTTTAGAGCTTCGAGGATCTTCAGGAACTCGTCTGGGTACCCGCTGTTGATTATCCGCCTCCCGTTTTCTATCGCCGACTGGGCAGCACCCGACGGGTTTCCTGCCTGTAGTAAGTGATGCTGGGCCTCCACGAGGTCGGCCGGGGTCTCCCTAGAAGTGTAGAACTTCGCGGCCCAGGCGTGGTATCTCTTTCTCATTGCGGGAGTGAGCCTCCCATAATGGAAGGTCTTCAGCAGGTCGTGCAGATCGAATACCTTCGGGGTGCTCTCCTTCAGCAAGGACTGGTCGCTAAGAGACGTGATTACGACGAAGTCAACGTCATCGTCTAGGAAGAGAGCATCCACGTGGACAGGCTTCCTGAACACAGAGGCCAGGCTAAGAACTCTCCTTTCCACGTCCATCAGCCGACTCGACACTTCCTCATCCAAGAACTTGTCAATGTCCCTGGTGTCAGCAACCTCCGGTCCCTGAATCAGTTCCAAGAAGAGAGGGTGACCTTGAGTCTGGGAGTAGATCGAGTCAAGATCAGGCTCCGAGATATTCTTCAGTGTCAGGAGGGTTACCGCTCCCTCCCTGTCCAGGCCCTCCAGGGACAGTTCCTCCACCATGTTCTTCACCTTCACGTCCCGCCGATCGTAGAACTTGGGCAGGGTGCGAGAGGCCACCATAACCTTGGGCCCCTTCACCCTCTCTAGGATGTCCTTGAAGCTGGAGAAGAATTCGTCCAGTTGTGTCCCTGCTTTGTCATAGTCGTCGAATACCATGAGGGCCTTCAGGTCGCTGAGGTTCTTCTCTAGAAGGAAGAACACCTCCGCCATATCGACTACTTCGCGGGTTTCCATGTACAGAAGGAGGTCCTTCTTGTTCAGGCGGGCCAGGAACTCCCCAATCTGGTGGGCGACGCTTCTGGGTGTGCTCCACTCGTGGATGCGATGCCAGAAGACGCTCATCTCATCCTTCATTCCCAACACGACCTTCCCTGCAAGGGTCGTCTTCCCGACCCCGGGCAATCCATATACGACGAGGAGCCTCTGGCCGGGTGACTTCAGCCACTTACTGATGACTGCCTGCTCCCTGGTCCTGTCGAAGAAGTGGCGTAGGCGGGGCATCGTGCCGAGGAAGGCGACCCTCTCCCTCCTGGACTTCACCCTGTCGGCGAAGCTCTCCACGTCGAAGACCCCTCGGCTGATATGGCAGACTACGTCCACTAAGGGAGCGTATACCGGCACCTCCCGGGGAATGTCCACCACCCTGAGCTTCTTGAACTCTCCAGAGGAAGTCTTCACCCTCACGGCCGTCTCCTCCACCTTCTTCTTGACTTTCTGCGCCTGTATCTGACCCCTCGGTGTGAGGAAGTAGACGGTTCGCCGGATCTTCCCTGATGGAACGTGAGCCCTCCGTCCGTAGAGCAACCCCCTGTCCTCCATCTCCTGCAGGAGCTTGGAGCATGTGCTCCGTCCGGCAAGGACCACATCTGCTATCCCAAACTGAGTGAGCTCATCAGGAGCCTCAAGCTCATTCTCATACATGCTGTACTCGGAGAGGTGGAGCAGAATTCGCTCCCTTATTGAGAAAAAGAACTTCTTCTTGTAGTAACTGATTCGCCTCCCCTTACCCGTTTTCCTCCGCGGCATAACTGCAGCCATAAATTCCTCAACTTATAAGAATTTCGCAGGTGGTGAATTGTTCTGATTCATCGCAACCCACCGAACAGTAACACAGAAATGAACAACCCGGAGCTTCCGCCTCCGGTCCCTCGCCCTCTCGGGAGGTCGAGCCCGTGGGCTTCGTCCACAAAGTCACGGACTTCCGGGGGCAAGCCGAGGTCTCTAGGCGAAGGCGGTACAGCCCTCGAGGTCCACTCGAACGCATCGCGGACAGGCATCACAAGAAAGTCACATTCTTCTCCAACAGGGCCATCTCCCTCTTCTGAAAGGCCCGTTCATCAACTGATAGTAGGAGGATGCTTCCCGTCCCCATGACGATCTCATTGAGGTACTCGACGAAGTTCAGAATCCTGTGAAAATCGTTGTTGATTGTGAGGAATTCGAGGCCGTCGAGTAGGACGGCGGGTCTACGGTTGCCCTGCAGGAAAACTCCTATCAGACTGATGAGGGAGCCAAGGTTGTGTGGGTCAACGTAGTCCTCTCCCAGAGTACTGCTGAGCCACACGACCCTACACCGGCCCATATTGTTCCTCTTCCTCAGATTATGCGGGTGCTGACGGGTGACGTGAAGGCCGTGAAAGCCGCGATGGAGGAGATGGGCAAACGCCTCGGCTCCTCTTTCTGGTTTCGCCTCCTTGGCCAGGTAGACCTTTCCCGCCTCCAGTTCGAAACCGTTTCCGAAAGCCAGATGCCTGAGAAACTCCCTCTCTCTGTCATCCTTGGAGAAATGACTTCGGGAAGGCCTCACGGCGTCTCGAATCCCTACGTCCCTCTATTATAGCTGTTGCGTTGCTTATCACGTCTGATATCCCGGGTCAAACCGGGGAAGTCCGAAACCAGCTGCCCGCCTGACCGAGGTGGAGGAGCCGGGGGACACCCACAATCAGGCATTCTCCACGGGCTGGCCCTTTTCTCCCTTCCGAGGGCACCAGAAACGGTTAATAATGTGGCTGGCCTAGAAGGGCTGCAGGCTCACGAGGTGACACCTTGCCCGAGGAGATGGGGCGCTACCCTTTGTTTGTGGATGGCGGCTGGAAGGAGAGTATATCCGGGTCCACCTTCACCACCTATGACCCGGCCAACAACAAGCCACTGGCGGAGGTGGCAAGGGGGGTTAAGGAGGACGTTGACCTCGCCGTGGCTTCCGCCCGGGAAGCCTTCGAAGGAAAGGAATGGCGGGGAATGGACCCTACGGAGAGGGGTAGGATTCTCTCTCGGCTAGCCTCGCTCATAAGGGAAAGGGCCACCGACCTGGCAAGGTTGGAGAGCCTGGACAACGGGAAGACCCTTAAGGAGGCGAGGGGGGATGTGGAGTACACAGCCAGGACGTGGGAGTACTTCGCAGGTCTAGCGGACAAGATAGAGGGCAAGACTATCCCCGTTCCCGGTCTCAGGTTCGACTACACAAGGGTTGAGCCCTTGGGGGTCACCGCGCACATCGTGCCGTGGAATTATCCACTCGTCTTGGGTTCCCGGGGCCTGGCCCCGGCCCTGGCTGCCGGAAACACTGCAGTCATGAAACCTTCCAGCTGGGCACCCTTGACGAATCTCGTTCTGGCGGAGATCGCCTCCCAGGCAGGTCTTCCCAAGGGCGTCCTCAACGTCGTTCCTGGTAGCGGCTCTGAGACGGGGAGCTACATGGCGAGCCACCCATCCGTCGACAGCATCACCTTCACCGGCTCCGTGGAGACCGGCAGAGAGGTCATGAAGCTCGCGGCGGAGCATATCACCCCCGTTACGCTTGAACTGGGGGGCAAGTGTCCCAACATAGTCCTGGAGGACGCCGACAGGGCGAGAGCCGCTCGGGGAGTTCTCCGGGGGATTTTCACGAACGCGGGCCAGATGTGCTGGGCGGGCTCACGGTTGCTCATCCAAGAGTCCATCCAAGACGAGTTCCAAAAACATCTGAGGGAGAAGGCAAAGGGCATAGTAACGGGGCCTGGGTTGGATGAGGGGAGCCAGATGGGTCCACTGGTTTCGAAGGAGCAGGTGGAGAGGGTCCTGAGATACATCGACATCGGTAAGAACCAGGGTGCAAGACTTTTGGTTGGAGGAGAGAGGCCAAGGGAAGCCAAGCTTGCCCAGGGGAACTTCGTTCAGCCCACCATCTTCATCGACGTCGATCCTACAATGACCATTGCCAGGGAGGAGATCTTCGGCCCCGTCCTCAGCACCATTGGCTTCGCCGATGTGGACGAAGCCCTCGAAATTGCCAACGCGACGGAATTCGGGCTCTGCGCGGGGGTCTGGACCAAGAACCTTTCCGTGGCCCATCGCATGGCTGCAGAACTGGAGGCGGGGATTGTCTCTATCAACGAGTATCCCATCACCTTCCCTCAAGTTCCCTTCGGGGGCTTCAAGGAAAGCGGAATCGGAAGGGAGCAGGGGCTAGAAGCCGTCTACAACTACTGCCGGGTCAAGAACGTGACGGTCAACCTTCTGTCATAACCTTTAATCAACGGTAGCATTTAGGGACCCGCGTGAAGCCTCGCCTTGCCATAATAGGAGGATCCGGCCTCTACAGGTCTGGCCTCCTAGAGGTCGAGGAGTCCCGTGTGGTCTCCACGCCTCACGGTAAGCCCTCGGCACCCCTGGAGGTAGGCTCTTTCGGCAGCAGGGAGGTGGCCTTCTTAGCCCGCCATGGACCGAGACACAGAATACCACCCCACAGAATCAACCATAAAGCAAATCTCTGGGCCATCAAGGAGGCCGGGGTGGAGAGGGTGGTGAGCACATCCTCTGTGGGCTCTCTACAGCTAGAGGTCAAGCCCGGTGAGCTGGTTGTCCCCGACGACTACCTGTCCCCTTGGGAAGTCCCTACCTACCATGACGAGGAGGTTGTCCACGTGACACCGGAACTGGACCCCTCCCTGAGGAAGGCGCTCGTGACGGCTGCCCGAGACTGTGGCGTTCCCGTCCACGACGGGGGGGTGTACGTTCAGACGAGGGGTCCCAGGCTGGAGACAAGGGCGGAGATACGCCTCATGAGAGAGTTTGGGGACGTGGTGGGAATGACGATGGCTTCCGAGGCCACCTTATCCAAGGAACTCAACGTCCCATATGCAGCTCTCTGCAGCGTTGACAATTACTGCCACGGCATAGTAGACGAGGCTCTGACCTATGAGGCCATAGTGGAGGTCCAGAAGGAGAATGCCGAAACCCTCAGGAGGGTTCTCGCTACGTTTCTGGAGGCGATTCTGTGAGCATTCTCCTGAAACATGTCCTCCTTGAGGGGGAGGAAACGAGTGTATACATCGAGGACAATCTCATAACGGAGATTGGGCCCGCTCGAGAGGCAGACGTCGTTATCGAGGGGGAGGGTAAGGCTTGCATCCCCGGTCTGATAAATGCCCATACCCACGCGGCCATGACCCTCTTCCGCAGCTACGCAGATGACATGAACCTGCAGGAGTGGCTGGAGGGAAGGATATGGCCTCTTGAGGCGAAGCTCACCGCGGAGGACGTCTACTGGGGGACGAAGCTCGCATGTCTGGAAATGATCAAGGGGGGGACCACCACCTTCAACGACATGTATTTCTGCATGGAGGAAGCGGCGAGGGCTGTTCTCGACATGGGTATGAGGGCTTTCCTCAGCTATGGTGTCATAGACCTCTTCGACGAGGAGAGAGCGGAGAGGGAACTGAAGGCCACGGAGAACATCTTGCGCTTCGTTTCCGGACTCAAGTCAAGCAGGCTCTCGGCGGCCCTCGGTCCCCACGCCATCTATACCGTCTCTCGCGGAACGCTGGAGAGCATCGTGGGGATGGCGGTGGATGAGGGGCTCAAGGTCCACTTCCACCTGGCTGAGACGGAGAAGGAGCTGAAGCAGTCCGAAGAAATGTATGGAAAGGGTCCCGCTCGTGCCCTGGATGATATGGGCTTTCTTGGTCCATGGCTGGTGGCGGCCCACTGCGTGTGGCTGACGCAGTCGGATGTCAGGCTCTTGGGCGAAAGGGGGGTCAGCGCGGTTCACAATCCCACATCGAACATGAAGCTGGCTGTGGGCAGAGCATTCCCCTTTGAGGCCATGAAGGCTGCTGGAGTGAACGCAGCGCTGGGGACGGACGGAGCGTCCTCCAACAACAATCTGGACATGTTCGAGGCCATGAAGTTGGCCTCTCTGCTGCAGAAGTTCTACACTGGCCAGCCCACGTCCTTGCGAGCTGAGGATGCATTGCACATGGCCACCAGGGGAGGTGCCGACGCCTTGGGGATCCCGGCCGGGACCGTTGAGGAGGGCAGGCTCGCCGACGTGGCGCTGCTTGACCTGCGAAGACCAGAGATGGTGCCACTTTTCAACCTCAACTCTAACGTCGTCTACTCCGCCAATGCTTCGGTGGTAGACACAGTGATCTGCGACGGCAAGGTTCTGATGAAAGGACGCCGTGTAAAGGGGGAGATGGAGATCATAAGAAGAGCGCAAAAGGTCGCAGAAGATGTGGTGTCGAGGTGATCCTATGCTTGAGATGTTGAAGAGAAGCCTGCACGAGACGCCTGTGGTTAAGTTCGGTGAGTACAACTACTTCGTGCATTCCATAACAGATGGGATTCCGCCTGCTGACCCTGTGGTCTTACAAGAAGTTGTGGAAGCTCTTCTCCAGGTGGGCAACTTCGATTGTGACTGTATTGTTACGGCCGAGGCCATGGGCTTCCCACTCGCTGCTCTCCTCAGCGTCAGGACAGGTAAGCCCTACGTATTCCTTAGGAAGAAGAAGTACGGCCTTCCGGGGGAGGTGTCTGTCAGGCAGGTGACAGGCTACTCCAAGGGAGACCTATACCTGAACTTCGTCAAGCCGGGCGACCGAGTTGTCTTTGTGGACGACGTCGTAAGTACCGGTGGGACCCTGAGAGCCGTCGTGGAAGCCCTACGGGTAGCGGGAGCCGAGGTCGTGGACGTGCTAGTGGTCTTCGACAAGATGGAGGACAAAACCGAGCTGGAGAAGGAGATCGGCCTCCCCATAAAGACGCTGCTCAGGGTCGACGTGGTCGATGGGAAAGTGGTTACCGTCGAAGGAGGCTGAGAAAGGAGAGGGGGCTAGACCCGGGTTCTGGCCCTTGCCTCCTTCCAGACGATGATGTTGAGCGTCAGTATGTCCTTCTCGTCCTCTTCCTTGTCAAACCTGACGCTTCGTCCGTCCGGGAGGATTTTTCTGAGCCTTATCCTCATCAGAAGCGCGAGGTACTGGTGGACTACTTAAATCTAAAGACGCTATTCTCAAAAATGATAAAATACCGATAGCAGGCTTACTTCGTGACGACGTCAGCCCCCGTCCAGTCACCGCCAAAGTCCTTGATAGCCCCCGATACAAGCTGGAACCGGGCCCTGAGCCTGCCATTCTCGAAGAAGATGTAGGCATTCTTCAGCCTTGAGGTGTACAGGTTCTTCCTCTTCCCCTTCTGGGTCAGAACTCTGTCCACACACGCTATCAACCCGGCCTCTTCCAGGATGCGGATCTTGCGGTAGCAGGCCGCGATGGGTATCCCGTAGCGCGCGCTGATTTCCTGAGCGCTGATCTTTCTCTTGTACGTGGCCAGTAAAATCTTGGCACTGTATTCGTCTGTGAGGAGTTGGGAAGCCTCCAACGGGTTCATTAGCCTGTCCTCCACTTTGAAACCCCTGCTACGTGGAAACAGGCGATTGCGCTTTTCAGTATTTAAGCGTTGTCATTCGATTATCAGCCAGTGATTATCATCTTCGGGACTCAGAGAGTGATTCTGATCTCCCCGTCCTTGACCGTAACCTTGTACGCGTTGACCTTCAAGCCAGGGTTGAATGCATTAGAACCCGTGATGACATCGTACTCCCAACCATGCCACGGACACGTGACCACATTCTTCTCCAGGAGACCCTCGCCTAGGGGCCCCCCGCGGTGGAGACATTCATTGTCAATCACATGGAAACTACCGTTCACATTGAAGACCGCCAGGGTCTTCCCCGCAGCCTCCACGACCCTTCCGGAGCCAGGGGGAATCTCTTCGACCCTGGCTACAGGTACTTCCTCCGCCATCATATCCCTCGTAGTCATCAGGTGGGGGGCCACATATCAAGTTTAGGGACTAAGGTGGCATGGACTCCAAGATCTTCGCCAGTCGTTCCGCCACAGCCTTCAAGAAAGCCTCGTCCTCCTGGCGGAAGGCCGCCAGCTCGTCGCTATCGATGTCTATCTCCCCGAGCACACCGCCAGAACCCAGTATGGGAACCACGAGTTCGGACCTTGTGCTGGGGAAACACATCAGATACCGGGGGTCCTCGCTGACATCAGGGACGTTGACGACCATCCCAGCCCTGGCGGCCAGACCACAAACCCCACGGCTCACAGGTATTCTCGCGTGCTCCGTTACCTCATGACCCTGCCATGCTGCCAAGACAAGCTCCTCCCCATCCAGCAGGTAGATGCCTACCCAGGAATAGTCAGGAGATACCTCGAAGAGGAAGTCGACGACCCCCTGGAGCAAGGCTTCGGGATGCTTCTCCGCCTGAAGGAGCGGCGTGATTTGACTGAGGGCCTCCTGGAAGCTTGGACGCGTTGACATCCTAGTCCTGGGCCTCCAGCCACTTCTCTGCATCCATGGCCGCCATGCAGCCAAAGCCGGCGGCCGTCACTGCCTGCCTATATCGGTAGTCATGAACGTCGCCGGCTACGAAGATACCTTCCACACTGCTCCGCGTGTGGTCCCAGACCTTGATGTAGCCCTTCTTGTCCATCTCCAACTGATTCTTGAAGATGCCGGTGTTGGGCTCGTGGCCTATGGCGATGAACACGCCATCGCAGGCGAGATCCTTCTCCTCCCCAGTCTTCACATTCCTGACGCGCGCACCCTCAACCTTCTCCCCTCCAAGGACATCCACGACAACCGAGTCCCAGAGGAAGTCGATCTTGGGATTCTTGAAAGCCCTCTCCTGCATAATCTTACTGGCTCGCAGCTTGTCCCGACGGTGGATGACCCTTACTCTATTGACCAACCGCGAGAGGAAGAGGGCCTCCTCCATCGCGCTGTCGCCACCACCGACGACGAGGACATCCTTATCCTTGAAAAAGTGCCCATCGCAGGTAGCACAGCTGGACACCCCGCGTCCCCTCAACTTCTCCTCGGACTCAAGGCCAAGCCACCTTGCGGACGCTCCAGTAGAGATGATGACGCTCCTGCCCAGGTGCTCCTTCTCGCCAGTGTAGACCCTAAAGGGGCGGCCCCCAAAGTCCACCCTGGAGACATCGTCATATATGAACTGCGCGTCAAACCTCTCCGCCTGCTTAATCATCAGGTCCATGAGCTCTGGACCCTGAACGCCGCTGGGGAAGCCCGGGTAGTTCTCAACCTCAGTAGTCAGCATCAGCTGGCCACCATACTGGGAGCCGGCGATTACGAGGGTGCTAAGGTTACCTCGGGTAGCGTAGACGGCCGCAGTGAGGCCCGCGGGTCCAGAACCAATGACAATAATGTCGTAGGTCAGACGATCACCTCTACAGACCCTTTGAAATTCTCCAGCCTTTATTAAACCTTCCACCAAGGGTGGGAAGTATCCGCAGAGCAGAAATGAATCAGATAACTAGTTGTTCAGAGCACTGTTGAGTTCGATCCACTTGCCGTTGATTGTGCTATCCTGCTCGAACTCGAACTTTACCTTGAAGGACCCGTCCTCGTAGAGCAAGTGGGCGCTCCTCAGCGTAGCCTGGTATAGCTTCATGGTCTTGCCCTTCGGGGTGGTGACAATCTTTGCACACTTGAGAAAACCCGCGTCCTCAAGCTCATGAATCTTGCGGTAACAGGCAGCAATGGGGATATCGTACTTGTCACTGATCTCCTGGACAGACCGAGGGTTTTCGTGGGTTGCAACGAGAATCCTTTCAGCATAGTCGTCTGTCAGGAGACGTGAGATGTTCTTCTCCCTCATCGGGCTTCGATGAATGGTCCGATTTAAGCATATTTCTATTCAGTTATCAGAGGTGAGACTCATTTTCCGCCTTAAAATCAGACAATCTGAGTGATAACGGCCTTCGGGCAGCCCTTACGGTAGTCAAAAGAGAGGTTGTAAAAGCCGGTGTAGGGCTTCTCCCCGAAGATCAGGATGCAGCCGTCCACGTTTTCCACCCTCAGGTGCACCGAGGAGGCGTTCGCCACAGCCTCTGCGGACTTGCAGGTGGGAGAGGTCAGGCCCACGAAGATGTCCTGAGACTTCCTAATCGAGGAGAAGTGCCCCGTCATCTCGGAGGAGACAGCCTCGCCGTACACCGCCTCCAGGGTGTCGAAGGCCATCAGGGAGAGGAAGGGATGTTTGGCACCACTCAGGTTGTACTCAACGGTGCTCCACTTCAGGTCGGTCTCCACGCTAGAACCCTCCATCTGAAGGGCGTTCTTGCTGCTCTCCAGGCTGCCAAGGGGGGAGGACTCGAAGACCCTGACGTAGGTGTCGAAGGCCTCCTCTCCGGTGTACAGTCTGATGGCATCCCTCACGAAGTCCGCGGTAGTCTTCCTAGGGGGGACGAAGGCTACGCCCCTCCCCAGTCGGCAGAAGTTGGCAATGAGCCCGATGAGGAGGGGGTCAACGAACTCGTTGGGCACGTTCACATCCACCTGTATGGATATGATGTCGCCTCTTCCTAGGCCCCCAACGAGCTGATCCAGGGCCTCGTTGCCTGTTGACACCCTCTTGGCCTTGTCCCTGACGGGTTTCCACCTCCTGGCCCGGCCCTTAGCCTCCAGCGGGAGGTATGAGAAGGCTCTTACTCGCCCATCCTTGAGGGTGTAAACGTACTTGTGCTGGGAGATCTCCCGGCCTCTCAGCTTCTCCACCAAAAGAAGACGTATGCGGCGCCCATGTGCCTCCTCATCCTTCATCTCCATAACACCGTCTCCCAGGTAGTCTAGCTTCGTCTCACCGCTACCCTCCAGCACGTACACAACGTTGGCATTGCTGTTCTCCACCAGGTCCTTCTGGATGGTGTTGATGAGTTTGGCCGGATGGATGCCGTACCTCTCGCTGAGGGCGTCGATGCTGTCAATGATGAGAAGGCTCTTCCGGGGGAGGTTCCTCTCTATGGCATCGTAGGCTAGGTCAATCTCCGGAAGGTCGGAACCGAGGTCGAAGACGACGCTGTCATCCACCACCTCCCCCTCCCCCACCTTCTCGTATATCTCGTCTCCCTCCTGGCCCATCTCGAGGCGGCCCTCCAGCTTGTTCAGCTCAGTCCTGTCCACCCTGGTCACCCGCACCTCGTCCTCTGAGACCTCTCTGAGGAGGCTGCGGGCCTTCCTTATCCTCTCCATCTCCTCCTCGTCCGCCTCCTCGAAGCTCCTGAGAAAGCCCCGGCCCACTTTCAGAAGGTCCGATTTCCTGACCTTCTCCCTGAGCCAAGGGAACTGGTTGTAGAGGGACTCGTCGGAAACTCGGATGCTTAGGTAGTAGCTCCCCGGGATGTCCTCCAGTTCCTCAATCAGCTGGAGAGCCAATGTCGTCTTGCCAGTACCCGCCGAACCCTTCACGATGAGGGAGTGACCTCCCTTTCCTCTGAAGAAAGTCTGGATGTCCTCGGGTATCCCTTTGCTATCCATGGGGCCTACTCCCCAAGAATATGGCATCCTTCCATCCTATAGTTTTTCGCATCGTTATCGTCCCTGATAATGTCCCCTCTTGGGAAGGTCCTTCAGGTAGGGCAGAATCTCCTCATCTGTTAGGTCCGTCCACCGCTCGTAGAAGGAGGCCACAGCAAAGAAGGGCTCGTGGCTCACCTCCATGGCAACCACAGTGTCCGCCAAACCACTCACGACCTCGATGGCGGAACTCGAGCTGCACGGCACCGCTACAACTAGTTCCTTGGGAGCTCCACGCCTGACCCACTCGAGGGCCGCCGACATGGTGTAGCCCGTGGCCAGGCCGTCGTCCACCAGGATGACGTGGCGATCTCGAACTGACGGGCGAGGACGATTCCTTCGTAGGATGGCCTCCCTCCTTCGCACCTCGTCAAACGTTGTCTGGGCAAGCGTCTGGATCTCCTTGGTCGACAGTCCCAAGCCATCTATCAGGGAGTCGCTGAGGACGAACTCGCCATCGGGGCCCACGGCCCCGAAGCCAGCTTCGGGCTCCCAAGGTATTGGAATCTTCCGCGTGATGAGGATATCGAAGTCTGCACCAAGGCCCTCGGCCAGACGAAAGCCCACGGGAACTCCTCCTCTGGGGATGGCCAGGACCAACGGCCTGAGGCCGACGTAGGCCTGCAATTCCCCTGCAAGACGTCGCCCAGCATCCTCCCGGTCCCTAAACACCCGCCACCTCCCTGAACCGAAGGGCGTCCTGATACATTGTAACGTTGTTAAACAGTAGAAATACCTCCTTATGTTCGCGGCAAAGGCTCTCGAGTTCAGCGAGGTCATCATCACTGTAGGTGTAATGATATCGCCTCTTTCCCGGAGGCATTCCGTGGAGTCTGAAGTAGGCCTTACCCCCAGTCAACGACGGGCCGACAAAGGGGTCGACGCAGTGTATGAGTTCAAGGGTGGAGCAGAGGTCCTTGATGGTACTGGAAGACCATCCTCCTCGGGGCTCCCAGCACATGGGACGGGGACGGTCAATGCTCGTGAAGAACTCCCTCATGTTGGACACGTTTTCCCGGTTCTCCTTGAAGGAAGGAGGGGACTGGAAGACCACGGCCGCGGCACGGGCAGCCCTGCACACCTCTTCCATGACTTCCCAGGCCTCGAAGACCTCCTTGGTCGGTCGGAAGTGTCCGTAGCTCCCAGCCCGGTCCCGCACGTCGATCCCTGCCCTCCGATAAGTAGGGGAGGCAGGATCGTGCGTGACCAGCTGCCAGGCCTTGATGGTGAACTGGAACCGTGGAGGGGCCTCCTGTCTCCATCGTTTCACGGTCTCAACTCGGGGCGGCTTGTAGAAGGTCCTCTGCACCTCCACCACGTCCAGAGTCCTGTAGAGGACCGATCTAGACATGGGAAAGCCGCAGGTCCCCACTGGCATTGCGAGGGTATTGGCCACCAGTCCAAAAAGCTCATCTGTGCCGGGTTGTCGTCCATCCTTTGAATCGGGAAGGGGAGAAACGTATTATAGAGCCGCGAGCAATATTTGCAGGAATGAAGAACCTGGAGATTGCCCGAATCTTCTATGATATAGCCGACATGCTCGACCTCCAGGGGGTCGACTTCAAGCCAGAAGCTTACCGCAGGGCAGCTAGAAACATAGAGTCGATGAGCGAGGACCTAGAGGAGGTCTGGAAACAGGGAAAGCTGGACACCCTCCCGGGTGTAGGCCAGAGCATGGCTAAGAAGATCACCCAGTACCTGGAAGAGGGCAAGATCCAGTATTACGAGAAGCTGAAGGTGGACCTGCCCCTTGGCCTCGTGGAGGTCATGAGGGTCCCGGGAATAGGGCCCAAAACGGCCAAGCTGCTCTATGACAAACTGCAAATCGAGACCATCGAGCAGCTCAAAGAAGCGGCAACTAGCGGCGGAATCGCTGGAATCAGGGGACTCGGGCCCAAGAAGGTGGAGAACATCCTGAGGGGAATCGAGCTTTTGGCCGCGTCTAAAGGTAGGATGCTCTTGGGTCGAGCCCTCCCCCTTGCCGTGAGGGTCATGGAACACCTGAGGACCAATGCCCCAGTGCAGAGGATGAGCGTCGCCGGTAGCGTCAGACGAATGAGGGAGACGGTGGGAGACATCGACATCCTGGTGACCTCAGAGGACTGGGGAAAGGTGATGGACACCTTCGTCGCCATGCCCTACGTGAGGGAGGTGCTCCTCAAGGGAGACACGAAGACCTCCGTCGTGCTGGAAGAAGGGATTCAAGCGGACATCCGCGTGCTGAATGAGGACAGCTTCGGCTCAGCCCTCCAGTACTTCACAGGGTCCAAGGATCACAACATTCGCCTCCGGAACCTCGCCATCGAAAGGGGTCTGAAGCTCAGCGAGTATGGTGTCTTCCGGGGCGAGGAGAGGATAGCGGGGGCAACGGAAGAGGAGGTCTATGCCGCTCTGGGCCTCAGATACATCGAGCCTGAGCTCCGGGAGGCCCAGGGAGAGGTGGAGGCGGCCCTCCAGAACCACTTGCCGAGGCTCATTACTCAGGGGGACATCAAGGGGGACCTTCACGTCCATACCAACTGGACTGATGGTCACGACAGTCTCCCAGACATGGTGGAAGCCGCAAGGGCCCGAGGCTACGAGTACCTTGGAATAAGCGACCACTCCCAGTCCGTCTACATCGCTGGCGGCATGAAGGAGGAGGACATTCTGAGACAGATGGATGAGGTCCAGAAACTGAGGGAAGAAGTGGAGGGGATCCATATTCTGCACGGCGCTGAGGTTGACATCCTGGACCACGGGGAGATGGACTTCAGCGACGATATCCTCAGGAGGCTGGACTACGTCATTGCCGCCGTTCACTCAAACTTCAGAATGCGGGAGAAGGATATGACGGATAGGGTGGTCCGCGCTATGGAAAACCCGAACGTGGACATCCTGGCGCATCCCACTTGCCGACTGATCGGTGGGAGGGAGCCCGTTGCCCTTGACATGGCGAGGGTGATAGAGACTGCCGTGAGGACGCACACCGCGCTGGAAATCAACGCCTACATCGAGAGGCTGGACCTCAACGGGGCATACGCCAAGGCGGCCAAGGAGCAGGGAGCCAAGATTGTGATAAACACCGACTCCCACAGCCGCCTGCATCTTGACATGATCAAGTTTGGCATCGGTCAGGCTCGGAGGGGATGGGTGGAGGCTTCGGACACCATCAACGCGTTGCCCCACGACGAACTGGTGTCCTGGCTTCGCCAGTAACTACGAGCTTGAGGCTGACCTTATTCGTCGTAACCTCTTGAAGGCCTTGCGAATTACTTTCTTGTCGTTCTCATAGTGCAGAAGGCGAAGGGCCTCCTTTTCCACGCACCAGCGATGAGTATCGAAACCTCTTTCCAGTTTGATGCTGCCTCCCACCACTTCAGCCAGGTAGTACTTGACCGTCTTGTCGTAGTTGACCTGGTCCTCAGGCCAGAAATACCGATAGCGAATGTCCAGGATGTGGGCCGCCAAGTTGCAGTAGAGTCCCGTTTCCTCCCTGATCTCCCTCAAAGCGGCTTCCTCAGGTTCCTCGCCCTCTTCCACACCTCCCTTCGGCAGGCACCATCTCCTCTCATCCTCTTTGCGCAGGAGCAGCACGCTTCCGTTGGCGCGGAATATGACCCCGCCAGCAGAGAGTGTATCGACGTTAGGTTTGTCCTGCCTGGGCCGCCGACTAATGATGCGAGCCATCTAAACCAGGCCGACTATATTCCTCGCCCTCCTTAAGTCTTCCACTAGCCGCGCCCTGTAGAGGCGGCTGTAGCGGGAAGCCGCCGGGTGGTAGGTGGCCACCACCGGAATTCCCTCGAACTCGAGGTCCTTCTTCCGATCCTCTGCCACCTTTCCCCTCACGCCGAGGAGAGACTGCAGGCTAACAAGGCCCAGGGTCACAATCACCGAAGGACGTAGAGTTTCAATCTGCTGGACCAGATAGGGACGACACGCCCTAATCTCAGCCGCCTTTGGATTCCTGTTACCCGGGGGCCTGCACTTGACCACATTGGTGATAAAGACCTCCGATCGCCTAAGACCCGCCCCTTGGAGAGCCTCGTCCAATACCCTTCCCGCCATCCCAACGAAGGGGCGACCGGTCTCGTCCTCCTGTCTGCCGGGAGCCTCCCCTATCAGGAAGATGAACGCCCCCCCATGACCTTCCCCTGGCACCGCAAAGGTCCTGCCTTCGTAGAGGGGACAGAGGACGCAGTCCCGGATTCTGGCGGCTATCTTCTCCATTGTGAGTGAGACGGCCATGGGATCATCTCGAAAGGGGCGGAGCCAGCGTCATAAGCTCGGCAGCAGCATACCATACCGCTCTGCTCATGAGGGGAGAGTCTGCTGAAGGGATGCAGCTAATCGAACTCCTCCATGATCTTGCCGTAGTCCCATTCTGTTGGAGACAAGTTCTGGAATACAGGCGGCTCATCAGGGCTTTCTAGGATGAACTCCTCGTAGGGTCTTCGTGGGGCAGACGATCGGTATATGATGCCGACGGGGATCTTTTCCGATCGGAGGAGGAGCTCCATGGCCCCGACCCTGTCCGTCGGGTCATAGTCCTCCTGAGACAGCTTCCTGATGTTCTCCCTGAACCAGGCATAGGTGTTGACCTTGTTGAACGTGACGCAGGGGCTCAGGTCGTCCACCAGGGCAAACCCTCGGTGCTTGATGGCTGCCTCGAAGATGGAGATGCTCTCCTTCATGTCTCCTGAGAAGGTCCTGGCGACGAAAGAGGCCCCAGCAGTCAGGGCCAGGGCGCATCCGTCGATCGGGTACTCTCTGGACTCCGTGGGGGCCCCGACCAGAGAAGCTCCTATCCCGGCGGTTGGTGAGTGTTGCCCCTTGGTAAGGCCGTACACCTGGTTGTTCATGACGATCATGGTGATGTTTGGGTTCCTTCGGACACCGTGGATGAAGTGGCCAATGCCTATGGAGTAAGCGTCCCCATCACCCGTTGCCACAATCACCGTCAGCTTTGGGTTGGCCAGCTTGATGGCAGTGGCCACCGGCAATGGCCTCCCATGGAGGGTGTGGAAGCCGTAGGACTTGAAGTAGTCCGATATCTTGCTCGAACAGCCGATGCCCGTGACGAGAACGATGTCCTTGGGTTGGAGCTTCAGGTTGACCGCCGCTCGCTTCAACGCTCCGTTTACACCGAAGTCGCCGCAGCCCGGGCACCATGTTTCCGTCTTCGAGTTGAAATCCTGGATAGTCAGGTCGTACTGCATCGCCATTCACAGCACCCCCCTGACACCCTGAGCAATGTCCGCCGGGATGAAGAGTTTCCCGTCGTACCGCCTGATGGCGGACACCTCCGACCCTACACGCAGGAGACTGGGGAGAAGGAAGGTGAGTTGGCCGCTGAAGTTGTGCTCCACAACGAGGAGGTGTTTCGTGTCACTCAGAAGGGATGCCACCTCCTCCCGCTGGAAGGGCCAGAGGGTCCTGAGCTGGACAAATCTCGTCGAAATACCCTCCGCCCGAAGGGAGTCCATGGCTTCGAGAATAGCACCGGTGGGGTAGCCAAAGCCCAAAAGGGCGATTGGGGCCGAGGGATCGCCGTGGATGACCGGGGATGGTAGGAGGGGCATGGCGGCCTCCAGCTTCCTCATCCGCTTCTCCATCATGGCTCTCCTCATCTCAGGGTCCTCCGATGTGTGACCCACCTCATCATGCTCGTTGCCGGTGGCCTCGAAGATGGCCTCGTCCATGGAAGGTATGGATCGCGGTGAAACCCCGTCCCCCGTGAGCAGATACCTCTTGAAGGTCCCACCGTTGGCCGCCACCTGGACCTCGACGGCCTTGGTCAGCAGTTTCCCCCTCTCAACATTCACGCGAGTGAGGTCGAAACGGGGGACTGTCTGTTTGTTCTGACATATGGCCTGTTCCGTAAGGAGTATCACGGGACACTGAAACATCTCAGCGAGATTGAAGGCCTCCACCGTCAGATAGAAGGCCTCTTCAACGCTGCCAGGTGTCAGCACTATCCTCGGGAAGTCCCCGTGAGAGCCAAAGAGGGCGTGCTGCAGGTCCGACTGCTCCGTTTTCGTCGGTAAGCCCGTGGAGGGTCCCGCTCGCTGACCGTGGACCAGCACCACGGGAATCTCGCTGATGCCCGCAAGGCTCATAGCTTCCGCCATCAGGGAGGCACCTGGCCCGGAAGTTCCCGTCATGGACCTCAGGCCCGCGTAGGCCGCTCCGATGGCCATCGTGATGGCGGCGATTTCGTCCTCGACCTGGACGACGGCGCCGTTGTATTCAGGCATATGATCCGCCATCCACTCGAGGATCTCCGTCGTGGGTGTAATCGGATAGCCAGCGTAGAATCTGCACCCTGCCACCAGAGCCCCGTAGCCAATCGCCCAGTCCCCCATCACCAGAATTCTGTCCTCCCTGGGCCTCCCCTCAATCACGTAGGGGTCCGTCTTCTCAAGGTTCTCCCGTGCGTAGTCAGACCCAAGGGAGATGGCCTGGCGATTCTTATCCACAATCTCGGCCCCCTTCCTGGAGAACTCCTCCGCGGTGACGGCCTGGACGACCTCCTCGTCGATGCTGAAAAGGTGGGAGAGGACGCCCAGGGAGACGGTATTCTTGAATATCTCCGCCCGCGATCCCCCCAGGTTGTCCACCGCCAGGGTCTTGAGAGGCACCTGATATAGATGGACGTCTTTCCTCCGCCAGTCCTGGGGGCCCTTCCCGAGGGAGCTGTCGTATATCAGGACGCCCTCGGAGGGGAGCTCATCCCCGTGAAGGCTGACCGCCTCCTCATCCAGGGCTAGCAGCACGTCAACGTGATCCTTCCGTGCCATGACGGGACGGTCTCTAGCTCTGATGGTGTAGTTGGTTGGCAGGCCCCGGATATTGGAGGGGAAGTCCTTGACCGTAAAGACCTCTAGACCCACTTCCATGAAGATCTTGGCGAGGATCTCCCCCGTCACGAGACTGCCGTCGCCCGCCCTTCCACCAATCATGACGGCCATATCGTTCGTTAACACGGCCTCACGCTCCTGCAGCCGAAAAGGACTAAGGGTCGGGCTTGTTATAAGCGTGAGGTCTCCTTGTTGAGGGTACCTACCTAGTCGCCACAGCAGTGAATCATATCACAGAGACAGTATTCGACGGGGAACTTACAGACCACGCAAAATTCGAGCTCCCACGCTATGGGTCGGACCTTCAAGTGTCTTGGCTCGGACTCCACGTATAAGAGAGGGCCAGATGCAACGATAAAGTTTTCTGCAACAGAGAGGGATTCAAGCCTTCTCCGTTCGCTGGCTCAGCCGTCTTATGTGCGCAGCGAGCCTTTCGATCCTTCTGCCGGCTCGCCGCCTGACCTTCTCGAACTTTTCCCTGCTCAGTTTGCCCTCTTCGAACAGTTTCTCTGCGGCCTTCATCTCCCGGCGGTAGCCCGCCTCAATGGAACGGAGTCGCTTCAGCTTCCTCTCAGCCCTGTCCAGCCTGGCCATCTCTCCTCACAGCCGGGACCTCAGCGAGGACTTTCTTGGAGGACAATCATCGTGGAATATTTCTGGCTTCCCCTGGCAACGATGACCTCCACCTCACTCCCCACTTTCCTCATCCTGACCTCTCGCAGTAGGTCCCCCAAATCGCCAACGGGCTTGCTGTCCACTTGGAGGAGGACATCACCGCTTTCAAGCCCGGCCCTGGCCGCTGGGCCACCACGAGCGACCTGGACTATCAGAACCCCCTTGTCCACCGGCAGGCTGTAGTAGCTGGCAATGCCGCGGGTCAGGGTGACACCGTATATCCCCAACCAAGGCCTGCGAACCCGACCAATCTCAAGGATGTCTTTCCCGGCCTGGACGGCGATGTTGATGGGTATGGCGAAACCTATTCCCTGGGCCGCGGGGACTATGGCAGTGTTGATGCCAATGGCCCTGCCGGTGCTGTTCAGGAGGGGGCCTCCACTGTTGCCAGGGTTGATGGCCGCATCTGTCTGTATGAGGTTCGGGAGGATTCCTTTCGGCGTATTGACGGAGCGATTCAGGGCCGAGACGACCCCGGTGGTAACAGTTGGGCCTCCTGCGAGACCGAGGGGATTGCCCACTGCAATGACGAGCTGGCCCACCCTCAGCTTGTCCGAGTTGCCCAGTGATAGGGGTTTAAGGCCAGTAGCCTCCACCTCCAGGACGGCCACATCATAGACCTCATCCCCGCCTCTGACGATGCCGCGAACTCCCTCACCGTCGTGGAAGGTCACCTCTATCTCCTCCGTCTCCTCCACGACGTGATTATTGGTCAGGATGAAGCCGTCATCCAGGACGACACCTGAACCAACGCCCTTGACAGGCACCACATCGAAAAGAGAGGCCCGGATGAGCCTTACTGTACCCACGGACACTACAGAGGGCAAGGCGGCGTCCACGGCCTTCGTAATAGCTTCCTCAGTTGGCAACAAGGGAACACCTGAATTGCGTAGGGGAAGGTGGTAATTAAGCCTCACGGGAAGATGCCACGAAGCCTGTAGGCCTCGGCAAGGCGTCCCAGGGCGACCATGTAGGCTGCTGTCCTCATCCTCACCCCTTCCTTCTTTGAGACGTCCGCCGTCCTGCGATATGCGCCAAGCATCACGTCCCTGAGCCTTTCCATCACCTCTCCCGATCCCCAGAAGAAGTACTGGAGGTCTTGCACCCACTCGAAATAGCTGGCGGTGACTCCGCCAGCATTGCATAGGATGTCTGGCAACACCAGGACCCCTGCGTCCTCGAGAACCCTGTCGGCTTCGGGGGTGATGGGACCGTTGGCGGCCTCAGATACGACTTTCGCCCTAACCTTCCTGGCCGTGTCGCGCCGAATGACGTGGGAGAGGGCCGCCGGGATGAGGATATCGCACTCCGAAGTCAATAGCCCATCCTCGTCGATTCGCTTGGACCCCGGAAAATCCAGAACACTGCCCCGTTTCAGCTTGTGAAGCCTCAGCTTCTCCATATCCAAACCCGCGGAGGATGCGACACCGCCCTTCGAGTCCGACACAGCAACAATCCTGCAACCATGTTCTTGGAGAAGCCTGGCCACGTTGAAACCCACCTTCCCGAAGCCCTGTACAGCCACCCTGGAGCCCTCGAGCACTATACCCCAGTCCGCAAAGGCTGCCTGGAGGACGTAGAGGAAGCCTCGGGCTGTGGCGACACCCCTCCTCTCGTACCCCCCTATCGATTGGGGCTTCCCAGTGACCACGCCAGGCACGCTGAACCCCTCGTTCATGCTGTACGTGTCCATGGCCCAGGCCATCACTCTGTCATCCGTGTGGACGTCGGGAGCCAAGATGTCCTCGTAGGGTCCTATGATGATTGAGATCTCTGAGACGAAGCGGCGGGTCATCCTCTCAAGCTCCCCGAGGCTCATCTCCTTCGGACTGCAGGGGATTCCGCCCTTCGCGCCGCCGAAGGGGAGCTCCATGAGGGCACACTTCCAGGTCATCAGGGCGGCGAGGGCCCTTATGTCCCTTAGAGTCAGGTCGGGGTGGTACCGGATCCCTCCTTTGCAGGGGCCCAGGGCCGTATTGTACTGGACCCGGTAACCGGTGAAGATCCGAAGGGTGCTATCGTCCATCCTGACAGGAAAGTTGACGGTGAGCTCTCGCTTCGGGTGCTTGAGAATCTCTATGAGGCCCTTCTCCAATCCGAGACGCCGCCCCACTTCTTCGATTCTCTGCTGAGCCGCCTCGTAGGGGTCGGTGGGCATGTTGGCCTCAGGCCTCAAGGCCCAGCCTGGCACATAAAACTTCCCGGTGCTACCCCGCCCTCACCCTTGTGGTCCGCTTGGCAAGGGTGATGTCCAGAACGCCGTTGTTGAAGGTCCACCTGAGGCTGGAGGCATCCACGGTGTCAGGAAGCTCTAGGACCTTCCAGTATCTCCTGAAGCCCTGGGCCTCGACGGTTAGAACCCGCTCTGAAGCACGGAGACTTATCCTCTCGGGAGTGGTGCCTGGGAGTTCCACCGTGATGTATATCTCCTGCTCTCCTTCTATCACGTCGTACACCGGCTCTCTTTCGCTGGGGTCCCGTCCCTGCACAGTGGGCTTCATGCTACCGAACTCCTTAATCCGGGGCACACCATCCTTTTCCACTTTCACGGAGAAACCGTAGACGAAGGGGCTACGAAGGTCAGAGGACTTGCTCTGGAAGAAGTCTCGAAACATTTTATCTATCCTCTTCCGCATCTCCTCGAATTCCTCCTCGAAGCCCATATCCGCCCCTCTCTCCTGTCGGGCAGGCCTCTGATCAGGCCTCCTCCACCCAACGTTAGGTGCCCAATCGCCGGCCTGAATATCTGGCCAATCGTTATTAAAGTTTCGCCGTGTAGCCACTGTCGAGGGGGGATGATGTGCCTTGGCGGGTATCCGTGCTAGGCTACCGACCTGTCCTCGGCGTTCCGAAAGGGACCCCTCTCGGCACCGCACTTACTGCAGTGGAGGAGGTACCAGCCGGGTTTCCCCGCCTTCTTGACCATGCTCTTTTCCCCGCATTCGGGACAAGTGTAGGTCTTCTCTGCCATAGTACTACCCGTACATGATCTTGGAGCGCTCAGCGAGATCCGCGATGCTCTCCGTGTGCTTCTTCAGGGAGGCCTTCAAGTGGCCCTCGATGAGCTCCGCTTTCTGGTAAAGAGGCTTCGGATCAATCTTTATCTGGGGCACAAAGGGATCCAATACCTCTAGGAGTTTCGCGGCCGACCTGGCGTCAGGATACTCCTTAGTCGTTTCTGCAAGTAGGCAGGTTACCTCCAGCCCCATGGCCTCGCCCAGATACGTTAACAGCCCTGGAAGCCCGCTGAGGATGCCCTCAGCCATGGGTATGACCCTCAACTGCGCGAGCCGCTGAAGGGTCACCTTGCTGTTGGCCGTTCCATAGACCTTCGCGTCGGTGCCCCCCTGGGATGTCAACAAGCCCTCCAGAACGACGAGCTCTGTGACCTTCTTCTCCAGACACCAGGACAGCAAGGCCTCGCAGACGTCGTAGAGTACCTCCGCCTTAGGGGTGACCTCCGAGAGCACCACGGCCAACTGGTCACACTTGCCGTCGACACCACAGACCATGGGGGCTGCGTGTATCCGGACGGGGCTCATGGCGCGACCGTCCTTGAGGACGGCCATGGGTGGGAGTTCCCGGGACAGTATGGACGCTATTCTGTCCAAGTTCAAGGCGGACACGAGAAAGTTGGTGGCTATGGTGCCTACGAGCCCGACTCCAGGAAAGCCGACCACCACAAGGGCTGCCGAAAGGTCCATCTCCTTGTGGTCAACAATCCTGATGGATGTGGTCATCGAATCGCCTTTGAATGGCCCGTTTCACTATTAAATGTTTGAGTCAGTCGTTGGAGCTTCCGCCCTTCTGTGGCTCCCGCGCCTTAGGGGATGACTGGAGCTGCTTTATCCTCTCGAGAAGCATTCGCTCCCTCGGAATGCCCACGAACTCTATGGTGCCGTCGATGACAATACCTGGAGCGTGTTTGATATTGAACTTCGCAGCATAGTCAGGATCCTCCCGAGGATCGACCTCCTTGTAGCTCAGGTCAGGAAGAAGCTCACGGATGCGTTTCAAGACGGTTTCAGCTCTCTCGTGTTGCTGACCTGTGGGGGATCTGAGGTAGACGAGCTCCATACACCTCGTAAAATCGGGATGCTATTGAAATCTTTCCCTGTGCACGGATCCAAGGATGATCGAGGTTACATAGTGCACCCTTCACTCGCCTTCGACTGGAGGTCGTCATCCACAGAGCCGCAAAAGGTCATCTAGTCTCGGGGCATTGCTTCGACGATGCAGCTAATAGCCACCTCCTCCGCCGACCCCGCTAGTGCCAACATCCTCAGACAGATCTTGCGACTCGCCCCCTGGAAGGAGGTGGGTCGATTCGATGGAAACCCCATGTTTGGGGTTGAGGACAGGGTTCTCGTCACGTTGCGGGACTTCCATCTGTACCGTGACCACCTGGACCGGGAGGTGGAGGAGACCTTGGACCTACGCCCCACACTGGTAACATACGCCTCCAGGCATAGGAGCGAGAGCGGCATGAGGAGCTTCACCGTCCACCCCATCGGTAATCTGGGAGACGTGGCCGAATATGGAGGGGAGCCTGAGATGCTCGTTCCCACTGCCCCTCACTGGATGACCGAGGCCCTGAGGCTGCTGAAGGAGAAGGCATCAACCATGGAGCATTCGGTGTCCTTTGAGGCCACCCATCACGGACCCTACTTGGAGACCCCAGCCTTCTACATCGAGGTGGGGAGCGACGAGGCCGCCTGGGCCGAGGAGGAGGCGGCCCGCATCATTGCTGAGGTTCTCATGGAGCTTCAACCCGTGAGGAACCCCGTCGCTCTTGGGGTTGGCGGGGGCCACTACATGCCAAGAATCACTGATGTCGCCCTGGCCCGGCGGGTCTCCTTCGGGCATCTCATCCCCTCCTACGCCTTGGGCGGCCTGAAGGAAGCGACCTTCCTGCAAGCCCTGGAAAAGACCCCAGAGGTCTCGGCGGCCTACCTGCACCGCAAGGCCATCAAGGGCGAGGACCGCAGGCGCATCGAGAGGATGCTCGAGGCCTCCGGACTTGCCATATTGCACGAGAGGGAGATCGAGCCGCTGTAGCAGCCTCGAGACCGAAGTCCTCATGGGAAAGGCTTTAACGCCATTGCCTGATATGCAGCCGGGGGGCACATGTTACAGGAGTGTCGGTCTCACGGGTTCTATCGTGGAGAACTCTGTCCAAACTGTGGCAGCAAAGGCAAGTTCCTTCTCAACGAGAGGGAGCTGAACCTCCTGGGGAGGACGCTGGCCGGAGTGCTCAGGCATTTTCCCAGTCGCTACGGTCTGGACATGGATGAACACGGATGGGTCGACCTCCGAGATCTGGTAACGGCTGTCCAGATCAGGCATAAGAAGTTCAGGTTTCTGAAGCCCCACCACATCATCGCCATCGTGCAGACAGACCCCAAGGGGCGTTATCAGTTCGACGAGGGAAAGGTGAGGGCCACCTACGGTCACTCCATAGAGCTGGACATGGACCTTCCCACGGAGGACATACCCTCCGTTCTCTACTACCCGACGACGGAGGAGGAGTGCAGCATCCTGCTGGAGATTGGCCTGAGGCCCTCTGACCGGCAGTGGGTCCACCTCAGCGACACCCTGGAGAGTGCCACCGAGGCTGGGCAGGTGAGGACCGCCAATCCTGTCATCCTTCTGGTGGACGCCGAGAGGGCAAGAGAGGACGGTGTGGTCTTCAAGAAAGCGGGGAAGTTCGTGTACATCGCGGACGAGGTGCCGCCCGACTACCTCAGCCGTCTGGAGGAGTCCGAGGTCAAGTGACTATCTTCTCCAGCTCGTCCCTTTCCACCGCTCTTCTGATCTCCAGGGCCACCCTCCTCCCAGTGCTCATCCTGCACCTCCAGAGGGTGTTCCCGTAGGGATGTCCCACGGACATGTGGACGTTGGTTCCTCCTCCGATGCGTGGTGAGACGTCGTAGATGAAGAAGTCCATGTCCTTGTCAACGCAGGTCTGCAGGGTGAAGGGTCCGATCATGCCCGGCGGGAAGTGCTCCCGCGTCGCCTTCACGTACTTCTCCGCCAGGGGGAAGACCCTGCTGAGAAGGGACTCCCTGAGGGTGGCGGAGTTGTGGCCACAGACGACGTACTCCGGGTCCCTCTCATCCCCGACGAGGGTTAGCTGCTGATCCGCTGGCAGCCTAACGTGACCGTCGAGGGATGTCTCGAAGCGCCAGTCGATACCCAGAAGCTCCAGTCTCTCCCCTCCATCCTGAAGGGGCGAGTAGAAGAAGTCGAAGTTGAAGACCGGGCCCAGGATGTACTTCTCCATCCTGGCCACTGCCAGGTCGTCGCGGGTGATCACCCCGTGCTCCAGCAGCCTCTTGGACTTCTCCTTGTATTCCTCATAGCTGGCCGCCGTGAAGAAGCCCCTCTCGAGTCTCTTCACCTTGTGGGGCAGCTTTACGATGGCGAGAGAGTCGATCTCCTCGGGTGTCTTGAAGCGACGTGGGTAGGGCAGTCCCGCCTCCTCCAGTATCCAGTAGTAGCCCTTCTCCTCGGTCCTCTCCTCCGTCCTCAGAAGGTTCCGACTGCCCACCAGTGGCAGGAGAAACTCGTCCTCCACCTCCTCCAGGCCCACATAGGAGACGAAGGACCTGTTGGGGACGAAGAGGACGTTCTCGCGACGCAGCCTCTCCTGGACTTCCTTCGAGATGGCCTCCTTGAAAGACTTGAGGACCAGGGCCTCGTCGACGACCCCCCTCAGGGCCTTTCCATCCCTGTCCCGGACGGCTCTGAAATAGCGGGCATAGGGTTCCTCCCTCCCGGCCTGACAGAGTGCCAGGGTCCTGAACCCCTCCTCCACTGCCCCATCGCATACATCCAGGGCAGAGTGAGAGGCAAGGACGCCCACCATGACGTCATCGCCGTAACCCTCCAGCACCCCGATAACCTGGTCTCTCACTATCATGAGCCCTCTCGGTGGCATCTCGCCGTCGGTATTAAAGCTCCCCGGGAGAAGACGAAATCTATTCTACCAGTGTCGCGTTGGCCTCCCACATGGAGCGGGGTAGCAAGCCCTGGGGATGGGGCCTGCCGGGTGAGCGGTACCCCCGCAACAGACTTGACCGGGTCCTCAACCTACTGCGGGACCGAGGCATAGAGGTTCGAGAGGCACGGGGTCCACCTACCTTGCCGTCACCCTCTCCCAGCGAGCTCAGTGCTGGGGAGATCGAGGCTCTGAGGAACATCACCGCGGTCAACGTCGACGGTGAGGAGAGGGTTGTTCATTCTTTGGGAAAGAGCTATCTGGACCTTCTAGGCCTCCGGGTCGGACTGCCCCTGGTAGTTACTGACGCCGTGGCCTTTCCCTCCAGCGTGAAGGAGGTGAAAGGCCTCGTGGAGTGGGCTACTGACCGGGGAGTCTCCCTCGTCCCCTTCGGAGGTGGGACCTCCGTCCTGGGAGGCCTCAAGGCGTGGAAAGGCAGGCACAAGGCCGTGGTTACTGTCGACCTCCGACGCCTGAACAGAGTGAAGGAGGTCGACGAGACCTCCATGCTCGTCGTCGCGGAGGCTGGGATCCGGGGGCCTGAGATGGAGGAGGCGTTGCATAGCCGCGGTCTCACCCTCGGCCACTACCCCCAGTCCTTCCACTTCTCCTCCCTAGGTGGTTGGATTGCCACTCGTTCCTCCGGTCACCTCTCGGGTCGCTTCGGAGGAATTGAGGACATGGTTCAGGCGGTCAGGCTGGTGACACCTAGGGGGGAGATCGAGACGAGGAGTGTTCCAGCCCGCTCCACCGGCCCGGAGCTTAAGGAGATGATCATTGGCTCGGAGGGTTCCCTCGGATTCATCGTGGAGGCTGTGCTTCGGGTCCACAAGAGGCCTGTGGCGAAGGAGAGCCGCGTCCTACTCTTCCCGGATTTTCCGAGGGCCCTTGACATCTGCCGCCAAATGGTCCAGGGCGGCATTGTCCCCGCCATGATACGCATCGCCGACGAGGATGAGGCGTCCATGATCTTGGCCCTGGCGGGCCTCGAAGCGGAGGACGTCCCGGCCCTCGTTCTGCTGGAGTTTCATGGTGATAAGAGGGAAGTAGAGGCGAGCATGCGGAAGGCCGTCAGCCACTGGGTCAAAGCGGACGCCGTGGATATTGGTTCCGAGACTGCTGAGCTGTGGGAGGAGGAGTACTACAGGGCACCCTACCTCAGGGATGACCTCCTGGATCGAGGCCTCCTCGTGGAGACCTTGGAAACCGCCGCCAACTGGTCCGACCTCCAGGACCTATACACGGCCGTAGACGACGCCTTGGTGGAGGTCTTCAGTAGGAACCGCATCGAGGGACTCGTTCTCTGCCACCTCTCCCACGCCTACCTTGACGGGGCCTCCCTCTACTTCACTATCCTGTCGCCTCAGCTCCCGGGCCGGGAGATGGAGCAGTGGCAGGAACTCAAGGAGGCCGCCACGGAGGCCATCCTCCAGCGGGGAACCCTGAGCCACCACCACGGGATAGGCATCGACCACGCTCGCTGGCTCAGGAGGGAACATGGTGAGATTGGCCTTCGCGCTCTGCGGGCCCTAAAGGCCGCGGTGGACCCCGAGGGGATAATGAACCCAGGAAAACTGCTGGAGGAAGGGGCTTGAAGGAGGGTGGCCCCAGCTGGAGGACACGAGAGGAAATCCTGCGTGGCCTGGGTGCAGCGTATGACCTAATAGTCGTGGGCGGAGGCATAACAGGATGCGCGGTCTCTCACGAGGCTTCGGCCATCGGATACAGGGTCCTCCTGCTGGAGAAGGGAGACCTAGGTAGCGGGACCAGTGGCAAAACCTCCCGCCTCATCCACGGAGGGCTGCGCTACCTAAAGTACGGAAAGATGAAAATGGTCCACCAGGGCACCAGGGAGCGTTACTGGCTGAGGACGAACTACCCCCACCTCGTTCGGCCCCTCGCCTTCCTCATACCCTTCTACGAGGGTGTGGGAGAGGGTCCCCTGGCAACCCTTTTCGGACTCTGGCTCTACGATCTCCTGTCGGGCTTCAGCAACGTGAAAAGGCACCGCAGGCTAGGTCCGAAGGAGGTGATGGCCCTGGAACCTAACCTTAGAACCCAGGGCCTTCGGGGAGGCGCCCTGTACTACGACTGCTTTGTCGACGACGCTCGGCTAGTCCTCCTCAACGGCACCTTGGCCTTCCGCGCCGGGGCCCACATCCTGACATACGCCAAGGTGGAGGGATTGATACGAGAGGATGGCAGAGTTCAGGGTGTCCAATTCAGAGACGTGCTCCGAGACGAGACTCATGAGGCACGGGGCAGGGTCGTCATAAACGCCACGGGACCTTGGAGTGACGACCTCAGGCTTATGCTCCCGTCGGGCAGGAATCGGTTAAGACCCACGAAGGGAATCCACGTTTTCCTCCCTAGGTCGAATATGGGTCCCAGGCACGCTATTGTCATGAGATCGCCCCTCGACGAACGTGTCGTCTTCGCCCTGCCCTGGCGCGACCTTACCTTAGTCGGGACCACAGACACTGACTTCCGGGGAAATCCCGACGAGGTCAGGGCCGAGGCTGAGGATGTGGGTTATCTGCTGGATACCGTGAACCACACCTTCCCCGGGGCGCATCTCGCCTTCGAAGACGTGGTAAGCTCCTATGCAGGGCTTAGGCCCTTGCTGGCGCAGTACGGAGTCCCAGAGTCGGAGGTCACCAGGGATTTCAAGGTTGTTGAGGACGCTCCCGGCCTCATATCCATCCTCGGAGGTAAGCTCACCACCTACCGAAGGGCCGCTCGGAAAGCCGTGAAGAAAGCGATGAGAATGGTTGGACGAGCCAACCGGCTCCGGTCCGAGGGTCTGGGCTTCCGGGATCTTAGGATGACCGATGCCGAACTCGAGGTGCTTAGGGAGAGCGTCTCGGGAATGGGCGGGCTTGATCCCCAAATAGTGGACCGACTCGTCGCTTCCTATGGGAGGGACTGCCACCGCCTCCGGACATACCTCGAGGAGGGCAATCTGAGACAAAGGATTGTACCTGAGCTACCCTACATCTACGCCGACGTTGTCTTTGCGGTGGAGCAAGAGCTGGCCCTCAGACTGCAGGACGTCCTAGTCAGAAGGACCGGACTCGTCTATGAGGACGCTGGTCACGGCCTGAGCGTGGCGAAGGAGGTGGCGAGCCTGATGGCCAAGTCCTTGGGATGGGGGAAGGAGCGCATTGACCAGGAGATCAGTGATTACGAGAAGATAGTGGCTGAAGTGGAGGCTTTCCGGTGGGGGGGTTGACACGCTGTTCGTGGTGAATCCAGTGGCAGCAGGTGGCAGGGTAAGACGCCAGTGGCCATCGGTGGAAAAGCGCCTCCGTTCGAGGCTGGAAGAGATGCAGGTGACCTACACGGAAGCGCGCGGGTCGGCCGTGGAGATCGTGAGGGCGGCCCTCAGAGAAGGGGAGGACGATCTGGTTCTGGTCGGAGGGGACGGAATCGTCAACGAAGGGGTCAATGGCTTTGTCGAAGAAGACAGGTTGGTCCGACAGGAGTCAAAGCTAACCATCCTTCCCGTAGGTAGCGGGTGCGACTACGCCAAGACCTTGCGGTTGCCCGCTGGTCTCGAGCACTCCGAGGAGATCCTTGCCTCCGCAACCTTCCAAAAAGTCGACATCGGAAAGGCTAGCTATCGAAACCTGGAGGGGGAGTGGGAAACCCGCTACTTCGCCAACATCCTGGAGGCCGGGTTTGGGGGTGTGGTCGTAGACAAAGTCAACAGGAGTTCCAAGCTCTTCGGCGGCCGCGCTGCCTTCATGTGGGCCATCGTCACCACCCTCCCCGCCTACAAGAATGAGCTGGTGAGTGTGGAGGTGGATGGGAAGGAGGTCGCTGAGGGTCCCACGAACAGTGTCATCGTGGCCAACGGGCGCTACTACGGCAGCGGGCTCAACCCGGCCCCTCAGGCGCAGCTAGACGACGGATTGTTTGACATCGTCCTGTTTGGTGACTTCCGATTTGGCGAGGTCGTGAGGAACCTGGGCAAGCTTAGAAGGGGGGAGCACGTAGCTCATCCAAAGGTGAGCTACCTGAGGGGAAGGTCAATTCGCGCTGAGTCGGAGGAAGAGGTGCTGGTAGAGATGGATGGGGAGTTGGTGGGAAGGCTTCCCATGGACGTCACGATCCTTCACCGCCTTCTGCCCGTTCGAGTCCTGTCTCTGTAAACACCTATTTATCCTTCCGCATTTCCCAACCGGTGCCCCTTCCGTCGGTATACAGGGAAACCCTGCCGGTCCTCTTCCTGGCCGGTCTAGGCCTCGTGACGGCCGGCCTTCTTCTGCAGCAAATGAAGGACGTTCTCTATAAAACTCCGGGCCTGCTGGTAATGGTTCCGGCGCTCATCGCCCTCAGGGGAGGAATCAGTGGGGCCATGGGTTCCCGCCTGGGCTCTGCCATCCATATGGGCCTCATGGGGAAGGGGAACCTCCTGAATCCGGAAGCTTGGCAGAATGTCCTGGCAGCCTTCATCCTTAGCGTGGTCCTCTCCCTCCTAGTTGGGGCTCTGAGTCACGTCACCTCCCTTCTCCTTGGCCTGGGATCAGCTGGCCTGCTGAAGCTGGTCCTGATAGCAACAGTGGCCGGGACCGCGGCGGGCGTGATTCAGATAGGCATAACCTTTGGCATCATCCTCATCGCCTTCACGTGGGGACTGGATCCGGACAACGTCACCACGCCATCGCTGGCGACGGTGGGCGATATGATCACCATTCTACTCCTCCTGCTGGTCTCCTCTGCCATGGAGGGGATTTCGTGACCTTCTACAACTACCGAAGGACCATTGGGGAGAGCATCCCGGCCCTGTCCTTTCTCCTGGGCGTAGAGCTCGTCGCAGGCCACGTGCTCAATCAGGCGGCCGCCACCTTCCTCTCCATCCCCTTCCTTCTAATCTTGGTGCCCGTCGTGAACGGAATCGGCGGCAACGTGGGGACCGTCCTGGGCGCCCGTCTTACCTCGGGCCTTTATACCGGCACCATAACCGTCAGTCCGTGGGATAGGGGATTGTTGAGGAACGCCAGGGATGCCCTCTTCCTCTACATCATCACCTTCGCCCTTCTGGCAACGTTCATATACGGTATCACTTATCTTGTCGGAGTAGTCCCGCCCTTCGGACTGGAGGTGCTCCTCTTCATCATGCTGTCCAGCGGCCTGATGCTCGCCGGGGTTCTCATCCTTGTAACCCTGACGGTGGCCCTCCTCTCCTTCGCCAAGGGATTGGACCCGGACAACTTCGTGACACCGGTCGTGACGACGGCCGGAGACCTGTTGGGCATCGTATTCTTGGTCTTCGTGGTGGCGGTCTTCATATGAGCGAGGAGGAGTTCGAGGAGGTAGAGTACGAGCCCACCAGCGTTAAGGACCTCCTAGTGGAGATGAAGGACACGAGCGAACTCATCGTGGACCTGGCCTATGCGGCCATCATGTTCGATAGCGATGAGCTGGGGGAGGAGGTCCAGAATCTGGAGAGGAGGATGGACTACCTCCGCTATCAGATACGGATGATCGCCCTCATGGCCAGCAGGACCCGGGACGATGCGGAGAGGCTCGCGGGCATCCTCCAGGTGGCCTCCGCTGCCGAGACGATCTCCAACGCAGCGGGAGACATGGTGGCCCTGCTCCATCAGAGGATAGAGGCCCGGCCCTTCCTCCCCTTCGTCCTCAAGGAGGCGGAGGAGAGGATACGGATTGTCCGGCTAGGGAAAGGCTCGTCCATGGTGGGGAGGAGCATCGTGGATCTGAGGGTGGAGACCGAGACAGGTATGAGGATCATCGCCATCCACAGGGGCCGGCGATGGAGCTACGACCCTCCTGGTGGCACCGTCATCAAGGAGGAGGACCTCCTCGTGGTCCGGGGGACGGAGGACGGGTACAACAGGCTGAGCAGGTATGCCTCGGGGGAGGAGAAATGGCCGGGGTGATACCATGGAGATAGAGGACATCCTGCTAGAGATGAAGGACACCTCGGAGCTGATGGTTGACCTCGCCTACTCCGCGTTATTGTACGACAACGAGGAAATCGCCCGGCAGGTTATGGAGCTTGAGGGCCAGGTAGACAGTTGGGATCAGGAGGTTCAGCGGAAGGCCGTGGAGCGGGCCATCGAGGATAGGGATGTGGAGAAGGCCCTGGTGTTCATTAGACTGGCTGACTCCATCGAGAACATCGCTGACGGAGCCGTCCTCATAGCAGACGTCGTCCTCCGGGACATTGAGCCCCATCCCGTGGTGAAGGCCGCCCTGAAGGAGTCAGATACCACTATTGTGACCGTCACCGTTCCTGGCCGATCTAAGCTGGTCGGAAGGACACTGGGGGAGCTCAAGATGGCCTCCGAAACGGGGATGTGGGTCATCGCCATCCGGCGAGGGGAGAGGTGGATCTACGGGCCCGATGAGAACACGAGAGTCGAGGAGAGGGACCTCCTCGTAGCCAGAGGGCCTGTGGAGGGAGAGGGAGAGCTGAGGCGTTTGGTGAAGGAATAGCCCCGGGCAGATTCGAACTGCCGTCACGAGGTCTCCCCTCGACTCTGTCGATCCAGAGCCTCGCATGATTGACCGCTACACCACGGGGCTGCGGCAGGTGACTCAGCTCTGGCCCTGCCTAAATATCTTTTGGGCCACCGCCTCCGCCTGCCCCAGCGGTCCCCTTCTATCTCTGGTCCCTCGAGGAAGGTGGCTTCCGACGAGCAGGGCGGACGAGCTGCCAGGCCAGCAATCCACCGGCGAGGAGGATTCCCACAAGAGCCGCCTGAGCCACCCAGGAGCCGAAGGCCAGATCGGTGAGGTAGACGCGGAGCAGGCCTAGATCGGTCTCCATGCTGAGGCCGAGGCCGTCAAGTCTGATGGCACGGGGATTGAGAGCCTCGAGATCCGCCCACAATAGGCCCACATCGGTCTCCACCAGCACCCTAGTTCCCTCCACGGAAACGATTCGGGCGTTCACCATCAACAGGTCGAGCAACACCTGTCTGTCCTCCGCTTGGACCGTGGCAGTGCTCCCATCCACTGACACGATACGGCTTGGTGGACCAGGAAGCAGCCTTAGGACCTGGAAGCTTACCAGGCCGACGCCGGAGCCTACCAGGAACTCCTGCTCGACATGGGCCGCAAAGACCAGGGCGTAGTCTCCCAGCGGCGCATTGCGATCCACAGTGAAGCTGATGGCGTACAGACCTTCATCGAGGAGAACTGGTAGCAGGCTGCTGACGGTGCCATCGGGAACGTAGAGCTTCGCCGTGGTGGAGTCCGCAGAGAGGGGCACTCCCTCTAAGCTCACGAGGGCGAAGGAGCGGACCACCTCTCCTCTCACGCGAGCGGGAGACGTGTCGATTCCGACCGCTAGGGTCACCTTCTCCCTCACCACCAGCTCAGCGGCGGCGCTCACGCCCGTTCCTGGATCAGTGCCCACGAAGAGGTGGATGCCCCTTGGAACCGGCGGCACCCTGATGGTGGTCCCCCAAGATCCGAACGAGTCCGTTAAAGCCGTCTTGACAGCCATGTCGTCGAGGGTAATCACAATGTTGGCGAAGGCGGGGTAGCCCGTGCCTCGGAGCTCCACACGGTCACCAACAAAGGCCCTTTCAGGGCTGACCGCAAGGCTGGGGATGACCCTGAACAAGGCGCTGCCCAGTCGAGTGAATTCTAAGTCCCGCACGATCACTCTGTGCGGACCGAACACGTCCTCTGGTACTGTGGCGGAGATTGTGAAACTCCCCTCGTCGTCCGTGATCGCATCTCCTAGGAACTTCTCAGGGACTTGCTCATCCCAGAAGGCAAGGATCGTCACGCCGCCGACTTCCGCCCCGCTCCCAATGATGTCAAAGGTGGAGCCTACAATCCCACCGGCCGGTTCGAGAACCACGGTCAAGGGCGTGGGTGCTGGAGGCAGGAAGGAGCAATCGAAGGCCTCCACGGTGTCGAACGACACCCCGAACAGGCCACCACCAATGGTGTAGAGAGTCTCCGTGCCAGTCCCCGCATCCCTATGGGTGATCACGACCAACTCCCCCCTCGGCGTGGGGAGAACGGTTCCTATCTGCCATCCCAGGACGGGGTTGAATATCTCAAAGGCTGAGGAGAAGGAGAAATCCTTCTCGATACCGCCGACGGCAGCGACCCACCCGTTGCAAATCGCCGACCCATGGTAAGCCCGGGCGGTGGGCATAGGCGGAGCCTTGGACCAACTGTTCGCCACCGGGTCGTACAGCTCCACCACATTCGTCGCCTCGAACTCTCGGGCCCAGCCACCAGTGACAACGATGAAGTCGCCGAGAGAGGTGGCGCTAGCGCCAGAGCGAGGTGTCGGCATCGGAGTCCCTTTGGACCACGTATCCGTCACAGGGTCATAGATCTCAACCGCATCCAGTGGTGTTCCGCAGAAGGGGGACGTGCAGTCCCGACCACCGATGACGTAGATGAGGTTATTCACCGCTGCAACAGCCGCCCCAGCCCTTGGCGTCGGCATCGGGGCCCTATACTCCCACGTTCCCGTGGCAGGGGTAAACTCCCTGTTCTCCGACAGGACTTCGAACGACCGTCCTCCGATCAGGTAGGCACGCTCCAGGCCTTCTCGAAGGACGGTAACCCCTTGATAGTGCTCGGAGGAGAGAGGATCGAGGCCCTGGGGGCCAACAGACCAGCTGTCGGTGGCTGTATCATACACCCTTACATCCTTCGTATCGCCAAACTGAGGGGTGAAGCCATGCATTACGTAGATCTCATCGCCGACCACCGCCCCTGCCGCACCTTCCCGAGGCTCTGGAAGAGGGGCCTTGGGGGTCCAGCCTGGCGGGAGTACTACGGTAACCGTCTCAAAGTCGAAGTCATCGTAGACCCAGAAGGGGCTTAGAGGTATGGCGGAGAGAGTCCTTTCGCCTCCGGGACCTGACTCGATGAAGGCCCTCGTGTCAAACCTGCCCGTGTCGTCCGTGAAGGCATCCGTCAGGAACTGCTCCCCAAGATAGAGAATTATGGGGATGTTAGGCTTGTACCGCGTCCCGCTGACCACGAAGGTACCACCTATCTCGACCTCGGCGGGATCCACGAAGAGGCTAGGCTTCACGATGAAGAAACGAAGGGCAGCGTTTCCTTCACTGTCGACGACGCTGAGGGGGTATCGGCCCGCCATCCGGTCAGGAACTTCAAACTGCGCAATCAGGCCCCCCGCGTCATCGGTCCTGGCGGTGGCGACGATTTCAGCCTCGATGAAGACAGTGACCTCCGATTGGGGAGCGAAGCCACTACCCAATACCACCACCAATTCCCCAAATTCAGCCCTGGACGGTATCGCCCTGATGGCGGGGGCGCTGAGGACCTTGTCTCCTCTAACGGTGAAGGTGTCTCCCCAGTTGTCCATGATACGGTTGTCTGTCCAGATGGCGTGGGCTGCCGCAGGGCTGGCGGCTAACCCGAAGTAATCACCAATGAAGTACCACGACGGTGTGTTGGGGGTGTCCGTAATGGGTACGTTGGCAGAGAATGTAGTGCCTCCGTCGGTGGAGTGGGTGTAGAAGATGTCGTAAAAGGTGTCATCGGGGTCGTCCCTGCGATCCCCAAACATGACGTGTATCGTGCCGTCCTCTTGCACGGCAATCCACGGGAAGAACTGAGCCCTGCCAAAGGGATCGTCGCTGATGATTGTGGGAGGACTCCAGGACAGTCCCCCATCCGCGGAGCGGAGGAAGAAGGTGTCGCCGGTGTTGTCCCCGGCGGCCGTCGCAACCATATACAGATTCCCTTCAGGACCGATGGCCGGTATCGGTGCCATGGTGGCCCAGATTCTGGGATGGAAGAGAGAGATGGCGCGGGAGGGCAACCAGAAGGGCATTTCCCCCGGGAGGATGCCAGCGAGTACCGATGGAGAGTAGGTCGCACCCCCGTCGTTGGACACCGCCACCTTCAGTCCGAAATCGCCCAGGAGCCATCCGTCATCCAGGCTGTCGTAGTAGGCGACCATGACGACGCCGTTCCGAGCCGCTGGATAGGCCCCTTGGATAAGCCGGATTTCAGGTATCTCCGTAATGCGCACTGTTTCAAGGACGATGGGAGGCTCCCACGAGGCTCCCCCGTCCGTGGAGCGAACCACCTCGATGCTCACGAAATCTTCATAGAAGTTCGAGTAGGTACCGTACAATATACCGGTGACGGGATCCACGGCAATGAAGTCCTTGTCGAGGAACTCGAAGAAGGGCTCCCCGGCCCTGGCGATGGAGTGCTCCCAGGTGGCACCGCCATCGGTGGACTTGCCTACGACTAGGTTGGAAGTGCCCACCTCAAAGTCCAGGACGAGGTAGGCAGCGTAGAAATTGCCCTCAGCGTCGGCGGCAATTGCCGGATCGAAGCTCTGACCGAAGGGAACAAGGGTGGGATGCGAGAATCTCGTCGACCATGTGAGCCCGCCGTCGAGACTGAACTTCGTGACGACAAATTCGGTGAAGTCCGTGAGTGACGCGGCCTCGTAGTCGTGGTAGATGGCCACGAGGTTGTTGGAATCCAGGGCGCTGACGGCGATGGCGGGTTCGTTGTGGGGGAAGAGCACGCCTTCGAAGCCGACAGGGACGTTGAAGTCCCAGCTCTGCACGGGCCCTGAGACCCCCGGTGTCCCTTCGGCTCCCTCTAGGATCAAGGGTGTGAACCTTGGGATACGATTCTCCTGCCCGATGGACGACAGCCAGGCCCCACTTGATAGGAACTCCGCATGGGGCACAACGAGACCGTCCTGCCCACTATGACTCACACCTGTCAGTGGCTCAATAAGGGCTCTCTGGCCTTCCGTCGAATGAATCTCATTCACTAACGAACCGGTCCCTCCAGACGGCGAAGAGGCCTGGGTGGCGGAGGTCGAAGCAGTTAGGAGCGCTCCTGCGACGTTCAGAAGCAGGACCGTTGCCACGAAGACGGCCAAGGCAACTACGAAGCTGCGAATGCGCAATCCAATCCCCCCCCTGATGCAACGGTAAAGGGGATATTCGTATATAACTCTAAGTTCACCTTTCTCCGATGGTGTTGCTTCTCAGCATCATTGGAACAGCATAGCGGAGCGAGATTGTTCAACGGAAACTTCCAAAGGGTTCCGGAGGGATTCCGGGACGATGGGAGAGTTCAGACACCTCACTTGGAGTTGGAAACCTCAGCCTGAACGCCCATTGATGATTGCCTACGGGAACCTAGTCTATGCGAGCGACATTGAGGATGCGGAACGCCTCTGGGTGAGCAGGTTCCAGCACCTTCCTGTCCCAATCGAACATGGCCACAGACCTTAAACCTTCATGGCGAAGGTACTGTCTCATCTCCTTCCTTACATAGGTGGTAAGTCGATGCAACTCCTCGAAAGCATCCTCGAGATTCCGGCCCTTGAGAACGTAATGTTTCATGCTAGAGGAGAGGACCCCCGAACTGGGTTCAAACTCAGACTTGGAGAGCCTTATCAGCGTCGTATCCCCCGATTCCCTCACCAGCCAGGATTCGTACCCCGGGATCACGCCTCTGGTGTTCCAGAACTCGAAGACTAGGAGCCCTCCACCCTTGGTGACGTCAGCGAATCCCCTCAGGGCTAGGGGCACCTGGTCTTTGGCGATATAACCGAAGCCTCCAAACATGCATATGAGCGCGTCGAAGTGGTCTTCGATCCTCAGATTGCTCATGTCCCCAACCTGGAACGATGGTGGTCTTTCCAGCTTCCTAGCCTTCTCTCTTGCTTGACGGATGAAGGTCTCTGACTGGTCTACGCCCAGGACCTCATAGCCCCTCGAGCTGAGGGTGATAGCGTGGTTTCCGGTCCCGCAGCCGAGGTCTATGATCTTCCCAACCTCTCGCTCGGCGTGTTCTTGGAAGATGTCTTCCAGAAGGTCGCATTCCTTCTCGTAGTCCACAATGCTCTCATAGATGAGGTCGTAATAGGGTGCAGACTTGGCGTAAGGTGCCATCTTCATCGCTCACCAGCCTCCCTCAGCCTCTTCAAGACGAAATCCCTGTCGAGAACGGCCAGCAGCGGTGCCGCCCTGGGGCCCCAAGGCTCCCCTAGCAATACTGTATAGAGCGAGGAGAAGAACCTCTTCGTGGATACAGGAAGGTTGTCCCCTGTGGTGAGACGCACCATGGCCTCCTTGATGGCTCCCTCCTTCCAGGGGGTGTCGGACAGTTGAGCGGCCAAGATGGAAAGAGCTTTCCTTTCCTTTTCAGTTAGCCTGGACCTGACCTCTTCGGGCAGGCTGTGGAGTAAGCGTACCCTCGAGTCTGGAGGGCCGTACCTGCGAGCCCAGTTGAGGGACTGCTTCAGTCTCCTCTCTACACCCTCCCGCTCCACGGAGTTCAACGTACGATCCAGCAACCCGGTGTCCTGGAGCCTTCGGAGGGACCACCCCAGCATGTCGTCCTGGGGAGCTACCTGCGACAGGAGAGTGGCATGCCGATAGGGGAGCTGAAATGGCATCTCTTCAGGGGGAGGCTCGAACTCCGATAGCTCGAAGGACCGGGCTAGATCATCGTCGCTCTGTCCGAAGAAGGCCGCTTCAGCCTGGTCATATGCTTGATGGTAC
This sequence comes from uncultured Methanomassiliicoccales archaeon, assembly GCA_964347345.1. Classification (GTDB taxonomy): domain Archaea; phylum Thermoplasmatota; class Thermoplasmata; order RBG-16-68-12; family JAJISG01; genus JAJISG01. The sequence goes on along the minus strand of CAYFYB010000004.1, from coordinate 20,790 downwards.
ACGTCGACTTTTGCGAGGTCGAGGACTACGCGGCGCCTTATAGGCACGTTCGCGAACAGGAACCTCAGGATCTCCGGGTCTGCGACCTCCAGCCAGTCCTTCGGTCCAAAGCCCCGGAAGTCGGAGCTGTCCATATCCCCCAGATCCTGACCGTCCTCTAAGTAGCCCACCCATTCGTACGGTATTCCGAGAGGAGGTTCTATGCCGAGGATGGTCTCAGCAATGACCTGACAGCTCTCTCTTGAGCCCCCGGGGGCAGCGTGGTCCTTCCCAAAGGGCTCGATGTCCACCGCCAGCACCTTCCAGAGGGCGGGCCACTCAAGGCGCCAATTCAGCTTGCCAAGATGCAGGGGTGAGGAGCCCTGGGCACCACATGAGCACTCATATTGAACCCCTTCTTCCCGAACGGCCAGCGCCCTGGCGTCACCCACGCACCTACACTCCATGCAGAGAGGCTCGAAGGGAATCCAACCCTCGGGATAGGGGTTCCGGGGCCTGTATCGGTTCAGGGTCTCTCTGACCTTCTCCGCCTGGGCAGTAATCTCGAGGACAAGCTCCTTCATCTTGGGCAGACTGTAGAGTTTGGAGGTGGTGGTAACCTCGACTCCTGGGGCGAACAGCCCCATGGATTCAGCGAATTCCTCCCAGAAGTGCTCGACCCAGTTCTGATGGCATCCCTGCGGGTCCGGAACGTCTATAAGCCTCCTACCTACGTAAGCCCTCCCCTCGTCCCCGGGGAACTGTCCCACCTGCTTCCGGCTTCCCTTCCAGCGATCCTGAGTGTAGAGGACGAGGTGCTGCATCACCTCCAAGCCCCGGGCCCGAAGGTGGGTGGCCAAGAAGTGGTTGAGAATGATCTCTCCCCGGAGCCTTCCCACGTGCTGCAGCCCTGAGACGGAGAGCCCGGCGTTGCACACGGCCCTCTTCCTCTTGCCAAGGAAGGTATCTACGGAGCTTGCCAACTCATCGAACCAGTGCATTCGATATCACGCGATTCCCCTGGCCCTGATAAGGGCCCGCAAGGGCACTCCGTCCACGTCGTCTTGCTCCGTCTTGTTGACGACCACGATGGCCAGGACTGCCTGGCCGCCCGCCTCCTGAACCTCCTTGATGGATCCTCGGATTGTTTCTCCAGTGCTGATGACATCGTCGACGATGACCACGTTCTTACCATCGACTCCCGCGTAGTTTGAGCTGAAGGCCCCGCCCTTGTGTCTCTCCGCGGCCGGGCGGTACACCACGAGCTCCTTTCCCATGTCTTCGGAGATCAGGGTAGCGTAAGGGATGCCGTTGATGGCTATTCCCAAAATGGAGTCCACATCCAGCCCGCGCTTTTCCATCTCCTCCAGTACGACGTCCGTCAAGGCGGCCGAGATGAAGCCGATTCGGTTCCCGAAAACCCCCACAGATCTCCAGCCAATTTTGATGTCCCTCGGGGGCGCCTCACCCTTTACGCCGCGCGTGAGCAGCCAGGTGACCGTCTCTGAGGAGAGGTGGAGTTCGTCGCCAATTTCCTTCTCGTTAAGGCCCTTCTCCTTGTATTCCATGGCCTTGCGAACGAGGGCGTCGATGCTCTTCATCTATGCACCGAGGCCCCTAACTTATCCTGCGATATTAAAGTTGAGTCCGCCCAGGAATGTTGGCCTCGCCATGGTCCCGTAGGTCAACTACCTCAGGTCCTCAACATCTTCCTCCATCTTGGCCAGCTTGTCCTCCATCACCTTCCGGAGCAAGAAGAAGGGGAGAGAGCCTGAGTACAGGATGGTGTCGTGGAAGAGAGCGTAGGAAAAGCGGTCTCCCATCCTCTTCTCCACCTCCTCTCTGAGACCTCTGATGAGGTGCTTGCCCAAGAGATAGCTGAGCTGATACGTGGGGTGCTGGGTGTACCGCTTCACCTCGGCTACGGCTGATGCTCTCTCCATACCCGCCTCCTTCACCAGCATCTCCACAGCCTCATCGAAGCTCATCCTTCCGCAGTGGAGGTCGATGTCGATTATGATCCGGCAGGCCCTCCAGATTATGTCCTGAAGCTGGACGAAGCGGACTTCCGGGGAGTCGTTGAAACCCGTCTCCTGCATCAGGTCCTCGCAATAATGGGCCCAACCCTCCACTGTTTCTGCAGATGCCACTTCGGACGTGAGCTGCCGCACGAGGGAGGGGTTGAGGTTTGCGGCTGAGAGTTGGAGGTGATGACCTGGGTAGCCTTCGTGAACCACAGTATTCCTGATGGAGGCGTAGTTGTGCTCCTTCAGGAGTTCCTGACCGTCTGTGGGCGGTGTAACGATGTACACACCCTCCTGGACCTTGTCGAACTTCGCCGGGTGGAAATAGGCTGCAAATGGGAGGACAGCCCTCAGGTATGTCGGTGTCTCTGTGACGATCAGCCTTTCTGCCGGCGGAAGGGTGGCCAGGCGTCTCTCCTTCACGAAAAGACGGGCCTCTTCAGTGGTTCTTCTCACCGCTTCCAACACCCCCTCGAAATCTGCCGGATGGTTGGATTTGATCCTCTCTTTGATGTCCCCCACGGTAGCTTTCGGGTCCATCGACTTAGCCAGGCTGGAAAGCTCCTCCTTCGATTGTTTCAGGTATCGAAGGCCCAAATCTCGGACCTCCTCCATGTCGAAGCCTAGACGCCTCATACGGAGCAACTTCCTGAATCTCTCTTCGCCTAGTATGTGAGTCTCTGACGCACCAGGTAGAAGGTCCTCCCGGAGCCATCTCTCGTACTCGGACATAGCCGCCTCGACCTCTCTTTTCGCCCTCTTCAGGGCACTATTGGCCTCCGGAGTGACCCTTTTCTCCGAGGAACGAGCGATGAGTTCTAGGAAAGATGGAAACCTCTGCGCTGCCTCAATGGCCATTTCTGTCCACAGCTTCACGGGCCTATTCAGTCTGGTTCGGAGTTCCTCCAGGTAACGGGGCCCCATCTCGAGCCTGGCGATCATACTCTCCATCCGCTCAGACAGGGGGGCAAAGTCTCTGGTGAAGAGCGGGAAGAGAGCGGTTCCGATGTCTTCCGCGCCATCGGGGACCGACTCCCACGGCCTTTTCTCCTCTAGCCCAAAGAGAGCCACGTCAGAGAGGTAGATGGCCAGGTCTCGATCCAGAGGCCGGCTTCCACTGAGTTCTTCTGGATCCAATGCCTCAAACTTAGCCCGGTACTCTTTCACAAATCTCACTTCATCCAAGTAGAACTGTCGAGAGTTTTCTCCCAGGAGGTGATCGTATTTGTGAAGCCCCAGGTAGGTTGCGAAAACTGGGTGTCTCTTCACAGCTGTGTCGAAGAGTTCCTTGACTGTCCTGTCGAAGTCTACATCTGACATGGTGGACCAGAGAGGCTTGCTGGCCATAAGGTTGATGGGGGCACTATATGGGCACCCTTCGGCCCGCCCGGTCGCGCCTATAACTTCCGAAGTCCTTGAGGCCTACCAGCTGCTCCCCCCTGAAGATGGGGCCATCGAGACAGATGAAGTGACCATCCATGGCGCAAGACCCGCAGAGGCCTATGCCGCACCTCATGAACCTCTCGAGAGAGGCCTGCAGACGCACTTCCTTCTGACGACACACCTTGGCGAGCGTGTGAAGCATCTTCTCCGGGCCACAGGCGATGACACCGTCGAACCTCCTCTCCTCCAAGACCTTCGAGACGAGGTCAGGCACGTGACCGTGATACCCCGCGGACCCGTCGTCAGTGGCTATGAAGAGCTCGCCGCACCTCCTCGCCCGCTCCAGTAGGATAAGCTCATCTTTCGTTTTGGCCCCCGCCACCGTTACCACCTTCTTCCCCGCCTCTGCCAGGGCCTCCCCGGCGGTGATCACTGAGGCCATCCCAGTCCCACCAGCTGCTAGGAGATGGTGTTCCCGAGTCAGGTCAAAGAAGTTGCCATAGGGGCCGCGAAAACCTATTCTGCTCCCCTCCCCGAGTCTGTGTAGCGCTTCCGTCGAGTTTCCTACATTCCTGACGGTGATGGCCTTCACAGGACCTATCCGAGAGAGGGCCATGGGGACCTCCTCTACACCAGGAATCCAGACCATGATGAACTGGCCAGGGTTCACCTTCAAATCGGCCTGGAAGCAGAAACTCTTGGTGTGGGGGGCCTCCACCACCACCTTCTCCAAGGAAACAACACGCAGCCTATTCGTGGGCAATCCCCACCATTTCCTCCACCTGGGTGTAGCCGTTCTCCTCCATGAAAGCCTCGATCTCTTGGCAGACGCCCTTGAAGATGTCCAAACCCCTGTAGTGTATTCCACTGCCTATCTGGACGGCCCTAGCCCCTGCCATGATGTACTCGATCGCATCCATCCCGCTGACCACACCGCCGGCGCCCACTAGAGGGATCTCCACAGCCTCGTATATCTCATAGATGCACCGGACGCCTATTGGCTTGATGGCTGGACCGCTCAGCCCTCCTATCTTCTGGCCTAGGACTGGTCTCTTCAACTCCGGCGCCAGGCTCATGGCTCTGACAGGGCTGATGGCGGTGATTCCGTCTCCACCAGCTTCCTGCACCCCTTTGGCCACGGACGCGATATGCCTTACGTTGGGCGAAAGCTTCACGAAGACGGGTATTTTGACCGCGCTCTTCACCTCAGCCGTCACCTTAGCAACCAGCTCTGGGTCCCCAGCAATCTCCTCCAGGCCGCTAGCGTGTGGGCAGCCTAAGTTGAGCTCTAGAGCTTGGACGCCGTACACCTCCATGGTCCGGGCCAGAGGGCCGAAGAGTTCCACATCCTCTGCGAAGATAGAGCCTATTACTGGTACCCTGCCTCGGAGGGCAACCTCAATCTCCGCCCCATAATCATCAATCCCGGGATTTGCCAGGCCAATGGCGTTCAGCAACCCTTGCTCCAACTCTATCAAGGAAGGGCCGGGATTTCCTTCCCTGGGCTCCCGGCCTATGGACTTTGTCACAATGGCCCCCGCCCCGCTGTTGGCTACCCTCAGGAGGGACTCGCCGGTGTCGCCTAGAACCCCTGAGGCGAGCATGGTAGGGTTCTTCAGCTTGAGCTTCCCTACCGTGCTAGAAAGGTCCGCCATCCGCGGCGGTAAGGGAGCGCTCGCTTAAAGGCTTTGCCGGGCGGGGGAAGCAGTGTCCCGGGAACTCCTCAAGGCCACTGTTTTGTGCTACTGGTCTAACTGTTCGCCCGTGCTGCCCGCTTGCTCCACGCCCCCTTGCCGCCACCGAGGCCCCTGTGCACTCAAGACTCTGGTCTGACGAGAACCAGCCTGGGAGACTACATCGCTGGGCGGTCATTCTAGGGCCAGTCGAAGCTGAAGAGTGCCCAGGAATAAGACAGGTAAGGCAATACGAGTTCCGTGAAGTTCACGTCCACGGGTGTATCCTCAATATCGGTTATCGCAAAGGAAATGGGACCATAGCCAAGTGAGATTTGCCTTCGATCCCTGTCGCCGAAGGCGAGACCGAAATCAATAGGTCCATCGAGGGATGGTCCAGTGGTGGGCGTAGCAAGTACAAGGTATGCGTCTATGCCCGCGTCTGTTATGTAGAAGGAAAACGCAGGTGTTATAGTGACCTCCTCGCCTGGCCCTTCACCGAAGGGAATAGTAATGGCCACCTCCACCGTCACGAAAACTCCCAGGACGCTGCCGGAGGGAACGTTCACCCCGCTAACGAGGAGATCATAGTTGCTGGGGTCAAAGATTTCTGGCCAGGTAAGGAAGCTGGACAAGTCCGGCAGAGTGAAGGCGAATTGAATGCCCGTCAAAGTCTCGATTTCATCTATGAACGAGTTGAATAGAGCCTGCAAGGTCGCAACATTCATGTTATCGACAAGGACCGCAATCTCGGCGGCCAGATCCAGAAGCCACTCAACGGTCTGATCGCTCATGTCCTTCACACTCTGCGGGATCGGGAGTTGCTGAATCCCTGGACGCAGGATATCGTATGCAAGGCTCAACACTTCTTTGGCCGTTACAAGTCCGTTTGCGACGAGATCGGCTGCAACCTTGAAAGCGGCGTGCAGAAGCTCGACGGGACCAGGGATCTCCAGTTCGTTGACGGACTCGTTCAGAAGGCCGGATACATCTCTGAGTGCACCGTTCACATCGAGGTACGGGGCGAGGAAGCGGGACTGCACGCCAGCGAAGGTCTGTATGTAAGAGAGGAGAGCTTCGAAGGCTGGCCGAAGGATCTGCTCGATCACCCAAAGGGCGCCATCCCTGAGTAGGTCGAGAGCCTGCTCTCCGAGGTCCAAAAGGAGTTCGAGGGCCTGAGTAGCAAAATCGTATATCGCGTCGAGAGCATCGGCCACGCCTGGAATGTCTGCCCTGAACTCCGCACTGTTGTCATTGCTATCCCACGCCCTCACCTTCGCATCGAAGCCGTGCCAGATGGCGTTCCCAATATCGACCTCATGTGAGAACCAGCCAACGTTGGCGTAAGCTTGATGAACCTTCACGTTTCCGTTGATGTCTATTCGGACAGTATCAAGCGTGGTTTCGTCATCCTCGACCTTGAAGGTCCCTCGCACCTTGACCCAGTCCAGGACCTCCCTGTATCCCGTGACCACCCATTCGTAGGTCGTCTTTACCACCTCGTCCCACTGAAAGGTCAGGACATTCCATACGGTCTCGGTTACAGTCTTCTTCACCCTCTCGTAGATTGGCTCGAGGGAGATGTGCACGTCCACCGATATGGTGAAGTCGGTTATGCTAGGCGAATTGAACTCTACGATGAGAGGAGCGGGGTCCAGATGATCAAAGAGCCCGTCCCCGTCGGTGTCGCGGTGGCGGGGATTTGTGCCCAGGACAAATTCGTCGTAGTCCGTCAGGAGGTCGCCATCCGAATTGATTCTGGTCGGATCTGATGTAACCGAGAACTCCCGAATGTCGTCCACCCGGCGTATGATGAAAACAATCCAGCCATTGTACTCGACCCCGTCGAGGAGGCCATCGTCGTCGCTGTCCTTGTCGAGGGGATCGGTGCCTGCAAAGAACCACTCATCGTCTGCCAGATAATCACCGTCTGTATCCTGTAGTGTGGGGTTCGTACCATCGATGTATTCCCACCAGTTCGCGCGGCTATCACCGTCCTTGTCCTGCCACTGATCACCCGCGTCGTAGGCGGTCAGGTTGAACTCCAGTTCCCAAGCCGTTGGCATCCCGTCTCCATCGTCATCATTATCCTGTATGTTCCAGATGGTGTCGCCATCGAAGTCGTGCAGGGCATAGAATTCACCCAACTCGTACTCCTCCAGATTCGTCAGGCCATCACTGTCAAAGTCAGCGGTGGAGTCGGTTCCGTTTAGCGGGTCCAAGCCCGTGAACGATGCCCAGCGGGCTTCAAACTCATCAGGAATCCCATCGCCTTCGGTATCAGGGTCATTGGGATTCGTGAAATACGCCGCCTCCTCGGCGTCGTTCAAACCATCATCGTCGCTGTCGGTGTCCAAGGGGTCGGTTATGTATCCATCGGCCCCAATGTTCACCTCCTCGTAGTCGACCAGATTGTCCGAGTCGCTGTCAGTGTCCAATGGATTCGTGCCGTGGAGCATCACTTCATCAAAGTCCGAAAGCCCATCGCCGTCGGTGTCGGGATCCCACAGGTCGGTCTCGCCCGATCCGAGACCATCCCACACTCCGTTATGATTCGCATCTTCCGTCCCATCTAAGAGGCCGTCTCCGTCCACGTCTGGATTGGTATCGTCGGGGTCAATGCCTGTTATCAGCCCATCATCGTCTTGGTCGTTGTCGAGGGGATCCGTCTCAGTCACGGGATTGAGAGGATCATAGCGAGGGTCGCCTGAAATGTCGGGATCTACAGCCCCATTTCGGTTGAAGTCCTCGCCTTCGCCCGGATCGTAGAGGGCGTCGCCGTCGAGGTCCACCCATCCATCGTACAGAAGGGCATCGCCATCAGAATTCTGATCTCGTGCGTTGATCCACCCGTCTCCATCGGTGTCCCCATCCCAGGCTCTCTCAGTACCATCCGGGAGTCCGTCGCCGTCAGAATCGGGGTTCAGCGGGTCTGTCTCCCTGGAGGTGGCGGAAGTATCGTAGGCTCCGTTGCGGTTCCTGTCCTCGATGCCATCCAAGAGCCCATCGCCGTCAGAATCCGGGCTGGCGGGGTCTGTTTCCCCGATATCTGTAAACCCGTCTTTGTCGGTGTCCTCTATGCCGTCAATAAGCATATCGTCATCAGAATCGGCATCCAGAGGGCTTGTCCTCAACCCTACTTCTATGCCATCCAGCAACAAGTCGTCATCCGTATCACTGTCTGTCGGGTTAGTTTCGCCCGGATCCCACCTGCCGTTCAGGTTGGCGTCCTCTTGTCCATCCAGGAGGAAGTCGACATCTGTGTCGCCCGACATAGGATCCGTAAACAGGTATTCGAGGTCGTCAGTCAGGAGATCCCCATCGCGGTTCCTGAGGGTGGGATCTGCGGACACATGAACGATGAAGCCGTTCACTGTGATATTCCATCCAGCGACTTCTACGCCATCAAGCAGACCATCATCATCGGTATCCTCGTCGGCGGGATCCGTTATGTATCCGTCGACTCCGGGAACAACTTCCTCATGGTCCGTAAGGCCGTCAGCGTCCGTATCCACAATGAGGGGGCTGGGCTCGTTGGCATCTGTGAAGCCATCGGCATCCACATCCTCCTCACCATCCGCGAGGCCATCGTCATCAGAATCCTTGTCGAGCAGATTTATGATGGAGTCGGTGTCCGTATCGACAAAGGGCCGCTGCTCCTTGTCGTCCGGGATGCCGTCTCCGTCGGAATCCAAGTCGACCATGTTTTCCAGTCCATCATTGTCCATGTCCGTGTTGGGGTAAACCGTCTGTTCCACGAAATCGGTGATGCCGTCGTTGTCGGAATCCAGATCAAGGGCATTCAGACGCCCATCCCAGTCGGTATCCTGATCGTACAGAGCCTCCTTTCCATCAAGGAGCCCATCAAAGTCGCTGTCGGGGATGAAGGGGCTGATTCCCCAGTATATCTCCTTGCCTTGAAACCCTACTGCAGGAAGGTCTGAAGAGACAACCGGTGCGCTGGAGGAGACAAATACATAGAAAGTTCCCTCCAGAATCCCAGTCGCGTCCCTATCGAGAAAGTCCGAGAAGGGTTCCCAAACGTAGATCCGATCCAAGTCTCGGTCGTAGAAGATCCTCGTGCCGTCCACCAGTCTGAACGCTCCCTCGACACCGGGGCTCCTCGCGTTTGCCGGGGAGGTGCTCTCCACATCTCTCTCAACGGAATCAAAGAGATAGGCTGCCCCGGGAAGACCATCCGTCACGTTTTGGTCGAAATATATCCAGTCTTCTGCAGCCGCGTAGTTCTCAATGCTCTCCGCGCCATCCCTCACACTGGTCCTAAGGAGAACGAAGGCCTCCTGACCATCCTGCAATCCGTCCCCATCATAATCCTTCCCAGACTCGAAGCCACCCACTATCGCGCCGTCTCCATCCCAGTCGTAGGGCTTTGGGTTCGTGCCTAGGTTGAACTCCATAACGTTGGTGAAGCTGCTGCCATACCGAGTGAGGTCTACATCGGGATTTCCCATGTCTCCGTCGGCCCCAGTTGCTGAAAGTGGGTTCAGATGCATACGGACTTCCCAACCGTCGGGCAGGTTGTCTCTGTCAGTACTCCACATCAACGGGTCGGTCTCCTGCAGGTCCTTCCGGCCATCCTGGTCCACATCTTCACCCATTTCGCTGGGAGAGAAGATTTCATCACCGTTTTCATCAAACCAGCCGTCGTAAAGCCCGTCGTCGTCGGTGTCAAAATCCAGAGGATCGGTCACGCTCGCGCGGTCTGCATCCGAAACGATACCAAGCTCAAGTCCATCGGGGAGCATGTCCCCGTCTGAATCGGAGTTCAGCGGACTAGTCCCAAAGCGGTACCACTCGTCGGAATCCGTGAGCTCATCGTGATCGCTGTCATCGTTCAACGGATAGGTACCGATGGCCACTTCGTCGCCGTCCGGGATACCGTCTCCGTCGACATCCGCTACAAGGGGATCAAGCTGAAGCTTTTCCGCAAGGATGTAGCTCAGGAAAACGGTGAAGTTGAAATCCTCAGGGACCTCCTCCAGAATCGACGACTCGTTCAGGTCGATGCTCACCGAGTAGATTCCAGTCTCCAGGTCGTAGCTCCTCAGCCAGAAGGAGTATATTTCGCTGTACCCAGCAGAGAGGTAGCGAGTCGCATTGGAGATGATGGTGCTATCGTAAGTGTGTGGAACCTCCACGCCCTTCTTTCTTACGACAATATCGAGAGCTTCCATCAGCCTCGTCATGTTGACGATCGTATCCGATGGAAACGGATTCAGCCAGCTGATGCTGTTGTCGACGAGTCTGTAGAGTTGAGTGGAGTCCTGTATCTCGGTGATGTCGAAGGACATGTATATGATCTGCCCCCCGTTTGTAGCGTCCAAGTCATCATCGTAGGTGTTGAGACCGTAATCGCTGAAGCCCTGCCACCGGAAAACCGCCTTGGAATCGATGCCCGTTAAGGGATCTGTAATGTTGAAGAACGCATCAGCGTCAGGCCCCAAATAGCTGACTAGGGGGACGCTCTCGTTTGGGGCAAATCCCGCGGACACAGGGTGATCGAGGATTTGGATGAGGCTGCTCGATCCACCATCCTCCAAACCGATAGCATGTAGGACGAAATCGCCGAAGGCAGGGTCCGTCCATGCAAAGGCTGAGAAATGGCCTCCTTCAATGAGAAGTCTCCCTCCAGTAAGGACGAAATCGATGAGCAGCTGTCTCTGCAGGGGATCAGGTACAGGATTTGGATCATCGCCTGAACTCCAGACAACGAAGTCGTAGTCTTGCAGGTCAATGTCCCAAAGCCGGGTGGAATCCGCCATCTCCGGCCTGAGGCCAACGGCGGCTAGCCTGCTCGCGAATATGTCAGCGCCAAACTCCTCGTCGCCTGGGAACTTATCGTCATTCACCACCAGGACTCGAGGATTGAATAGAACCCCGTTAAACGGAATCTTCAGCCTGTAGTGTCCATCCTGCTCAATCCGCAGAATCCTTTTGATGGGTTCCATCCACATACGGAGCTCTTCCTTCACTTTGATGCTGTCATAAGCGAAGTAGTCGAAGAGCTCCACAGAATCCAGCAACCCATCACCGTCGCTGTCAGGGCTATAGGGGTCTGTCCCAAACCCAACCTCCCCCGAGTCCAAAAGGAAATCCATGTCAACATCGGCGGTTCTGGGCGGGGTTCCGAAATTGAACTCGCCTACGTTCATCAACATGTCTTCATCCGGGTCGCTTGCTCCGTCTGTATCATCCAGAGGATCAAACTCGAACCAGACCTCCCAACCGTCGTGAATCCCGTCTCCATCAGTGTCCTTGTTCCTGGGATCCGTCCCGTTCAGGTACTCCTCCTTGTTCGTGAAACTCTCTTCTCTATCCACAGTCCCGTCTCTGTCTGAGTCGTATCCATCACTGTCAGCATCCAGAGCCGCGTCAGAAGGATCGCGGGGGTTCAACCCGTATCTCTCTTCCCAAGCGTTTGGGATTCCGTCACCGTCCCAGTCCTCTGGGAGATAGTAGAAACCCGCTAGGACCCCAGCTATGACGACCACCGCTGCAACGACGATTGCCAAAAGCTTCTTGGGGTCCTGGAAAAAGGGCCTCCTAGCTCGTGAATCTTGCTCTGAAGACAAGTAACTCCTCCTTCACAAGGGCTAGGGCTTGCCCCTGGCCGCGCCTTGGAAAGGGCCAATCCCATAAACAATTTCCGGTCCTGTCTACAATCTGGAGTAAGTGTAAGCCTTCAGAGGGCCACAGTAAGGAAAGCTTATGGGCACACGCGGGATACTGAGCCTGGATGCTCCTCCGGGACCTGGAAATTGACCAGGGCATCGCTGACATTCTGCAGGCCAAGGGCATTACAGAGCTCTACCCTCCCCAGGCCGAGTCCATAGGCCCAGCCCTCTCAGGGAAGAACCTCGTGCTGGCCATCCCCACCGCCAGTGGGAAGAGCCTGGTTGCCTATCTGGCCATCCTCAAGTCCGTCATGAATGGCGGCAAGGCCCTGTACATCGTCCCCCTGAGGTCCCTAGCTGTTGAGAAGTACGAGGACCTGAAGGAGTTTGAGCAGCTCGGCATACGCGTGGCCCTATCTATGGGAGACTACGACTCCGCGGAGCCCACCCTCAGGAGTTTTGACATCATCATCGCCACGTCTGAGAAGGCCGACTCCCTCCTCAGACACCGCTCTCACTGGCTGAAGCAACTATCCGTCGTGGTGGCCGACGAGGTCCACTTGATAAACGATCCGGACCGGGGACCGACCCTCGAGGTCACCCTGGCCAAGCTGCGTCAGGTGAACCCCAGGGCGCAGATCATTGCTCTCTCCGCCACAATTGCCAACTCCGGGGAGCTGGCTGACTGGCTTGATGCCCATCACGTCGTGAGCGACTGGAGGCCAGTGCCTCTGAAAGAGGGGGTCTACTTCGGTGGTGCCATCACCTTCTGGGACATGAGCCACAGGCTCGTGCCTCAGGAATCTGAGGAGATGTCAGCCCTCGTAAGGGACACCCTCCGGGAAGGGGGGCAGTGTCTCGTCTTCGTCAACACCAGGAAGTCGACGGAGACCCTGGCAAGGAAGCTGATACCAGCGGTAAAACCCTACCTGACGGACGAGGACGTTGGCGTCCTCTCGGGGAAGGCGGATGCCATGATTGGGAGACAGGAGGAGCCCACGTCCATTGCCAGCCGGTTGGCCCGCTGCATCAAGGCTGGCACTGCCTTCCACAACGCCGGTCTAACCAACGCTCAGAGGAAGGTGGTAGAGGACCTCTTCAGAGGCGGAGCGCTGAAGTGCATTACGGCAACACCGACCCTGGCCGCCGGCATAAACCTCCCTGCAAGGCGTGTCGTTGTCAGAGATGTCCGCCGGTATGACCCCAACGTAGGCTTCGGCTACATCCCGATCCTTGAGGTCAAGCAAATGTGCGGGAGGGCTGGTAGACCCCAGTATGATGAGTATGGTGAAGCGGTCCTCCTGGCCCGCTACGAGGAGGACGTGGAGGAGCTGCTGGAGAACTACGTCCTCTCGGGCCCCGAGAGCATCGAGTCGAAGCTTGGGAGCGAGCCTGCCCTCAGGATGCACCTGCTGGCTGCCATCGCCACGGGTCACGTCCAGACGGAGAAGGAACTCTACAGCTTCATGGAGCGAACCTTCTACGCCCACCAGGGGGATGTGGCCTACATCGGCGGGAGCATAGAGGCTGTCCTCGAGTTCCTAGAGAAGGAGGAGCTCATCATTAGGGAGGAGGTCCTCAGGGCCACACTCTTCGGCAAGAGGACCTCGGATCTGTATGTGGACCCCTTGTCCAGCGTCATTCTGAGAGACGCCCTCAAGTCACCTCACCGAGGAACACCGTTCTCCTACCTCCATGCTATCTGTGCCACCCCCGACATGCCCACCCTATACCTCGGCCGGAAGGACTACGAGTGGGTGGAGGAGAAGGCCACGGAGGAGGAGCTGCTGTCTGAAACGGAGGACTACGACTTCCTCCTGGCGGAAGTGAAGACCGCGACGATGCTGGAGGACTGGATGGGGGAGGAGACGGAGGAGAAGATCACCAAGAGGTTCCGAATCGGGCCAGGAGACATCCGCCGTATGGTTGATATGGCAGAGTGGCTGCTCTATGCCATGCACGAGCTGGCCCGCCTCTTCAACAGACACCGGCTGAAGCCCCTGGCGAGGCTGATGCCGAGGATCAGGTATGGCGTCAAGGAGGAGCTTCTGGATCTTGTCAGCCTCAGGGGAATCGGTCGCGTCCGGTCCAGGGCCCTCTTCGAGAGGGGACTCAAGACTAAAAGCGACCTGCGAAACGTCGACGTCAGGCTGCTTGCCGGCATACCCACCATCGGCCCCGCTGTGGCCAAGAGCATACTGGAGCAACTGGGCAGGAAGGAGGAGGAGCTTGAGGAGGAGACTCGCGGAGGTCAGTATGGCCTCTACGACTTCGGTTAGGTTTTTGGTGGGACGCCGCTTGCCCCATAGAGAAGGTCTTCATGCAAGAGGCCCCGCCCAGGAGATTTCACCTGAACATTAAACGGGAATTGGTGGGTGAGTACCTCATCCTAAGCAGTCTCGCAGCCCTGGTGGGGGTCATCGCCGGCCTCATCGCCCTGGGCTTCCGTTACCTCATATGGATCTTCCTCTCGGTCTTCCACAGTGGCGGGGTACCGTACGGAGAGCCGTGGCTGAACCCGGCCATATTCAACCTTGACGCTGGCCACTTCTATCCCGCCCTTACTATGGAGAGGCTCCTCCTGTTCGTCCTTCTCCCGGTGGGGGGCCTCCTCGTGGGCTTGATCACGACATACCTCGCTCCAGAGGTGAAGGGGGCCGGCACGCCTCAGGTCATGGAGGCTGTCCTCGCCCGGGGGGGCAATATCAGACCCAGGGTTGTTGCCCTCAAGTCCCTCGCCTCTGCCATCACCATTGGCAGCGGTGGATCGGCGGGCAGGGAAGGTCCCATCGTCCAGATCGGCGCCGCTGCGGGCTCCTCCATAGCGCAGGCTTTGAGACTGGCTGAGACCCCGAGGAGGATCTTGCTCGCCTGCGGTGCTGCAGGGGCCATCGCCGCCACCTTCAATGCACCCATAGCGGGGGTGGTCTTCTCCCTCGAACTGGTCCTTCTGGAGTTCCGAACGCGCTCCTTCATACCCCTCGTAATCTCGGCCGTCTTCGCCAGTGCCGTCGCAGGATTGTTCCTCACCACGGGGCCCTTGCTCCCGGCCGAGTACACCTTTGTCTCCCCCATCGAACTCACCTTCTTCGTGGTCCTGGGATTGGTCTGTGGCTTTGCTGCCATCCTCTGGATCCGCGTTCGGTTTTGGGTGGGCGACGCTCTAGACCAGCTGCATGTACCAGCGTACGTCAAGCCAGCCCTGGGGCTCGGCCTACTAGCACCTCTGGCAATCTTCTTCCCACAGATCATGGGCGTCGGCTACTCCACCATCAGGGCGGCGCTAGTCGGCGACTTGGGCGGGACGGGGGCGGTACACCTGGGCATAGCTGTGCTCCTCACTCTGGCCCTACTCAAAGTCGTGGGAACGAGCCTCACCCTGGGCTCAGGGGGAAGCGGGGGAGCCTTTGCCCCCTCCCTGTTCATTGGCGCCATGGTTGGCGGTGCCCTCGGCCTGGGATTCAACGCTCTCTATCCCGAGATCACGAACCCCTTCGGGGCCTACGCCCTCGTGGGGATGGGAGCCCTCTTCGCGGGTGCCAGCAGGGCGACCTTGACCTCCATAGTCATCGTATTCGAACTCACAGGAGACTACAAGTTTGTCCTCCCCCTCATGCTCGCCTGCGTCGTGGCCGACGGGGTTTCGATGCTGCTCCAGAGGGACACCCTATATACGGGCGTCCTCCGACGAAGGGGAATCCTCTTCGAACCCGAGGCCGAACTCAACGTCTTGCGGACCATCCGCGTGGAGGACGCCATGGTGAAGGAGGTGGCCACGGTGAAGGAGGACACCCTCATCCATGATGTAGCCCGAGAGATTCACCGGACGGGGCATCAGGGATTTCCGGTGCTGAACGGTGAAGGGCACATGGTGGGCATCATCACCCACTCAGACGTTCGGCGCGCGCTTAGCGAGGGCAAACGAAGGCATCCCGTCCAAGAGGTGGAGACGCAAAAGCTCGTCGTTGCCACCCCGACGGAGGACCTTGAGGTGGCTCTCGAGAAGATGGCGGTGGCCGAGGTAGGGCACTTGCCCGTGGTCTCGGAGGAAGACCCTAGCAAGCTAGTGGGCATCCTGTCCCGCGGAGACATCGTTCGGGCCTACCAGCGGAAGGCCCTGGAGGAGAGACATGGGATTTATGGTGATCGGCGCCAGGGGCGTCGTGGGCGACGTTGAGGAGTTCATCAGGCTCCTTCGGGCCGAGGCCGAGAAGGTAGGCCTCCAGGTCCAAGCCTTCGACGCCGACATGGTGTTTGGCGAGGACCACATCCTATCGGCGTTGGAGCACGCTGAGAGGGCCTTCCACAGGGGCAGC
Organism: uncultured Methanomassiliicoccales archaeon; assembly: GCA_964347345.1. Lineage (GTDB taxonomy): Archaea > Thermoplasmatota > Thermoplasmata > RBG-16-68-12 > JAJISG01 > JAJISG01. Next base: position 4,780 of record CAYFYB010000004.1, on the reverse strand, counting down.
AACGTCGCTTCAGACCTGATGGTGGAGGTGCTAGTCTATGCGGCGGGAGAGAGGCAGATCTCCAGGGCTATGGAGAAGATGGGGCTCAAGGAGGGAGCAGAGCGCCTTGTCCTCCTCGCCGTGGATGAGGGCGATGTGGACGCCCTACTTGCTGAGGTGAGTCTCGTGCGAGACGACTCCCTGGTGGAGGGGAATCCGGATCATCTTCACGCCTATGGCATCACGGAGACGGAGCTCAAGACCGTGCCTCCTGAGAAGGCCATGGACCTCGTGCTGGAACGGGTAGCGCTGGTGGACATCCTCCGCTGATCCGAAGCATTCGCGAGCGCACGTGGATAACGGGGTTTGAAAACGAGCTTCGCGCCTTTATACACATGGCAGGAAATTGCGGGGAAAAGGACTGCACCCCGCTTGATGAAGCGTGCTGCCCGGGACCGTGAGCTGATATATGGCACCGTGGAGTCGCCAGAAGCAAGATCGTGGCGAGGCTGTGACGATGCCCTCACCGGAGGAGACAACAGCCCAGGCCACCAGCGAAGATACTGATGAGACAGGCACCCCGAAACTCAGGGAATCGATGGCCCTCAGGCTCCGACTCGTGTGGATGGTCCTCGGGACCAAAGGGCACACCCGGGCCTTTCTCGTAGTGTCGGCCGTGGTTCTCGGAGCCGCGGTGGCCCTTGCGCTGTTGGGCTTCCCCGAGCTAGGCCTTGTTCCCGCCCTCGCGGGCTTCGGGCTGTGCCTGACGGCACTACTCCACTCACTCTTCCCCCCTTGCCTCCAAGATGGACAGCCTCTCCCGTACCGCCTCCATCGGGATGTGGGCCCTCCTGACCCTCCCCCTGGCCTTCCTGGGCTTCTCGTCTACAGCCGTCATCGTCCTGGTGCTGTTCTCCGGGGGCTTCATGATGGGCGTAGTCCTCTGGAGGTCCCTGGCGAAGGTTCTCGGTGCCTCCGAAGAAGCTGCTAAACCCCTCGAGGAGGAGACCGAAGCGAGAGACCGGAAAGGGTGCCTTATGGTCATCTCCGTCATCGCCTTCGGGAGCCTCGCCGCCAGCTTCATCATGGGGTACTACCGGCTCCACGAGACGGGAGCCCTGGGCGTAGCCTTGGTCTTTGGAAATAGCGGCTTGCTTCTCGGCGTGTTGCCCGCCGTGAGCTGGATACTCGGAATAGCCGGTGGAAACCGGGATCCTCATGCGAGCCAATTCCGACCCCTTCTGCGGGACGTCCTGTACTTGTCAGTGATAGCCGGCCTCATTGGCTACGAGATCTCGCTAGCCGCCGAAGGGGGGGAGGCTCTTTCCTCCATCCCCACCTTCGTCCTCCTAGTTGTCCTCCTGGGATACCTCGGCGTGTTGGGCCGCTCCCTTCTATCCCGCGGAGGAAAGCTCGAGCCTCACAAACCCCTCCTGGCCGCCAGCTTTGGCATGTTGCTCCTCTTCTCACCTCTGGTGGTCCTCCTCTCCAACCCCCCTGCAACGGTCGCACGGCTCTATGGCGCGGCCCAGGCCGCCGGTCTCGTTGCCGTTGTCGTATACATCGGGGTGGCGCAGCGGTGGCAGAAGGAACTACAGAGCCTCAGTGCCCGACTGCAGGAGGCAGTCAACAGAGGCGTCTCTGTCAGGGTGACCATAGGAAGTGGCGAAGAAGCAGCCTCCCAAGGAGGCAAGGGAAGGAGGCGTCGCCGCCGTCTCTTCCGGCGGGGCTGAGATCTCTTCTGAGGATTCTGAGTATGCCCTCATGGCAAGTGCGAAGCTGAGTTCCAGGGCGTGGACATCGTAGACCTGCAAGGTACTGGCCAGCGGACTGAAGAACTCACATCATCGCCGAAGATGGAACCTGTGACCGGCACATCCCTTCGAGGGAAACTCGCACTCCCGCGCCGCATCGTCAAAGAGTCTGTATTCGAGTTCAACCAAGCAGGGGGAGGGACGTTCTTCGCGGGGTTCCGTTTCTAGGGACTAGGTCGCTCTGGCCACCACTCCGCCTCTGACCACTTTCAACTGGTTTTCCCCTGTGTCCCCAAGGATACCAAGGGGACAGCATTATGGCGTTCTTCAGTTTGGGCTTCCAGCGAGGTGGGGAGGTCTACCATTTATCATTTATACCCCTTCCACCTTCCGGTTGTATGAACTCAAGGACCGTATCGATCGTTCTCGTCCTCCTTCTTGCGGTCCAGGTGTCTTCGTTAGACTTGGTTTCTGAAGCCACCTCTATGCCGGAGGTCACAGCTTTCTGGAGAGGTCCTAGGGCCGAGGGAAATCAGGACGCAGACCCCCTGCGACTCGGCACACAAAACGCAGATCCCGAGTTGGCCTCGGAAGAGCTTCAGACCACCCGGCAGAACGTGGCGCCTCTGGTCGTGGTGGCGGCAGTAATCACGGTCATAGATTTGGTGGCGAATGTCGTATCCCTTTATCAAGCGAACAAGGCCCAGGAGACTAGACCAACTGCTGAGATAACATCCTTCGACATAGTAGATGACCTCGAAAATGGCATCCAAGTCGGAGACTTTTTCTATGTCGAAGGTACCGTGGAGTTCTACTCTGGTGGAGAACCGAATGAAGATGGCGATTGGTCCATCGAGGTTTCCACCAACGACGGACACACCGCTGACAAGACGGGCACAATACCCGGCGATAACGAGGCGAACGTCGACTTCTCTTGGAGATTTCAGGCGAAGAGCGAAGGGACATTGACGGTAACGATTGAAGCCCGGATGGATGGCCATTACGATGATGGCGTTTTCTCATTTGTGCAAGAGGATACCGCTACGGATACTAACGAAAAGCAGAGGGAGGTTGGAGAACCCTTCGCTTGGAACGATTTTGCACCCGATCCAACCCGGGTCTTCCATTTCGAGAAATCGACCGCTGTGAACGAAGTTCAGAGCCTGATTAACGGCTTATCAGGGACATTGCGAATCGATGAACGAACTGTCGACTTTAACGACAAGAACTTGGACGAAAAGGAGAGGATTACCCACGGAAAGAGGGACCTCGTTCCACATATCTTCGAGACCACTTTCTCCTTCTACTATGGGCTTAACGTCTTCGTCGACCTTGAGGACGGCAGTCGTTGGAGCGAGCGACAAGTCGTGCGTAAGGACGTCGTGTGCAACCTCGACCCCTTCAATCTTATCGATTCGGTATCGAAACTGAGTAGGATTGAATGGGGGGATGCGGAGTTTTCCCCTCTGCGCCCAGTTGAAGGTCAACCAGTCGATTTCGTCTTCAACATACCAGATCCAGCAGCAGTCCCGGTCCCCCCTGAGGAACTGACCTATGACTGGGAATTCGGAGACGGAAATACCGATTCAGGCGTAAGCGTAAACCATACGTACACGGACGAAGACAGGTTCCTCGTCAGGGTAACAGCTCTGCACCTAGGAGATCCGTATATGGTGGAGGAGGTTTACGTGGGCGTTAAGAATGCCGCACCGAGCATCACTGATCTGACTGTACCAGGTTCCTCACAAGTCGGAGAGGTCGTCCAGTTCGCCTCGGGCCACACAGACATGGGTAGCCTTGATGTGGTTCAACACACTTGGTACTTCGAGGACGGTACAAACGCAACCGGTCTGAACGTGTCGCGAACTGTGGACACCTATGGACACTTTGCCTTCAGCCTCGTCGTGGACGATGGAGATGGCGATTTCGATATCGCATTTGGCGACCTCCATGTGACGGGACAGCCACCGACCGCGTCCACTGGTGGACCCTACACCGTGACCGAGAGTTTGCCCCTGACGGTGGATGGAACGGGGTCTGCCGATCCCGACGGTCAAGTCAGCCAGTGGATATGGGACTTTGGAGACGGGAAGCTGGGATACGGGAGTAAGACGGCCCATACCTTCATGCATGATGGCACTTACAGCGTTTTGCTCACGGTTGTGGATGACAATGGTCTCGTGGACACCGATACCACTACGGTGACCGTCCTAGATATCGGACCGAAGATCGTCGAAGTGGACGTCATCTACGATGACGCTTTCAATGTAACCATAGTGGGATCTGGCACAAGTCGGGAGCCCGGCATCACACTAGGCTATGCCTGGGACCTTGGCGACGGAACCCAGGTAACTGGTGGCCCCATTGTGACCCACTACTACCAGTCTCCGGGTACTTACACCGTCGATCTGACAGTAAGTGACGGAGAGGGCAATGAAGTTACCGCTACCGAGACAGTCCTCATCTCGGAACCACCTCCATCAGCTGGTGCGCTGGAGCAGGCCTTGGAATCCCTGAAGGGCGAGATTAGCCAGACGCGAAACCTCCTCTACATCTTCATCGGGGTAATCTCTGCCCTCGCAGTTGCCTTGGCCGTTGTAGGCTACTTCGCCTATCTAATAGCGAAGAAGGCCAGGGCTCCCAAGGAATGAGAGAACATCGTCGCGATGTAGGTCTCCCTTGAAGAGATCCCGGGGGGAATCAGAGCACGTCCAAGATCAGAATACTTTGTCAGTGGCAGAATCAACTCATTCTTTGGCGCGGTCCTTGCTCTGGCGACGCCAAGTAGTGGTCCAACCAATACTTCAAGCGAAGGTAGGCTCCCAGGAGGAGAGAAGTCAGCAGCATAAGGGTGGATTTGCAGTCTCCAACCTGCGTTTCTTCACCGTGGAGATGCTCTTTCGGGTCGGGATTCCGAGGGGTTCTTCTGTCAACGAGGGACACCGAGCCTACTACCGTTCGGCGTCTGCTTCCAAAGCAAGTGCGGAGGGCAGGATTTGAACCTGCGAACCACTGAGGACAGCCTCCTAAGGGCTGCGCCGTTGGCC
>CAYFYB010000003.1:95203-103913 GCA_964347345.1 uncultured Methanomassiliicoccales archaeon | reverse complement strand
TACCATGGAACCCACGAGGTAATCCGCCGGGGCTAAAAAAGTGTCTCCTACCGGGTCCTACCGGTGAGCGAAATAGGCGAGGACTTCTTGACCAATTTCGTCGAGGCGGACGAAGCCAAACCGCTCGAACTGTACTGTGGTGACTGTATCCAGCCGGGAGAGGCTCTCCTCACCCAGTCCTTCCACCCACCTCCCATCGGGCATGATTATTCGGGTCGGCACCCCCGTGGGCAACCACTGGACTTTCGGGATGTCCTTGACCTTCCATGATGTAAAGCGGGCATTTTCATTTAGGTGGACGTTGCACCAGTCTTTCAGCCTTATCTCACGGCCCCGATGGGCCTCCAGGTCCTCACGGGGGAGGAAGACCTTTCGTGATCCCGGGATGATGCGGTGTCCCCTCTCAGGGAAGTCGGGGTGTAAGGGGACCTTGGCCTCTCGAACCTCCGGGAGCCCTTCCAGCCTCGTCATCACGGGGTCCGGAACGAAGAAGTAACGATTGGCCACCGGGTCTATGAGTCGCCTGTTCTCCGTGTAGAGGGTCTCGGCGGGGACCTCCACATCTGTCAGGCTGAGACTGAAGCTCAGAATGAATCGGCGAAGGGCTTCGGGCCGGATTCCCCGCTTCTCCAGGCTCTGTAGGCTCCAAGTCCGGGGGTCATATATGCCTGCGAGCTCTCCCTTCTGGATGAGTCTTCTTTGAAGGCTCTTGCTCAGCTCCGCCTCCCTAAGGCGCAGGAGGCCGTGATGGACGAAGGCGGGACCCTCCACCTCTAGGTAGGCCCAGATGGCCCTCTCCATCTCATCCTCCATTACCAGGTCCTTTCCGCGGATCACGTGGGTAATGCCCAGAAGATGGTCATCCACAGCCCAGGAGAACTCCAGAAGGGGCCACACACGATAACGGGTACCTACCCGGGGGTGTTCCCTATCGCTGATCCTGAATAGTACCCGGTCCCGGAAGGCGGGGTTGGGGTGCTTCATGTCCGTCTTCAGACGGACCACCGCCTCGCCCTGAGCCAGGCCGCCATCCAGCATCTGCCCCCACACCGCCAGGTTCTCTTCCGTCGGTCGAGAGCGGTGTTCACATGCCTCTCCGGCCTCCCTCTTCTTCCTCAACTCGTCCACCGAGCAGGAGCATGCGTAGGCCCCGCCAACATCGAGCAGCCGGCGTCCCCAATCGTAGAAGAGGGGCAACCGGTCAGACTTGTAGAGGACCTCGTGGTACTCCACGTCTAGCCACTGCAGACCCTCCTCCACCTGCTCGTAGGCCTCCTTCACCGGTAACTTCTCCTCGGAGCCAATGGTGTCATCGTGGACCAGGAGGAGACGCCCCCCGTATCTCTTGACGTACTCGTCGTTAAGGATGACCATCCTTGCGTTCCCTATGTGGAGGGGACCCGAGGGGTACGGTGCGAGGCGCATCAGCACTGGCCCCCTGAGGTCCGGAAGGTCTGGAAGCTCTAAGGGCCTGAACTCCACCACCCTCTCCAGAAGCTCGGGGGCTAGGGATTCCAGCAGGGACCTCTGCTCCTCCGGTCCCAGACGGTTGACCTCCTGGACCACCTCCTCCACCAGTTGGGAGAGCTCCCTGGCTCTTGCCCTGAGGCTGGGATCCTGAGCCAGGACTTTACCAAGAACCGCTTTGGGCTGTGCCTTGCCTCCATACAGTACTGCATTATGCAGGGCGTACTTCCTGGCTAGCTCCCTGAGCACGGGGTTTCAAGCATGATGTGTGTATTTAACGGTTGGTAGGAGAAGAGCTAGGGCCGGGGGCCATCAGGCCTCTCGCAGGGGCCCCTGCAACTCCTTTGTCGAAGGCCTTCACCACTACGGATGTCGGAGAGGCCGAAGCGCCCCTCGAAGTAAGGATATATAATGAGCTAGACCTTACTGCGGCGATTCCTTGTCTCTCAGAGAGGACCTGAAGCTGTTCCCGGACGTTCTGACTGTCGGGAAGACGGTGGACCTAAAGCTGGAGGCGACCCGTATCCTCAGGGAGGACCAAGAGCGGATCGTGTACTTCAAGGACCTGGCAGGCTTCGAGGCCGTTGGAAACCTCTGGGCGACCAGAGATCGGGTCTGCCACGCCCTGGGCATTCCCATGGAAAGGCTTCCATTGGTCATTATGGACTCCCTTCGCCGACCCGCCGATGAGCAGCTGATCGATGATGCGGCCTTCCTTCATGGCGGAATTGATGGATTCGACCTCCGCAAGGACCTCCCAGCACCCCAGTGGTATCCGAAGGAACCTGGCAGGTACCTCACCTCCGCCATCGTCTCCGCTGAGTGGAAGGGGAAGAGGAACCTGTCCTACCATCGAATGCTCGTCCTAGACCGCCGAAGAATGGCAGCGCGCCTCGTGCCGAGGCACCTGCGGGCCATGGCGGACGCCGCCCTGGCGAAAGGGGAAGAGCTGCGGGTCGCCATATTCATCGGTGCCCCTCTGCCTGTCCTCCTGGCCGGGGCCATGTCCATCGAGTACGAGGCCGACGAGTTGAGGATCGCCGCCGCCCTGGCCGAGGCTGCGGGAAAGACCCTGGAAGCAGTGCGGCTAGAGAATGACATCATAGTCCCGGCAGACTGCGAGTACGCGATGGAGGCCCGCATTACCGGCGAGGTCCACGACGAGGGACCCTTCGTGGATGGGACGGGGACCTACGACAAGGTCAGGAAGGAGCCCGTCATCGAGGTGGACCGGCTCTACCGAAGACCTGATGCCATCTACCACCTCATCCTCTCCGGCGGACAGGAGCACCACCTGCTCATGGGAATGCCGCGGGAACCCCTGATCTACGAGGCCGTCAAGCGAGTAGTCCCCCACGTCGTAGGCGTCCGCCTTACGGAGGGTGGCTCCTCCTGGCTCCACGGCGTCGTGGCCATAAGGGTACAGCACGAGGGGGACGGGAAGAATGCCATACTGGCGGCTCTGAGCGGCCACACCTCCATGAAGCAGGTCATCATCGTAGACGAGGACATCGACATCTACGACGACAGGGATGTTGAGTGGGCCGTCGCGACGCGCTTCCAGGCCGACCGGGATATGGTCGTAATAAGGGGTGCGAAGGGGAGTTCCATCGATCCCAGCGCGGGAGAGACGACGGCCAAGATGGGTCTCGACGCCACCAAGCCCTTTGGACGGCCCGAGTTCGACAAGCCGAGTATATAGTACAATTATCACTTTGCGCAAGCGAGTTCCATAGTTTAAATAAGGGGGGGTCCATGGAAAAAACGTCATGCGATGGCTTCTCCTTCTCCTCCCCCTCTTCGTCCTCGGTCTGATTCAATTCCCGTATGGGATAGATGAAGAGGAAGTCCAGGGTCCCAAGGTCATCGTTGGCCCCCTCCTCACCCCTCCTAACCCGGACGTCTATAGCCAGATGCCCTTCATCCTCCAGCCCACGGGCCAGAAGGTCTCCGTGGACCCAGCAGCGGCTCAGGAGGACCTAGCAGTCGTTCTGATAGAGTTCCCCGACGAGTCAGCTGGGCAGACCCCCCAGTACTTCGATAACCTGCTGTTCGACCAGACATCGGGAGCCCGAACCCTCAACAACTTCTACTTGGAGAGCAGCTACGGCAAGACGGAAATTGGAGGCCAGGTGACATCCCAGTGGTATTCAAGTGTGCGGAACATGACCTGGTACGGGCGGGACGGCTCGGGCATTGATGACGCCAATGGCCCCATATACTGTCTCGCTGTGGAGGCCGTCCTCAGGGCCAACGCGGACGTTGACTTCAGCCAGTTCGACAGGAATGGGGATGGTGAGGTGGACCACCTGGTCATCATTCACGCTGGAGAGGGCCAGGAGAACTCCCCCGTCACGAGCCTCATATGGTCCCACCGCTGGGCCATCATAGATGCCACGAACTGCGGGTATTCGACCCGCCGGCTGAACGTTGACGGTGTGGACGTCTACGGGTACTTCATGACCTCCGAATCCTCACCCATGGGGGTCTTCGCCCACGAGCTGGGTCACGACTTCGGCCTGCCAGACCTTTATGACACCACGGGAATCACCCTCGGGATAGGAGTTTGGGGGGTCATGGGGACCGGATCTTGGAACGGGGTTCCCAGGGGCACCCAGCCCGCTCACTTCGCTGCATGGTCAAAGGCCAAACTAGGATGGCTTGATCTGACGGTGGTGACCGCGCCTCTACTGCCGGCCAGCATCCAGGCCGTGGAACTCTTTCCCGACGCCCTGAGACTCCCCGTAAAGAGCTCCCGGTGGGGCGATGAGTACTTCGTTGTGGAGAACAGGCAGCCCATAGGGTTCGATGTCGCGCTGCCTGGAAGTGGGCTCCTCATCTGGCATATAGATGAGACCCGCATGAACAACGACGCCTCCAGCCGTCGCCTAGTAGACCTGGAGGAGGCGGATGACGACCTTGGCTTCCTCTACACGGACAAGCCAAACCAGGCCTCGGATGCCTGGAGGGATGACGAAGTCGGGTTCACGCCCCTCTCCACGCCGAACAGCAACGACAACAGTGGCGCCAGAACCGGATGGAAGGTGGCGAACATCGGTCCCTCCGCGCCTGTGATGACGGCAAACATCAGCAAGGGGGTGGCCGTGGACGTCTCCATCCTGGACATCGTGAAGAGGGACTTCGTGCCTGTGAATCAGACGACGGGGATAGATGTCCGCGTGATCAACAAGGGCCTTGCCGAGGTGTCTAACGGCTCCCTCACCCTCGACATCTACCATGAGGCCTACGAGACCGGCTCCAGGGTCCTCAATCAGGTGAGGAGCTTGCCCGCCATGGCCGAGGGGACTGTGACCGTCCAGTCCTTCACCTTCGCGCCCTCTCAGGAGGGTCGCTATCTCATCGAGGCCTCCGTCGACATACTCGGAGATGAGGTGCCAGAGGACAACTATAGAATCGTGCACCTCCTGGCGGGCAACTTCCTCCTTCTGCATGATGTGGAGGGGAGCGTGTCTACCTGGGGCAGGCCTACCAACTCAGACTCCGCCTACCGATGGGAGGTGGTGGATGATGGCGACGGCTATGGCTCCGCCCACAGTCCGACTCGCGCTTGGAGGTTCGGCTACTTCGGCGGTGGGGGAACCACCTATCGCTACCACTACTTGGAGAGCCCCGTGATACCTCTCGACGGGAAAGTGCCCCGCCTGGTATTCTACCAGCGGTACCAGCTGACCACCCGGACGGAGGGAGTTGCCCTCCAGCCTCTGGAGTCAGACGTGGCCACGGTGGAAACGTCCTTCGACGGCGGGCCGTGGACCAGGGTGGCCAACTTCACAGGGACTCAGCTCAGCTGGAAAAGGGCGTACGTTGACCTCGCCCCTTACACCAACGGGACCGGTGTACTCAGGCTCAGGTTCAACGCCACCGCCTCCGTGATGCCCGACGACGGAGGGTGGTGGATCGATGACGTGGTCGTCCTGACGCAGCCGCTGAAGAGTGCGGCCCTGGTCAAGTCCCTGGAGAGCCAGAAGGAAGTCGTTCCGGGGGGCACTGTCTCCTTCCTCTTCATACTGGTCAACATCGGCGACCTAGACGAGGAGTTCCACTTCAAGGTAGACGGCCTTCCAACGGACTGGGAAGCCTTCATAGGCGTGAACGAGACCTCCGCCGTCCCTGTGGAGGAGTACAGGCTGAGCCTGGAGGTGGATCAGCAGATCTTCCTGACGCTGATCGTCCGCTCTCCCCTGCTGGCGGAGAGGGGTGTCCTCCTCCAAGGCATCCTTCAGGCCCTGAGCCCGGACGAGAACGTTGGCGCCAGCTTCATCTTCACCGTGGAAGTGCCGGTGGGCTTTGGCTTCAACCTCTCAGGTCGGACCCTGATAGTGGTCTTCATCATCGGAGGCGTCATGCTGGCCATCGCCGTTGTCCTCACGGCCCTTAAGAGGAGGTAGGGGACTAAGGGTTAAGAGGGGCCCAGGCTATCATTGGATGTGCTCCTAGACAACCCCCTCCTAGAAGCGGGGAAGCTGGAGGAAAGGGCCTATCAGGAGAACATCGCCCGATCTTGCCTCGAGAGAAGCACTCTGATTGTTCTTCCCACTGGCATGGGGAAAACGGTGGTGGCCCTCCTAGTAATCGCGGAGGTGTTGAAGCAGGGAAAGGGCAGGGTCCTCTTCATGGCCCCCACGAAGCCCCTGGTGGAACAGCATTCCGCCTTCCTGAAGGGGCACGTGGGGGCGAAGATAGGCCTCATGACAGGGGAGGTGGCGCCGCCAGACCGGGAGTGGACCTGGTACCATGAGGACGTGGTGGTGTCCACGCCGCAGGTGGTAGGGAACGACCTCAGGCACGAGAGGGCCAGCCTGGAGGACTTCGGGCTTCTGGTCTTCGACGAGGCGCATAGGGCCGTTGGTGATTACGCATACGTGGCCGTCGGTCAGACCTACAAGGAGGTCGGTGGCCTCGTGCTGGGAATGACGGCGTCTCCGGGAAGCGACCCTGAGAGGATCTTGGAGGTCTGCCGAAATCTGGGGATCGAGGGCGTGGAGATCAGGACCGAATACGACCCAGATGTGGTCAGCTACATGCACGACGTCAGGGTGGATCGGGTCCGGGTGGATATGCCTGTGAGCACGCGGCGGATCCGGGACCTCTTGAGGTCAGCCTTCGAGGAGGTGGCCCAGGGCCTCAGGGAGAGAGGCTTCCTGCGAGAGAGGCGCCGGGCCACTGTCAAGGATATCCTGGCGGCCCAGAGGGAGGTGCAGCGGAGGCTGAGCAGGGGGGAGAAGAACTACCATCTCTACACGGCGGCGTCGGCCTTGGCGGTGGCGCTGAAGATCAACCACGCCGTGGAACTCGTGGAGACCCAGGGCCTGGTGGCCCTGCGCTCCTATGTGGACAGGCTGAAGGAGGAATCGCAGGAAGAAGGGAGTTCCAAGGCTTCCAAGGTCATCTTCAAGATACCCAAGGTCCAAGAGGCTTTTAAGCTGGCCAGGGTCACTCTTCCCGAGGACCCCAAGGTGGCCAAGGTCCTCGAGGTATTGGAGGAGCAGTTCTCCGGAAAGCCTGACTCCAAGGTCATCCTCTTCACCCACTACAGGGACACGGCCGAGCTGATGGTACGGCAGATTCGGGAGAAGCCCTGGGCAAAGCCCTTCAGATTCGTCGGCCAGGCTGACCGGGGAAACGACGTGGGTCTGCGCCAGCGGGAGCAGGTGGAGCTTGTGGAGAAGTTCAAGACGGGCGAGTACAACGTGATGGTCGCCACTTCCGTGGCGGAGGAAGGCCTGGACATCCCCTCGACGGACCTGGTGGTGTTCTACGAGCCCATACCGTCGGAGATAAGGACCATCCAGAGGCGCGGGAGGACGGGCCGGAACAGGCCAGGAAGGGTGGTCGTGGTGATCACAAGGGACACAAGGGACGAGGCCTACATGTACTCCGCCCGACGAAAGGAGAAGCGGATGCACGACGAACTCGACAGGCTTAGGGAGATGCTCAAGCAGAGGATTCTAGTGGGAAAGCCCGGCGGGGGATTCTTCATGGCCCCCAGGCTGTCGGACGAAAGCTCCAGATATCTCCTTCCAAAGGAGGAGGAGAAGGTACCTCGAGGTGGAAGGTCCCGTCGTAAGCAGGCATCTCTTAGTGAGTTTGAGGAGGAATAGCTTTCGGGTGAATCAGTTCCGTGGAGGGTCCATGGGATGTGGAGCTGGACCGGGAGATTTGGGAATCCTTTGGGAATCCCTTGGGAAAATGGTTAATTAGAGACAAGACCACCACCTCCTCCGTCTGCGCCGAGGAGGGGCGCCTTACAAGTACCCAGAGAGAACGGGAGGTGAAAAGCTGAGGAAAGCGATAGTGTTGTTCATTGGCCTGGGACTTGCCTTCGCGTTTCTAGCGCTTGTGGCTCAACCGGCGGCGGCTCACGGTCCTTGTGCGGAGGATTTCGACAGACCGGGGGCGAGCGATTATGGTCGTGACCATATTGCCAGCCATACGCCGCATGGAATAGGAGTCGAAGGGCATAACCCGGGCACACACATGGGATATTCCCTATGCCTTGGGGTGCACTAGCGGCACCCCACCATTCCTTTTTGAGAGCTTCCATCCATATCTAAAACGGTCAGAGGGCCAACTGCTGACCTTTGTCCGTGGATAGTGTCGTATTTCTCAAGCAGTTGCGCCCCTTGCATGGAGAGAAGTCAAGAAGAGGATTCGGATGGCTGGATAGACCTCGAATCCGAGCATACTTAAATACTCCTCTCGTTTACGACACTAAGTAATTCCATGGCCCGTGGTCTCCACGCTGCTCGGAAGCTGAAGAACGACCGCCGGCGGTTTCGCTGGAGTGATCGCCACTACAAGCGGCGGATGCTCAAACTGAAGGAGAAGAGCGACCCCCTGGAAGGTGCAGCCCAAGCCAGGGGCATCGTCATAGAGAAGGTGGGAATCGAGGCGAAGCAGCCCAACTCAGCCATCCGAAAGTGTGTAAAGATACAGCTCATAAAGAATGGTCGCCAGATCACTGCCTTTGCACCAGGAGACGGAGCCATCAACTTCATCGACGAGCATGACGAGGTCCTCGTAGAGGGCATCGGAGGGCGGATGGGTCGCTCGTACGGTGACATACCCGGCGTGCGGTACAAGGTAATCCAGGTCAACAACGTCTCCCTCCTCGAAATGGTCCGCGGCAGGAAGGAGAAGCCAGTGAGGTAATCCCATGGCTGCTGCGGAGAAGGAAGCGGAGAAAGAGGAGGAGAAGGGCGAGGCTAAGGAAAAGCAGAAG
>CAYFYB010000003.1:0-95103 GCA_964347345.1 uncultured Methanomassiliicoccales archaeon | reverse complement strand
GAGAAGAGACCCAAGGAGACGAAGGAGAAGAGACCCAAGGAGACGAAGGAGAAGAGACCCAAGGAGACGAAGGAGAAGAAGGGGAAAGAGGAGAAGGTCGAAGAGAAACCCCTCTCAAACCTCCTTCTCTTCGGACGTTGGGACCTCTCCCAGGTGGAGGTCAGAGACCCTGGCCTCAAGAGATACATCAACCTCTCCCCCACCTTCCTGCCTCACACCGGCGGCCGATACGCAAACAGGCCTTTCGCCAAGGCGAGGGTCAACCTTGTGGAGAGACTCACCAACAACATGATGAGGACGGAGCAGTACACTGGAAAGAAGTCCAAGACCATCAAGGTCGTCCAGCTGGCCTTCGAGATCGTGGAGAAGCGGGCCAAGAAGAACCCTGTCCAGGTTCTGGTGGAAGCCTTGGAGAACGCCGCACCGAGGGAGGAGATCACGAGGCTGAGGTTCGGAGGCATCTCCGTCCCCAGGGCTGTGGACATAGCCCCGGCCCGTCGTCTGGATTTGGCGCTGAGACACATATGCGTGGGTGCCGTCCAGGCAACCTACAAGAGCCCGAAGCCCATCCACGAGTGTCTGGCCAACGAGATCCTCTTGGCATCCAAGGGGGACATGAGTTCCCACTCCATCGGCAAGAAAGAGGAGTTGGAGAGGGTCGCCGCCTCAGCCAGGTGAGGGAGGCTCCATGAGCCTGCTCCTCGAAATGGCCCGCGGCGCCGTCCTGGCAAAGGTAGCCCAACGGGTGAGCAGGCTATCTCGCGGTTACGTGGAAGGGTGGATTGCCGGTGACTTCTCCCTCGTGGACCGGGTGGCCCAGAGGCACGAGAACGAGATCCGAGCCTGGAAGGAGGTCGTTCTCCGGACCATAAGCTCGATCTCTGTGGATGACCTCCTGCAGACCTGCAAGGATGCCAGACCCGACCTCACAGACCTCTGGGAGAGCGAGACGGCCCGAAATCGGCTTACGGAGGAGTGGAACAACGCCCATGCCTACGTGGAGAAACTCTGAAGATGCTTCCGCGGTGGGAGGGATCCTCCATCATGCCTCGAGTGGCTTCGCTCTCGCTCACCCAGCGAGAAAACTTTAGATAGGCGAGTTCACTGTTTTGTGAGAGTACTATCCGAGTCGGTGAACCATGGGACGAAAGGAAGACAACATCAGAAGGGCGCAGTCGATAATCCATAAACCGCGCTACATCCGCAACATCGGTACGGTGGCCCACATCGATCACGGTAAGACGACTTTGAGCGACTCCCTCATCGCTGGCGCAGGCATGATGTCTGAAGAGCTAGCAGGGAAGCAGCTCATGCTGGACTACGACGAGCAGGAGCAGGCGAGGGGCATCACCATCAACGCCGCCATCGCATCCATGGTCCACAAGTTCGAGGACGAGGAGTACCTCATCAACCTCATCGATACTCCGGGCCACGTGGACTTCGGCGGGGATGTGACCAGGGCCATGAGGGCCATCGACGGTGTCATCCTGGTGGTGGACGCTGTTGAAGGCGTCATGCCCCAGACGGAGACGGTCATCCGCCAGGCGTTGAAAGAGAGAGTCAGGCCCGTGCTCTTCATCAACAAGGTTGACCGCCTCATCAATGAGCTCAAGATCGGTCCGGAGCAGATGCAGGAGCGCTTCCTGAAGATAATCACGGAGGTCAACAAGAGAATCGCCGACATGCTGCCTGACGAGCTGAAGAAGGATTGGCAGGTGAAGGTGGAGGACGGCAGCGTCGCCTTCGGCTCTGCCTACTACAAGTGGGCCATCTCCATCCCCTTCATGCAGAGGACGGGCATCACCTTCAAGGACATCTACAAGTACCTCCAGGAGGAGAGACAGGACGACCTGTCCAAGAAAGCGCCCCTTCACAGAATCGTCCTCAACATGGTCATCCGTCACCTACCCGACCCCCTCGAGGCCCAGAAGCTCCGCATCCCCATAATCTGGAGAGGGCCCGATGAGTCGGAGGTGGGCCGAGCCATGATAGGGTGTGACGAGAAGGGTCCTACCGCCTTCGTGGTCACCAAGATCATCATCGATCCCCACGCGGGGGAGGTGGCCGCGGGACGTCTCTTCAGCGGATCCATGAAACGAGGACAGGAGCTCTGGGTGATAGGGCTGGCCAACCCTGAGCGGCTCCAGACGGTGAGCATGGTCGTCGGTCCCGACAGGATCCCCGTAGAGGAGATAACCGCAGGGAACGTGGCAGCCTGCGTAGGCCTCAAGACAGCCATCGCCGGCAGCACAGTGGCCGGCAGCAACGACATGATCCCCTTCGAGCGAATCATCCACTATTCCGAGCCTGTGGTCACCGTGGCCATCGAGGCCAAGCACACCAAGGACCTGCCCCGACTGGTGGAGGTCCTCCGCATGATCGCCAAGGCGGACCCCTCCATCCAAGTGGAGATCAACCAGGAGACGGGAGAACACCTCATGTCAGGCATGGGGGAACTCCATCTGGAGATCACCCAGTACAGGATCGTCCACGAGCATGGCGTGGAGATCTCGGCCTCACCCCCCATCGTCGTCTACCGGGAGGGCGTTCAGGCCGGGGGAGGTCCCTTCGAAGGAAAGTCCCCCAACAAGCACAACCGCTTCTACCTTGAGGTCGCACCCCTGGAGCCCGCCGTCATGGAGGCCATCCAAAAGGGTGAGATCCCAATGAACCAGAGGATAAAGGACCCCAAGGGACTGGCTAGGATGCTCATGGACCTGGGCTTCGACAAGGACGAGGCCAGGAACGTGGTGTGGGTCCAGAACAACAACGTCTTCGTGGACGTCACCAAGGGTATCCAGTACCTGCACGAAACCATCGAGCTGTGCAGGGAGGCCTTCATAGAGGCCATGAATCGAGGATCCCTGGCAGCGGAGAAGTGTATGGGCGTGAAGGTGCGCCTGGTGGACGCGAAGCTCCACGAAGACAGCATCCACCGGGGTCCCGCCCAGGTCATCCCTGCCGTCAGATCAGCCATCTACGGTGCCATGTGCGAGGCCGTTCGCATCCTCATGGAGCCCAAGCAGAAGGTGGTCCTCAGCCTGCCCCAGGACGTCATGGGCTCGGCCATCGCCGAGGTCCAGTCCCGCCGGGCGGTCATCGAAGACATCGAGCAGGAGGGGGACCAGGTCGTCATCCGTTCCAAGGCACCGGTGGCGGAAATGTTCGGGTTCGCCACGGCCATCCGATCCGCCACCCAGGGCAGGGTTCTGTGGTCCTACGAGAACGCGGGCTTCGAGAGGGTACCCCAGGATCTCCAGCCCGACGTGGTGGCCGAGGTAAGGACCAGGAAAGGTCTCAAGCCAGAACCTTACGACGCCAGCTATTACGCCGCCTGAACGCCAGTGGCCCACTTGAAAAGGAATAAATATGGATTCTCGCTATGGACATCGGAATCGGAGGTTAGTCAATGCCTGCTAAGCCCCATCTGAACATGGTCTTCATCGGCCATGTAGACCACGGCAAGTCCACCTTAATCGGTAGACTGCTGCTTGACACTGGTCACATCGAATCCCACGTCATTGAGAAGTTCAAGAAGGAGGCCCAGGAGAAGGGAAAGCCCACCTTTGAGTTCGCCTGGGTAATGGACCACCTGAAGGAAGAGCGGGAGAGAGGGCTTACCATCGACGTGGCCCACAGGAGGTTTGAGACGGACAAGCTCTACTTCACCATCATCGACGCTCCGGGCCACCGGGACTTCGTCAAGAACATGATCACGGGGACGAGCCAAGCGGATGCGGCCGTCCTGGTAGTAGGCGCTCCCGAGGGGCGCCAGGCCCAGACCAACGAGCACGTCTTCCTGGCCAGAACCCTGGGCGTCAACCAGCTCATCGTGGTCATCAACAAGATGGATGCCACAAAGCCCGCCTACGACAAGGCTCGCCACGATGCCGTCAAGTCAGAGGTGGAGAAGCTTCTGCAGTCCGTAGGCTACAAGCCTGCCGACGTGCCCTTCATACCCATCTCCGCCTACGTCGGCGATAACGTGGTGAAGAAGTCGGAGAAGATGGACTGGTATACCGGTCCCACACTGATTGAGATCGTGGATACCCTGACGATGCCGGAGAAGCCTGTTGGCAAGCCCCTGAGGATACCCATCCAAGATGTCTACAGCATCACGGGCATCGGCACTGTCCCGGTCGGTCGGGTGGAGACGGGGGTGCTGAAGTCGGATACGAAGGTGGCCTTCCAGCCCGCTGACAAGGTTGGAGAGGTGAAGTCCATCGAGATGCATCACGAGGGGATTCCCCGAGCAGAGCCCGGGGACAACGTGGGCTTCAACGTCCGGGGGATTGCTAGGGATGAGGTTCGCCGCGGCGATGTCTGCGGGCCAGTGGACAATCCGCCCACGGTGGCCAAATCCTTCAAGGCCCGGATCATCGTCCTCAACCATCCCAGCGTCATCACCGTAGGCTATACGCCGGTGTTCCACGCCCACACGGCCCAGGTGGCCTGCCGGTTCGAGGAGCTGTCGCAGAAGCTCGACCCCAGGACGGGGGCCGTCAAGGAGGAGAATCCCCAGTTCCTCAAGACGGGGGACGCCGCTGTGGTCAAGATCGTGCCCACCAGGCCCATGGCCATAGAGACCTTTGCCGACTTCCCCCAGCTCGGCAGGTTCGCCATCCGGGACATGGGACAGACGGTGGCGGCAGGGCAGGTCATTGAGGTGGAGAAGAGGTAAGGTTTTTTACCTCCCCCTCACTCCTTCGGTGAAGACATGGCGCAGAAGGCCCGCATTTCCCTCAGCGGAACCGATCCTCAGAAGGTGGACATGGTCTGCTCACAGATCAAGGCCATCAGCGAGAGGACCGGCGTGAGCATGAGGGGGCCTATCCCTTTGCCCACCAGACGTCTCGTTGTCCCCGTCAGGAAGAGCCCCGATGGGGAGGGTTCCGAGACCTGGGACCGGTGGGAGATGCGGGTCCACAAGAGGCTTATAGACCTGGATGCCGACGAGAGGGCCCTTCGCCAGCTCATGAGGATTCAGGTGCCCGACGGCGTCAACATCGAGATCGTGCTGAGGGGCTAGCTCTCCCAGTGGCGAGGGCACTACTTCTCCTTGATTTCCTCCAGCTCGTAGCGACCAGGCTCCACCTTGGGCCTCTTGGTGATGAAGTAGTAGGGGACCAAGATGATTGAGAGGATAGCGAAGATCACTATGAAACCCACGATCAGGAGGAAGAAGGCAAGGCCCAAAATGGCGAGGATTGGCAGGAGGAGGCCCAGCACGAAGAGGAGGAACAGGAGGGCTATCACAAACCCTATGGTGACGAGGACTGCAAAGACCTGTCTCACAACCATGAGCTAGCCCACCTTGATGCTGAATCCTCTGGAACCGCTGGTCTGGCTTGGGAGGTAAGGGGTCAAGGCGCTCACCAGACGTGGCAGGGTGAGGGACTGCAAAACGACCTTGCCGGGGCCCCTTAGAACTGTCACGAAGAGGCCCTCTCCGCCGAAGAGGGCGGTCTTAATACCCCCCACCGTCTGAATGTCGTAGTTCACGGACTCCTCCCACGCGACCGCGTTTCCAGTGCTGACCTTGATGACCTGCTCAGGCTTCAGGTCCATCTCCACGAAATCCCCAGGGGCATGAATGAAGACAATCCCGTTCCCCCACACCCTTTGCAGAATGAAACCCTCCCCGCCGAAGAAGCCCGCTCCCAGCCGCTTCTGGAAGGCGATGTCCATGTCCACAGGGTCTTCAGCGCAGAGGAAGGCGTCCTTCTGTAGGATCCAGTTCCTGCCGCCTCGGAGGTCCAAGGGCATGATCTTTCCGGGTACGTTACCGCCAAAGGCGACTACGCCGGGCCCGCCCTCGGCGACGAACTCCGTCATGAAGAAGGTCTCCTTGGCCAGCTTCCTCTTGATCCCCTTCCAGATGCCTCCCCGAGCCTTAGCTGTCATCGCCACATTCCCCGTCATGTAGGCCATGGCCCCCGCCTCCGCATATACCTTCTCGGCGGGTGAAAGCTCTAGGTGGACAAACTGTAGGTTATCCCCAGTGATTTTGTACTCCATTTTGGTCCTCCTCTGAGACCTGAAATAGGAACCATGACCAGAGGATATAACCCTTGGTGCCCTGGCTCGCCAACCAGTCCAGGCCCAGACACCGCGATTACGACAGAGCTTCCCAGACTTCCCGGCTACTCTGCCTTCCAACTCAAGGACCAAGCAGCGAGCACGAAGATGACTACGGCGAGGATGCTGACGATCCCAAGGTTCGTCAAAGCGCTTGGGACGTTGCCAAATACCAATGTGTCTCGGAGCCCATCGTTGAAGTAGGTCAGGGGAAGCCCTCGAGAAATCACTTGAATGAAGCCAGGCATGATCTCAACGGGAAAGAAGGTACCCGTCAAGAACATCATGGGAAAGTAGATTACGTTCGCTACAGCGCTGGCACCCTCCACGGTTTTTGCAAAGCTGCCTACGGCCATCCCGATGGACATCATGAGAACCGTGCCTGCCACGATTAAGGCTATAGCGATGGGGTTCAGAGCGTAGACCGCATTGAACACCAAACGAGCGACTAAGATCATAAGGAAAGTCGAGATGAAGACGAGGCCGATCATCCACAACGTCCGCGACAGAAGGAACTCACCCTTGCGGAGGGGTGTCGTCGCAAGGAGCTTGAAGTAGTGCCTCTCTCGATACTCCGCCGATGTGCTCGAAGCGAAGAAGATGGAGGTAAGAATGGTTATGCCGATGACTCCGGGGAGGAAGAAGTCCAGGTAGGAGGAGGCCTGTTGGGTTATGCCCCTGGTCTCCACGAGGACGGGTGTGACACCGTAGAGTTCGAAGACGAATCCCGTGACAATCCCCTGCACGACGCCCTGGACCGTCTGGAAGGTTGAACTCGAAGTGTCTCCGAGGAGCTCGACCGTTGGATGTGCCTCGGCACTGCCGTTGACCGCGCTCAGTATCTCATCCTGAAGTCCTTGAGGAATCCGAAGAGCCACTGGGATTGACTGATCCCGGACATAAGTCTCCAGGTCCTGCTCCTCAGAGACCGCGACTACCGTTATGACCTCCGTCCCGTTGAGCGCCGCCACGACACCTTTGCTCATCGTGGAGTTGTCCAGATCTTGTATGTGTAGCTGTATGTTTATCTCCTGGGGAGCTCCGAAGACCCCGCCAAAGACCAGGATGAGTAGCACTGGAAAGACCAGGGTGAAGAAGCTCGCAGTTGGCGTGCGAAGATACTGTTTTCCCCAGGCAACAAGATCGGCAAACATCCTCCTCATCGCTTCAACACCCCCTCCTCTAGACGCGCCCCCACGATGCTCAAGAAGACATCTTCCAGGCTGGGTCTCATCGTGACCACGTCCTGAAAGACCACCCCGGACTGGTAGACATTCTTGAAGAGTTCGCCCAAACTCGAATCGGCCCTGACCTTAACGACAAGATCCTTGCCAACGAGCTTGACTTCCAATTTCTCGTTTGCCAGCTTTTCCATGCCATCTGGTCCTGCCCCCACCAGGCGGACCTCTCTGCTATCTGTGTACGTTGTCAAGAGGGTCTCTGGTGAGCCCTGGGCGACAATTTGTCCCTTTACCATTATGGCGACGTCGTCGGCCAGGGTCTCAGCTTCCTCTATGTAGTGAGTCGTCAGTACCACAGTCCGTCCGCCTTTGCGTAACCCGCGCACGGCTCCCCACAGCTCGCGCCTTGAGGCCGGGTCTAGCCCTGTAGTAGGCTCGTCAAGGAAGACCAGACGGGGGTCGCCTATCAGGGCCATGGCGATGCCCAGCTTCCGCTTCTCCCCTCCCGATAGCTTGCGGGCCTGCACGTCTGCCCTGTCCATGAGTCCCACCATGAGCAGGATACGAGCGATCTCCTCCTTCTCGGGGGACTTCCCAAACAACCGGGCGAAGTAGCGAAGGTGTTCCCGAGGCGTCAGGCGGTCGAAGGGCTCGAAATCCTGAGGCAGAATGCCAACGACCTGCCTTATACTCTCGTAGGACCGGGTGATGTCCTGACCCAGGACCCTTGCATTTCCAGAAGTGAGGCGGCGAAGTCCTTCCAATATCTCAACGGTCGTCGTCTTCCCTGCACCGTTAGGGCCCAGGAGGGCGAAGACGGTGCCCTGAGGTATTGCAAGGTCTATTCCGTCCACGGCCCTGAGCTCACCGTAGACCTTCACCAGGCCTTTCGCTTCAATGGCCAAATCATTACTCATGGTGTCAACGAGGAGTTCCTCTCACATTATGTACCTTTTGGAGACCCCTATCTCTACCAAAGTCCGGTCTGATCTGAGTCATCCGTTGAGATGCCACTCCATGAGGTCCACGTGATGGGCCAGCAGTCAGTCCACCTATGGTTTCTCCAGTAAGGCCGAGAGAACGAGCTTTCTGCTGCTCCTCCTCTCTCCCACCCTGTTGAAGGCTCTCGGTATCGTAGCAAGGAGCGACTTTGAAAGGTCGGCCACCTCCATGTAGAACTCTGATGCTCTCTCCTCCAGCCGCACCGCCATCTTAAGGGCCCCCGCAAACCCCATACCTTCTGGCAAGGTCGTATCCACCTCGTATTCACTCAGGTCCAGGCCCTTGAAAGAGAAACCCGCTTCGAGGGCGTCGGAAATCGTCTCTTGGTACGTCCTCAGGACATGCACCTTGAGCTTCGCACTCTCCTCCGCGAAGGAGAGGAATAGATCCTTCCTGTCGGGAAACAGCTCTGCCAGCTTCCGGTAGAACACCGAGGAGGAGTCCTCCAGCCTCTGAGAGAAGCTGATGATGGCGGAGGCCGTCACGGGCTCTCCCATGCTAGAACCACCTTTGGATGACGACCTTGCTCTCGGTGAAGAAGCGGATCACCTCTTGGCCCTGCCCATGGAGGGTGCCGAAGAAGGAGTCCTTCATCCCACCAAAGGGGAAGAAAGCCATGGGGGCCACGATGCCGATGTTGATGCCCACATTGCCCGCCTGCACCTGGTATTGAAACTCCCTCGCCCACTTTCCGCTGGACGTGTATATGGCGGCGGAGTTGCCGTAAGGGTTGGAGTGGACCATCTCCAGAGCTTCATCGAAGCTCCTGGCCCGCATGACACTGGCCACGGGTCCAAAGATCTCCTCCCGGCCGATGGTCATGTCGGGAGCGACCTCCTCGAAGACGGTGGGGTTCAGGTAGCAGGTCTCTGGCCAGCCACCGGCGACGTTCAGCTTCCTACCGTCCAGGGTGAGCTTTGCGCCCTCCTCCAGGCCCTTCTCTATGTAGCCCACTACCTTCTTCTTCTTGCCAGCATCTCTCAAAGGGCCCATCTGGACGGACTCGTCGAGGCCGTAGCCCACCTTGATCCTGACCGCGGCATCCACGAAGGCGTCCATCACCTTTGTGTAGAATCGGTTGTATTCGCTCTCACCCAGGCCCTCCCCGACAATGACCAGGTTGGCACCGGAGAGACATCGCTGTCCCGTATTGCCGTAGAAGGAGGTCATGCAGGAAGCTATTGTGCTCTCCAGGTCGGCGTCGGGCATGACCAGCATGAAGTTCTTGGCCCCGGTCATGGCGATGACTCGCTTCCCCGTCTCACCACAACGCTTGTAGATGACATCCCTGCCGACGGGGGTGGAGCCGACGAAGCAGATTCCCTCGATGCCAGGGTGGTCCAGCATACCGGAGACCACCGTCCGCCCACCGTTCACTATGTTCCACACACCGGGCGGAATGCCCGCCTCCTCCAGAAGCTCCGCTACCTTGATCTGGCTGATGGGGTCCTCGCTGGAGGGCTTCATGACTACACAGTTCCCGGCAGCGACGGCGTAGGGCGCGAACCAGAGGGGTACCATGAAGGGGAAGTTGAAGGGGCAAACGAGGCCGAAGACGCCTAGAGGTTGCCTGATCACGTACTCATCGATGCCCGAGGCCACGTCCTCCAGGTTGTAGCCCATCATGAGAGAAGGAATTCCTGTGGCGACCTCCACATTCTCAATCCCTCTCCTCGTTTCCCCACGGGATTCATCGATAGTCTTTCCGTGCTCCATGGTCTGGACCCTGCTCAGCTCCTCGAAGTTCTCCTCCAGAAGTTCCTTCAGCCTGAAAATGGCCCTTGCCCTTGCAAGTGGAGGCGTCCTCCTCCAATCCGGGAAAGCCTCCTGGGCCGCCTCGACCGCGGCATCGATCTCCTCCTTTGTGGAGATGGGGACCTTCGCGATCGTCTTGCAGTTTGCAGGGTTGACGACGTCTACGAGCTCCCCTTCCGAGTCAACCCACTCTCCTCCGATGTAGTTTTTCAGCGTCAGGACTTCTCTTATCGGCTCCTCCAATATTGCCATGCCGGCACCCTACCGGCAATGCCCCTCCAGGCTCCTTAAACCTTTTGTAAAGATAGTTAGGCCGGAGCCGGCGTCCTTATTGCGCATGGGTAGTTTCTGACAGCCGCAATCTCCGAAGGGGACGCCTGAGGCGTCAAGTAGAGCTCCCAATCTTCTAGGCTCGCCACTCCAGTAGGACTTGGCTTCTCATCCCTCAACTCGTCCTCAATGGACCGAGCGGGATTCGAACCCGCGACCTCATGCTTGCAAAGCATGCGATCTTCCAGGCTGATCTATCGGCCCCAGACCTCTAATCAAGACGAGGGTTAAATCATTAATCCGACAGGCCCTCGCTAGCGGCCCACGAGGAGGCGATCGGCTAGCATCTCTGGCAGTCCCACCCTCAGGACCTCATCGTACACGGAGGTCACGTCGTACGTGACTCTCTGGACCTCCGCCCAAGGCTCCTCCGGGTCCAGAAGCACCCAGGCGGCCCTGGGGTCTCCGTCTCTGGGCTGCCCTACGCTCCCCGCGTTCACCACGAGTCCTCTGGCTGTCCTGAGGACAAAGGGCACGTGGGTATGGCCCATTACCAACACGTCGCACTCCCCCTCGTCCAGGAGCAGCGGGCTGGCCTGCTGAGGGAACACATACTCATCCTCATCCCGGGGGCTACCGTGGACGATCCTGATGGTGGCCTCCCCTGTCTCCATGACTAAGTGAGGTGGGAGGGACCTCAGGTATTCCAGGGACGTTTCCGTCAGCTGCTCTCTGGTCCACTCCACCGCCCGGGCGGCGTAGGGGTTGAACCACGACGTGTTCCCGCTGACCACCGCCCTGTCGTGGTTCCCCCGGATGGACCGTATACGCCTGGACTTCAAGAGCCCGATGACCTCGTTGGGGAAGGAATTGTAGCCCACCACGTCCCCAGCGTGGACGACCGCCTCCGACCCCGAGGCCTCCACGGCTTCAAGGACCACCTCTAGAGCCGGCAAGTTGGCGTGGATGTCGGATATGATCGCCAGCAGGATGATACCCCGTTCAGGACCATGGTCGCAAGCATTTATATGTTCAGCACCCGTCTTAAGCTGAATGCTGACATGTCGGCAGGTCCTAAACAAGACCTTCCTCACCAGTGACGGCCGCTTCCTGGGAAAACTGGCCTCCGTCATCGTCGACGAAGACTGGAGCATACCCCTCTTCTCGGTGGCTCTCGAGAGGGAGGTGGCAAAGGAGTTCGCCATACACAAGCCCCTCTTCGGGTCCTCAAAGACCTTCTTGGAGCCTTCAGAGGTCGCCGCCCTGAGCGACAACATCGTGCTAAAGAAGCGACTTGAGGAGATGCCGGACTGTTTCCAAGAGAGGGGTGTGGGAATGGAGGGACCCAAACTCCTCGGACGGAAGGTCCTGGGGGATCATAGCTACTACTTCGGGGACCTGGAGGACATGGTCCTGGACCGGGCCCACTGGAGGGTGTCGGACCTGATTGTGGAGGTGCGTAAGAAGGCGTCAGACGACATGGGCTTCCCCCTGACCATCTTTGGGACCTCCAAGGCCAAGGTACCCGTGAAGCAGGTGGAGGCCATAAGAGACCACATCCTCCTCTCCCTGGATCCTGAGGGATTCAGGGAGTACGTGGTGAAGGAGAGGCTGAGGGACTAGGGATTTAACCCTGCGAGACCATCTAGAAATGTGGACGAGGTCAAGGTGCTGCCCGGCGTCTACGCCTCCAAGGACTACGCCCTCTACCTGGAGGACTCAAGAGCCCTGGTGGTGGCGGACCTCCACTTGGGATACGAAGGAGCGCTGAGGGAACAGGGCGTCTCCCTTCCCCGCTTCCAGAAGAGGCACATGGTGGAGCGGCTCGGACACCTGCTGGACCGCTACAGCCCCGACTCCCTGGTGGTGAACGGCGACTTCAAGCACGAGTTCTCGAGGAATTTGAGGGAAGAGTGGAACGAGGTCCTCGACGTGCTGGACTTCCTGGAGGGGCGGGTGGAGGTGGTGATGGTCCGGGGCAACCACGACAACTTCCTGAAAACCATCCTCAACCGCAAGGGCTTGGACCTCCACTCTTCTCACCGGCTCGGCCCGTTCACCATCGTTCACGGTCACGAGTCAACGAGAGCTGAGGGCCCCCTCATCATGGGCCACGAACACCCTTCCATGCGGCTCCGGGACGAGATCGGGGCTTCCGTCAGCCTGCCGTGCTTCGTTGTCTCCGGCGAGCACGTCGTCCTCCCCGCCTTCAGCCCCCTGGCCTTTGGCTCTGACATACTCAGAGGCCCCTACCTGTCTCCCCTTCTGGACAAGGCGATCGTGGAGAACGCCAGACTGTATGGTCTGGACGAAAAGCTGGGCGTGCTGGACTTTGGAAGGACCACGGAGCTCCTGCCCTAGAGAATTCTCAATAGCCTTATTAACGGCCAGCTGAATAACACTCTCTGCTGATACCATGCCCCAAAAGACCACTCTATCCATCATCAAGGCGGATGTAGGGAGCATTGCTGGCCATCAGGTCGTCCACCCACGCCTAGAAGAGCTTGCCAGGGAATCTTTGGAGGAGTCGAAGTCCATGGGCACCCTGGGGGACTTCTACGTCACCCACTGCGGCGATGACCTGGAGCTGATCATGACCCACGGCCTCGGGGTCGACAGCGCCAAGATCCACGAGCTGGCGTGGCTCACCTTCCAGAAGGCTGCCAAGGAGGCCAAGGCCCTCCACCTCTACGGTGCGGGTCAGGACCTGCTGGTGGACGCCTTCGCGGGGAACGTCCGGGGGCTTGGCCCCGGTAGCGCAGAGATCGAATTCAAGGAGAGGCCCTCCGAACCGGTGGCCGTCTTCATGATGGACAAGACGGAGCCAGGTACATTCAACCTCCCCGTCTACCGCATGTTCGCTGACCCGTTCTGCTCCGCGGGCCTGGTCATCGACACCGCCATGCATGAGGGGTTCCGCTTCGAGGTCTGGGACATCAAGGCCCACCGACGGGTCTTCTTCGACTGCCCTGAGGAACTCTACGACCTCCTTGCCTTCATAGGGACCAAGGGGCAGTACGTCATCAAGAGGGTCTATGCCCGTAGTGGTAAGGTGCCGGAGGACGAAGCTGTGGCCTGCGTCAGCACCGACAAGCTGTCGCAGATTGCCGGTCAGTACGTGGGGAAGGATGACCCCGTGGCCCTGGTTCGCACCCAGTCAGGGCTGCCGGCCATGGGGGAGGTCCTGGAGGCCTGGTCATGGCCCTTCCTTGCGGCCGGCTGGAACCGGGGAAGCCACAGTGGCCCCCTGCTCCCGGTCTCCATGGAGAACAACCGCGTCAGCCGCTTCGACGGTCCCCCGAGGGTCTTCGGCCTCGGCTTCCAGGTTTCGGACGGGAAGCTCGTGGGCCCTGTGGACCTCTTCGACGACCCCGCCTTCGACTCCGTACGCAGGCAGGCCGCTGAGATCGCCGATTACATTCGAAGGCATGGTCCCTTCGAGCCCCACCGCCTTCCCATGGATGAGATGGAGTACACCACGATGCCCCAGCTCATGGCCAAGGTGAAGGATCGGTGGGAGAGCGTGGAATAGGGCATCTCCAAAGAGTGGATTGCGGTCGGCATCATGCCAGAAGGCAAGTCCCAGCAAGAAACCTCGCAGCGAGTCCCACGACAAGCGGTTCGCCAACGTCCTGTCCGCAGGGGTTGGGACCCGCGGGAGCCCATCCTCATTGCGGCCGCACTGGCTCTCCTGATCGTCGCAGGGGTGTTCTACTGGTGGCGCTTTGAGACTGAGACCTTCACTGCCAGTCCCCCCCTCATCACCAAGGTAGCGGTGGAGTTCGGCCCCTGGCTCGTGACCCACTGGTATACCATCATCTCTGGAGGACCGTTTGCCGGGTTCTACGTTGAGGCGACGCCACTGCCTTGGTGGGCCTTTTCCGAAGCCTATCCGCGCCATGCTGCCTACGCGTCGGTCACAGGGTTCCTATCGGCCCTCTGGTCTTCCACTCTTGCCCTCCTTCTCTTCGCCCTATGGGCACGCCTCAAGCCTCGAAAGCGCATGGGAGGGTGGCCGACCGTTGCCCAGGTCATGGCAGGTATCCTCGTGATCACCGCAGCGCTGGTCGCCATCTTGGGCTTCCCTGCCGCCGGCGGATTCCCGTCCTTCGCCGGTGCTTCCACGGGTCCCACCCTCACCTGGGGTCCGGGCATAGGATTCTACGCCATCCTTGGGGCCTTCGTCGCGACTCTCTTCTCATCGGGGATCGGCTGGGAAGTGGACCGCCGGATGGCGGGTCTGTGCTGGTCCTGCCTCTCGCCTGTGTCCGGTCCGAAGTGCGGATTCTGCGGCTCGATCCAGTGATGAATAGCCGCCCCCAACCGTGGCAGAGCTGAGGGTGGTCGCTAGGTTTTAAGAGGCATCATAGCCATCGACGGCCCAATGAAGACTCCCCTCCTGATAGTCAACTTCAAGGCCTATACGGAAGCTGTGGGACCCCAAAGCCTAAAGCTGGCACGAACCTGTGAAAGGGTCAGCTGGGACACGGGCAAGGCCGTCGCCATCGCTCCCACCATGCCCGACCTGGCCCTCAGCGCCAAGGAGGTGAGGATTCCCGTGCTAGCTCAGCACTGTGACAACCTCCCAGCAGGTAGCTTCACGGGCTGGATCCCGGCCGAAGCCATCAAGGCCGTCGGAGCGGCGGGAGCCATCCTCAACCACGCGGAGAGGCGGATGGAGGTTTCGGACCTGGAAGCCCTGATCAGGAGGTGCGAGAGCTTCGGGTTGGAGACTGTGGTCTGTGCCGACAATCTGCTGGTTGCGAAGGCGTGCGCGGCCCTTGGTCCTGCCTTCGTCGCCATCGAACCACCGGAACTCATCGGTGGGAATGTCTCGGTAACCACGGCGGAACCCCAGGTGGTCCTTGACACAGTGGATGCGATAAGGAAGGTGAACCCGGATGTTATGATCCTCTGTGGTGCGGGCGTGAAGACGGGGGAGGACGTCGCCATGGCCCTCGAGTTGGGGACTCAGGGGGTCCTGCTTTCGTCAGGCGTGGTTAAGGCTAAGAAGCCAAAGGAGGCCTTGGAGGACCTCCTATCTGGCTTCAGCAGGTAGCATACCTGCAGCCCCCCGCTTCTTTAGGCTTGGTCCCGTCGTGTTGGCCATGAGGGCTCTTCCCTACCTCCTGGCCCTCTTGGCGGTCGTGGCAGCGGTGCCGCCCTTGAGCGCCGAGCCAGTGGCCGCCATCCTGGTTATCAATGAGGTGCTCTATGACCCCGTTCCCGGAGAGGGGGAGTGGGTGGAGTTGTACAATGCTGGTACCGACGTGGGCCTCGGGGGCGTGACCCTCAGCGACCAGGATGGCCACGTCTACGCGTTTCCCGCCGTCGTGTTCCCCTCCGGGACCTATCTTCTCCTCAGGGTTGGCCCGGGAGTCGACACGGACTTCGAAAATGGCTCTGCGACGCTCCACATGGGTCTTTCCGCCTCTGTCCTCAACAACGATGGAGATGACCTCCTCTTGGAGGGTTACGGCCGGATCCTGGACTTCTTTAGCTTCGGAAGGGGATCGGCGGTGGACCCTCCTCCCCCACGGGCCCCCTGGGAGGGCTCTGCTGAGCTGGCTTCCAGGGGGCTTTCCCTCTCCCTGCACCCCAACGGGTTAGTGGATGATGGTCCTGAGAACTGGAGGTCAGCACTCCCCACTCCCGGGGCGTTCAACGGAGGCCAGGAAGGCCAAAAGGTCCTCATCCAAGAGGTCTACTACAACGCCCTCCGCGATAACGAGTACGTGGTCCTCTCCAATCAGGGCCAGAGGGAGGTGGACCTCGGGGGATGGTGGATATCCGATGGCGAGGGAATCTGGAGGGTGAGGGGTCAGACCACCCTCGGACCTAGCCAGCGTTTCCTTATGGTACATAACGCCACCGCTCTCCTCGAAGATGCGGGCCTGTACGCTGACGCCTGCGTCGAAGGATGCGGCAGACTGGTGGATATTGCTGGCGCCTTCAGGCTGAGCAACCAGGGGGATGAGGTGGGCCTGTATGACGCCTCGGGCTCCTTGGTCGATGCCTTTCACTATGGCGGCTCCCCCGAAGGAGATGGTTGGGTGGGCAGGGGAGCAGAACTCGTGGGTATAGGACAGGTGGCCAGGAGGAGGGGCATCGGTGGTGTCCTCCAAGACACCGATCAGGCCCGAGACTGGGAGTGGAACCGGCCCTTCGGGTTGGGACAGAGTTTCAGAAGGGTGATGACCTTTGACAACGCCCGGGCAAAGCCTGTGGTCTCGCCCGAGGACAGCCTCCACCAGCTCCTCTCCCTTATCGGCGCATCCCGTAGGCAAGTGCTCCTCTCAGGTTTCAAGCTGACGAGCGAGCCGATAGCGGAAGCCCTGGAGGCAGCTTCGAGACGGGGGGTCCAGGTACGTATAGCCCTGGAAGGCAGCCCGCCGGGGGGTTTACAGCCCTCTCAGAATACGATCCTCTCGAGGCTGGAATCGGCGGGCGCGACGGTTTACCTGATGGAGCCTTCCCCTCAATCAGGTTTCCGGAGGTATGCGCTTCATCACGCCAAGTATGTCGTGGTGGACGGATCCTGGGTGCTCGTAGGATCCGAGAACTTCTCAGACAACGGTTTTCCCGGAGGCGGGCAGGGGAATCGGGGCTGGGGTGCCGTAGTCCACAGCTCCGCGGTGGCTGCCTGGCTATCTGAAGTGTTCCATGAGGACTGGAACTCAAGCCGAAGCGATGTCCGGCGATTTCATAACCCCCGCGACGTCGGCCTCGAAGAGAGGGGGATAATCGTTCCGAGTCCCCTCATCCAAGATGGATTCTCCGAGGTGGGCGGTAGGGTGATTATCAGTCCTGACAACGCCGCGAATGAGGGGGGCATCCTGCGCATCTTCAGGGAGGCCCGCACGAGCATCGACGTCGAGTTGTTCTACCTTCGCTGGAACTGGAAAGGAATCATGAGTCCTTTTCTGGAGGAACTCATCGCTGCGGCTGAGAGGGGTGTGGAGGTCAGGCTTCTCCTGGACGGGAGCTCCTACAACCTTGAGGGGAAGGATGACAACGATGAGGCGACGGCCAGGCTCAACCGGATCGCCCGAGAACGGGGGCTACCGTTGAAGGTTAGGATATTCGATCCGGAGAACGGAACCATCGTCAAGTTGCACAACAAGGGCTTCGTCGTCGATGGGGAGGCCGTCTTCGTCTCTAGCATCAACTGGAACTACCATGGCGTGTACGAGAACAGGGAGGCTGGTCTCTATCTGAGGTCCTCGGAGCTGGCCTCCACCTTCGGGTCTCTCTTCGAATCTGATTGGGAGCAGGGATCGCAACCCCTGGCCTTGGTCATACAGGGACCCAACGTTTTGGCCGTTGGAAGGGAAGGCAGGTTCAGTTTTGAGGTGCATGGTGGAGCCTCCATCGTGACCCACGAGTGGGACCTTTACGGGGATGGCACACGGGACGGGAATGGCCCGACCTTCTCCTTTGTGCCCATGAAGGAGGGATCCTACCCGCTTATCCTGAGGGTTGTGGACGAGGCCGGCCGAACTGGTGATGCACGGGTTATCGTTACCGTCCTCGCCGCTGATGGCCCTGGCCTCCCTGACAAGGTGGAGATGGCACTGGGCATCCTCCTTGGCATCGCGGCTGTCCTGTGGTTCAGGAAATTGAGAATCTGGAGAGAAGCTACTAATAAACAGCGTCAAATGGATAAGCGTGAAGTCCGGGATACAGATCTCGGCGGCCGAGATTGAGAAGTACGCTTACTGCCCCCTGAACTGGTGGCTCTACAGACGGGGAGTCACCGCCTCCGGGGAGGAGCAGGCCGAGGGCAAGGAGAAGCATCAAAGCCTGGCGGAGGACCTGACCAGAATCCTTAGCAAGGAAGAGAGGGCTCGGCAGTGGGAGACCCTGGTGCTCTACTTTGCCTTAGCCTCCTCTGCTGTCGCCGTCTTCGGGCTCACCCTTCTGGAGAGAGCTGACGTCAGGTTTGCCGGTATCCTCTCGGTCCTTTCCCTTATCTGGCTTCTCGCCGCCACGTACCTCCTCTACCGGGCGGAGAGCGTCGCGTCCCCGGGTGAGAGGTTGGTTACAGAGAGGCTCCTGGTTGTCTTCGCCATGGTCGCCACGGTCATCGCCCTCCTTTCCATCTCCATCTCCTTCCTTGAGGACCGGTCGGTGGCCTCCGTCCTGGAGGCCGTCGGCCTCCTGTGGCTGATAGGTGCCTCATTCTTCCTATACAAATCCCTTAAGGATGTCGAGGAGGCTCGCAGCTTCCGTTCTTCCCGACACATAGGCGAGGCCTCCATCGCCTACGTGGACCTTCCAAGCCATGACCCAAAGCTGCTGACCTCCAAGAACTACGGCCTCCGAGGGAGGCCGGACTTCATCCTGGAGGATGGGGGAGAGAAGATCCCCGTGGAGGTGAAGATGGGGCGAAAGCCTCGCGGACCCCTCTTTTCCCATATCCTTCAGGTGGCAGCCTACTGCCTCCTCATGGAGGAGAGCAACCAAAGGAGGCCGCCATATGGTCTCCTCAGGTACGGGGATACGGTCCACGAGATCGAGTACACGGATGAACTCAGGAACCTCCTTCTCTCCAAGCTGGAGGAGATGCGGGGGGCGGCCAGTAAGGGGAAAGCCCACAG
This sequence comes from uncultured Methanomassiliicoccales archaeon, assembly GCA_964347345.1. Taxonomy (GTDB): domain Archaea; phylum Thermoplasmatota; class Thermoplasmata; order RBG-16-68-12; family JAJISG01; genus JAJISG01. Next base: position 76,217 of record CAYFYB010000003.1, on the reverse strand, counting down.
GAACCACAACAGGCCGGGAAAGTGCGCGAGCTGTTCTAGGCGGCATGCATGTCCTGAGAGGTTGGCCTAGGGCTTGCCCTTGGAACCGCGAGATCTGTCCATCAGCTCGTCCAGCCTCCTTTTGATTGCCCGAACCTCCTCCCGCATGGTGAGCATCTCCCTCTCGAAAGGGGTGAAGTCTTCGGATGCGAAGATCCTGTGGGTCACGAAGACTCCTATGAACATCGCCCCTACGGCGCTGAGGACGGCGACGATGACGAAAGCTATGAGAAAGAGGATGGGGTTCGCTATGAGGTCCTCCAGGCTGACGATGCCGATGAGCTCCAGAGCGAGCACTGTCAGGAGGAGGGAGACAGTGACAAGCCACAAGACCGTCCACCTGTTCAGAGTCACGATCCTTCCCTCCTGGACATGAGGGTCGCGAAGGGGCTGCTGCTCAGATCTTCCTGGGTCAGGTTCCGTGGTGTGCCCTCCTCGGATAGAAGCAAGCTGAAGGACCAGCCTTCCTCCGTCCTGGAGGCGCTGATGTCGGCCGATATGTCGAAAAGGGAGTCTCTCCTATCGATGGCCACGGCCTCTAGGTCGAACTGGGACATATCGTTGACGTCCACCCTTTCCTCCAGGCCGTGGGAGTACTGCACGGAGCGTCGGGTGGCATTTTGCTCCCCATCGGGGGTCACGTTCAGGTAGATGGCCTTGTAGATGTAGGTGCCGGAGAGACTCGTGATGAAGATTATCAGCTCGTCCTGGCTGTAGTTGAGGATGAGACGTGGCAGGCTGGAGATGTCCTCCTGGACACCGATGAGTCGGGGGGTGATCAGTACCAGGAGGAGGAGCAGGAGGACAGTGGCTGCCATAAAGGCCTTTTTCAGCATCCAGCGCCAATAGCCAGTACACAAATAAAGCTTTCAACGAAGCCTCTCTGGAGAGTCGACATAAGATGGTCTGGTCCGTAGACAGAAAAAAATAGGGGGGAGGGAATCGTGATGTTTGCCTACCTTCGGAGCATCTTCTTTCTGAGGGACTCGGCCTCCTCCAGGGCCACCTCAGCATCCCGGATGCGTTTTATCTTCTCAGGTACCATCTCGATTCTGCTGTACACGAGGTCGCGAACAGCGGCTCTGATGGCCTCTGAGCGAGAAGGGAAGTCATCTACGGCCACCAGAAAGTCCAGGGCCCTGATGAACCGCGTCGGCAGGCGAATGGTGAGCTTCTCAGACTTCTCCTCCAAGGGTTCGCCCCGATGTAGGTCTTTCTGACCTCCGTTGTACGTCTATCCGACACCCAAATACACGTGTCCGTATATAAAATCTACTTGCCCTACCTTGGAAAACCTTTATGATTCACCAGCGATGGGTGGGCGTGGACCCCGAAGACATGATTCTAATGTTGGCTGGACCGGTCAAGATTCACCCACGCGTCCTCAGGGCCATGGCAACCTCCTCCATCGGACACAGGACGGGCCACTTTCGAGATGTCTCCTCGGAGATGCGCGAACTCCTCAGGTACACCTTCGACACGAGGGGACCTGTGGCGGTGATCTCGGGCTCGGGGACAGCGGGCCTCGAAGCAATGCTGGGGAGCATGCTGAGGCGGGAGGACAGGGTCCTCTGCCTAACCAACGGGAAGTTCGGGGAGAGGATGCCCGAGATAGCCTCTAGGTATGCCCACGTCGACCGCCTGGACTTCCCCTGGGGCAAAGCTGTGGATCCAGAGACGGTCAAGGCGAAGCTGGATGAGGGAGGTTACAGGGCACTCACCCTTTGCCACAACGAGACATCCACTGCCGTAACGAATCCCGCTCAACAACTGGGCGTGCTGGCGAGGGAGGCGGGCCTCCTCTATCTCGTGGACGGAATTACGTCAGTGGGAGGGCTTCCCGTCAACATGGAGGGCTGGGGGATTGATGCCATAGTGCTGGGCTCCCAGAAGTGCGTGGCGGCCCCGGCGGGCCTCTCCGCCGTGGCTCTGTCCAAAAACGGATATGAGGCCCTTCACGAGGGAGGGCCTTACTATACGAACCTCAAGGCACACGTGGACCGTCTGGAGAAGGGGGATACGCCATACACGCCTGCAATCCACCTCTTCCTGGCCTTCCGTGAAGCCCTCCTGATGCTGAAGGAGGAAGGGCTTCAGGCCCGTCTCGATCGGACGGCCCGCCTCGGGCAAGCCTGTAGGGATGCAGGGCAAGCCCTTGGACTGAGGCTGTTCCCAGACGTTGAGTATGCCTCCAACACGGTCTCCGCGTTCCTGTACCCCGACGGCGTGAGGGATGAGGAGTTCCGAACCCGGTTGCGGGATGAACATCGGGTGATGGTGGCTGGTGGTCAGGGACAGCTTCGTGACAAGATATTTCGCATAGGGCACATGGGAATCTGCAGCTTCTCAGACTTGGTGGCCACCTTTGCCGCCGTGGAGGCCGTCCTGAGCAGAAAGGGGCAGTCCTTTGACAGAGGTGCCTCGCTGGAGGCGGTCGAGAGGCACATGCAGTAGGCGAGAAACTCTCACCTTGACGATAGCCAGGGGATCTCCGAGGAATCTGTCCTCATGTTCTGCTCGACCCTTGTGTCCTCGATCCCCATCTCGAGGCCTGAAGTGTGCATCAACAGGCCTGTCCAGGCAATCATGGCACCGTTGTCCACGCACAGCGCGGGAGGCGGAGCGAACATCTCTCCCTCCCTTTCCTCGGCCATGCGGGACGTCATCTCCCTCAGCCTGTGGTTGCAGGCCACGCCTCCGCCCAGGAGGATCTCGTCCTTCCCTAGGTGGGCCATGGCTCTCTCGGCAACCTCCGTTACCATGGCAAAGGTTACCTCCTGCAGGGAGAAGCATAGGTCCTCCAGAGAGCTGCCTCGATTATAGCGATTCAGGGCGGCCGTGAGAATGCCCGAGAAGGCCACGTCCATTCCCTTGACGGTGTAAGGCAGCGGCAAGAGATTCATACCCTTGAGGGCGACTTTCTCAATCTCGGGTCCAGAGGGAAAGGGAATGCCGACCTCCCTGCCGAACTTGTCCAAGAGGTTCCCCAGTCCGATGTCGAGGGTCTCGCCGAACACCCTATAGCGGCCGTTGGCGTAGGATATGACCTGCGTGTTCCCGCCTGACAGATAGAGGAGGACAGGGTCCAAACAGCGGGTCACCCTCCGGCCAATCTCGAGATGAGCAATGCAATGGTTGACGCCAATGATAGGCACATCGAGGGAGAGGGAGAGAGCCCTTGCTGCAGTGGCCACTGTCCTGAGGCATGGTCCCAGGCCAGGACCCTGGGAGAAGGCGACGAGATCAACATCTCGGAGGCGTATCTGAGCCGCCTTCAGGGCCGATCGGAGGAGGGGCTGGATCCTCTGGGCATGATGGTTAGCAGCCTCCCTCGGATGGATTCCGCCGACGGGTGGCCTATGCATGTCCGTTAGGTTCGCAGCGATACGCCCGTCGAGATCCACGATGCCGACTCCCAGGGAGTGGGCAGTTCCCTCGAGACCCAGGCAGATCATCGGTCAACTATGGCGCTTCATCCAAAAAAGCTGTGTCCTCGGCGACCCCCTCTTCCGCATTCTCCGCCTCCACGCCACCGTTGGCGGCGAACAGGCTGAAGTCCCGTATGTCCTTCAGGGAGGTCTCCACCTCGGGAGAGATCTTCTTGCTGCGGAGGAAGAGGATGGTCACGACGACGACAACCGTGGCCACCAGCGTAATGCCCAGGAGGAAGTCTGAGCGGAAGGTCGTTATGATCAGGTTGAAGGAGTAGGCCACCATGAAAGTGCCCGCCAGGGCGCCTATGATTATGGCGAGCCAGACCTTCTTGGCATCCATCCCACTCATCTTACCGATGATGGTAGCGCTCACTGCCCCCGAGCCCTGGAAGGGAACGATGACGAAGAGGATGAGGCCGAGGAAGGCGAGCTTGCTGAATCCCCTCCCCTCTTCGATCATCTTCTTGGCCTTCATCTCCGTCTTTCTCGCCCACTTTCCCAGGAGGGGGATATAGTAGAGGGCCTTGTAGTTCCACAGGAGAAAGAGGCCCACAAGGACGTCTATCATGGCCACGGAGATGGCCATGATGGCAGGGTGGATGCCCAGAGAGATGCCCAGCGGTATGACGGACTCCTTCCCGAAGGGCGGGAAAAAGTAGGCGGCTAGAAGAGGGAGGAGGAGAGCGCCCATCTCACCGAGGGTGTAGATGTAGATGACGTAGAGGGCGGCGATGAAGATGGGAATCGTGGCCTTGGCTACGCCCCATAGAAACTGAGGTAGAGTCAACTCTCTAATACTGAAGCTCTTCGCCTCGTACATCCTCCCGTGGCTCCTGTCAGTGAGGCTGCCACGAACGAGGCTTTTAATGAGACGTTCGACGAGAATATCATCCGTGATTATTGCAGGTGGGAACCTGAGTCTTCAGCGGATGCCAAGACAGCGAATCTAGGCTCTGATGCAGGGATGGAGACGATTCTATAGAGCTGAATGGTTAGAAGAAGGAGCGGAGTCGACGCTCATTTCTCTAGCATCGAGCCGAACTGTTTTCGAAACTTGGCCACCTTAGGCGCGATGATCGCCCGACAGTAGGGCTGGCGTGGATTCCGCTCGAAATAGTCGTCGTGATACTCCTCCGCCCTGAAGAAGGCCTTGAGGGGCGAGACCTCGGTCACAATGGGGTCCTTCCAAACGCCCTGTCCCTCCAGCCGTGCGATGATTCGTTCCGCCGTGGCCTTCTGTTCTGGGGTATGGTAGAAGACCGCGGATCGATACTGTGTGCCCACGTCGGGCCCCTGCCGGTTCAGCGTTGTCGGGTCGTGGACGGAGAAGAAGACATTCAGGATCTCGTCAAAAGAAATGAGCTTCGGGTCGAAGGTCACCTGGATCGCCTCGGCGTGACCCGTAGTCCCCTGGCAAACCTCCTCATAGGATGGATCGGTGACGGTACCTCCGGAATATCCCACCTCGACCCCTCCCACGCCCCGCAGGTCGCGGAAAATGGGTTGAAGGCACCAGAAGCAACCCCCGGCGAGGGTTGCCACCTCCATGCCTGGATTCGAAGCTGATGCGTCTTGGTCCATATACGCGAATCTAGACGCTCTTGCCTTTTGACCCTTCTCCGTTCCAGCGCTCGGTGGTCGACGGCAACCTCGGATTGGATTCCGCCGAAGTCGGTGAGCAGCGCGGCCGTGACGAAGACATGCTGCACCACCTTCTCCAAGAGAAGAATCACTATGAGCCATTCAACCCAGTGGAACCTCGCCATGAATCCCTTCCCGGGCCTCTCGATCGAGCGCATCTACCCTTCACGACCTGTGCTGGACTCTGACTGAGGATGGCTCGATACCGCAGATGTCGACAGGCGAAGGCCCTGAACTATCGGTGCCTCAACACTAAGGCTTGGGTGTCTGGGGGTCGAGGGCCTCTTGGAGGGACGTCGTTGTGTCAGCCATTTAGAATGGTGCGAACACGCCCATGAAGACGACCCATGCGAGAGCTGTCTTCGCCACGAAACTCAATACTATGTACATCCTCTCTCCGTAAAGGTAGTCCTTCCATTTCCCGATACCCTTGTACTGCAGGACCATGTTGAGGGCGAACACGTTGAACAACACGAAGTAGATGATGAGAATCATGTACACAAAGGTCGGCGGTTCGGCTCCTGCGGAACTGATGGCGGCGGCGAAATAAGCGAAGATGATGACCCATGGAGTGAAACCGGTCAAGGTCCCGAGGATGAAAGGCGACCAATTGGTCTTCTCCGTTCTCTGATTCAGCAGCTCCATCTGATATCCGAGCATCATGGTCACGGCGTTAAGAATGAATATCATCACGAGGGACCAGAAGTCCCATATCAGGAAGAGCGCGATAACGAATATCATCACCGAGGAGGAGAAAGTGTATTCGTACCATCGGTAAGGGTTCATTCCCTTCCTCAGGAACTCGTTATACTGCTGACTCCTGGGGAATGCGATGGTGAAGTGGGCCAGTGCAGACATCAGCGGGAATGAAGCCAGAATGACGCCCAAGGAGCTGATGGTAAACAGAATCTGTGGATCGGGCCCTATCTCGAATATGGGTGGCGGTCCTGGGCTTATGATGTCTAAGCTGACGTAGAACGTATAGATGTCTCTTGTCCAGTCCAGCAAGATGCCCAGGGCTAACATGATAACGCCCATTATCAGGTGAAGAATTCCGGCGGCGGTGTTGAAGCGCCTCAGGTACTCGAATGATATGGGAGAGGCCGCAATAATCTTCTGTCTTTCCTGGTAGTTCATGAACGACTTCACTTGGGCTTCCTATAAGTGTCTTTAGGATGGGCAAGGGTAATGCCTAGCCGACATCAGAGAACTTTTTCAGCCACTTGAGTTACCCCGTCTGAGGATGGGGGTCGTAACCGCCTCCCTATGCACGGTGCATGTTCGCCAATCTCCTTGACATTACCTCTTGGAAGCTTATCCGCAAACCGGCGCAGCGATAGAGAGGTGGATTCTTGGCCAACGGCCCGTTTCTATCGACCGTCTGGGTTCGTCCGCAACTGCTGTGGGACAAAAAAGGAAAACATGGGAATCCAGAAGCCTGATCCTCCATAGTCGCTTCTTAGAAGTGGGCTCGCCCGGATTCGAACCGGGGACCTTCACCGTGTCAAGGTGACGTCATAACCACTAGACTACGAGCCCCTGGGAATGTGAACACAGACCTCCATATAGGCTTTTTTGGGACGTGGAGACCGCAAATCCTTTAGCATCGGTACCCTTGCAACAGATGATGGCCGACAGGATCGATACCTTCAGATTCGCTCATCAGCACAGGAAGGAGGTGGTCTGGATGAGCCAGAACACCAACACTATCCCGCTGGATCCAGGGATAAACGAGGCCATCCTGAAGTCCCTCCGAGAGGAAGAATACCACCTCTACCCGTACAAGGGAGGTATCTTCGGCCTGACGGAGGCCATCAAGGAGGACCTCTCCACGGAGGACCACGGGGTCTTCCTGACCAACGGGGGCATCGAGGCACTCTACTCGGCACAAAGGGCCTTGCTTCGCGACGGTGATGAGGTTATCAGCACCGACCCCAGCTTCCTCCCCATCCACAGGCAGGCAGAGATGTCGGAGGCTAGGGTCGTGGAACTCCCCATATACGGCAGCCCCTGGAAGCTCAGCGCCGAGGCCGTGGAGCGGTCTGTCGACCCTAGGACCAAGGCCCTCCTTTTGATCGACCCTCATAACCCCCTTGGAAGCGGCTACACGGCGAAGGAGCTGAAGGAGCTGGCGGAGGTCGCCCAATCCAGGGACCTCTACCTCCTTCAAGATGTGACCTATCGGGACTTCAACCGCGATCACGTCATGGCCTGGACCTTCTACCCTGAGAGGACCTTGGTCTTCTACTCCTTTTCCAAGGGCACGGGTCTAGCAGGCATGCGGGTGGGCGCCCTGATTGGTCCGACGGAGATCGTGGAGAAGGTGCGCAGATACGACACCAACGTCCTCGGGGTGAACGTGCTGGCCCAGAGGGCAGCCGCGGCCGCCCTCAAGGCGAAGGATAGATGGCTACCAAAGCTCCGGGAAGTCTGCACGAGGAATCAAGGGATCATCCGAGACGCCGTCAAGCAGGTGGATGGAGCCTCCCTCCCGGTCTATCCAGCGAAGGCCAACATGTTCGTCATCGACATCCGGGACACGGGCGTGGATCCTGCCGCGCTGGAGGAGAGAATGCTCGTAGACCACAAGGTCCACGTGAGAGCAGGATACTACCTGTCGCGGCGCTTTGGAAGGGACTTCATACGCGTGTCCTTCTCCATTCCGCCAGATCAGTGTGACCGTTTCCCTGAGGCTTTCATCAGTTCTGTCGAGGCGTTGAGGGCATAACTAGGATGGTCGGACCGGACCTTCCATTGAGGTCGGCAAGTTGCGAACCAGAGAGAAGTGGAGGGATGCTCCCGCCGGGATTTTCAAGGATTGATGCAATCCCCTTTGAACCCGGGTATCGGGCTCGAAAGGCCCGAATGATTGACCGGACTACACTACGGGAGCATGCCTCTGCCAAGCCATATGGTGATGAGGGTTAAAGCCTCCGCTGTGACCCTCACCCGATGTAACCCAGGTCCTTCCGGGGCTCCTCAGGCTTGACCTCCGATTCCCTCAGGCGGGCCGTGATTGCATCTATCTGCTTAGCCTTGGCCTCCAGCTCGGAGAAATCAACCTCTATGCCCAGGGCTCGAGTCAGGACCTCCAAGACGGCCCTGGCGCTCTTCGGGTCCACAAAGTACCCGGAGGTCTCGCCCATGAAGCAGACGGAGTGCATGTCGTAGAGCGCCCCGAGGCCCAGGAGGAGGCCGCTTGCACCCACTATGCCGGTGCCGGGCTCGCCCCTGGAGAAGACCACACCGAACTTCTCCATCTCCTTCACCATCTCTTCGTCGGTGGCCGCGCCATAAACCTTTGGCTTCTCCACGATCCGGCCCACACCGTAGCCTCCCAGGGTGAATATCCTCTTGACGTCGAAGTCCTTCAGAACCCCGAGGATGAAGTCGGTGAGCTCATACTGGCCCTCCGGATTCATACCCTGATAGTCCCCCACCAGGAAGATCATGTCGGTTCCCTTCCCGACGTTCCTCACGTAATAGAGTTCGTTGTTCACCAGCTTGACGAGGCCACCGTCTAGGACCATGACCTGCGGGGGGAAGTACTTCGAGACTATCTCGGCAAACTTCTTTGCCCCCAACTCGTCGATGAGGTGCTCTGCGGCGAGCTTACCGACGTTGCCAATTCCTGGCAGTCCCTCGATGAAGATGGGGTCCTTCAGCTTCGGTTTCTCTGTGTAGCGGATAACGATATTGTCCATGCTCCTACGCTCCTCTCTTGAGCCTTCTTCTGTACTCTCCATAGCGATCCTCCGGCGAGTATCTGGGAGGCAGGGCCATCACGGTCCTCGAGGCGCATTGGGGGCACTCCTCCCTGAGGGTGTAGTTACCACACCCAGTACACTTCCTGATCAGGGTCCTCACATCACTCCCTCCTCTGGAACTTCCCGTCACCGCCCCGCGCCTTCATATCCTCAATGGCCTTGGTGGCAGCCTTCTGCAGCTCCTCCTCGGCAGTCTTGTAGTCAGGGGCCCTCACCACGATCCTGTACCTGGGAGCCCCTATGTACTGAACCTTGATGCCGACGCCATCCTCCTTCTGGATGCTACTTAGGACGTCCCTCAGGTGCACGACGCCGTCGGGCTTTGGACAGGTCATCTCCAGGTACCCGTTAATCTTCACCATTGGCGGAACGATGTTCTCCTGAGCCACCTCCAGGAAGGCCTTCACCCACGAGCCGCTGGGGCCCTCCCGCTCCAAGACCCTCTCGTCAATGGCCGCCTCCTCGAAGGCAACGTAGAGGCTGCCGAACTTGTCGACGAGGTCCCCGACGAAGTTGCCATAGCACCAATCCAGGTCCTTGCCAAGCCTCTGGGCCACCAGCTCCAGGAGCTTCTCCGCTTTCTGGGCGTTCTTCCATTGCTGGATCTTCTCCCTCTTCTGGTGCTCGTTCACGGCCTTCAGGCTGAGGTCTATGTGCCCCTTCCCCGGGTCGACTCTCAGGACCTTGCAGACCACCTTCTGACCTTCGCGAACGTAGTCACGGATGTACTTAATCCAGCCCGTGGCAACCTCTGCGATGTGGATGAAGCCCTCCTTCCCCCCGTACTCCTCCAGGGTGACGAAGGCGCCGAAGTTCTTGACCTTGCTCACGGCGCAGACCACCAGCTCTCCCTCTTCCGGCCACTCTGGTCCATAGGTGGTCACGAGAGCACCTCCAGCACCTCGGCCTTGATGTCGGCCTTGCCACCGGTGGGCTCTGCCAAGGTGGCCCCACAGACCAGGCAGCTCACCAGGCTGGCGGCCCTGTCGAACACAACCTGCTCGTTGCCGCAGTCCCGGCATCTGACCTTCAAGAACTTGCTCCTAGTCTCCCACATTTCAGACCTCGACGAACTCCAAGTGCTTTGCCCTGAAAGTGGGCCGGTGGTGGGCCTTGCCACATGACTTGCAGCGGAATCGGATGTTGATCCGCTTCGTCGGCTTCTCCCGGCCTTCAGGCTTAGGTCTCGGGAAACCGCCGTAGCCCTTGAGGACCCTCCTGAACCTCCTCTGCCCAGCCTTGAGCTCGCTCCTGGGTCTCGACTTCACCCTCTCTATCTCGAGTTCTGCGTGGGAGCGGCAGTGAGGACAGTATCCCTTGATGACCCTGGGTAGTTTCATGATGGTCCTGCGTGCGCAATAGGGGGCCCCACTATTTCAAACCTTGGCCGAGGCTCAGTATCTGGCTCTGGAGCGCCGGGACTGGCAATTTTTATATAGCCTTAATAATACTGGATAGCAGGATATAAGGGGGAGCCATCCTGGAATCGAAGGAGGAGGGGCTGGTCGAGCTTCTCTTGCGTACGGGGATGCCGAAGAATCTAGCCAGGACCCTTGTCTTTCTGGCCTCCAGAGGGGAGACTACCTCTCTGGATATAGAGAAGAGGACAGGGCTCAGGCAGCCGGAGGTGTCCATCTCCATGAAGGAGCTGAGGAGGAAAGGCTGGGTGACCAAGAGGGACCTGAAGAAGGAGGGTAAGGGCAGACCCCTCCATGCCTATCGCCTGGCTAGGCCTTTCGAGGCCATCGTGGAGGCAGTCGTGGACGATGAGAGGAGGAAGATAAGGGGGCTTGAGGAGACCATCCGTCAGCTCAGACGGGAGTCTAGGGCCTTCTCAGCTCCCTGACCCCTCCGGGGGCGCCCACCAGGACGGTTTCTGCAAGTCCCAGAAAGAGGCCGTGCTCGAGGACCCCCGTTGTGCCCTTGATCCTTTCGTCCATCTCTTCAGGCTCGTCGATGCGGGGAAACCTGCAGTCCAGGATGTAATTTCGATTGTCCGTGAGGAAGGGCCGGTCGTCCATCATCCTGAGGGAGGCCTTGCAGCCGAGCCGTTGCACCCTCTCCATGGTGACCTTCCAGCCAAAAGGAAGGATCTCCAGTGGCAGAGGGCTACGCTGGCCCAGGAAGTCCACGAGCTTGCCCTCGTCCACGATTATTACTGTGGTGGAGGAGCACAGGGCGACGAGCTTCTCCCTGAAGAGGGCCCCTCCCATCCCCTTGATTAGGTTCAACCGCGGGTCCACCTCATCAGCCCCGTCGATGGTCAAGTCGAGCAGGGGTTCCTCCTCCAGGGTTGTGAGAGGTATACCCACGGACTCTGCGAGCTCCGCCGTGGCCTGGGAGGTGGGGACGCCTCTGACCCTCAGTCCAGCCCCCACTCGACGGCCCAGTTCTTCAATGGCATACCTCGTGGTTGAACCGGTTCCCAGGCCCAGGATCATACCATCCTCTACCCTATCCACGGCGGCCTCGGCGGCCATCCTCTTCAGGTTCACGGGGTTCTGCATAGACGCTGCAGGCCTATGAATCGTCCTGCACGAAAAGGCTTCGCATCCTCATTGGTGCCGGTCGGGCACCTGAAGGGGCTGAAAGGGATCAATGAACCGGGCCGCAGACCTCCATCCCTTATATCGCAGAAGATCGCTCAAGAGACCATTGAGGCTCGCCTCCCTCTACTCCGGCGGCAAGGACTCCAATTATGCCCTGTACTTGGCTCAGCAGTCAGGGTTTGAGATAGAGAACCTCATCACCCTCCTTCCCCACGACGACTCCTGGATGTATCACGTCCCCAACATCAGGTGGACGCGCCTTCAGTCTCAGGCCCTCGGCATACCTCAGGTCCTGCAGGCTTCAGGAGAGGGGGAATCAGAGGAGCTAGCAGCCTTGAGGGGGGTCCTGACCGGATGCCGGGCCGATGGTATCGTTGTGGGCGCCGTTGCCTCTGATTATCAGTTCGCCCGAATCAATGATGTGTGCGCGGAGTTGGGACTCTTTGTCTACGCCCCCATGTGGAGGAAGGACCCACGAAGACTCCTTCAAGAGTACCTGGAGGCAGGATTTGAGATCGTAGTGGTCGGGGCCTACGCTGAGGGGATGGACGAGACCTGGCTAGGGAGGGTCATCGATGAAAAGGCCAGCGCGGAAATCCTGAGGCTGGCGGACAGATATGGCCTACACCCGGTGGGCGAGGGCGGCGAGTTCGAAACTCTAGTATTGGACGGACCCAACTTCAAGTCGAGAATCCGGATACTAAATTCGGAAAAGAAGTGGGCTGGCTCCTCTGGTTCTCTTGAAATCCGAGAGGCCACCCTAGTGGCCAAAGGATAGGCTCCTCGGCTATGGACAATCCCTACCTAAAGCTTGAATAACCCGCTGGAAGGCGATGATCATGGGCGACGAGATGCTAGACCTGGCGGGACCCGGGATTGGGAACTACGAAGAGGGAAGGGCATCCTGCCCCGAGACTACTCTTCCGTCCTGGATGCCCGGGAGACTCAGAAGGCCATCTTCGCCGTGAAGGGCTTTGTGGAGGAGAACCTGTGCAAGGAACTCAACCTGATGATGGTAACTGTCCCGCTAATCGTCGACGTCGAAAGCGGAGTGAACGACCTCCTTGACCGGGATGGTTCGCGGACCCCAATCCAGTTCCACATCTCCAACGACAATGACCAGCATCCGGTGGACGCCCAGGTGGTCCAGGCGGCGACTAAGTGGAAGCGAAGGGCGCTACGGCAGTTCGGCATGGGGCCTGGTGAGGGGCTCTGCACCGACATGCGCGCCGTGAGGAAGGACTGCTTCTTGGACCATGACCACAGCGCCTACGTGGACCAGTGGGACTGGGAGCTAGCTATAACGGAGGACCAGCGCAGCCTGGGATTCCTGACGGAAGTGGTACACAAGATTTGGAAGGTGCTGAAGGGAGCGGAAGCCTTTGTGCAGAAGTTGTACGCTCAGTTGAGGACGAATCGGTACCCCGGGCTGCCGGAGAGACTCACCTTCCTCCACGCAGAAGACATTCTTGAAATGTACCCCGAGTTGCCCCGCAAGCAGAGGGAGACGGAGGTCCTCCAGAAGCACCCAGCCATATTCATCTACGGCATAGGCTACCCGCTGAGAAACGGCTCTCCTCATGAACTCAGAGCCGCCGACTACGATGACTGGATAACGGAGACGAAGTCGGAGGACGTCCGGCCCATGCACGGCCTCAACGGGGACATCCTGGTTTGGAATCCCGTGACGAAGCGGAGGCACGAACTCTCGTCCATGGGCATCAGAGTCGACGCGCAGAGCCTGAAACTGCAGTTGGAGATGTCGGGACAGACGGATTTCCTCAGATATCCATACCACCAGGCCATCGTCAAGGGCGAGGTCCCGCTGAGCATCGGCGGTGGGATCGGGCAGTCCAGAACCTATATGCTCCTCCTCGGCACACCTCGGGGAGGTCAGTGTCAGCGTGTGGCCCGAGGTGCTCGAGGAAATGTGCCGGAAGAGGAACATCCGTGTATTGGAGTGAGGCGTCGAATCCCGGTCCTCCCGGCCGTAATTGAGGAGCTAGAGTGCGACTCCAGCTGATATGTCAGCCTGTACAATATATTGACAATACTTATTGGCCGCAGACTTCGTGAACATGTAAGGAAGTGTCCATATGCTTGAAGTCCGTCTTCATGGACGGGGTGGGCAGGGTTCCGTCCTAGCTGCCCAGGCCCTCGCTACGGCGGCATTTCTCGAGGGTAAATACGCGGTGGCCTTCCCTCACTTCGGCGCGGAGCGGAGGGGAGCGCCTGTCCAGGCCTTCGCAAGGATTGACGATCGCAAGATAAGGATGAAGACTCGCGTCTATCGGCCGAACGCCGTCATCGTTCTCGACAGCAAGCTGCCGGCCTACGTAGACGTCATCGCCGGGCTCGTGAAGAAGGGGATTGTCGTGCTCAACAGCCCCTTGGACCCCGAGGAGGTGGCTCTAAGTCGTCCCGTCGATGTCGCCACGGTGGATGCCACGGCCGTGGCCCTCGAGCACACGGGAAAGGCCGTGACGAATGCCCCCATGCTGGGCGCCTTCGCGGCTGCCTCCGACGTCGTGAGCCTGAGGTCCGTGCAGAAGGCCATTGTGGAGGTTCTCTCCCCCCGCATCGGTGAGAAAGTGGCAGAGATGAACGCCGAGGGCGCCGCAGTTGCCTTTAGGGGCGTCCGAAGAGGTAGAAGCCGGGGCGGGAAGGAGTATGCGGCAATCCAAAGGTGGGAGCCTCCGGCGGACGAGCTACCCCTGGGCCTCGCCACGAGGGCCCTCGAGACCGACGCAGGGCCAGTGGGACCTGGAAGCTTCGTTGTCAATGAGACCGGCACATGGAGGGACTTCGCCCCAATCCTCGACCTTGAGAAGTGTAACAACTGCCTCCTCTGCTGGTTCTACTGTCCCGACGGAGCCATCCTCAAGGGCGAAGAGCTTTCCATCGAATACTACCACTGCAAGGGTTGCGGAGTGTGCGCTCAGGTCTGCCCCACGGGCGCCATCCTTATGCGATCCGAAGAGGAGGTGGTGGCATGAAAGCATTGGAAAAGGCCCCAGGTCCCGTCCACCGAATGATGACGGGAAACTACGCGGCCGCCTATGGTGCCCGCCTCTGCAAGCCCGCTTTCGTCGCCGCCTATCCCATCACTCCACAGACCATGATCATCGAGCACCTCTCGGAGTTCATCGCTGATGGTGTGCTGGACGCTGACTTCATGGCGGTGGAGAGCGAGCACAGCGCCATGAGCGCCTGCGTCTCCGCCGAGGCCACTGGCGTCCGAACCTTCACCGCGACCTCTTCCCAGGGCCTCGCGCTGATGCACGAGGTACTCTTCGTTGCCGGGGCTATGCACCTTCCAGTAGTCATGGCCGTGGTCAACCGAACAGTGGCAGCTCCCATTGGCATCTGGTGCGAGTACAACGATGTGATGCCCCAAAGAGACGCCGGCTGGCTTCAGGTATTTGTGGAGGACAACCAGGAGGTGCTGGACATGGTCCTTCAGGCCTACCGCATAGCCGAGGATCCCAGAGTCCTCCACCCGGTCATGGTGAACCTGGATGCTTTCGTCCTGTCCCACACGATCGAGCCCGTTGAAGCTCCAGGACAGAAGGCCGTAGATGCGTTCCTGCCACCGTACGAACCGAAACATGCTCAGCTCTCCCCCGATGACCCCATGGTGGTGGGGCCATTCTCGCCACCGGAGTACATCCAGGAGGTTCGATACCAGACGGAGACCACCATGAACGCGGCCCGCGGCGTCATCAAGAAGGTCAACGACACTTTCGCCGAAACCTTTGGACGGGACCACCACGGCGCGATAGAGGCATACCGGCTGGAGGATGCGGAGGTGGCTCTGGTCACCATGGGCACCGTCACCTCCACCGCCCGGGAGGTAGTGGACAGGATGCGAGCCAATGGCCACAAGGTTGGCCTCGTGAAACTGCGGTTCTTCCGGCCCTTCCCACGTGAGGAGATGCGGAAGGCGGCTGGAACCGTAGCAGCCCTTGGCGTGTACGATAAGGCCCTCTCCTTCGGCTCTGGCGGACCCGCCTGGATCGAGACCCGGCATGCCCTCTACGGCGAGGTGGACATTCCGGTGCACAACTTCCTGGCGGGGCTAGGAGGTCGGGACGTAACCATGGCGGACATCAAGGCGATGTTCAAGCGACTTCTGAAGGTGGCCAAGAAGGGAAAGCCGAAGACGGACATGGTCTGGATTGGGACGAAGGGGGTGGAGTAGATGACTGAACGTGTGACCTTGAGGACGCTCACGGACGAGGACTTCTTTGTCGGCGGACATACGGCTTGCCCTGGGTGCGGTGCAGCGATGCTGGCCCGCGTGGTGATGAAGGTAATGGGGCCCAATACCGTCGTTTACCTTCCGGCGAACTGTATGCTCGTGTTCTCCTCCGCCTATCCCTACAATGCCTTTCGCGTGCCGTACCACCACGTCCTCTTCGAGAATTCTGCGGTGTGCGCCGCCGCCATCAGCCGGGCCTTGCGTCGTCGCGGGCACCCAGACACCACCGTGGTGGCCTTCGCGGGTGACGGTGGCACCGCAGACATCGGAATTCAGGCCCTATCGGGAGCTGCAGAACGGAACGAGGACATCCTATACCTCTGCTATGACAACGAGGCCTACATGAACACAGGAATCCAGCGCAGTGGATCCACACCCTTCGGCGCCTGGACCACGACTACACCCGTTGGGGAGGTTCAGCACGGCAAGCCGGAGTTCAAGAAGGACGTACCGCAGATCGTGGCGGCCCATGGCGTCCCCTACGTGGCCACGGCATCCATCGGCTTCCCTAACGACTTGCTGGGGAAGCTGCAGAAGGCCAGGGACATGAGAGGCTTCCGTTACCTCCATATCTTCGCCCCCTGCCCTACGGGATGGCGAGCCGACTCCGATCAGACCGTCGAGCTAGCCAAGCTGGGCGTGGAGACAGGCATATGGCCCCTATACGAAGTGGTCGAGGGGAAGGTCAAGATTAGCCGGAGACCCAGGTTCACACCTCTCAGGGAGTATCTGGATCTCCAGGGACGTTTCAAGCATCTGAAAGAGGAAGACGTCTCGGTCCTCGAGCGGCATCTCCAGGAGCGATGGAGGATCCTAGAAACCATGGAGAAGGCCTTCAAGGTGATTGGCCAGTAAGACGGACAAACTCACTTTACGGCCGTGCCGACTTGCTATCTCTTCCTAATAACTACCCGGAGTGAGAGTGCCGTCAAGACGTGGATGTGAAATTGGACTCGTAGGCGGTGTGCCTGTGGAGTCAATGCATTCGGTCACGAAGGGTTGAACCTACTCCATTGGCATTGCTTCGAAGATGGCGAAAGGATTGCCCTCCGGGTCTTGGCCGAAGGCCACCCAGCCTACGTTGGGCACCTCGGTCTTCTCACCCAGGAGCCTTCCTCCCAGCTCCTCTATCTTCTTCATATGCTCGTCTACAGATTCCACCTGGATGTAGTAGGTGAACCTCATCCCAGGGTCCTGTCTCTTGTAGATTGCGCCGTTGACCCCGTTTCTAACAGGCATGCCCTTCTCATCCGCAGGCACGGTCTCCACCAATCTGTAGTCGAGCTCGGGTGGCACGCCGACATCGGTCCCCTGGATCTTCCAACTGAAAAGTCTCCCGTAGAAGCTCGTTAGTAGGTCGACGTCATCCGCGGGTATCTCGAAATGGACTATGGTGTGGTCCATTCTTCATCCAAGAATTTCGGGCTATTTAAGGCTCCGGAACTCACACGCCAGGCTTCTCAAGCACAGCTCCCTCTGCAGCCCTCACTGCGGTACCACCGCCTTCACTTGGGAAACATTAATAACCATCGTGCCCCGTTCACCACTCTGGATGGGATGATTTGAGGGTGAGATGTTTCGTCGGATCCGTTGTGCTGTTGCTGGTGGCAACAGTTTTGGCCGTCCCTTCGGCCGCCGCAAGCGAGGCGCCTCAGTACACCATAGGCGACACGTGGTCCTACACCATCAGTTTCACGGCCCTGGACCCTGAGCTGGACCTTGGGGATGTCGCCATCTTCGTCAACGTTACCTTCGTGGTGACCGCCCTCGAGGAGATGACAGTGGGGAACGATGCGCGACAGGTTGTGAATGAGTCGGTGGAGGTAGATGCGCACATCTTCAACGACACCGTAGATGTCGAGTTCACCGTGACGGGACACCAGGCCAAGGATCTGCTGACGTTCACCACCCTGAAGCTTGACGGCAGTTTCAGCGGTTCTTTCCGCACAACCGTCGGGACGACGGTTACGATAGGCATCAGTGGCTCCTTCACCCTGACCACGAGCGAGATTGAGGGCACCTGGGGCTTTCCACTAGACGTAGGCAAGAGAGGCAGTGTGACCACAACTTCCTCCGCGAGCCTCCAACTCGAGCAGCAGGACTCCCTATTCCCGGACATAGAACCCATTGCCGGAACCAGCAACACAACCTTCGAGGTCCTACGAACGGAGGACGTGTCGGTCGAGGCGGGTAGCTTCGAGGCCCTAGTCATAGAGCAAGAGATCGAGAACGAAACCGGGCTTCTTCTCTACTATGCGCCCCAAATCGGGAACTACGCAAAGATGGAGATCCTCGACTCAGAGGGCTCCGTTACCGCCACGATGGAACTCGCCTCCTACAGGTACGCGACGGCCGAACTCATATTCGGGCTGCCCCCGCTATACTGGGCGGCCATTGGCGGTGTTCTCGCCGTCGTCGTCGTCGCTGTAGTGGTTCTGTTGGTCGTGCGTCGGAGGCCCAAGGTCCCTCCTCCACCTCCTCCCGAGGGCCCCTGAAGCCATTCGGTGCTGCGAATACCTTTGATGGCGTCCTCTAGTCTTACGAGTCGACTGTGACTCCAAACTCTGCATGTGATTCTTGCCTCGGTTTCATATACATCGCGTGCGG
The DNA here is from genome assembly GCA_964347345.1 of uncultured Methanomassiliicoccales archaeon. Taxonomy (GTDB): domain Archaea; phylum Thermoplasmatota; class Thermoplasmata; order RBG-16-68-12; family JAJISG01; genus JAJISG01. Next base: position 57,919 of record CAYFYB010000003.1, on the reverse strand, counting down.
TCGTAATGCAGTACTGAGGGATTTGGACGTGCCAGGGAGAGGAAGCATTGCAGAGCCGGAACTACATCGCGAGCTGGCGGTTAGCCTCTTCAACCACGTCTGGGAACTCTTGGAGAAGGATGATCGGACCAAGGCGGAGGATGAGAGGATGCTCCACGCTGCCCATGCCTCTAGATTCCACTGGGGGGAAGTGGGTGAACCCCTAAACCTGGCCATCGGTGATTGGCAGATTTCCCGTGCGTACGCTGCCCTCAACAGACCCCAGTCATCGCTCCACCACGCGAGGAGGTGTCTGGAGATCATCGAGGAGAACGATGTCGGGGGCTTCCACCTCGCATCCGCCTACGAAGGAATGGCTAGAGCCTACAGCGTCGCCGGGCGGATGAACGAGTGCCGGAGGTACATCGAGTTGGCCAAGACGGAGGGCGAGCAGCTGAGGGACCGGGAAGAGAGGAAAGTTCTCTTCGGTCAACTGAGAGAGCTTCCTGGGTACAGAGATTAGGGGGACCCAGGCTCGTCCATATTGAAACCGAATCGAGTTCCGATTCGGCGGCGAATGGGATCCCCGCATTTGAACCAGGTTTCTGGCGTCGACACCTTACTTTCCCTCATACGAGGAGAGCACGTACTCCCAACCTGAGTCGTACTCCTCCCTCGCCTTCTCAGCCCCAGTCCCGTACTTCTCCCAGCCGCGATGGCTCAGCTCAACCAGCGAGCCGTTTCGGGTCTGTGTGAAGACGACCTCCACCTCCTGTGCTGTGGAAGGGTCCCGTCCTGGATGCCAAGTGAAGGCGACGCGGGTTGGGGGCTCCCATGCGGTTACACTGCCCCAGTCTGCCTCGGTCCCATCCGTACGACGCTCATAGATGCGTCCCCCGATACGACCCTCGAAGATGCACGTCTCGCTTCCATCAGGGTCGACGGCATGGCTAGCCAGGGGCCACCAGTCATTCATTTTCTCTGTGAACCGGCGGAATGCCTCCTCCGGCGTCCACGGAACGGTCACTGCTCTCCTTACAGGCGAAATGGTCACTCTTGCTCCTCCTTTGACAAGTCAATAGGCGACTTAGCGTACGCTGCGAGCACGTCATCCCAGAGCTCCTCCACAAAGGCCCGGAGCTCGGAAAGCGCTTCGGAGCGAAGACTGTAGATGCGGCGGGGTCCATCGACCCGACATTCCACCAGACGAGCCTCCCTCAACCTTCGAAGGTGTTGAGAGACCGCTGGTTGGCTCACGGGCACCGTGGATGCAAGCTCAGCCACGGTTCGGGGACCCCTTCTGAGCTGCTGGAGAAGGGTCAACCGGGTCCGGTCGGACAGGGCCTCGAAGGTGTCTTCGTAAGTCACCACTAATATAAGCACCTACTTACATATAACCCCTCCGACAGCCTCTACAGCCGCGGGCCTCATCGCTTGGGGCTTCCGGGAGAAGTCGACTCATCTCAATCACGAGTTCGGTGGGCTCGCAGAAGTTACTTAGGAGGTTGAGCCGCCGCGTAGTCCCGGCCCCGCTCCACCCAAAAGCGCAGGGCGTCGTCGTCCGCCACCGCGCTCGCGGCGATGAGGACCCATCCGGTTACCGGCTCGCGCCCGCGGGTCATCGGACGGGCGCCATCCTCCGCCAAGAAGGCCTCCCAGTCCTCCTTCCCGCACCGGATCATCAGATCCCCACCCCTGTATGCACTTGCCGCCAGATGGCCATTAACCAGGAACCCGAGCCCTCCGAACATCTTCTTCTCACTGAATCCCGGCGTTCCCGCCATTAGGGAGCGAATCCGATTGGCAAGCGTTTCGTCGTACGCCATCGCGTCTTCCTCACATTCTGCGAGCGACCGAGATGTTCATCTTGGTGAAGCCTCGGTCTCGAAGCGGAACTAGTGCCTTGTATTCGTCGGACTCAAACATCGAAGTGATTTTGTCTTTCGATTCAAAGTCCATCACGGGTACCATTCCGTAATCCTGGGCCCCGCTGATGGCGCCCTCGATCTTCAGCCGCTTGACCAATCTGCCGCTGGCATCCATGAGCAATGGAAGTACGCCTTTGAGGTACGCCTGCATGGCCTCCATCTCGTCGGGGTTCGGCGCGGCGGTAACCACCAATGCTGTCTCGTCATTCATCGCTCTCTCCTCGTCTGATGTAGATTCTCCAACCGAGCCATTGAGTCTTGCATCCTTTATAAGGCTGCACCAGGCCATTGTCATTTGCCTCGAGGGAAGAGGCTTGGCGGTTTCTGGAACTGCCTCCTCCTGACGACGAAACCGGAATTCTTAAGGCCGCGGAGGCCAATTCGTGGGGGCGATAGGCTATGATAGGTCCAGCAGCGGGACGTAAGGCACCTGACCCTGGGTTCCTCCAGTGGGCATCAAGGTTGGACGACTCCCGCCACCTGGGAATCGACACTTCCTCCGAGAGTCTAAGCTGGCCTAGGATCTTCGGGGCCCTCGTCTCGGGAATTGTTTTGATGTTAGCCGTCTACTTGCTGGTGACCTGGTTGGGTGTTCAAGGGGTTATCCAACTGTACCTTCTCGCCGGCCTCCTGGCTGTCGTCATCGCGACTGTTAGCCTCGCCGTCGCCTACTACTTCGCCTACGTCACCGCGTGGGCATTCCGCTAGTCTTGAGCCACAGTCCTTCTCGGCTTCCCTCTCTACGTCTGGCTGGGAAGCGGCCTGGCAGCAGCCACTACGATATGGGTCATTCATCGTCGGCGGCGACCAAAAGGAGGCTGTGAGCCTGTGCTCCAGGACCAGGAAGTCTCCGAGACCCCCGAGGAAGAGCGCCTCGATGAGCAAGCCGAAGTCGCAGAAGAGGAATAGGAGATGTCTTGGCCCCGGCCCTAAATAGGGTCCGAGAACGAAGAGTTCAAAATATAGGGGGGAAAAGATCTATTTTCCCCAACATGGGACGTATGACGTCAGTTACCATGGCGACAGTATCTTCTTATACTACTGTGCGCGAAGAGAAGCTCAGAGACGCATATCTGGCCAGTGGGGCTGCCCGGATTTGAACCGGAGTCGCGGGCTCCCAAAGCCCGAAGGATCAACCAAGCTACCCTACAGCCCCGTCTCTTTGCCTCATAACGCAATGCGCATAAAACCATTCGTCACGGGGGTGTCCTCCAATCTAGGGCAATCTGCATTATGCCGGCAGACCGCTACCCCGAGATCGCGCCTCCCTCATCCACGCCATAAACTGGGCGTTAATGTCGCTCTCCTTAGTCAACTTCAGGGAGTGACTGTACCTCGTCTGTGAGAGACGCTGAGATCGGAGGACCCTCATCTCTCTGAGTTCCCTGCTTAACACGAACTCGACCTTCAGACCGTCCTCTTCCACGTAAATCATCGCATAGTGGCGCTTCCCGCCTATGTTGATGGCCGACTTCACCGCATCGAGTCGACGGGGCCGCTCAGCTCGAGTTCTCTGACGAGTAGGTCAAACATCTTCTTCAGCTCGGCGGGCTTTCCTCTGAAATGGTCCTCTACAGAGTACTTGACGCAGGAATGGCTCTGTCCACTGCGGGCGAACTCCCTTCCGCAATTGGGGCAACGCCAGAGGGCCATTCGATCATCCTCTCTTGTCCGGTCAGCCTCCGTCTACCGCGTGGACCTCGTGAGGTCCCTCACGGCAAGCTGAACAGCGTCAACGCTCCGGTACTGGGGCTGCCAACCCGTCGCCTTCAATCGGGTGATGTCCAGCCACATGTTCCTAACGTCCCCCTTCCATCCGCGCCCATCGTCCACGCCCCCCGTCCATCTATAACGGACGCCCCTCAGGTCCAGGGCCGAGCACACGATGTTCGCGACTTCCCTGACGGTGATCTGGTCCTCGCTTCCGATGTTGAAGACCTCGTAGGAACCGGGGGCTGCCGACCATCCCGCTAGCAGACCTGAAATGCAGTCATCCACATAGCAGTACGACTTCTTCGTCCCCGGATCCCTCCCAAGGATCTCCAGCTCACGAGGATTGCGTCTCAGCTTCTGCACAAAGTCAACAACCACTCCATGGGTGGACCGGCCGCCGACCACGTTGGCAAAACGGAAGATGGTGGCCCTTAACCCAAAGGTGTGGCAGTAGGAGGAGATTAGGGCCTCGCATGCCAGCTTTGAGGCCCCGTACACGGAGATGGGCTCCATGGGAGAGTAGTCTTCAGGCGTGGGGACCACCGTGGCATCCCCGCAGACCGTTGAGGTGGACGTGAAGAGCATTGAAGGGATGTCTGCACGCCTCATGGCCTCGAGCAGAAGGTAGGTAGCCTCTATGTTCTGCTCAATATCCACCCGGGTGTCCCTCAAGGCCCTTCGTATGTCCTGATTGGCCGCCAGATGAAAAACGGCCTCACAGCCTTCGAGGGTTCTGTCTAGAGGATCCTTCAGAAGGTCTTCGGTAACCAGTTCGAAGCCTCTGTGATCGAGGCATGAGGAAAGGAATTCTCGACGCCCTGAGGAGAGATTGTCCAAGGCTCTGACCCTGTAGCCCTGACTCAGCAGAGCCTCGCAGAGGTGACCACCGATGTACCCGGCACCACCCGTCACAAGGATACGCGACCCCTCTGCTCCCTCAGGCATCCCTCATCCTCCCGTTAGGTAACGCACAAGCTGCCCAACTGCTCGGCCACGGTGGGATAGAGCATTCTTCTCCTCCAGGCTCATCTCAGCGAAGGTCCTCGTATGGCCCTCGGGAATGAATATGGGATCGAAGCCGAATCCGCGATCCCCTCTCTCCACTTCGGCTATCGAGCCAGAACAGCGACCTTCGAAGACCTCGTCCTTGCCTCCGTGCCGGAGACCGAAGCACGCTTCGAAGGTGGCCTGCCTTTCCTCCACTCCTTGGAGGAGCCTAAGAATGCCTCGGCATCCTATGGTGTGATAGACGTAGGAGGAGTAGACTCCCGGGAAGCCATGGAGAGCGGGGATGAAGAGGCCGGAGTCATCCACCAGAAGGTCATCTCCAAACCTCGGCGAAAGCCATTCCAGCGCGTTGGTGATGACCTCCCGGAGGGTGTCAGCCTGAAGCTCCGGATAGGCGACTTTGAGCTGCTCCGCACGGACGCCCTCTTCCTTCAGGATGCTTGACACCTCCCTGAACTTAGCGTCATTGGATGTCACGAACCTCGTAGATATCGCCCCCGCTTCTCGATCTCCTTGGCCTTGGCTATGATGGCTTCGGCATCCCCGTAGGCCTCTCTATAGCCGCGGAGCACCTCCTTGAAAAGCTTCGCCTTCTCCGAGTGGGCACTGAAGAAGGCCTCTCGCAAGAGGTGCAGATCAACGCCTTTCGCTTCTATATCGCCACCTCTCTCCCCCAGCCCGAAATCCAGCAGGTACAGGCGGTCCCCCCGCAGGATCATGTTGGACGTCGTGAGGTCCCCATGAACGATGTCCCCAGAATGCAGCTTGCCCGCCAGTAGGCCCATCTTGTGGCAGAGCTCCACCACCTTCTCATCTCCTGCATCAAGGACCTCCTTGGCCGTGGGGCCCTCCACAAACTCCATGACGAGCCTGCCTTCCTGCAGGTCCACGTCGTAGAGGATGGGCACGGGAACCCCCAGTAGCCGGGCTTCCCGAAAGAGGCGGGCCTCCGTCCTAATCCTCGAGCTCTTCAGCTCCTGGTCGAGGTCAGCGTGGCGGTAGCCCTTGGTGACCCTCAGCTTCTCCACCGCGGGCCTGCCCATGAACTCGGTCCGCGATAGGACGGCCTCGGCTCCCCTCTTGATCAGCACTGCTGGTCCGATGCTGACGTGCGTAGAAAAACCTTCTCACCCTTCCGGGGATGTCGTCCTCGGGTACCGGTTCGAAGCTCTTCGGGAAACGGGACCTGTAGAAGGGGCGAAGCAGGCGACGGTCCAGGAGGGCGACGGCGGCCACGTCCTCAGCGCTCCTGATGCAACGACCCGCACACTGCACCATCCTGTTTATGGCGGGATACAGGTAGGCGTACTCGTAGCCCTTCCTGCGCCCGAAGAGCTTGGAGTAGGTGGCTCGGAGGGCCTCCGACTCCAGTTTCGGAGGGCTCAATCCAAGGCCAGCGACGATTACGCCCTGAAGTAGCTTCCCTGGGTAGTCGATACCCTCGGAAAGGGAACCACCCTGCACCGCCATTACGAGGCAGCCACGGCTATCCTGAGCCCTTGCGAGTACCCTCAACAGGTCCTCTTTCTCCGCCTTGGACTGTCCTCTTCTCTCCCGGAGGATGTGCTTGGAAAGGGGCAGACCCCGCAGGGCTTCATCCACGCCACGAGACATCTCGTAGGAGGTAAAGAATGCCGCCACGTTGCCGGGAATGGAGGCGCATATCCGGCTGATCTCCCTCGCATAGGCCTCGTAGCTTTCAGGGCGTTCCCGGTAGGAGCTGGACAGATCTCTGGACACGAGGAGGAGGCGGTTCTCCGGGGGGAAATCAGGGACGTAGGACCTAACCAGGCACCTCTCCCTTGGAACTCCTAGGACGTCGATGTACATCTCCCCCGGGTGGAGAGTGCCGCTCATGAGAATGGCAGCATGAACCTCTCGGAAGACGGGTGCCGTGGCTGGTCTAGGATCAAGGGCGAAAAGGGAAAGGCTGCCCCCTCCGCGACCGGATAGGACCCGCAGGTAATCCTCTTCCCCCCACTTGGATAGAAACCTAAGGGCCTGTTCCACCAGATGCCTTCTTGATGGACCGATCCTGTTCAGAGACCTTCGCAGAACGGTAAACAGCCTCTCAGAGGGAGAACGCGTCCTGCGACGCCGGAAGGACCGCGACAGAAAGCTGTCCAAGAACTCTTTGGTAACTCGAGAGTCACCTCCGATGAATCTGGCCTCAGACCTCAAGAGTCGGGCCACAGTGGTTACCTCCCTCGCAAGTTTAGTCGGGCCCAGATCTCTGGCCACGAGTCCGAGGCCCTCGGCCGTGAGATGGGCCGAAAGGGCCTCCCTACTCCGACTAGGCAGGTTGTGGGCCTCGTCAACGACCACAATCAGTTCATCGAGGCCGACGTTAAGGCGCCGAAGCACTATTCTCCACTGAGAGCTGAACAGGTAGTTGTAGTCACAGACTAGGGCATCCGCCTTCTTGGCGGCTTCCAGGGCCGCCTCATGTGAGCACACGTTGAACCTGCGGGCCATCTGGATCCCCTCCTGCACGTGGTAGACTCGCTGAAGGAGGGCCTTCGCAACAGCCCTGACCTTGGTTCTGCTGCTGCCCTCATGCATGTGATGGGTGGGGCACATGGCCTCGGCGGCAATGATGTCAACGGCGGTTACTGGCGCCCTGTCGCGTATCAGGCGGATGGTCTCAACGGCCATTCGGTGCTGGCTGCGGCGAGAGGTGGTGAAGAGGACCTTCCTGTCCTGCTCTCTGGCACCCTCCAAGGTAGAACTCAAGGCCACCGCCGTTTTCCCTAATCCCGTGGGGGCCTGGGCCAGGAGGATAAATCCGTCAGCAACGCACCTCCTGGCATCCTCCAGGAACTCCGACTGACCAGCCCTGGCGGCTTCGTAGGGGAAGAGGTTCGTAAAACGTCCCACGGAGAGTGATATCGGCGCAAGACCGTGTTGAATTTCTCACTGCAGGTAGTCTGCGTTTTCTCACCGCAAAATGCATCGAAAGAACCGCGTCCGCTGAGGGAGCTTGAAATAAAACTCATACTCGCAAAGAGATTAAGGAACGGAGGCCTAGATGCCACGGTGAGGAGCTTTCGAGTCCAGAGGGATTTGCCGTTGGGGAGATATCCCTTCAATGAAGTAGCCCAGGGGCTCGAGGCGTCGGTGGGTCTTATCGAGCTCTTCGGCGGTGCTGAGAGGCTGACACGGTTCCTGTCTCATATCGAGGTCGAGGTTGCTTCCTTCAGAGGATACATGTGGGTGGACGACGAGAGAGGCTGCCTCGTTGTCTCCCATGATTACCTACAACGGGCAGATGAAACCCTCCTGTACCTAGATCTGGTCCATGAAGTGGTCCACCTGCGGCAGCTCTCCCTGGGAATTAACATCTTCGACGAGAGGTACTCATACCACGAGAGGCCCTCCGAGATTGAGGCCTATCGCGTGACAGTGGACGAGGCCCGGAGGCTCGGGCTAGAGGAGGACTTCCTGAGGGAGTACCTGAAGGTGGACTGGATAACGACGCAGCAGCATCAGAAGCTTGTGAGGACCCTGGGCCTCGAACCTAAGCAAGGGAAGGCCAGACCTTGAAGCCCTTCTTCTCTCCGAAGCGTTCCAGGATGCCCAGGACGTAGCGTCCACCCAGCCTGCCCAGGCCATTGATGGCACTCTTCACCGGAAGGGGGAGCTTCGAGAGCCCCCAAAGGCTCTCATCGATCTCCTTCAGGATGTGCTTCCAGCAGCGATATACGACGTTGAACCTGGCCTCGTCGATCATCTCGTCGACCCTGTAGAACTCCTCGCCCCGGAGTACCCCGATGGGGACGAAGGAGAGGGGGGCTACAATGAAGTGGGACTGGGGGAGATTTTCCATTTGGTCCAGGAGGACGCAGGTGTCGTAGGCGTCCTCTGACGTCTCCCCCGGAAGGCCGATGATAGCCGTGAGAGCTGGGAACCAGTAGTTGTCGTTGAGGATCTTGATGGACTCCAGAACCACTTCGGGCCATTCCGATGGCTTGAATGGGAGAAGCTTCCTGGGCATTATCTTCTCCACCAGGGAGATGCTCCCCGTCTCCAGACCGGATTGGATGCCCACCCAGTGGTCGGGACGTCCTCTGAGGATTTCTGTAAGGTCTGCAATGAGCTGGGGGTCTGCAGCCACGGATGCCAGGGTCCCGTGGGTAGGGTTGCCGGAGACGATGCCCCGCACGTCCATAGCTCCTTGAAACACCTCCTTGATGGCATCGCTGTTGGGCATCATTGTCTTGTAGTTCTCCACCTTGTAGAGGAAGATGTCGTCCGAGTGCAGCCAGGCGTTGGAGAGGCCTGCCTTGGCGTTGATGGACGCCTCCTGCTGGATGTATTCGGTCGAAAAATACCTCAGCCGGCGCAGGGTGACCTCGCAGAACTGGCATCCCCGGCCGCAGCCCCTCATGACCTCGATCATTCCGTGCATGCTGGGAGCGGTGATGGGGGGTATCTCCTCCAGGCGAGGGGGGTTCAGAGGCTCAGGTATCTTCTCCGGAGCGGTCCCGTCGATGATGTCCTGGAAGATCTCCCCTGCCAGGTGGTCTATCTCCCCGGCGACGAGGTGGTCTACACCCAGCCTCTCCTTCTCTTCTGGCCGGTAATCAAAGTGCCATACACCTGCGCCGCCCACCACGAGCTTGAACTTTCTTTGGCCGTTGGGTAGGTTTAGCACCAGATCCTCGAAACAGGCCTTGGTGTAGGGGGTCATGACACCTCCGTTGGTGAAGCTCATGCTGACGGGGCCCAGGCCCAGAGGGTCCATGGTGTGGACCCCTACGACCTCTGTCTCAGGCCCAATGAACTGATTGACGTGCTCGGGATGAGCGACCACTAAGTCCTCCCTCCGGAAGGAGTTCAATAAGGCCGCCTCCAGCTTCCGCAGACCGTAGGGGGCATAGCGGGCGAGGCCGTTCATGTGGGGTGGTTTGGGAGCGAGGATCCTGAAGGCGAACCTGGATTGCCAGAAGTCCGTGGGGATGCAGCTGAAGAAGGTGGCTAGAGGGAGTTCTCTGAAGTTGGTCATAAGGCTGTAATCAGCAGTGAGGACGATCCTAGCCATCCCACTCCTCCCTCAAATATAGCATGGGTAAGCTGGTGAATCTCCCTCCAACCCCCAGATTCCTGCTTCAGCCCCCATGGCAGCCTCCCTACTTTCTCGTCCTATATTAGGGGAACGCAGTTCCTCCAATGAAGGAGGACCTCGATTTAAACCTTTTCCTCTAAGGTGCGCGCTATGGTAAATACCCGCCCTTTTTCTAGCATGTGCCTACTCGTTTCCTTCAGCAGACCGTAAGCAGAACGCTCTCTTCAGTGGGCCAAACTAAAAATACGCCCGGACTCTAGATGGCCCGATGAGCTGGTACGGCTATCCTCCAGTCCGGAGAGGGATTAGGTTCAGCAGCACGGAACTCCGACATATCTTGCTGGCTCTAGCGGTCCTCATAATTGCCTTCAGCATTGCCTTCACCCAAGGCCTCCAGGGTGTAACAAGCTTCCCGACGTTCTTCATCGGAAACCTACTTCTAGCCGCCATTGCAGTCCCCACGGGCTTTCTCCTCCACGAGCTAGGACACAAGGTCACAGCCCAGCGTTATGGTTGCTGGGCCGAATTCCGAGCATGGATGTACGGGCTCGTCCTCGCCCTCATTACCTCCCTCTTCGGCTTCCTTTTCGCTGCGCCAGGAGCTGTTCGCATCGAGGGGCAGTTGACACTGAGACAGTACGGCAAGGTCAGCGCGGCCGGACCTCTCGTGAATCTGATTCTCGGCGGTCCTGTTCTGGCTCTATGGTTCTTACTCCTCGTTTTCGGCATCAATGCTCCTATCTCAACGGGGATGACGGTCCTTCGGCTCGTGGGATTCGTTGCCTTCGTGAACCTCCTCCTAGGTGTCTTCAACATGCTCCCCCTCCCTCCCCTCGACGGTTCAAAGGTTCTACGGTGGGATCGACGAGTGTACATCGCCTTGTTTGGCGCCAACGGCGCACTCCTCGTGGTGACAGTATTATTTGGGGTTCTGAGTCGGTTCTAGCCCACCTTCTCCCACTTCTCCAGCTCAAGGACGCTGGAGAGGGTCCCACCCCTCTTGATCTCCTCCCGTATCCTGTTCTCCCTCTCGAGGACGTCCAGGGCCCGGTTGGCCATCTCCACGGCCATCTCCTGGGGAATGACGGTCACGCCCGTCTCATCCCCGACAATCCAGTCTCCGGTGCGAACTCGCTGGCCTCCACAGACGATCTCTGGGCCGATCTCACCGTGGCCCTTGGGCTCACCAGCGTGGGGCACCAGCCAGCGGGCGAAGACAGGGAAATCGATGTCCAATATCGTATCGATGTCCCTCGCAGCTCCGTCGATGACGATGCCAGCGACGCCCTTCACCTTGCAGCTCCATGATGCGAGCTCGCCCCAGACCGCCGTCTTGCCGCCTCCGGCGTCTACAACGATGACCGTGCCCTTGGTAGCCTTGTCTATGGCTTCGACGGGCTTCGCCCAGTCCCCGTCGGCGGTCTTCACCGTGAGAGCCCTTCCCACCATCTTCGTGCCCCGGTTTATCCGAGGTATGATACCCTCCATGGGTCCTCTCTTCTGCATCGCATCAGCGATGTTGGGCGTCGAGACCTTCATGAAGGCCTCGTACAGCTCCTCCTGCCCGTACTTCTTGTAGAGCTTCGTACTGATGGCCTTCTTCTCCTCAATGGCCTTCCGGATGGTGGCCGTCGCCTGGGTGACAGCAGGCTCCTTTATGATGGCGCCACCGACGATTATGATGCTGGCCCCGGCATCCAGGGCCTGAGCCACCGTCTCCGAGTTCAGGCCACCGGCCACTGCGATGGGTATGCTCACCGCCTTGGCGAGGGCCTTCAGCTCCGCCATGGGAGTCCTGGCAATCATCTGCTCGTCGATGCTCACGTGATGGCAGAGGTAGTCCACCCCCAGGGCCTCCACCTCCTTGGCCCTCTTTGCCTTGTCTCGGACCGCCATAAGGTCCCCCATTATCTTGGCGCCATACCTCCTGGCCGCCTTCACAGCTTCCAGGACTGTGGCATCGTCCGTAACCACCATCACAGAGATCACTTCGGCCCCAGCCTTGGCGGCGATCTCCACCTCGAAGGCCCCGGTGTCCATGGTCTTGAGGTCGGCCACGATGACCCTATCGGGAAAAGCGCGCTTCAACGCCCTGACCGCCTCAATCCCCTCGCTCTTGATGAGGGGCGTGCCTGCCTCGAGCCAATCGGCCCCGCCCTCAACCGCCTCTTTGGCGGCTTGAAGAGCCCTCTTGAGGTGCATGAAGTCCAGGGCCACCTGCAGCACTGGCCTCTCCAGCATATGGGCTTCCATGAGTCGGGCGACGATAAAGCTTTGTTCCCGGGGAAGCGCGGCTTCGCAGGTGCAATAGTCCGGAAGGAGGGCGCTGGGAGACGTTCGAAATCCTCATTGATAACGAAGAGAAAAGCATGATAAGCGGCCCTCCAGCATAGTAGACTCGTGTCTAAGGCCGTGGAGGCTTCTGAGAGGGAGAGGTGCCTAACGGGCATAGACGGCCTAGACAGCATTTTGGACGGGGGCATCCCGCGGGGAAATACGACCCTGGTGACGGGGACATGCGGCACGGGAAAGACCTCCCTCAGCCTCGAGTTCATACTCCATGGGGCCCAGGATGGAGAGGTTGGCCTCTTCATTGCCGCGACGGAGACTCCTGAGAAGCTCATGGGGAACATGATTCCCTACGAGTTCTTCGATCCCGCCCTGCTGAAGGAGGGGAAGGTGGAATTCCTCGGCCTCCACGAACTCTACAAGGCTGCTGGCGTGGAAGGGTCGGAAATCGAACCCAAAGAGGCCAAGGCCCTTCTGAAGGCTATCATTGACGCCGTCAAGAAGAAGGAGGCTAAGAGACTCGTCGTAGACTCCATAACCTCCATCTGCGCCAGGCTCTCCACTGAGGACAGGATCCGGGACTTCATAAAGGAGTTGAGCCATGCCTTGGCCAAGGAGGACTGCACAGCTATCCTCGTCTCAGAGGTCCCCGCAGGATCGACCCTCTATTCCCCGTATGGCGTGGAGGAGGCAGTGGTGGACGGCGTGGTCATGCTGGGAAACCAGGAGAGAAGGGGGGACCTGCTCAGAACCCTACAGGTAGTGAAGATGAGAGGCACTACCCACTCCAGAGCCAAGTACATCCTGGATCTTACCTCCTGCGGCGTCCTCATGGCGCCCCTTCTAAAGGGAGGTGGTTGAGTGGCAGTGGCGATGGACAGCATAGGAAAGCTGCTGGAGATGCCTGCTGCCTCGGCCATAGCCCTGCAGGTGGGGGCCGAGCACTACTTCGACGCCGTCAGATCCCTAGTGGATATATTTGCCCCCAGGAAAGGGCTTCACTCCATCTACGTCACCGCCACCATACCCTCCAAGTCCATCATCAATGCCCTGGAGGGGCTGGACGTGGATCTGGAGAAAACCTACTTCGTCGACTGCGTCGCCAGCATGATGATGGGCATCGGCGAGAAGCATGATAGGGCTGTGTGCGTGGAGAGCCCCACCATGCTCGAGAACCTGATGCTCAAGGTTGAATTCCTCCTCCGGAAGCTCAAGGGGACGGATTGCGTGGTCATCCTGGATTCGATCAACTCCCTGGCCATCCACAACAGCCACAAGATACTGTCGGAGTTCCTCCACATCCTCATCAACCATCTGAGGTCCAGGAACGCCTACACCATCATTCTCTCCATGGAAGAGTACGCCACGGAGGAGATCGGGAACATCCTCCACCTGGTGTGTGATGATTCCATCATCTTCACCGGGTAAGCGAATACCACTGCTGAGAATCGTGAGGAAGGGTTTATCTGGTCTTTAACGGGAAGCTCGAGGCTGTAGGGAAACCTACAGGAGGACAGAACTTGAGAACAATTGGGGCGATCCGAAGGGATCGGACCGCGGTGTCGCCAGTGATTGCTACCATCCTCATGGTGGCCATCACTGTCGTCCTGGCGGCAGTCCTGTACGTGATGGTATCAGGGCTGGTCACTGGTCCCGGAGGCACGCCTGAAGCAATGGGAGTCTCGGTATCGAAGACACCCGACGGAACCAACTGGAAGCTAACCTTCTCGAAGGTTCCGACAGGTAAGACCCCAGCAACCGTCTACCTAGTCGTATACTACGCGAACGGAACCGTCGCAATGTCGAAGACAGCCCTAAGCTCTCTGAGCGGGGGCGCCCAGTACGTGCAGGCAGATGCAACGGCAACAACGATACAGGCAGGGGACTCAGTGCTGCTGAGCGTCTCCACCTACCCATCGGGTTCGTCATACGATATCGTAGACGACAACGGGATACTGAACACCGGGAAACTGCAGTAGATTGGGCGGTTAAATCCGCCCATCTCCCCTTTTTTTCTTTTTTCCAGAAGTACTTTGGTGCGAGACTTCTCTAGGCCTTGAGATGGTCTGGATGCTTAAGGCCACTCAGATCGCCCATCACTCATCAAGGTCAGCGTCGGTACTGTCATCACGGTGGCCCTTAAGCTATGAACTGCGTATGTCTTATTCCTTGTGGTCCCGGGGGAAGAGACCGTGATTGAACTCCTGGCCTATCACGCCGAGCAGTGCGACCCTAAGAGGTGCACTTCTAAGAAGCTCGCCCGTCATGGGATGCTTCGCTTGGTAAAGCGGGTTCAGACCCTCCCAAGGGGTTCTGTAGTCCTTAATCCCACGGCGGAGGTAGCTCTCTCAAGAAGGGACGAGGCCGCGGCGATGAGGAAGGGCCTCTGCGTCCTCGACACCTCATGGAAGTCTGAGAGCTTCCCCAGGGTAATTGGGCGCCGGGAGAGAGCCCTCCCCTTCCTGGTCGCTGCGAACCCCGTCAACTACGGGAAGCCGCTGCTGCTCTCCAGCGTCGAGGCCCTGGCCGCGGCCCTCTACATTTTCGGACATGAAGATCATGCCGCGGAGCTACTCTCGAAGTTCAAGTGGGGTCCCACATTCCTGCAGCTCAACGCTGAGCCCCTGAGCCTGTACAGGGAGGCTGCCGACAGCAAGGAGGTCGTGAGGGCTCAGTCCAGGTTCATTTGAGGTCCGGAGGCAGAAGGTTCGGTATGCCCTCCTTTATCTCGTAGGCATGGTCGCACTGATGGCAAATCAGTTCCCCCTCCAGAATCTCCTCCTCTTCCACGAGCACCTTGAGTTCAAGATCCCCCTTGCAGACGGGACAGCAGAGGATCTCCATGAGCTCCCGCTTCATCTCGCGACATAGCCCCCCCTGCAGACTTAAACCCTTCGCCGCTGACCCAAGCTCCCTCGCCCTGCTGCAAAATTAGATAAACAGGAGCCTCCTGACAGTAACCCACTCGGGTGGGCTCTTGGAACTAGGGAAGTCCGAAGGGAAGCGACTGAACCTCATCATCATCCTAGCCGGCGTATTCGCCCTCGCCCTCTTTGTCAGATCCTACTTCGTCTATGACCTGGCCCTCAAGGACTTCCTCCTCTCGGGCGGGTCCGATGCCTACTACTACGGCTGGATCATAGAACACATCGTCAAGACTGGCAAGCACCTCGTCTCGGACCCCATGCTCAACTTCCCCATCGGCATGAACAACCCCAGGCCCCCCATTTACGCCTGGAGCGTGGCCTTGACGGGCATTCTAGTGGGCGCCCTCCAGGGTTCCACCCAGCTAGGAGTCTGGCAGACCTTCCTTTTCTCCACCGCTTTCTGGGGAGCCCTGACCATCTTCCCCACCTACTTCCTCGCCAGGGACATATTCGGCCGGAGGACGGGAATGGTAGCTGCCTTCTTCCTGGCCATCCTTCCCGCGCATATCCAGAGGACCCCCCTCAGCAATGGAGACCACGATGCCCTGGTCCTCTTCTTCGTCGTCACCGCCTTCTACTTCTTCCTGAGAGCCCTAAGCGAACTCAAGGAGAAGAAATGGGTGGAGAGCTGGTTCAGGCCGAGGGCCGTCTACGGGGGGCTGAAGACCCTCATCGTGGAGAACAAGAGGCCCATCCTCCTCTCCATCATGTCGGGGACCTCCATAGCCGTGGTCGCCCTCACCTGGCAGGGTTGGGCCTACGCCCCCGTGGTTCTCATCGCTTACTTCCTCGTCCAGCTGCTGGTCTACAAGGTCAGGAATCAGGATCCCTTGGGCATCATCCTCTGCTTCACTGTCGCCATGGGTACAGCCCACCTCTTGGCCGCCCCCTACTACATCTCCACCGGCTTCGTAAGGACTTGGTTCGACATTCCGCTGCTGCTCTTCCTCGCTGCCGCCGGCCTGGGCATCCTGTTCGCATTCTTCTATCGACTGCCCTGGATGCTGGTAATCCCCCCCATCGTCCTCGGCTTCAGCGGCGGCCTAGCCATCGCCTCTATCTACAGCCCTACGGTGGCCGAGACCATATCCACTGGTATGGGCTACTTCGTGAGGGACAAGGTGTATGAGACCATCGCTGAGGCTCAACCACCCACCTTCAGCCAGGCGATGCTCTCCTTCGGCTGGGTGACCTCGTTCCTCTCCATCGTTGGCATCGGAGGGATGGCCATCCAGTACGCTCGGAGGCCGAGGCCGGGCTACCTCTTCGCCCTGGCTTGGATCGCCGCGGCCATCTTCATGGCCATGTCGGCCGTCCGTTTCATATTCAATGCCTCTCCAGCCTTTGCCATCACCTCGGCGTGGGTCACCGTCTTCATCGTGGAGAAGCTGGGCTTCGAGCAGGTGAGAAAGGCCATCGCCTCCACGGGCGGCAGCAAGTTGACCGCCCTGAGGAAGGGGGTCAAAGTGAGGCACGTCGCCGGGGCCCTCTTCATAGCCTTCTTCCTCATACTCCCCAATACCTGGACGGCGGTGGACGCCGCCGTACCCTTCGAGAAGAAGCAGGCGCTCGACCTGGAGATTTACAGGAGCATTCCAGAGCCCCTGAGGCCTCCCACCTATGAGGAGGGGAGCCTCTTCTACTTTGGCGCCTTCGGCTACAACCTGCCCCTGAAGACCAGGTACTTTCCCAAGGCGTGGGAATGGCTGAGCCAACAGGATTCCAGCGTGCATCCCTACTGGAATCGACCGGCGTTCCTCAGCTGGTGGGACTATGGGTTCGAGGCCATCCAAGAGGGTAGGCATCCGACGGTGGCGGACAACTTCCAGAATGGGTATGAGTTTGCAGGCCATTTCCTCACAGCCCAGGACGAGAACGAGGCGATCGCCGTTCTGAACATACGGCTTATCCAAGGGGAGTTGTGGAAGAGAGGCGAACTGGGGGAGGCGGTGAGAGATGCCCTCGAGGCGAGGGGGATCGACGCGGGGCTGGTGCATGATGTCCTTGGCCGACCGGCCGTCTACATCCCCCTAATCAGGGCAGACCCTGAGCGATTCGGGGAGTGGGACGTCCGCATCTCGGGAATAAACGCGATGATAATCTTCCTCAAGGCCGTCCTGACGGAGGCCCTGGACGTGGACGGCCAGGCAGACCTGTACAGGGACCTGAGGACTGCGACGGGAAACTCCGTCCTGTACTTTGCCGTGGACTCTCGCCTTGTGCCCTTCTCTGGGACCAACACCGGGATCCTGTATGCCCCCGTCAAGCTTACGGATCACAGGGTGACGGAGCTGCCCGGGGGAAGGGTCATTCCCACGGACTTCTATCGGCTCCTGGCGGACACGGACCAGGGCCAGTTCGATATGGACAAGGTGCCCCCCACTGCTCGCATCCGGAACGTCCTCATCGAATACCAGCAGATGTTCTACGACAGCATGCTGTACAGGATATTCTTCGGCCTGAGGGGAAGCGATGTGGGCATCGAGAACGAAGGTCTGCCTGGTCTATCGGGAGCGTTGCAGGGAGAGATCCCCCTTCAGGGCTTCTTATTGAAACACTTCAAGATGGTCTACAGGACGGCCTACTTCAATCCCTACCCGCCGGAGGAGGTCGCCAACAGGACGGAGGACTGGACGGCCATCAACCTTTTCGATGCCCTGGAGATCCAGGAACGCATCCAGAGGGGAGAGGCAGAGGGGACCGTGGACGTCACGCCTATCGCCAGCCTCTTGCAGGGCATCGTCATCCTGAAGTACTACGACGGGGCCATCCTCCGGGGGAAGGTCACCACGGAGGATGGTAAACCCCTGGCGGGGGTCATGATTACCGTCCAGGACGAGCTGCGGATCGTCCATGACGTGGTCACGACGGACGCGAACGGCCACTATGAGGCCATCGCTCCCTTCGGCTCGGTTCGCGTGGTGGCCTCCGTGGGGAGCCTCGACAGCCGAAGCCGGATAGGGAGTGACATCCTGGGGGAGAGAACCATCAACATTACTGAGGAACAGGCAGCGCGGCTTCCCACGGACCTGGACGGCAACGGTCGCCCTGACTACATCGTGGACCTGTCCTTTGAGGTGAAGGGCTCCAGCCTGACGGGAAGCGCCTATCTAGACCTCGACGCGAGTTCTACTAAGGGCGAAGGCGAGGAGGGGCCTGCGGGGCTGCAGGTCAACATCCAACATGTGGGGACCGGCACCTCCACGCTGGTCCTGACGGAAAGCGGTGGTGGCTACGAAACCGTGGACCTCCTTCCCGGAAGCTACCGTATCACCGTGTCGAGGGAAGGCTCAGTGGTGGCGGAGACCACCACCTCCTTGCGCCTCGGACAGATCAGAATCCTGGACATCCCCGTATCAGTGAGTAAGCTCTCAGGCCTCGTGGTGGACGAGTTCGGGACGCCGGCAGACGGTGGTCTCGTCCAGCTCGTGGAGGAGGCCACGGGCCTCCAGAAGACGGTGACAGTGAATGAGGAAGGGGAATACCTCTTCGAGGACCTCTTCGCAGGGAATTACACCCTGGATGCGACCCTCGGAGAGAGAGGTTCGTTCCGCGAGAAGCTGATCATCGCCGCTAACAGCACGACCACGAGGGACATGGTGGTCAGGCCCATGGCAGAAATCAGCGGCAGATCTTTCCTATCCTTCCGGCCGACCCCCTTCATCACCATCACCCTTCACAGCAAAGGGATGGGTACGGCCGTCACGGTGACCACCAACGCCTCCGGGGACTTTAGTACAACCATCCCCGAGGGTACATACTACGCCTACTCCCTTCACTTCCAGGGTGGCAGGGGCTACAGCTTCCTGGGAACCCTTTCGGTGGAGGGAGGAGAGGTACGGAAGTGGGACGTCAACCTCGAAGCCGCCCTCAGAGTCCAGGGGAGGGTCACCAAACAAGACGGCGCCGGGGTCGCGGGGGTACCGGTCACCTTCGAGTTCCAGGGAACTCCGTTCACCGCTAGCTCCGACGCGGAGGGATCCTTCCTTGTCTACCTTCCAGCTGGCTCCTACAGAGTCTGGGCCTACGATCGGGAAGGGCTGTACGTCTCCTCGATTACCCTGGCAGGATCGACAACCCTCAACCTGCCCCTGGCCGCCGGGGTGCCGGTGGTAGGGCGGCTCTTCTACGATCTTAACGAAAACGGGACATGGGACTTCGGAGAGGAGCTTGAAGGGGTGCGCATCGATCTCGTCGACTCCGACGGCAGAAGGCTGTCTGTCCTCACGGGGCAGGAGGGGAGGTACGAGGTTCCACTGTTCCGGGACCTGAACTACACCCTCGTCGTCAACGAGAGGGGCTTCCTCCCCCTGCAACTGGGTCCCCTCAACCCCATCGAACTCAGCAATCGGGCCTTGATTGAGATGCGACCAGAACCCATCCGGGTTGGGGGCAGCCTCGCAACGTCAGAAGGGCTGGACCTTCAGGGGGTGTCGGTTCTCTTCGAGCCCGTCGGACAGGGTGCCAGCCTGGTTGCGACGACGGCCGACGAGGAGGGCTCCTTCTCGGCGGAGGTCCTCCCTGGACTGTACCGAGTGGTCGTGGACGCCATAGTTGGGGGTAACGAGGCCGTGAGATTGCAGAATCTGGAGGAGAAGGAGCTGCGGGTTCCCCTTGGGAAGGTGCCGAAGGCCTTCCAGATGGAGGTCGTGAAGAGGGTGAAGGTGGAAGGACAGCTGGCCGTCGCACCCGGTCCCTTCGAGGGAGAGCTGCAGTTCACGGGCCCTGAGGAAGTTTCCGTTAGCGTCAAGGGGTCCTTCTCCACCTACCTACGGCCCGGGTGGTACACCATGTACGCCACTTCCGACGTCCAAGGGAGGAGGTACACGCTTCTCACGCTCACCAACATATCTTCGCCTCTGGACCTCAATTCAACGCTGGTAGAGGCGGCCACTCTGACGGGTACGGTAAGGGTGGCCGAGAGAATTGTCACGAGAAGCATACCCCTGAGCTTCCTCCGGGACGACGGAGCATGGCTGAACCTCTCTACGGACCCCTCGGGGAGCTATGTGGCGGCCCTCACGTCCGGGAACTACATCGTCAGCCTCGATTGGCGAGGCGTAGACGAGGTCGATGGGCCTCCTCGCTATGTGAGGTACTCCGTAAGCCAACCCTTCGCCCTCTCGACTGGGGAGACGAAGCAGCTTGTGCTGCGCGTGTCTCGGACCTTGGACAACGCCACCCTGTCGGGCGTAGTCCTGCTATCAGGACAGCCCGTTTCAGCCCGCGTAACCTTCGAAGCGGCGAATGTGACCGCTATGAACGCCGCCACGGAAGCCATCGGTCCCTTCGAAGTCTCCCTTGCCCCGGGGGTCTACAACGTCTACGTCTTCCGAGAGACGGGAAAGTCCGTCAACCTCACGCGACTGGAGGTAGTCCCCTACGCAGGAAACGAGGTAAGCCTTCGATTGGTGGCCGGCTACAGAGTCTCGGGTGTGATTTCGCTGGAGGACGGAAGCAAGGGAAAGGCCACCATGGGTTTCGCCCGGGAGGCGGTTGCGAACTTCACCACCGACGAGTCTGGTAGGTTCGAGGCCTACCTGCCCGCCGGCCAGTACAGCGTTCAGGCCAGGGCCCAGAGGTTAGAGAGGGGGGTGACAGTGGACTATGCAACTTCCACCCTGCTGAGCCTGGGGGAGAGCACGGTCCTCAACCTGCAGCTTGCCAGGCTCAGAGTGGCCACCGTGGAGGTTGAGTGGGACGCCTCGCAGAGAGGGAGCGTCGCTCCCGGTGGAACCCTGGTCTACTCCGTGAGGGTGAGGAACACAGGGAACGTGGAGGATAGCTTCCGGTTCGCGGGGAGCCCCCTGGAATGGATCTTCGACTTTGAGCCCCGGGTGGTGACCCTCCCCTTCGGCCAGGGCGGTCTAGCTGACGTCACCGTCAGCATCACGGCCCCAGAGACCGCAAAGGTGCAGCACGACCCGATCTTCATCGAGGTCACCTCCACCTCCAACGCCACCGTGAGGGACCTGGCCGTGGTCGAAATAGATGTACTTCAGGTGAGGGACATTGCCCTCAGGCTAGCGGTTCAGCCACCCGCCATGTCACCGGAGGCGCTCGAGTATCGGGTGGACTTGACCAACAGGGGCAATGGCGATGATACCTATACCCTCATACTGGTCAATCCACAGACCCTGGCCACCCAGGGATGGAGGGCGAGGCTAGAGTATCAGGGTCAGACCTATCAGGAGAAGGTGGAGGACATTCGGCTCTCGGCCGATAGTACTGGACAGGTCACTCTCAGGCTGGAACCCGTGGGCCGCGTCAGCACCACCAAGGCCATCCTGGTGGCATACTCGCAGCAACAGCGCGATATTGAATCGCTGCTGGAGGTCCAGCTCTCCTTCCCATCTCTGGCCTTACCGGAAGGTGATGTGAGCCTTGAGGGTAAGAACCTCAGGCTCGGCCCTCCGGAGTTCCCCCTATACCTGTACGGGACCATGGCTGCGGCTGCCGCCATTGTGGCCATCCTTCTCATCATGAGGTACAGGCGGAGGAGGCGGCGCCGTTGAGGGTCACCCTGGTCATCCCCCTCATTCTGTTGCTGGCCATGCTTCCGGCCATTAGCCAATCTCAGGGCCCCGTTGCCATATTCATATCCGGCCCCGATGCAGCTGGAACGGGCAAGGCCGTGGCCCTCAACGTTACCGTAGCGGGAGGGCCGGCAGAGGAGGACGGCCTCTTCAAAATCAAGGTGTACCTCAAGGGATCGGACCTCACAGGGGCCTCTCCCCTGGAGGAGTCCCCCCTGGAGAGGAGCTCATCGAACAGAACCTTCAGCTTCAACGTGACTATGCCTCAGGCGGAGCAAGCGGTGGAGGTGGTCGTGGAGGCGAACTCCACCAAGGACGCCAGCTGGGCCTCTGGGTCCTCTAGCAAGAGGATAGATGTGCTTGTACCTGTTCTGGTTACGGCGAAGGTGGAGAACAAGGGGTCGCTGCTCGTAAGGGACCTGCCCGTCCTCCTATACCTGGATGGGAAGAGAGTGGCCGATACCAAGATCGACAGCCTTGGGCCCGGAGAGTCCAGGGTGGTCACCCTTGAGTACCTGCCCGTCGGCCTGGGTGTGGGAACTCACACATTGGAGCTGAGAGTGGACCTCAACGGGGATGGGGTCATAGATCCGGCCCTGGGGGAGGTACTCCTTCAGAGGACCTTCGTGAAGGAGGGGGAGCCCATTAACCCTCTCTACATAGTCCTGGGAGCGGTTGCCGCCTTCGTCGGAGCCCTTTTCGTGGGGGCTGCCATTCGCCAGCGAAGGGCGGCGAAGAAGTAGCTAGATCTTCCTAAGTTCGTCCAACCTCTTCTCCAGTTCGATGCTTCGAAGGGCGACGGCCACCTCCCCCCGCGTTTTCTCGAGGAGGCCCCTGGCGATGTCCTGCTTCCTCTTTATGGCCATCACCGCCGTGGGATAATCGAACCTCATCAGCCCCTGGTATATGGTCTCCATGGCCTCCAGGGACTCCATGGCCCCCGTCACCTCCCCCTCTCTCAGCTTCTCAAGGGCATATCTCCGGAGCTCGCCGATGACGTCTCCAAGCCCCAACACATAGGCCCTGCTCGTGACCGCTAGGTCTCGGGGTCGGGGAAGGGAGTAACCCTTCATCAGGCTGTGGGCGACGGCCGCCTCCGTGATGTCCTGGTGGGCGTTCTCCACGAAACCGGAGTAGTATACATCGGGGTGGTCCTTCAAGAGACTCCTGAGCTTCAGGGCTTCATCCCTGGCCTCCTCCAGAAGGCCTCTGACCTCGTCGCCTCGATGTAGCCCTCCCACAGCACTGACGGAAAGCCTCGCTATGGCGCGACTGGACTTCAGGGCCAGCTCCCTAACGGTGTCCTTTTCCTCCATCTCCGCCTCGATGTCATCGAGGATCTCTCTCAACTCCTTGGATCTCGTCTCGTCCAGAAGGGTCATGTCATCCACCCCTTATCGCTTTCATTCGTTCAACCTTCTTCTCCACCAGCCAGGACTTCCCGATGTCGTGACGCATGTAGACCCGTCCCCGGATATGGGCAAGGCCTCTCTCTGCCAGAGCTTCCGCAGAGGCCAGCTGGTCTGCAATCCCCACGACGGCGATGGCCCTTGAGGTGGTCGTAAGAATCCTCCCATCTCGCTCGTCCACGGAGGCGTAGTAGATGACAGCTCCTTCGCGACGGATGGCCTCCTGGTCCACCTGGACCTCCTGCCCCGCCATGGGATCTGTCCCGTAACCCTTTGGCACCACGTACTTGCATACCGTCGCCTTGGGTTGAAAGCGTACCTCACCCCCCAGCTTGCCGTCGACGATGGACCAGCAGACTTCCAGGAAGTCTTCATCCAAGATAGGGAGGACGTTCATGCCTTCCGGGTCCCCGAAACGGGCGTTGAACTCGAGGACCTTAGGGCCCTCCCGGGTCAGCGTGAAACCCCCGTAGAGGACGCCCTTGTAGGGCGACCCTTCCTGACTCATGGCCTCGATGGTACGCCTCATGATGGTCACTGCTTCATCGTAGTCCCTCTTGGGGAGGAATGGGAGGAGTCCGTCGGACGCGGAGATTGATCCCATCCCGCCGGTGTTGGGGCCCTCGTCCCCTTCATAGGCGCGCTTGTAGTCTTGAACGACGGGCATGGGGGCCAGGTGCGTTCCGTCTGTGAAAGCCTGGAGGGAAAATTCCTCGCCCTCCTCTTTCCTCTCGATGACGACCCTGGATTGCCCGCCGATTCTCTTCTCCAAGACCTCCCTCACGTAGTCCAGGGCCTCCTCCTTGTTGCGGAGGTGATCCCCCATCACCTTGACCCCTTTCCCGCCGGTGAGACCGATGGGCTTCACTACCAGCTCATAGTCCGCTTCCTTCAGGAAGCTCCTGGCTTCCGAAAGATCTTCGAAAGCCACGTAGTCGACCAGACCCGGGATTCCATGATCCCTCATGAGGTTCCTGGCGAACTCCTTGGATAGCTCCAGCTGGGACGCCTGCTTTGTAGGACCGACGGTGGGTATGCCCCTTTCCTCCAGCAGGTCCACGAGGCCGTATCCCAGAGGCGCTTCTGGACCTATGACTGCCAAGTCTGAACCCACCTCCGTCGCCCAAGACACCACCTTCTCGACCCTGGTCTCGTCACTGAGAAGAAACTTCTCCGAGGCCCTAGCGATCCCCGGGTTCTTGTTCTTCATGACTGAGAAGACCCGGGCATCGCTCCTCTTCAACGCCTCCACGATGGCGTGCTCCCTTCCACCCCCGCCAATAGCCAGCACCTTCACAGAACCACGTCTCCTCTAACCGAATGCGGGTTAAAACCTTTAGGAGGCTTGAAGCCTTCCAGCTGCCACGGTGTTCCTCAGCAGCATGGCCACCGTCATGGGACCCACGCCCCCCGGCACAGGCGTGATGGCCCCCGCCACCTCGGAGACCTCGTCGAAGGCCACATCACCGACGAGCCTGTAACCCCTTGGCCTCTGAGGGTCCTTGACCCTGTTTATGCCAACATCGATGACCACCGCCCCTGCCCTGACCATGTCTGCCTTGATGAGATGGGGGCTGCCAGCTGCTACCACCAGGATCTCTGCCCTCGCTGTATGGGCCTTCAGATGCTTCGTCCCTGAGTGGCACACGGTGACGGTCGCGTTGGAGCCCGAGACCTTCTGCATGAGGAGGGCGGCCAGCGGGCGACCCACAATGCTGCTCCGGCCCACTATGACCACGTCCCTTCCCTCGGGAGAGTGACCCGAACGCAGCAGCAACTCCTGGATGCCCAGGGGCGTTGCCGGCACGAAGGTCGGGGACCCTGCCAGTAGCCTTCCCAGATTGCGTGGATGGAAGCCGTCGACGTCCTTCTCGGGGTCCACCGCCTCCAAGATCTTGTCCTCGGAGATGTGCGGGGGCAGCGGGCGCTGGATGAGAATTCCATGGAAGCTCTGGTCTTCGTTGAGGGCGTCGATGTCCCTCAAAAGCTCGTCCTGGGAGACGGTGGCAGGCAGCTTCACCACCTTCGAGTGGATCCCAGCCTCGATGCAGGCCTTTCTCTTGGTCTCCACATATATCCTTGAAGCCGGGTCCTCCCCCACCAAGACCGCCGCCAGACCGAGGCTCACGCCTTCCTTGGCCAGGGTAGCGACTTCACTCCTGACCTCAGCCCTTATCTTGGCAGCAATGACCTTTCCATCAATGATCTCTGCCATCTAGTCCCTGGAGAGACTCGGGGCTGTTAAGCCTTGTTGTGATCCCGAGGGAATGTTAGAAAAATAGGTGTCGGATGGGTGGGGTTTTCAAGGAGGGGGGAGGTTGCCCATTCGACACCCAATATTTTTACAGAGCACGTTTATTTAAGGCTTTGCTTGGAAAGTGTCGACGAGGAGGGCGACCCAGACTAGCATTGTGGATGCCCGTCACGTGCTGATAGAAAAATGTTATTACACGGCCGGCCCCTCTTCAGCGTTCATGGGGAGAGGCCCTGGCCGACTTCGGGCTGGTACGAAGCTGGAGAAGGTGCTGGCCGCAGGCAACTTTGCTGTGACCGTCGAGGTGAACCCTCCACCCTCGGCTTCTCCTCATGGGCTCCTGGAAGTCGCCAACCTAGTGAGAGACTGCGCTGACGCCTACAATGTGACAGATAACATCAGGGCCTTCGTGAAGATGTCGAGCCTGGCGGCCTCCATCCTCCTTCTGAGAGAGGGACTGGAGCCCGTGATGCAGATGGTGACGAGAGACAGGAACCGCATAGGCCTCCAATCCGATGTCCTTGGGGCCTCGGCCCACGGCGTCCGAAACGTCCTCTGTTTGCGGGGGGACGATCCCCGCCATGGTGGGGAGAGGGACGCCGTGGTGGTGGAGGACATCACCCCTGAGGTACAGATCGGAATGTACCGGCGGCTCAGGGATCAGGGGGTGCTCCTGGGCGGTGAGAAGGTCCAGAAGGCCCCGAGGCTCTTCATAGGGGCCACGTGCAATCCCTTCGGGGGAAGCTACGCTATCGGTGCCGACATCTTGGAGAGGAGGGTGGAGGCGGGAGCAGACTTCATCCAAACCCAAGCCGTATATGACTTGGAGGGCTTCGAAGAGTTCCTCAATATAGTGAGGTCGAGAGGGCTGGATGAACGGGTCAGCCTCTTGGGGGGCGTGGTCCCTCTGACGTCGCAAAAGATGGCTCGTTTTCTGAGGAAGAAAGTTCCCGGAATCTATCTACCCCGGGAACTGCTGGAGAGAATGGAAGGGGCAAGCAATCCCGAGGAGGAGGGCATAAGGATCTGCCTGGAGACCCTCGAGGCGCTGCGTGGAATGAAGGGTCTGGCCGGCATACACCTCATGCCTGTGGGTTCAGAGAAACGGGTAAGGGATGTCCTAGAAGGAGGGGGGCTGCTTCCTAGGCCCTCAATATAGGCTCAAAAACCTTAATTAAGTGTCCACCATAGTAAGGTGGTAATAGTCATGGTCTCCTCCCGTTGGGCACTGCTTAGCGCCTTCAACAAGGAGGGGCTCGAAGAACTTTCTAAGGAGCTACGTGGCTGGGGTTACCGGCTGATGGCAAGCCAGGGAACGGCCAAGCACCTGACGTCCAAGGGCGTCACTGTGGAGGATGTGAGGAATCTTACTGGGTGGGGTGAGCTTCTCGCGGGAAGGGTCAAGACCCTACATCCGAAGATACTGGCTGGCATCCTTGCCAGGAAGGACTCATCAGAGGACATGAGGGAGCTGGAAGAACTGGAAGCGGCGCCCATCGACGTCGTCGTCGTCAACCTCTATCCCTTCGAGGAGGCCGTGAAGGCCAATGCCTCCATCGCCGAAGCGCAGGAGAAGGTAGACGTTGGCGGCGTGACCCTCATCAGGGCTGCAGCCAAGAACTGGTCACGTGTCAGTGTTCTGACCAGCCCTTCTCAGTATCCGGACTTCATCCGAGAGGTCAGGTCCTTGGAGGGGGAGGTATCGGAGGAGACCAGAAGGAGTTTGGCCGTGGAGGCCTTCGCCGTTACGAGCCGCTACGAAGCCTCCATCTACAACCACCTCTACCACGCCCTGGGAGGCAAGGGCTTTCCACCGGAACTCCGCCTCGCGTACTCGGAGGCGGGAAGGCTGAGATATGGAGAGAACCCCTACCAGGCAGCGGCCTTCTATAGGGATCCCCGCTACGAGGGCGCCTCCGTGGCTACCTCAGAGGAAATCTTCGGCAGAGGACTCTCCTTCAACAACATCTTGGACCTGGACGCCGCCATGGAGCTGGTCATGAAGTTCGACCGGCCGACGGCCGCCATCATCAAGCACACCAATGCCTCGGGAGTCGCCAGCTCCGACCATATGTCGGAAGCCTATCAGCTTGCTCGGGCAACGGATCCCAAATCCGCCTACGGTTGTGTCGTGGGCTTCAACCGAAAGGTGGACGAGGACACAGCCATGGCGATGAAGAAGCATTTCATAGAGGCCGTCATCGCGCCCGACTATGAGGGGGGGGCCCTGGAGATCTTCAAGGGGAAGAAGAAGCTGAGGGTCCTCCGGACGGGCCGAGGGTTGGCGTGGGAGGGCTGCACTCAGGCCCTCGGCATCCGAGGAGGCCTGTTGGTTCAGACCAGGGAACGTGTGCAACTCAGACCTGAAAGCCTCAAGGTGGTGAGCAGGGTACCTCCGACGAAAGAACAGGTAAGCGCCATGCTCTTCGCATGCAAGGTCCTGGGACACGTCAAGTCCAATGCAATTGTCCTAGCTAAGGACGAGAGGACGGTGGGCATCGGAAGCGGGCAGATGAGTAGGGTAGACTCCGTCATCCTGGCCGGGATGAAAGCGGGAACGGAGGCCAGGGGGAGCGTCCTCGCCAGTGAGGCCTTTTTTCCCTTTCGGGATGGTATCGACGAAGCCGCCAAGGTGGGGGTGAGGGCCATAGTCCAGCCAGGCGGTTCCATCAGGGACCAGGAGGTCATTCAGGCTGCCGACGAGCACGGCCTAGCCATGGTGTTCACTGGAGTGCGGATATTCAAGCACTGAGAGGGTGGGGGATGAAGAGGATCAACGTCGGGGTATTGGCCTCGGGGAGGGGCACCGACTTTCAGTCCATCGTCGACGCGGTCGAGAGGGGGGAGCTTGACGTCAACATCGCCATCATGATCTGCAACAACAAGGACGCCCCGGTCATTGAGAGGGCGAAGAAGCATGGAATACCTTGGGCATACATCGATCACCGGGGCAAGAGCAGGAGGGAGTATGAGGAAGAGGTTTCGAAGGCCCTGAAGGAGAAGGAAGTGGACCTCATAGTGTTCGCGGGATTCATGCGCATCGTCACCACCCACTTCATCGACCAATTCCGGAATCGAATCATCAACATCCACCCTTCCCTGCTTCCATCTTTCCCCGGAACCCATGCCCAGAAGGACGCCGTGGAATGGGGAGTGAAGGTCAGCGGCTGCAGCGTTCACTTTGTGGACGAGAGCGTGGACGGCGGTCCCATCATATTCCAGAAGGCGGTCCCAGTATACCCCGAGGATAGCCCCGAGGCCCTTGCCGATAGGATTCTGAGGGTGGAGCACAAGGTCCTGCCTTACGTCGTGAAGCTCTTCGCTGAGGGAAGGCTCAAAGTCGAGGGCAGGAGGGTCATCATAAACGACGAAGGAATCGAGAGGCTCTCACCCATCTAGGGGGAGGTAACCGCCCGGGCCCTTCCTGAGAGGATTCGGGGGGAGCGGTGCTCTGACAATAGGCTCAGAGCCCTCCCAAGGAGCCTCTAAGGGGAAGCCGCCGGCTTGCCCACCGAGGCACGCTGTGACCGAGGAGCAACGTCCAAGCCTAGCTTCGAGGCGATGCTGGTGTACCTAACCCGTATGGTCACCTCAGAGACGCCGGCTACCTGACCAATCCTCGCCTGGGAAATCCTTGTTCCACTCATCAGACTGGCGAGGTAGATGCACGCCGCCACCGTTCCCATGGGCGCCTTGGAGTGGAACCTATCAATCTTCTCGACCCTTCGAACTAGGTTTAGCGCCGTCTTCTGTATCTCCAGGGGGAGATCGAGGATGCTCGCGAACCTCTTGAGGTAGTCCTCCGCCTTGGGTGTCTGGAGGCCGAGACGCAGGCCCCTTGTAATTGCCTTGTAGGAGAGGACCAGCTCTCTCTTCTCTAGCTCCAGCTGGCGGGATACCTCGTCAAAAGTCCTAGGAGCCATGAGCACCCTGCAGGCTATGTATATGGAGGCCGCGACCATGCCGCGAATGGTCCTCCCCCTCACAAATCCTCGAGAGGCTGCCTTTCTGTAGATCAGGGCCGCCTCCCTCTTGAACTCCTTGGGCAGCCCCAGGACGGAGACCATGCGATCCATTTCCATGAGGGCCTCCGCCAAGGTCTTCTCACCGGCCCTGGAGTACCTCATCTGCTTCTGGAGCCTCCTGAGCCGGCGAAGTCCCAACCTATCTGGCCCGGGCAGGGGATTGCCCTGAGAGTCCCTGTGGGTGGGGGAGATCTCCGTCGTGAGGCCCTTGTCATGGGTGGAGATACTCGAAGGCATGCCGGTCCTCGTTTGAGGCGTCCTCGCATCGTCACCCCTCGTCCACTCAGGGCCCTTGTCGATGTAGTTCTCCGAGACCACGAGCCCGCAAACCTCGCAGACCAGCTCGCCTCTGACGTAGTCTCTCACAAGGCGGCTGCTGCCACATTCCGGACAGGCGTCTTCATCGGCCGTCCTACTCACGTAACTAGCTTCCATATCATCCCCCACCAATTCCTGTCTATACAGCCCAAGGCCGGGGACGTTCCCACTCAGAACCACGAATAAAGGATTCTCTTTTACGGTTGAATAGACAGTCCAACAGGTTTCATCCCCAGCTTATCGCTACCAGCACCCCGAAGGCAGCGGCCTCGGCCACGTTTAGGTAGAGCATGGGCAGCGCCACGTCAGGTCCAAAGCGCTGGGCCGAAAGCTGGAAGTACGAATATATCCCCACCAGGTTCTCTATGAGGAAGAGCAGGGCAAACAGGACCAGTCCCACGGCAAACGGGGACCTGACCTCCCTCAAGTTCCTCCCGTAGAGGATCAGCAGGGTGACCAGTAGGGCCACGCTGATGCTCCCTACGATTATGTTCACGAGCCAGAACGTCCCTACCATTTCGGACGTGCCTCCGGGTGGTGTTTTGCCATGCGTTCAACCTCCACTTCTACTTTTTCCCAACCTTCTCCCAAATCTCCTCGAAGTCATCCCAGTACCTGAGCATGGTGGGGGTCAGAAAGTACAGGGTGCCGTACTCCTCGGCAGAGATCATCACAAGATCATTCCTCGTCAGGACGTTCAGGTGATGCTTGACCGTCTTGTAGTCCAGCTGTAACTCCTGAGCCAGGCTGTTGGCGTTGTAGGGCCTATCCTTTAGGAGGACCAACATCCTCGCCCTGTTGATTCCTCCCCTCGTGCCCACGACGAGATGCCAAAGGAGCTTCTTCAACGGAATCGGCGCTCTATGGGGTTCGGAATATTTCTACCCTAGGTGCTGGGAGAGTTGGAGAAGGATTGCAATCTTTGAAACCGTTTTTATAGTCGGGGAACCCTAGTAGAAAGGGGGACCATGAAGATTCTCCAGATAGCCACGTTGGGGGACGAGGAGGATCCAATATACGTTGGCGTGCGCGAGTATCCTGTCAGCAAGCTCTTCCTCATACACGAGCCGGACAAGAGGTTCAAGGCTGCAGAGGTGGCCCGCAAACTGCGGGATCTCCACATACCCGTGGAGAGGAAGGAGATCCAGAACCCGGCAAGGGAGATGTATGAGGTCATCGGTTCCATCGTAAAGGAGGAGCGGCACAAGTTCGACGACGTTTTCATAAACGTCTCTAGCGGAAGGAAGCTGATGACATGCTCCGCCATCAGCGCCGCCTTCGTGAATGGGCTGAAGGCCTTCCATGTGGAGGGGGAGAGCCCCATGATGCTTCCCGTCCTGAAGTTCAGCTATAGCGAGGTCATCTCTCCAAGCAAGGTGAAGGTGCTGCGGGCCTTGGACAGAGCAGGCGGTGTGGCGGACTCCCTGAACGGTCTCAGTGAAGTCTCAGGCGTGGAGAAGTCCCTCCTGAGCTACCATCTTCGCGGTGGGCGGGAATCAAAGGGACTGGAGGAGCTGGGCCTCGTGGAGATTGATCGCGGTACCCAGGGCAGGCTCCTTATCAAGCTCACAGATATGGGCAGGCTCCTCCTCATTGGCCAGGAAGAAGCGCATAGCCAGGGCTAGACGAAGGCTTCCCTGGGGTAAGGACAGCAAAAGGCTACTCTTTCACTACTTCCCCGAAGGCCATCCTTCTCAGGACGCGGGTGATCCTTATCTTCACCCTGTCCCCGATCTTGGTTCCGGGAACGAAGACGACGAAGTTCTCAATCCTGGCGAGACCGTCTCCCTCTCTTCCCAGATCCTCAATCGTGGCCTCGTAGACCTTACCTTCTTCCACAGGAGCGTGGTAAGATCCGGAGCCAAATCCTCTATTCAGCAGCTCAACTCCCGCGATGGGATCGCGACATGACGATTCAGGGATGCGTATTTAAACCCTTTGAACTGAGAATTGGGAACTGCTCTGTTTGGTACCTGAAATCGATCAACACCCACAGCTGCACATTTAAATCATAGTCCCCTCTTCTCAGAGGCAATGGCCAAGGTACTCCTCGGGGTCGCCTGGCCCTATGCTAGTGGGCCAAGGCACATAGGTCATGCCGCAGGGGCCTACATACCCGCCGACATCTTCGCCCGATATCACCGCATGAATGGGAATGAGGTGCTCATGGTAAGCGGTAGTGACATGCATGGCACTCCCACCACCGTCAAGGCTGACGAGGAAGGGGTGTCACCCGAAACGGTGGCCGAGCGATATCACGCCCTCCACACGGAGAACTTCAAGCGCCTCGGGATATCCTTTGACCTGTACTGGAAGACTTCGGCAGCTGCCCATAAGGCGGTCGTTCAGAAGGTTTTCCTCCAGCTCAAGGAGAGGGGCCATATCTACGAAGCCGCGATGGAAGCCTCCTGGTGCCCCTCATGCCAAAAGTTTCGACCCGATCGCTACATCGAGGGGGAGTGCCCCTTCTGCCACTTCTCCAATAGCCGTGGCGACCAGTGTGAACAATGCGGTCGAATGCTCGATCCCTTCGACCTCATCCAACCTCGCTGTAAGGTCTGTGCTACGCCCGCGGAGCGCCGAGAAACCAGTCACTTCTTCTTTCGGCTCAGTCGCCTTCAGGAACCTCTGAAGGGATGGCTGAGGACGAAGAACTACTGGAGGCCCCATGTCCTCAACTTCACCCTCGCGTGGCTGGAGGAGGGCCTCAAGGACCGACCCGTGACCCGGGACATCGACTGGGGGATCGAGATCCCCTTGAAAGGTTACGAGTCGAAGAGGATCTACGTCTGGTTTGAGGCCGTCATGGGCTATCTGACTGCCAGCATGGAATGGGCTCGACGCCAAGGCCAGAAGGATCGATGGAAGTCATGGTGGTTGGACCCCGATTCCCGCCACTACTACTTCGTTGGCAAGGACAACATAGTGTTCCACACGATCGTCTGGCCCGCCATTCTGATGGGATATGACGAGGAGCTTGGACTGCCCTACGACGTGCCAGCGAACCAGTACATGAACTTCGGCGGCGAGAGGATGTCCTCCGGACGAGGGGTGGGGGTCTGGCTTTCGGAACTCCTGGAGGCCTTCGATCCAGATGCTCTGAGGTACTACGTCGGCGCAGCCATGCCGGAGAACAAGGACTCTGAGTTCTCCTTCGAGGAGTTCGAAAGGCGCATCAACACGGAGCTCGTCGCAATCTACGGCAACTTCGTCCACAGGGTGCTGACCTTCACGTACAAGAACTTCAGGGAGGTGCCTCCGATTGCTGACCTTACGAAGGAGGATCGGGCCCTGCTCAGGGAGATTGAGGAGAGATGGAAGGGGGCGGGCCAGAACCTCGAGTACTGTCACTTCAAGGACGCCCTCAAGGAGGTCATGCAGCTTGCCCGTCGTGGGAACCAGTACTTCGACTCCAAGGCCCCCTGGGACCTTCTGAAGGAGGATCGAGAAGCCTGTGGCACAGCCCTCCACTTGGCCCTCCGCCTTGCGAAGGCCCTCGCCGTGCTGACAGCTCCCTTCCTTCCCTTCTCCGCCCAGAGGGTCTGGACGATGCTGGGATACGATGGGAGCATCCACGAAACGTCCTGGGAGGAGGCCCTCGAGGACCTCCCTGTAGGCCAGAAGCTGAAATCGCCTCGGCCTCTCTTCAAGAAGATTGAGGTGAGCGCGATGGACCTAGAGGAGGAGGCCCAGAGGCTCGACGTCAGGGTCGGAAGGGTGCTGAAGGTCGAGGACCATCCGCGAGCTGACAAGCTTTACCTGGTATACGTCGACCTGGGAACGGAGAAGAGGAGGCTGGTTGCCGGGTTGCGGGACGAGTACGGCCGGGAGGAGATTCAAGGGAAGAACATAGTGGTCCTCTGCAACCTCAAACCCGCCACCTTGAGAGGCGTCAAGTCTGAGGGCATGCTGCTGGCGGCCGTGGATGGCAAAGAGGTCTCCCTCCTGCTCGCCGGAAATGCGAAGCCTGGCACCCAGGTCCTTGGCCAGCCCGGAACTCCCATGATATCCTTTGAGGAGTTCAGGGCGCTCAAGATCAGGGTGGACCCTGAGGGGAAAGTCCGCTTCTTCGGCTCTGTGGAGGGGGATGGGATGCCGCTGGTGGTGGAGAACGAATTCGTCACCGTCGATCGTCCAGTCCGACCCGGCTCCGAGGTTACCTAATGCTCAGGCTGGATCTTCATCTGCACAGCGAGTACTCTCCCGATAGCTCCGCGGATGTGAAGGAGATGGTGAGGGCTGCGGCCAGAAGAGGCGTCCACGGCCTCTGCATTGCTGACCACAACACCCTGATGGGAAGCACCGTGGCCATGGAGATGACGAAGGAGTCCGACCTCATCGTGGTCCGGGGTATGGAGGTGTCCTCAAGGGATGGACACATCCTAGCTTACGGGATCTGGGAGGAGGTTCCCGCAGGCCTCAGCGCAGAGGAGACTGTGGAGAGGATAACCGAGCAGGGAGGTTTCGCCGTGGCCGCCCACCCATATCGATTCTGGTCGGGCCTCCGGGAGGAGGTTATCAGAACTTCCCGATTTCAGGCCGTGGAGGTCCTCAACGCCAGGTCCGTGAGGAGCAACAATGACAAGGCCGAGTCCCTCGCCCAAGAACTCGGCCTGCCGGTGACGGCGGGAAGTGACGCCCATCGCGTGTCTGACCTCGGCAGGGCCCTCACGTTGGTTCCGGAAGGTCCGCTGGGGGAGGAGGACATCCTCGTGGCCCTGCAAAAGGGACTCGGAAGAGCTGCGGGTGCGAGCAGGAGTCCCTATGGGACCCTCGGTTACGTAGCGAAGTGTGTGGGGGACTGGGCCCTCCGCGGCTTCAGAAAGATCTAGAGGTACTCCTGCAGGCGGGTAGAGTAGGGGGCCAGTGCTTCCTTCAAGAGCCTGATCCTGACTTCCCTGGACACCCTGAGAACGAAGATGGCCTTCGGCCCATCCGTGATGACGACTACTCTGGAGTTCTCCAGGTTGATGACAACGCTGGAGAGCTTGTCCCTCAGTTCGGAGGTAGCTGTGTCGGCCGCACCCAGGAGTACCGCGAACATGCTTGCATAGGTTTCCGGATGAACGGCAGATGGTAGCTTCCCAGCGATGTACACACCGGACCGGGAGACGAGGATTGCCTCGTTCACCCCCTCCAGGGACTCAATCTCCCTCAGAACCTCCTCGATTTTGGGGATATCTGCCATGCACCCAGCCCCGTCTCCCGGGGAAGCAATGACCTCCCTATTAGGCGGCGGGATATAACCTTTTATTGGCGGGAAGGTCGTCCTGACAGCTGCTCCACAGCCTTCAGTAATTTGGCGACGCTCTCAACAGCATCCCGGGCCTTATCCACTCGATCAAGGGCTTGCAGCTTCGTCTCGCCATGACCTGTGATTCCCAAACCGATGGGCTTCTCGTACTCCACTGCGAGATCCGCAATCTTTCGGGCGGCATGCTGCATGACCACCTCGTCGTGCTTCGTCTCGCCCTCGATGACGGCCCCCAGGGCCACCACCGCATCGATATCCTTCCGCTGTACCATCTTCTTTAGAACCAGGGGCATGTCATAGACCCCTGGGACCTTCACAATCTCTTTGACAGTCATGCCCAAGAAGGCCGCATGGTCCTTGGCCCTCTCCAGCATCACGAAGGTCACATCTGCGTTGAACTCGCTAACCACGATTCCCAGGCTTGGCATTGCGACACCTCATCATGGCCTCAGGGGCCCCACGTCCTCGAATCCCTCCCTCAGACCCCTTCCGGCGTTCCTTCTAAGCACCTCCGGTCGGAGGAGCATGTTGTACGCGTTCCGGGCATGCTCCCGGGCCCTCCGATCCGCCAACCAGGCCAGCTCCTTCTCATCCCTCGCCTCATCTTCGTGGACGAAGACGCCCAGTATGGGGACGCCTGTGAGGATCTGTACCTGCTGGAGGCCAAGGTCCGCGACGAGAGCACTCTGCTTGTCCACCGCAAGAGGACCTGGCATGCCCATGGCCATGACGAGGTCACACCCTTCCTCGATCATGTTCCTGCAGGCCACTGGCAGGTCCTTGATCCCGGGAACGGTGCGGCGGAGGACCCTGAAACCGGTGCCCATCCCCTTCAGCTCTGCCTCGGCAGATCCTCCGAGATCGTAACGGGCGAAGGTCGTGTCCACGATGCCGATGCGCCTCACGCTCACTCCTCCGCCTGTCGGCCCTCTATCTGCTCAATTCTCTTCTGGAAGGACCAGAGGCTGATGACCTTGTTTATGATCTTGGTGGTCCCGTCCAGGTCGCCCTCCAGCTTCTCGAGGCGGACCACCTTCGCTTCAACTCCTCTCCTCCTGCACTCCGCCTCAATCCTCTCCGGCTCGAAGGGTTGATCCCAACCGAGGGCGATGATGTCGGGTCGGACGTCCTCCACCGTCCTGTAGATGTCCCCCTCGTGACCCAAGATGGCCCTGTCCACAGGCTTCAGGGAACCCACCAGCTCCATCCTCATCTCCTCCGGGGTCACGGGCTCGTGCTTCATCCTCCTAACCGTGGAATCCCTCGCAACGACCACCACCAGCTCGTCCCCCAGCTCCTTCGCTTGCCGCAGGTAATGAAGATGCCCTAGATGGAGGATATCAAAGACTCCCGAAGCCATGACCCTGACCATTTGCCCCAAGCCTCGAGGATTTCCTGACCTTCGACGAACACGAGATTGCGGCCTCTTGCATATTTCTTTGCCTCCTCCTTAGGCAGGGCTCCCCCCTCGTCCGCCATCATTTCACAGAGCGTGGCGGTGGGGATCAGACCAGCCATCATGGTGAGGGCCGTGGCCAGCTCCGTGTGCCCCTTCCTGCTTTCGAGCAGTGGATTTGAGGCAATGAGCAGATGGACATGACCCGGGGACCTGAACTCCCTTGCGAAGGCACTGTGGGCCTTCATTCCGTTGCTTTCCATGGCCTCCGCGCACACCTGTGCCAACCTCGATATCGTCAGGGCCCTGTCCCTGTCCGTAATCCCAGTGTAGGTCCCCCGGTGGTTTACGGTGATGCTGAAGGCGGACCTGGCATCGTAGGGAGGCGAACCTTTGAGGAGATCGCCGAGGAGGGGGTAATGATCACCCAGCCTCCGCAGGGCATCCTCCAGAAGGGGCAGTCCTATTCTCTTGGCGACATCGTGAGGCAGGGTCACACATACCAGGCCACCACCATCCTTCCTGAAGGTCCTGACGATGGAGGGTGTGATGAACTGAGAGGCCACCACCAAGTCCGTCTCACCCTCTCTTCCATCAGCGTCATATACGAGAACTGGTCTCCCCCTCGCTAGGGCCTCCAAGGCCCCCCTAACCTCTGACATCAGGCCTCATCACCGCGCCTTTGTTAATAATGTTTTTGTAATTACCAGGAAAGTGGTCAACATATCCCCATAATCCTTTGT
The DNA here is from genome assembly GCA_964347345.1 of uncultured Methanomassiliicoccales archaeon. Lineage (GTDB taxonomy): Archaea > Thermoplasmatota > Thermoplasmata > RBG-16-68-12 > JAJISG01 > JAJISG01. Next base: position 21,075 of record CAYFYB010000003.1, on the reverse strand, counting down.
AAGCGCCTGCCATCGACCTCTCATGCTAGACGACTCCGAGAGGAGGAAACGTCTGGACACGAGGGGCATGTTTGGCATCCTCTCCTCCCTTCCAGAGCAGCTGGAAGAGGGGCTGAGCCGCTCCGAAGGGATCGGCCTGGAGTCCCTTGCGGAGGGGAGGATCTTTGCCGTGGGCATGGGAGGCTCAGCCATCGCGGGTGACATCGGAGCCTCCATTGCCCAACATGTGGGACGCCAGGTTCACGTGGTGAGGGACTTCCGGCTGCCGTCCTACATAACGGCAGATGACCTTCTCATATTCATCAGCTACTCCGGAGATACCTGGGAGACTCTGTCAGCGTTTCAGGAGGCCCTCTGGAAGGGACACCAATGCTTAACCATCAGTTCCGGCGGAGGGTTACACGAGATTTCGTCTCATCGCGGGACACCGCACGTCTCAGTACCCAAGGGCCTACCGCCCAGGGGGGCCCTGGGCTATCTTCTGGCCCCGCTCCTCAGAGTTCTGGCGGAGACGACCCCGGACTTGATGCGGCAGGTTGAGGGGGCAATCCAGCACCTAAGCCGTCGGAGAGCAGCATGGGCACCCTCGGTCGCCACCGAGGAAAACGAGGCCAAGGGACTGGCCATGGCCCTCAGGAGCAAGACCCCCATCGTCTACTCTCCAACGAGCCTCAACTGCGTCGCCAAGAGATGGCAGACCCAGCTGAATGAGAACGCGAAGGTCCTAGCCTGGTGCAGCATGCTGCCTGAAGCCAGCCATAACGAAATTGTGGGCTGGGTAGAGGATCCAGAGGGCTCCCGCTTCTCCCCAGTATTCCTCCTGCCGGAAGGGGAGGGGGTTTTCGATGCTCAGGTTCGGGAGGTGGTGGCCCTCATCGAGGAGAGGCACCCCGTTCAGGTGGTTCGCCCGTCCCATCGAGAGTTTGTTGGCCAGAACCTCGAAATGGTGCTGCTGGGGGACTTGGTCAGCCTGTACCTGGCCATCGTCAGAGGCGTGGACCCTTTCCCCGTGGAGCCAATCGAGAGACTAAAAGCTCGTATGAGGCACTTGGGAACCGGGCAATAGAAGGACGCCGAGGGGGAGATTTGAACTCCCGAGGCGGTTGCCCGCCACGAGCTCTCCAGGCTCGCGCCCTACCGGACTAGGCGACCTCGGCCCCTGGGCACTCCACCTTGAAGATAGCCCAACTGCTCATTAAATCTATGGCGACGTCACTTCCAGAGTTTGGGGTAGGTGCCAGGCTTCATCAAGACCCTCTCCAGCAGCAAGGCCACACCGCTGCGGGCGGAAAGCATCTGCTGGGAATTCATCTGGGCGTCTCCGAGGGCCACAGCCTCTCCGTTCCTGGTCAGGATGCTCACCAGGTCTCCTTTGGAGATGCCCTCATCAATCTCAACGATCCCCGGGGCCGCCACGCTGGCCCCGTGACATATGGCGTCCACGGCCGTGTCCTTCACCACCACCCTCCTCAGGTGCTTCAGCATCTCCTCCATCGGTCTGATGACCCTGTGAAGCCCCGGGCGTGCCTCCTCCCTCCAGTCCAGGTACGCATCCCTCACATCGTTCAGGGAAAGGGCATCCTTCTCCAGGAACCCCCCGGTCCTAGTCCTTCTGAGGTCTTGCATGTGGCCCCCCACCCCTAGGGCCTCACCTATGTCAACGCACAGCGTCCTCACGTAGGTGCCCGCTTCGCATGTTACCTGAAAGAGATAGTCCCTTCCAAGGCGTTCTAGGACCTCCAGCCGATGAATTCGCCTCACCCTTAGCTCCCGCTTCACGGCTGCCCTCACGGGAGGCATCTGGTAGATCTCGCCCACGAACTCCCTCATGACCTCCCTCACCTTCTCCTCGGGCACGTCCTGATGCAACCTGAGGACTCCCACATATTCCTTCTCGCCTATGTGAAGGGCATCGACGGCCCTCACCGCGTCGTTCAGAGCCACGGGAAGGACTCCTGTGACCCTCGGGTCCAGGGTCCCCCCGTGGGCCGCTTTCTGGACGCCCAACAGGTCTCTTACCCATGCGGAAACTTGGTGGGAGGTGGGACCCTGAGGCTTGTCTACGACGATGACGCCGGCGGCCAGCCTCTCCTCCAAGCTCCGATCCTCAGGTCTCTTTCCGTACCTGGGCTGGCCAAGGTCCTCCACCTTGACGAGAGGGTTCAGAGTCCGACCTCCTGGATGAGGTGCTCCACCACCTCCGAGGGCGTCTTGTCAGACGTGTCCAAGACGACATCGTAGACGCTCATGTCCCCCAGGTTGATGCCGTAGATCTCATGGTATCTGGCGGACTCCAGGGCCTCCCTCTCCTGCACCTCCCTCAGGGCCACCCCCTCTGACTTTGCCTCCCTCCCCGAGACCCTCTTCACTCTAACCCGCAAGGGAGCTTCGAGCCATACCTTCACCGCCCCAACGCTCTCCCTGCTCAAGAGGTGGGCCTGGAGACGGCCCTCCACCACCACGTCCTCACCCCTAGATACGCGCTCCTTAACCTCCTCCATGACCGTCGTGTCCAGTGTCTTGTCGATGGAATGGTCCTCCGCGGCGAGAGTCCCAAATTCCTCAAGGCTCATCCCCCTCTCCCTGGCCATCTGCCTGAATAGGCGACCAGCGGAGACCAGTTTGAAGCCCTTCCTCTTGGCTAGAAGCTCCGCGACCGTAGTCTTCCCGCTCCCCGGCGGCCCGCCTATGGCGACTACCCTGGCCATGGTGGCTTCCTCTAGCCCTCCCCCATTCCTTGCAGCTTCTTGCGAAAAGAGATGTACTTGAGGATGCGAGGAATGGCGAGGCTCAGAGGGAGGGTGAGGAGCGAGTAGAGGAGGAGCCAGTGGGGGAGGACCGTGGCGGCCACCATAGAGGCGTTGAACGCCCAGGGAACGGCGAAGGTTCGCTCGGGGATGGAGGGGTCGTACATGACACTGCTCAGCCATGCAAAGACCATTATGAACAGGAGCATGGTGATGCCGGTCGGCTTCATCTGAGACATCTGGACCGGCATGAACTCCCTCATCACCTCCATCCTCACCTCCTGGAGCTTCTTCATCTTGGCCATGTTCCTGGTTTTCATGGCCTCCCTTATCTGCTTCCCCAGCTCCCTGTTCACCTCCGTCATCCTGCCCATGGCGAGCCAGTCCACCATGTAGTGCCGCAGGAGGATTGAGATCATCAGGGGTATGGCCCCCGCGAGCATGATGGTGAGGACCGGGAACTGACCATCGAAACCTATGACGGGCTCCAGGAGGAAGCCAGCAGCAAAACCAAGAGCGGCCCTGGCCTCGGGGATGAAAAGGACGAAAAGCGCCATCATGAACATCAGCATCATTACCATCTGCTGAGACATCTGAGGCGGAGGCGCAGCCTTCTCGGCCATGGAGTTCTCAATGAGCCCCTATCTTTTAATCGTTTTGGAGGTTAGCCGGCCCCCGCTCCCGGGGTCATCCCCGTGCCGCCGAGGGCTTGAGTTATCTGCTGCTGCATCCTCTCGTACCTGTCCGCCAGGGTCTTCTCCTGCTTCTCGAGGGTCTTGACCCTGATGGCGAGGGTCTCCTTCTGGTCCTCCAGCTCCTTCCGGACCTCTTCCCTGTCTTTGGCCCGGATGAGAAGACTGCCGATGCTCTTATATATGGGGGCTTCATCGTCCGCCTTCTGGAGCTCTTCGAGGGTGACCTCCAACTCCTTCAATCGGGTCTCCAGCTGTACACGCTGGGCTGTGACCACCTGGAGCTGCTGCTGGAGCTGCCGGAACTGGTTTATCTGGTTCTGTAGCTGGGGGGATATCTCTCTCATCTTTTGGCCTCCTCCATCATCTTGAGGGCGGTGGAGGTCCACCTCAGGTAGGAGTTCAGGGCAGCCCTGAGGGCGCTGGTGTCCTGGGCAGTCACCTCCAAGAGGAGATCGCCCTCGACCGATCGGACGGATACCTTCGTCCTGGGCAGGGGCCTAGATCCCTCGGGCCTGAGGACCGCCTCCAGCTTGACCGCATCCCTGGTGCTTACCCTGACTGAGGCCTTCCTCAACTACCGCACCTTGATGACCTTTTTTACGTTGGGCCTCTCCTTGTAGAAGATCTTGGAGCCGCAGTGCTCGCACTGGATCCCGACAGTGTTTATGTTCGCCCTGACGGGTTCCTTGCAGACGGCGCACTTGTACAAGCTCACTCCTCCGCGCCTTCAGGCGTCTCCACCTTCTCCAGGGATGGTCCCTTGGAAACCTGACGGGTGACGGCGGTGGTAACGACCGGCCGGTGGGCTCCCCCTGCGAAGGTGAAATCGCACCTCCGGCACCTCCAGACCCCGGAGCTCACCCTCTTTACAGAGGGCTGGTTGCAGCGAGGGCACACGTGCCACCTGGACTTACCCTCGAGGACCTCTTTCAGCCTCCTCCTCACCTTGACCCCGTAGCGGGCCCCCAGGGACCCAGATGCCCCCACCTTTTTCGTCCTTCTAGCCATCCCTAGGTCTCCAAAATCCTCTTCCTTATCTCCGCACCTATCTTCTGAGACAGGGAGATGACACGGTTCACCTCTTCAACGGTGAAGCTGCCGTTTAAACCTTTCTGCATGGCCCGAAGGTTGCCATCCTCGTCCGTGGTGACGGTGAGACGGGCCTCGGCGATCCGTTCCTCCTCCAGGGAGGGATCGATAAAGAGCACCTCGCCGATCTTGCAGGCCGTGACGGAGACGGGGTGGTGGAGCACATCCAACGGCTTATCCTTGCCCTCGCCGAGCTTGGCCGAGACCGGGACCGTGGTGTTGGTGAGGGCTGCCAGAGCGGCGTAGTTGCTTGCATCGAACAGGTTTCCGTCATAGTCCAGGACGTGGATGTCCACGAAGAGGAGCCATACCTTCTCCCCCGGTTCGATGCACAGCTTGTCCATGTCGACCGTCTTGGTCTCCCGGATGCCCCGGTCGACGACCCGGGCCAGCTCTATGGCCTCCTTCTTGGGAGGACCTGGCTCGAAGGTCGGACTGGCCATGGGGATGAGTTCAGCGTTGGATATCAGGACGCCTGAGTTCGGGGTATCGGGGTAGGGCTGTCCAACTTCCATCTTGACACCGACGAGGACGTCGGTGTTTCCCAACCTTACCCGGGCGCTGCCCTCTGCCGTCTCGACGTACCCCTTCTCCAGGCTCAGAGATCTGTAGTCCTCCAGGCCTCGACCGTCGAGGCGCTTGCCGGCGGCGGCCAGCTTCTGGATGTGGCTCCTCATCAGCTCGTGCACCACTTCACCCATCTCAGGCCTCCTCCTTCAGGGCCTCGTCTTCCACCTCAATCTCCTCCAGGCTGACCGCGTACCTACGCTTCAGAGCCTCCTTCTGTATCTGGTATATCTGCTTGCAGGCGTCAATGTTCATCTTGAGGCCCTGCTGGAACTCCTCCACGGTGAGGTGACCATCCATCTGCAGCAGGACGATCTCCTCGGTGCGGGGGATTATGGCCATGGGGACGTCTGCCTCCCCGAAGTTGTCCTCCTCCTTGTCCAGGTCCAGGACCATGACGCCCTCCACCTTCCCCACGGCGCAGGCCGAAACCAGGTCCCTCATGGGGATCCCGGCATCCGCCAGGGCCACGGCGGCTCCGGTGATACCGACGCATCTGGTTCCCGCATCCGCCTGGAGGATTTCGATGAAGACGTCCACGGTGGTCCGGGGGAACTGCTCCACAAAGACCACGGAGGAGAAGGCCTCTCCGATGACCTTGGATATCTCTATTGAGCGCCGATCCGGCCCAGGCCTCTTCCTGTCGCTAACGGAGAAGGAGGCCATGTTGTACCTGCACTGCACCAGGGCCTTGGCGGGGTCCTGAAGGTGTCTGGGATGGCACTCCCTGGGCCCATAGACCGCGGCCATGACCCTGTTCTTCCCCCACTCCACGTAGGCGCTACCGTCGGCCCGCTTCAGAACCCCCGCCTCAATCTTCAGGGGGCGGAGCTCGTCGGGCTTCCTTCCGTCCAGCCTCTTTCCTTTTGAGTTTATCAGCTTAGGCTTCTCTGCCATGGATTATCACCTAAAATTACTCCTTCCTACCGTACACACCCTCGAGAAACGCCTTCACGGCCTCCGTCAGGCCCATCACCTGGGCCTGCTCCTCAATCATCCTGACGGCCGCCACGGCGTGCATCATATCGTCTATATCACCATCAATCCAAATCCTTCCGTTCTGACCAACGAACATCCTGCACTTGGTATGGCCCTTGATGAGGCTTATCATGCTGCCCTTCTTACCGATGACCCTCGGGACCTTGGCGTGGGATATCTCCACGATCTGGCCCCCCGTCAGCTTCCTTGACGTGTGGTTCTTCATACTCAGGCTGACCCTCCGGGTCTCGTCCACGTTCAGGACCTTGGCCAGGATGGCATCCTCCACGTCCAAGTAGCGGACGGTGTCGCCGAACTCGACCCGCCAGGGGACCTCGTTCACGTGCAGGGGCGCGGGATAGGGGGAGTTTATGTCGACCAGCCAGAAGGACGGGCCCACATCCACAACTTTGCCGATTACAGCGTCCCCGGGCCGAGGAATGTACCTGCCCCCCAGGGGAATTACGTTGACGTAGCCCGAGCGCTCGTGCTTGATGCCAAGTAGGGCTGCGTAGATGTGCCCTCCCTCGCTGAACGTGCCGACACCGGGCTTCAGACCGCCAGCGTCCAGAACATCACCAGGAACTACAACCTCCCGTTTCGCAGGGGTACCCATGACTCTCACTCTTTTTTGCGTTGATAGGTGGGCGGCTTACTTAAGAATTTTCGTTTCGACGTTGCCGTGGGTTCTCTCGTTCAGACGGTCGAGAAACTCACCCTGAAGACCGGCCGGCACCTCGACGACGCCGACCCATGACCCGTCGGCCTGCCATTCCTCCTTCTCCACCGTGCCGTAGGAGCGGATCTCACCATAGCACCTTCCGACGTCCGTGGGGAGCAGCTTGATGGCCATCCTGGCCTTCTCGATCCTTATCGGTATCAGGGGTCGAAGGGCCTCCAGGACACGGCCCACTTGCTCCTCCACCGATCTGAACGGGTCGATGTGGAGCTTCGCCTCCTCCATGGCCACCTCTATACGTTGAGGTGGGTGGGGGGTCCCCGTCTGCGGGTTTATGGCGTTGGCCGCTATATGAGAGACGATCTGCTTCCTCTTAAGCTCCTGCAGGGCCCTCCTCTGTTCTGTGCTGAGGTGGATGTCCCCCTTCTTGATGATCGTCTCTGCCACCTTTATCGGGTCGTCTGTGCCGAAGAGCTCCTTCATCCTCTCCTCTGAGGCCCTAAGGCCCTTCTTCAAGTCCCGAAAGATGGCGTCGATGGCCAGGCTGTCCACGAGGTTTACCTGCTTGCCCTCCCTGATTCTCTCCACCGCCTGAGGCTTGACGAGGATCTCAAAGTTCTCCCCGCCCCGCTCCAGCCGGGCAGTCACCATCTCCTTGAAAATCTCGTCCCTTCGAACGGTACGAAGCTCCTTCGGCATAGCTGCCCCTAGGTCTCTCTAAGTCTGCGCAGGTAGGCGTCCACCTCCTCCAACGTGAGCATTCTGAACCTCTTACCAGACTCCATGAGGCCTACCTCCACCGAGTCGGACTTGAGCTTCTCCTCAGAGGCCTTCTGCAGGGCCTCCAGGCCCAAGAGGATGGCTGCATCCTCATCCATACCTTCCTCGTACTTCTCCTCGAAGACCTCCCGGACGGTGGTGCTTCCCGATCCTATGCTCCCGGCCTTGTAGGAGAGTAGAGCACCGCTGGGGTCTGTCTCGTACAGGTGCACTCCGTGGTCGTCCACACCACCGATTAGGAGGGCCGTCCCGAAGGGCCTCACCCCCCCGTACTGTGTGTAGTTCTGTTTGTAGTCGCACACCCTCTTCACCAGGGTGTCAACGGATATGGGCTCCCTGTACGTCACCTTGTTGATTTGGGCCACAATCCGCGCGTAGTCCACCAGGACGCGAGCGTCAGCCACGAGGCCTGAGGTGGCACAGCCGATGTGCTCATCAATCTGGAATATCTTCTCGATGGATGAAGCCTCCATCAGGCGGCTGCTCACCCCTTTGCCCGCCAGCAGGATGACACCATTCTTGAACTTCAGTCCAGCCGTGGTGGCGCCTCTGGTCACGGCTACCCTGGCGTACTCCACCTGAAACAGGCGGCCGTCCGGGGAAAACACTGTGATAGCGCGATCGTAGGCCATCTGACCTGGTTGCATTGTTCCACCTTGCCCCGACTAACAGTCCCGAAATAATAAACCTTCTGGGTGTCATTCTCACGAGTGGATTGGGAGTTTGGCGAAGTCAGTTTAGGCCTCTGCAGATCCCAATCCACAGCTTGAGGTAGTGACTCAAGGACATTTCCCTCCTCGGTCATTCAGATTCCACGTACTTCTCCCGGGCGCCGCGGATGGTCCCAGAAGTTCCCAAGGTTCGCACCCTGACTTCTCGGGTACCCACTCTCTGCACCGACAGGAGAAGCTGAATGACGGCCTCCTTCTCAGTGTGGGAGCACTTCACGATGCCAAGGCCCCTCTCAAAGGAAACCAGCCATGGCCGCGACCCCTCCGGGAAGGAGTGGGCAGCCTCCCTGAGAGAGCGTAACACCTCCCCCATCTCCAGGTCCTCTCCACCCTCCATCCGGAAGACAATGTAGCGTTGCCGTCCGACCCTGTCCTTGACTACCGTGACAATCCCGGGGCTAAAGGGGGCCTCACCTGATAAGGTCTATCTCTCCCTCCACGATGTGGGTGGTCTCCTTCCCCAGCAGGTGCTCTCCCTGCACGCCCGTGAGGACCACTAGGATGCGCACGTCATCCCTGAGGCTGGGATCCACCGAGCAGCCCCATATGATCCGGGCCATGGGGTTCACCATGTCACCGACCAGCTCCGCCGCCCTCTCCGCCTCCGAGACCGACAGGTCAGGGCCGCCGACGACCCTTACCAGGGCGCCCCCCACCTGGCTCAGCTCAATCTCCCCTAGCAGGGGCGACTGGAGGGCCTCCTCTATGGCCAGGTCGATCCTGTCGGGTTCACCGGCCCCCTCCCCCATGCCTATCATGGCCACTCCCCCGCCTTCGATGATGGTCATGAGGTCGCTGAAGTCTATGTTGACGAGCCCGGGCTTGGTGACGATCTCCGTCATCCCCTTGATGCTCTGCATGAGGATCTCGTCAGCGACCTTGAAGGCGGCATCGATGGGCAGCTTCGGCACCAGCTCCAGCAGCTTGTCGTTCTCGACGACGGCCGTGGTGTCGCAATAGCGACGCAGCCTCTCCAGCCCAGCGTCCGCGTTCTCACGCCGCATCTTACCCTCGGCGGCGAAGGGCATGGTTACCACGCCCATGACGAGGGCTCCCGTTTCCTTGGCCAGCCGGGCGACGATGTGGGCGCTGCCGGTTCCCGTGCCACCGCCCAGACCGGCGGTGATGAAGACGACGTTGGCGCCCTGGAGGAAAGTCCTGATCTCGCCCTCGCTCTCCCTGGCAGCCTTTTCGCCCACCTCCGGTATGGCCCCCGCTCCCAGGCCCCTGGTTATTCTCTGACCGATGAGAATCTTCTTGGGGGAGGTGATGTGGAGAAGGTGCTTGGCGTCAGTGTTGATGGCGCATGGATACGCACCGACGATCCCAGCTTCGCAGAGCCTGCTTATGGTGTTGGAACCACCGCCGCCGCAGCCCACGATCTTTATGCTGACGTTGAGGGAGGCAACGATCTTCTTGAGCTCCTCGTCCTCCTTCGCCTGGGGAAAGTCAACGGCCCCCCTAGGCTCTCCCCCTGCAGTCCCCTCAAACCTGGCGATGGCTCTGTTTACAATGGACCTCATTGTGCACCCATCCCTTGGGGAGGCCCGATTTATCTGGGCCTATTTAAAACTAGTGCGGCGGGGGACGTGGCTGCCAGCGGACCTCGGGCTATTATCCGACGGTTCAGGTCCCTCGATCTGTCCCATTCGCCCAAGAAACAGGCGTCCCCTCAATATATCGACCCTGGCCACCCAGACCGGGAACCTCACCACTCCCTCTTGGCCCTTCGGAGAAGCGCCACAGCTGCCAAGGCAGTGACCACCGCTCCCAAGACAACGTAAATGAGACTCTCAAGGGTGAGGGTCTTTATGAGGGCCTCCACCCCGATGGTGAGGGTCCTTATGGAGAGATCGGATAGGTAAACCAGCAAGAAAAGGCCATTCTCTCCCACGGCAGCGTAGTGTCCGGGAGTGGAGGGGGGTGATGCAACAAGTTCGTCCACGTTGCCCGTTCGCTCGACGCGAGTCCCGTCCAACTCCACTACGATCTCGTCGACGGCCGTGACGTTCAGGATAGCCTGGTGCATGTTGATTGCTACGAAGGTGCCAAACGCCGAGGCATCGGACTCCCGCGTGATCGTCACCAGTAGTCTGCCCTCAGCATCCAGCCTGGAACTCAGGGCTAGTTCTGAGTACAGGACCACGTCCTCCATAACAGCGCCCTCCAGACCCACAAGGAAGACTTCGGCACCTAGCCTCTCCCGTGCCATGGCCTTGAAAATGGCCGCCTGGGCCCACGAGCCGACGGCCCCCTCGCCATCTACCGGGTGGGCTCTGAAGAAGACCTTAGCACCCGGGGAAAGGGTCGCCGTAAGGGAGTTCTGATCCAGGCTGATGCTTCCAGGCCCGGACGCAGCCAGCTGGCCCCGAAAGCCGGTCCCAACAACGAGGACCGTGTTGTTCTGAAGGACCATGAAAACGCCTGGGGCCGCCTTGAACGTGACCTTAAGGGTACCCTCTGTAGAACGGTAGATGAGGGCCCTGCTGGGGTCGTTGTGGACGCTGACGGACATCTGAGGGCTCTCGAAAACGAGGGCGGGAAGCCCCCCATCTTCCAGACTCCACGTTCCCGTCTGCATCGCCCCCTCGACCTCCACCTCTGCGAAGATCTCGGTAGGCATTTCATCCCTCACAATGCGGAACGAGAACAGCCCCCCGTAGTTCACATCAACCTCAGCCTCCACAAAGGCCCCTCGAAGGATGGCATCCTCGAAGGATATAGGTCCAAACATCCCCATATTCTGAGCCATCTCCAAGGCTCGGTTCCTCCACTCCTCCCCAAAGGGAGGCTCCGGAGGCAGTTGACCGAGGCTAGAGCCCACCATAAGGAACACGAAGGCCATGACGGCCCAGAATTGGATGGTTCGGGGGAGAGATCCGATCTTCACGCTGAAGATATTGACTCGGGTCCTTTAAGTAAAGTTTGGCACAAGCCTCGAATGGGACGTTTGCCTTCGAGACTCTCTACACTTGAAGAGGCTCGTTCCCCTGGGTGAGTCCCCAACCGCAGTGGCTGTAATGAGGATCGTTTGGTCCATCGAGCTCGCGAGCCGTTTCCATGAGCGTCGTCTTTAGCTCGAGGATGGCGCTGGACGAATATGGGGCCCTAAGGATGGGTTTCCCTGAAGGACGAGAGCTAGAAGGGCGGTAACCACGGCCGCTGCGGCGGAGGTTCCCGAAACCTTCACATACTGGGCTAGAGGCCCGTGGTCACCAGATCGACGCCTGGAGCCACCACCTCTGGCTTCTTGTTGGGGTCTGTCCTACCCTGAAGGGCGCTGGGCGATGGTTGTCCAGGTGGGACTGACACGTAGAGTCTCAGGACTCCGGTAGCCTCGGGGGTTCCGGGGGCTCCGGTTGCCTTCCTCCGCCACGTCTCTTCCATCGGAAGACTAGGAAGCCCAGGACTGCTATCAGCCCGACGATCCCCAAGGTGACGGGGAAGAGAGTAGTCCCCGTGAATGGCGGAGCGAACTCGGCAAATCTTACCTCTACGGGCTGATCCGTGGGCAGGCTGAAGGAGACCTCCGCGGTCTGGTCGATATCCGACAATAGGTAAGTAGTGTCCAGCTTGGCCACGACGGTGTAGCTTCCCACAGGCTGTCTGAAGGTGTAGATGCCGTCAACACCCGTGATACCACCGTCCACGGGGACCCCTTCTCTGTAGAGGGTGAGAGACACACCAGCCAGGGGGTTCCCGTCCTTGTCAACGGCCTTGACGGGAATGTGGTAAACCTGGGTCTGGATGGTGTGGGCCACGCTACTAGAGGCAACCGTCTTGGACCCCTCGAACACCAGGACGTCCTTCCACCATACCTTCAGGGACACATCGCCGCCGGGCATCTGTAGGGACAACCGCCCAGAAGCGTCCGTCGTACCTCCCGCCTTGAAGCCCTCGAAGGTGACCTCCACCGTGGCCCCTTCCAAAGGAATTTCCTGCTGGTCCGTCATCGTGAGGCTCACTGCGAAGATGGCCAGACTTAGGTCCACGGTCTGGTTCGCCGTCAGAGCGATGGCATCAATAGAGCCTACACCGGCCCCCAACCAGTTGGCCTCGACCCGGTAGGTGGCTTTGGGCAGGCGCGAGACCATGGATCCCTCGGCGTCCGACAACTGAGAGTCGGCGATGAGAGCCCGGCTCACGTCGGTCACCGTGATGTGGACACCGGCCACTGCTCGACCGTCCTGGTCCAACGCCCTGAGACGGAGGTAGAAGACGTCTGCGACCACCAAGTGGACGTCGTTGGAAGCGACGACCACCGCCTTGACGCCCACAGTGACCCCGGACCAGATGATCCGCAGGGTGTAGGTACCCGTGGGTGCCCTGGTGAGAGCGATATCGCCCTGGGCGTCGGTGCTCACGGGTTCGGCCAGGACCGTCCCATTGGGATGAGTCAGAAAGACTGTGGCATCTCCCAGCGGGAGCCGCGCATCGTCCACCACCCGGAGGATGGGATCGTACACCCCCAGGGTCAAGGTGATGGCCTCGTCCTCATCGACGATGCCTGGCACGTTGACGGTCTGATCGAGGACTCGGACGTCCTCCCAGTAACCTCGAGCCGTGTAGTCACCAGGCCCTGGTACGCCAGTAAGGTTCAGCCGGCCGGTTTCGTTGGAGATGCCTGAGGCAGCCAGGATGGTGGCGTCCCATAGCTCCAACCGAGCGCCATCCAAGGGCCGGTTCCTTCCGTCCAAGAGGAGGAAATTCACCCAGATGATTTCGCCAACGGCCAAGAGCACTGTCAGGGACTCCAAGTGGTCACCGAACGTCTCGTCGCCGGGACGGTCGGGGAACCGGTAGTGGAAGCCAGTCTTGTCCACGGCCTGAACAGTCATGTTGTAGGTACCCTTGACCTTGGGTATATCGGGCCAGTTCAGCTCAAAGGTACTCGCATATGATGTGTCGTTGCCCGTGGTTCTCGCCATGGGCTCCCTGTCGAAGAGAAGGCTTCCATCGGGGGCCTCCAAGGTCATGTTCACCCAGACGATGTCATAGCCCCCGAAGGGGTCGACGATAGTGGCGTTGATGGTGATGTTATCGTTGGGGTCGAAGAAGGCTGGCAGGTCCCCCGTGGTGTTGAAGGCGCGAATCTGGTCAACGGCTATGCGAGTGGCCGCCGGGAACTGCACCCGGCTCCGGAAGTCGTCGCTCCCCCAGGCAATCCGCTTCGTGACGGCTTCGTTGCTATCGATAAGGAGGCGAACCTCCAGTCGGGCCCCGGCCGCCACCACGACTTCCGTAATCTGTCCCGAGACCTCATACTCCGAGAAGTGGGAGGTTACAAAGCCGTGGGTCTTCTTGTTGGCCACCGCCGTCTCGTCGAGGATGACGACTGTACTACCGTTGTGGTGGGAGTACAATCCCAGCCCCAAGGTGACCTGAGTCGTCCCCGCTCCCTTAGCGTCCAGCAATCGCATCCAAAGGTGTGCCGTGGCCGTCCCGTTCAGGACCAGATCGCCGGCCAAAGGCGGATCCAGGAACCAGCCGAAGGTGACGCTGGCGCTGGTGAACTGCTCCACGCGCTCATCCATCGTGGGGAGCATTGTGTTCATGATGAATTCGGAGCTTCCTCCGATGGTCTTTGTGGCGTTCTGGAAGTAGACCACCTTCTGCTTGGCAGGGGAGGCCGCGGCCGCTACGGTTCCCACCGGCGTGAGCCCCGTTACGAAGGCCGCCAAGAGCAGCAGGACAATGAGGGACAAGACTGTGAATCGCCGAACCATTAGATCACCTCCTTGAGCTTCAGAAGTACAAAAATAAGGCCCGCAGCGATGGCCACCACGCCAATGAGGACATAGAAGAGGACCGTGGCGTAAATCGGAGGCGGGAAGGACGAAATGGGGACGTCCAATGTTAGGTCCTGGGACAGATTGGCGGAGGCCTCGACGTCGGTGCTGACCTGCGTCAGCAGATATGTGGTCCGGTAAGAGACCTGGACCTGGTATGTGCCCGTGGGGAGTCGGAATTCAGCCTTCCCTTCCGCGTCAGTGGACCCCGCGCCAACAGTTTCCCCGGCCCGGAGGACTGTCACGAAGGCCCCTGTCAGAGGCGAGCCGCTGGCATCCCGCACCGTCAGGGTGAGGTAGAACACATCGGCCTGCAGCTGGATGGTTCGAGCAGTGCCGTCCACCGTCTGGACGGCATCGAAAACGGTCACTCCACGCCATACCACCGTCATGCTGTAGTCCCCGAGGGGGACTCGGAGGGTGGCAGAGCCTCCGGACAGGGTGTTGGCGATTCGGGTAAAGCCGCCGGCGGATATGCTGACAGCGGCGTCCTCCAAGGAGATCCCCCGAGAGTCCACGGGGACGAACTCCGTGGAGAAGATGGAGAGGCTTAGGGTCATATCGACGTCACCCGAAACGCTGAGGCTCTGGCCAGCTAGGACAGGGATGCCGAACCAGGAGACCTGGACCTCGTAGTTGCCGAAGGGGATCCTAGACACGAGCTTCCCCTGGAGGTTGGTGAGACGGGACTCGACAATGGTCCCGAAGGCAGGGTCTAAGACCGTGACTAGAGCGTTCTCCACAACCGCCCCGTCGGCATCCACCGCGGTGAAATCCACGTAGTAGACCGATGCGCTCACCAAGTAGTTTCCAGAGAGCTGTATGTCAAAGGTCTTCTCGGCCACCACCTTGCCCGTCCAGAGGATAGTGAGGTCGTAGCGACCACCAGGCATGTCCGGAAGGGTCACGTTGCCTCTGTCGTCTAGGACTAGGGGCGGGTCGCTCACGGTACCGTTGGGGTACTTCACCGCCAGGGCGGCCTTTGAAAGCCCCGCTCCTCTGGAGTCCACGGCGGAGAAGACCAGGTCATACACCGCCGCCTGGGCTAGGAGAGGGGCGTCAAAGGGGACGTCCTCAGTGGCATCCAGTGGAAAGGAGCCCACCAGGGTGTCTTTCCACCACACCTCCATTTCGTATATGCCCGGGGCGAGGTTCACCTCTAATCCGCCCGTGGCGTTCGTGGTCCCTTCGGCCTGAACTACATCTCCGAAGAGGATTAGGACCTGAGCCCCGGAGAGGTTGGTGCCGTCGCCATCCACGACTCGGATGTGCACCTCGATGGGCGGCGCCCCGATGAAGAAGACACCGGTCTCGACCTCGAGGTGCCCGCCGAAGCTACCCGTCTCCTCGAAAGCGATGCGGCCATTCTTGTCTAAGGCATATAGCGTGATGTTGTATCGACCCTCGGCATACCCACTGTAGTTCCAGCTCACCTCGTAGATGGACTCGAAGGAGTTGAAGAAACCTGAGACCTTAGGCATGGAGATGTTGTTAAGGTCTGGCACTACGTTCCCGTCGAGGTCCTCGACGGTAAGGTTTACCCAGTGGATGTCATAACCGCCGAAGGGGTCCGTTAACTTCGCCTGGAAATAGCTGGTCTTGTTCTGCGCTGCGGGATCGAAGTTGTTCTTCACGTTGCGGTCGGAGTCCAGGGTGACAATGCCCCCCTCTCCTTGGGGGACGATACGGATGTAGTCCTCGGCTGGGAGAAGGACTCGGCTGTCGCGTGTAGCATTCCCCCATTCTATAGTATAGAATACAAAGGCGTTCCCCAGGATGTCTATTTGGGCCTCGATGCTTGATCCCTTCTGGAAGGTACGTAAGATGGATGCGGACACTGAATCCTCCTCAAAGGAGGTGCTAATGTCGTTGTTGACCTGCGATGTGGCAACCACCTCGGAGGATCCATCCGAAAAGACCTCGCTCACTGTGAGGGTCCATGCGGGGTCACCGGCGTCCCCGCTGGCCTTCCACCATATAGTCATGGTGAAGGTTCCGTTCAATGTGAGGCTGTCGGCCAGCTCGGGGTAGAGGAGCCAGCGAGCGATGATCCGCATCTGAGAATAGATTGTCTGGCCACTGGTGCCCACCGTCGTGTTCATGATGTGCTGCGTGGCCACCGAGCCGACATTCTTCGTGTCCTCGCTGGTATGGAGATAGAAGGTCTTCGCCTTTACCTCCCGAAGGCTCTGGGCCTCCACTGTTCCCATCCAGGCAAGGGAAGACACAGCAGAGAGGAGGAGAAGGAGCACCATGAGAGAGATGATAAGGGACCTTCCAATGAAGGGGGAAGGTCCTGAACTACACTGCACTGTCTGACGAGGTTTCTTGCGGTATATCGGCACGACTTCGGATCCCTTTTTGTGGAGACGCATCTCAATCCACCCCGTTACCGGACGTAACGTAGTTACAATCCGTAAAGTTTGTATAATCAACCTTCAATCTCATTCTCAGAACAGATAATGAACTATGAGACGAGCGGAATTCATCGGGGCCTACCGAAGAGACTGCTGATACTTCAAGCGGGGGAGTCATCCTTTGATGGGTGTTGCTAAGCTATTATACGATTTTTGGCACAACCCTCGAACCCCCTGACACAAGCCTCGAACAGGGTGCCCTCCACTGAAATGGCAGTCGAGGACGGAAGGTCCACCAGATCCAGGGACTAACGCCGCCTCTTCAGGAAGAGGATCACCAGTCCTATCACCAACACAGCGGTCGCCACGCTTAGGACAATGCAGAATGAGTGGATAAAAAGAGAGAAGAAAAGGGAGGGGGAAGAGCTATTGCCTCTTCCGAAGGGCCACTACGGCAGCGACCAGGATGACCGCGATCGCCACACTGACGACAGCCCACCCCATGGCAGTGAGGCCTTCAGCCCCGAGGATGGTGCCGGTTCCGGAGGTCTGCGGGGATATCTCAATCGACTGGATCGAGAAATGGTTGATCACGAAGACGTAGACCTTCGCGCCACCCGCATCCTCCGAGGCAGTCATGCCCCGGTAGTTCACCGCGTCGGACTTGACGATGGACAGCTCGTTTTCAGTGCCAGCTATGTAGTCGTCTATGAATGCCTTGTTGACTAAGATCGTCACGACGTTGGTGGACTCTGCGTCCTCGGCCTCGATTGTGACGGTCTTGGTCTCCATGGAGAAAGTCACTGAGACCCTGTCGATTCCGTCGGGGGTTCCTGCCTTCACTACGAGGACGGCCCAGGGTTCCACGCCATCGGCGAAGATGAACGTAGCGACGCCCGTACCACCTGCGTTAGTGGCCACGCCTATGGCCGACTCGATGTCGTAGGGCACCGAGGGTAGCTCGATGGGTGGCTCGGTCTGGGCAGATGCCAGGCTCCCGAAGATGAGAGCGAGGCCCACCAGAAGGGCGGTTGTCATCATTGCTGCCTTTGCTCCTAGCCTCGTGGTTTTCACATCCATGGGGCCTCCTCGGACTCCAGCCTTTATATCCTGTTTGGCACAAGCTTCGAATCCCTTGGCACAGGCTTCGAACGAAGAACACTGCCATTTGCTAGATCAACAACAGAAGCTTTTTACCACTGACGAGTTGATGTCCGTTCGATTACATGGTGTCCTTAAGCGAAATGGAGCCCTTCTTCAGAGTCTCTCTGATGGGGTTTGCCCTTCTCTTGAGCTTCCTCATGGGTGTGGCCACGTACAGGGTGAAGAGTGTAAAGCTCCTACTGGTCACCCTGGCTTTCTTGGGCTTCTTCATCAAGGGGCTTCTCCTGACCCTGGGCATATTCCTCACAGTCTTCAGTAGGGCCTTCCAAGCGAATCTGGAGATGGTACTGATGGACTTTGCCATTCTCGTCCTGATCTACGCGGGGATGGTAAAGGGCTCTTGAGGACGGGGCCATGGGCGAGGAGGAGGTCCTGGACCTCGAAAGACGGAGGATGGTCTTCCAGTTCGTGAGGTCCCATCCTGGCCTTCACATGAGGGGTTTGGAAAAGCAATTAGACATATCCCTGGGGGATTTGAGATACCACCTGGACTACTTGGAGAAGAAGGGGTTCATAACAAGCAGGAGCGACGGCTACCGTAAGACCTACTTCTCGGCAAGAGATGTGTACCTACAGGACAGGGACATTTTGGCCCTCCTTCGCCAAAAGGGTCCCAGGAGGTTGATCCTGCATCTAATGCTCGTGAAGGAGGCCCCTTTCGACGACTTGCGGCAGGTCCTGGGTGTCTCGAAGTCCACCCTCTCCTTCCACCTGAAAAAGCTGACACAGAAGCGGGTGGTGGAGGTCCGGACCCGAGAGACGAGAAACTTCTACTACCTAGGAGATAAAGAGCGAGTTGCAGAACTTCTAATCACCTACAAGGGGAGCTTCTTGGACGCCGCCGTCGACAGGGTTCTGGAGGTCTGGCTGCCCTAGGCCTCATCTGCGTGGACCAGTATCCCATCCCCCTTGATCTCCATGGGAACGATGTACTCCAGGTGGCTGGACCCCTTGTACTTCTCGACGGAGATGAACCTCTTGATGCCGTTCTCATGCCTGAACTTGTAGAGCCTGATCTCCCCCCTGGCAAGGAAGGTCTCCAGCTTCGAACCCATGTTGTTGGGAGTCTCCACCGTCATCAGGGCCGTCTTCTCCGATTCGGTAAGGAAGCGTATGAAGGACTGCGTGCTGACGTTCTCCTCGAAGTCCCTCATGCAGAACTGCCTCAGGGCCGTGAGGCTGTCGATGATAATCCTCCCGTACTCCTTCCTCTTGAACAAGTTCTTCAGGGCCTGCTGTAGAGAGTGGACCGTCACCTCTCTGGACTCCCCCTCCGGCGTCTTCCTTATCTTGAAGGGAACGTTCTTCATGGGTACTGCGGCGATTTCTGAGGATATCTCCAAAATGGGTTTTGGCTCGAACCTCCTGATGTCTGAGTTGGCGTCCAGGATTTCCACCTCCCCCACCTTCCACCCATAGGATTCCATGTTGTACCTTATCTCGTTGGGGGGCTCCTCCAGGGCCACGAATAGCACGCCCTCGCCCTCCTTAAGCCCCTGCATAAGGAACTGCATGCACAAGGTGGTCTTCCCGCTGCCCGGCGGGCCAGAAACGACGTAAGGCCTTCTCGGGATGAGGCCGCCCTTCAACATGCGGTCGAGACCCTCTATCCCTGTTCGAACCTTCTCCATCGACTATCCTCGCGCTAGGCTGGCCAGACCGACCTTCTCCTTCCTGCTCCTCAAGGCCTCTAGCAGAGATAGAGACTGCCTCAGGACGTCCTCATGGCGGCCGAGGTGGAGGTAAACCATGGTGCGGTAGATCCTCGGCCTCAAGTCCCCTATCTCTATGCCCCTGGCTTCGCAGTCCTCCCAGAGGCGGACGATTTCCTCCAAAACCTCCGAGGCCTCCTCGGCCATAATATCCGAGAGAAAGTGGCCGACGAAGCCGTCTGTCCTCTGGCCATGCAGGGCCACCTGACCATCAGCCTGGACGAAGAGGCCCTTGCTACCGATGACCGTGGGCCGAAAGTGGTCGTCGAAGGTGGAGCCCCTGAACTTCTCCACGGAAACGGCCCGCCTCACTGCGTTGGACTCAAACCACTTGTGCAGCCTTATCTCACCCCGGGCCAGAAGGAATTCCGTCTGGAGTTCGTGAGGCTCGGGCACATCGGTGATGATGAGGGTGGTGGCCTCCAGTTCCGAAAGAAACCGCATGAAGGACTGGATCAGAATCCGCCTGTCCTCCCCCTTCATCCCGAACATCTTCAGGCTTGTCATGGAGTCGATGATGACCCGGGTGTACCTCTTCCCAGTGATCTTGAAGTGCTCCTGGAACTCCTGCTTGAGCATCTTCTGGACGGAGTGGACGGACACCTCCATCACCCTGAGCTGGTGGCTCTTCCTCACCTCCGACACCTGCTCCATGTCCCGGACGTCGAGGGTGGTGCCCACGTCTATGATGGACTTGCTCTTGCTGTGGGGACGGATGTCGGGGGTAGCGTCCAGTATGCGGAGACGGTCAAGGCTCCACCCAAAGTGGGCCATGTTGGTCTTGATCTCGTTGGGCGGCTCGTCCACCGCCACCATGATGACGCTTTCCTGATTTTTAATGCCTTCAAGGAGGAAGTGGATGCCTAGGATGCTCTTGCCGCTCCCCGGAGGCCCTGTGATGAGGTAGGGGCGTCCAGGAATCAGACCCCCGTAAAGCATCTTGTCTAGTCCCTCAACACCCGTGGAAATCCGATTCATCGCGGATCCTCTGGACTCGTTTGATGTTTTTCCGGCACTGATAAGCTTATGCTTCCGATTCTTAACGACGATAAGGTGAGAGCCAGCCTCGTCCTCGGGGAGCCCGGCAAAGCAGTGATGCCGTCCTGCTAGGCCTGCTGATGTGCGACCTGGACAGACCTAGATACCACGGGATAGGCCTGGAGCAGGCTGGCATAGTACCAAGTTAGCTCGACCTCAACGTCGGCCGAGAGAACGGTGTCTTCGGTGACACGAATCACTCCAATGTAGAAGTTCGTCGTCTCGTCGAATATCGGATCACTGCGCAGGAAACGCTCCCCCTGCACGCTCCAGTAGAGAGCCTCGTATCCTTCGCTCGTCCTTGTTGAGACGACTCCTCGAGGCAGGAGGAGGGTGACTTCTTCGGGCTTGATGACCATCGAGCTTGTGGAGTGGTGGTCACCCGCCTGGGGTCGCCACGGCGCGAAGATTTCTCCTTCAGACAAGTTTACGCTGACGTCGATACTGAACGGTTGGAGTTCGGCGTCTCCTACCGTCTCGTTCACCCATATCATGAGAGAATAGTAATCGTACAGTGGATCGCCGTCCGGCAACCTCCATGCACGAACCGAAACCTCGAGGGCGTCCGCAGGGAGGGAATAAGTTGGAGGACCGAGACGAATGACGTCCATCCGAATCACGGCCAGTAACGAACCAATGAAGATTGCCGATGCTGCCAGGGTGATCAAGAACTTCCTACGACGGCCTGCAAGTCGTGGGAAAGGACCTTGAGACGTATTGAACTTGCCTCCAAACTGAGGGAGGAGACC
>CAYFYB010000002.1:114319-145182 GCA_964347345.1 uncultured Methanomassiliicoccales archaeon | reverse complement strand
CCCCCCACGGCCGCCTTCGACTGGTCCCCCTTGACGCCCCAGGAGGGGGCCAGCGTGTCCTTCACGGACCTGTCGACGGACCCGGACGGCCCGGAGGACATCGTCTCCTGGTCCTGGGAGTTCGGGGACGGTGGGACCAGCGTCGCCCAGCACCCGACGCACACCTACGCCGACGACGACGTCTACACCGTGAACCTGACGGTGACGGACAGCGCCGGCAACAGCGACAAGGCATCGGCGTCCATCACCGTGCTGGACGTGGATCCCGTGGCCGACTTCACCTGGTCTCCTCCGACGCCTTTGGAAGGTGAGGTGGTGACCTTCTCCGACCAGTCGGTCTCTTACGACAGCATCGTCTCCTGGGCCTGGGACCTGGACGGGGACGGCCTCGTGGACTCGACGGCGGTTTCGCCGACCTGGACGTACGCGGCCGCCGGCGACTACGCCGTCACGTTGACGGTGTCCGAAGCGGATGGGGACGTGGACAGCCAGTCACATACCGTCGAGGTTACATCGCTGGCGCCTCCGGTGGCCAGCTTCACGTTCCAACCTGCCGAGCCCATCGTTGGCGAGACGGTGACCTTTGACGCGTCTGGCTCCTATGACCCCGATGGCCGCATCGTATCCTACTCGTGGGATTTCGGCGACGGCACGACGGGGAGTGGCGTGACAGCCGCACACTCGTATGAAGCAGCGGGGACTTACAGCGTGACCCTAACGGTGACCGATAACGATGGACTCTCGGGCCTGGTCTCCGAAGACGTGATCGTGAGCCCGCCACCTCCCGGAGAACTCTTGGGCAAGCTCAAGAGGACGTGGCCCGACTGGCGAAGGGCCTATGAGGGCACGCCACAGGTCCTGTATGCCAAAGTCGTGAACCTGGGCACCCTTGACATCTACGCGCAGGTCGTCTATGAAATATCTGATCGGGAGACTGGCGAAATCGTCGCCACGCTGACATCACCGGTTGTTCTCCTGCGTCCTAGACAGGTCCTTGGCGGACCTGAATTCGCGACGGACCAGTGGGTTGGCCCCATCGGTATCTACCGCGTGACTGCTACCCTTTACTATGGTCCGACGGAGTCCGATGTCAGCATCGTAGACGGAGTCAAAGCGATAAGCCGTTTCGCCATTGTCCCACCTAAGGACCACACCTCCTCCCCTCAGATGCTCTCAGGGGAGAGTTGGCATCCTGATCCCCACGCGATCGTGGCGGAGAGGCCAAAGCCGACGAAGGTGTTCGTCGATGTGACGCCAACAGCCATGGCGGCCGAAAGAAGCACTGCAGCGGCGGACAAAGCGGAGCTGGGGGAGGAGGGTCTTTAGCCTTACTCGTAGGCCAGCCAGCCATCCCATGAGCGATAGGCCCACCACGGTGAATGAGGGTAGACATGCCAACAGCAGGGCCATAGGAGTGGGTGTCTGCACGCCTGACCCACGCATTCCCATTCAGTTGAAACTTAGGACCGTCTAGAGGCGTGGCTAGATTCTCATTTCCTTGTCTTCCGAGAAGCTCGCTTGCCGTGTAGCTTCCGTTCTACGTGAGCAACTAGATCCTATCTCCCTTCTTTGGCAACCCAGGCAGGGAAGGCGTTCGAGAATTAAGAAGTGGGCTCAGCCGGATTCGAACCGGCGACCTTCGCCGTGTGAGGGCGACGTCATAACCGCTAGACTATGAGCCCACGCCTACATAGGATGAGACGAATTAAATCTCTTTTGATATCACCCTCGTAGTGGGCGGCAACCTTTTAGGGGGAGCATCCGATGCGGCCTCGAAGGATATGACGAAGGAGTCCGCCAAGAAGTCCGCAATGTCGGAGCTGCGCGCAGCGCTTAAGGGCAGGGGCTTCGCCCTCCACCTCTCCACGGAGCGAAAGGGCGACAACCTCACCGCAAAGCTGGAGGTGCTGGACGTCAAGGACGAGCGCCCCCTCCTCAAGGTCGTCGGCTGCGGCCGTATGGAGGACATCGACCTAAGCCTAGGTTTCGATGTCTCGGAGGATGCCCTGTGGGACATGGTGCTCAGGGTCCTGAACGCCCTCACTCCGGGAGAGACGGAAGGCAAGCGCTGAAGCCAGGCAGGACGGCACCTATTTATACGCCGCGACGGATTGAGGTCGTTGCCAGGATGGAACCTTCTAACGTACTCATAGCGCTCGAGGAATGGGAGAAGTGGCGCTCCCGCAAGACGAAGCTGGAGAGTCGCCTGGAGAAGCTCCACAGGGAGCGGGAGGCGCTGCGGGCAGAACACGAGGCCGTGAAGAGGGAGCTGGCAGTCATGAGGGAGGCCATGCTCGAGCCGATCGCGAGCAGGCGTGATGTCCAAGAGTTTCCACCACACGGGCTAGGTAGGGGAATGGTGGATGCGCACGCCATCTGGACGGATTATCGAGGGTGGATGCAGCGCAAGCGGGATCTTGAGAGGGCCATGAAGCAGCTGGACCGTGAAGAGGCCCAGATGATGGAGGAGCTAGACAGGGTTGAGGAGCAGGTGGCGTACTACGGCTCCCTAGCCAGGGAAATGAAGAAGACCCTGGAACCCCCCAAGCTAGCCCAGCTGCTCCGCTCCCTGAGGAGGGCCTGAGCTCCCAACTTTTATGGGATGAGCCCATGAGAGTGGCCGTCGGCGGTAGCCCCATGGATGTCAAGACAGTCTGGATGGACGGGGAGATCGTCAAACTCATCGACCAGCGGCTGCTGCCCGGAGAGTTCAGGATCTTTGAGGCCAGGAACTACAAGGACGTGGCCTTCGCCATAACAGAGATGGTGGTGAGAGGCGCGCCTGCGATAGGCGCCGCCGCGGCCTACGGGATGGCCCAGGCCCAGCTCCAGGGCCGGGACCTGGAGGAGGTGGCCCGCCACCTGAGGTCCACGCGCCCCACAGGCCACGACCTCTTCTACGCAACGGAGCTGATGCTGGAGGCCTCCAGGAAGGGTAAGGATCTGGTGAAGGTCGCTGAGGAATACGCGGAGGACAGCGAGAGAAGGTGCAGGGCCATCGGAAGGCACGGTCTGAACATCGTCCGAGAGGGTTCCAGGGTCCTCACCCACTGCAACGCTGGCGCCCTGGCAACGGTGGACTACGGCACCGCTCTGGCCCCCATCAGGGCTGCCAAGGAGGAAGGCAGGAAGGTCTTTGTCTTCGTGGACGAGACCAGGCCAAGACTTCAGGGGGCAAAGCTGACGGCCTGGGAGCTTGCCCAGGACGGCATCGACCATACCGTTATAGCCGACAACGCCGCCGGCCTCCTCATGGCCCGCCAGGAGGTGGACCTGGTCATCGTTGGAGCCGACAGAATAGCGGGCAACGGGGACGTGGCCAACAAGATCGGGACCTATGAGAAGGCCGTTCTCGCCAAGGAGAACGGCATCCCCTTCTACGTGGCGGCACCGGTGAGCACCTTCGATTTCTCCATCCGCGATGGCACGGAGATACCGATTGAGGAGAGGGACGAGCAGGAGGTCAAGAAGGTCGGAAGCGAGCTCATCGCCCCTCAAGGGAGCAGGGCTCGTAACCCTGCCTTCGACGTGACCCCCGCCAGGTACATTACAGGCTTCATCACCGAGGTGGGGATCCTCCGTCCGGAGGAGCTTTCCTCCCTTAAGAAGGAAGTCTTGGAGTCAAGAGGTAAGTAAGGCCCGCGCGTAGAACCCCATGATAGCATGGTCTTGACGAGCAGCGTCGTAAGCCACATCTGGTTCTTGGTTAAGGACCTTGAGAAGGCCATCCGCTTCTTCGGCGACGTCCTGGGTCTCCGCCTCTTGGAGGCGAGGAAAGGGGCGGCCAGGTTCGACGGCGGCAACCTGACCATCGGTCTCTTCCAAGTGGAGGAGGGTCAGGGCAACTCCCCCATAGTGACCTTCAGGTTGGAAAAAGGCCTGGGGAAGTTCCATGCCTACCTGAGGAAGCAGGGCGTGAAGGCCAAAGTGGTGGACATGGACTTCATCGGAAAGGTCCTCACTACGGAAGACCCAGAGGGACACCTTCTCTGGGTCCACGAACCGGGGGAGGAGTAGTCCTGCACTCTTCTTCGTGACCCCAACGAGCGCTCCCTCGTCAATGAATTCTGCCAGTCCTAGGGCCGAGGGAGAGGTGCAAGGCGACGAGCCTGCAGAAAGACCCTTATTCCACATCCTTCCTATGGGGGCCCATGCTCCTCCACTCCACCTGGTTTGGCACCTTCCTTCTGGAGGAAGGGAAGGTCGTAAGATCCACACTTTTCGCCAAGGACGCCGATGTCCTCGCGAGAAAGATGCTCTTGATGGAAGACAGGAAGATCCTGGACGAGGAGATGAATCTGGTGGAAGGCCTGGATGAATTCTTCGTCACGGAGAGACGGTTGGAGGCCCTTGGAGGCGTCTTCGCCGAGGAGCCACCGGCCTTCCTTAAGGCGGAAGACTTCGGTTTCGACACAGCCCTCCTCCGGGAGGCGATGATTGTCCTGGGGAAGCTCAGGATGAAGAGGGCCTTCCAGCCGGTGGACCACATCATCCAGGGGGTGAGGACTCTGGACGACATTACCCACACCTCCAACAGGCTGATGGAGAGGCTGAGGGATTGGTACTCCCTCCACTTTCCTGAACTGGCTCGAATGGTGGACCCAGCGCGCTACCTGGATCTGGTGGCGGAGCACGGGAGGAGGGAGGATATGCCCGTGGAGTTTGCCGATTCGGTCGGGGCGGACCTGGACGTCAGCGACCTGAAGGCGGTTCAGGACCTCGCTCGACTGGCCGCGGATGTCCAGCTGCGGAGATCCTCCTTGGAGGACTATCTGGAGGAGAAGATGGCGGAAGTGGCTCCCAACGTCTCCGACCTTGCGGGTCCCATCATCGGAGCCAGGTTGCTCTCCATCGCCGGTGGGCTAGAGGAGCTGGCCAAGATGCCTGCCAGCACCATCCAGCTTCTGGGGGCGGAGAAGGCCCTCTTCAGGCACCTTCGGAAGGGCACGAAGCCCCCCAAGCACGGCATCCTGTTTCAGCATCCGTGGGTGCACAAAGCGCCTTACTGGCAGAGGGGCGTCATTGCCAGGGCCCTGGCAGCCAAGCTGGCCATCGCCGCCCGGGCTGATGCGTATACGAAACGACACCTTGCCGCGGACCTCAGGGCCGAGATGGAGACGGCCATCGAAGAGGTCAAGAGGACTCACGAGAGGCCTCCCCAGAGGCCCCGGAGGAGGCCTTCGAAGAGACGAGGGCGAGGTCGTCGATAGTTAGCCTCATAACCCACCCTGCTTTATCGAAGCCCATGTCCCCCATGCCCGTCGACATCACTGATGAAGAGTTGGAGGAAATAATCAGAAAAGAGGGCCGAGTGGTCGTCGATTTCTGGGCTCCCTGGTGCCAGCCTTGCAAGGTCATCTCCCCCATCGTGGAGGAGCTGTCGGAGAAGTACGAAGACGGGGCTGCCTTTGCCAAGCTGAACATCGACGACAACCCTCACTCCCCCGTCAAGTACGGGATCATGGGGGTGCCGACCCTACTTTTCTTCAAAGATGGACAGCTTGTGGACAGGATTGTTGGGGTCGCCCCAAGGGCCAGGATAGAAGCGGTGCTCAAGGGAATCCTCTGAACTCGTTGGGGGGCCGGAAGAGAACCTCTGAGAGGAGGCTGCAAAGCCTGGCTCTCGCGGCCTATATGCACAAACCTTCATGTAGATGAATTCCCATCGGCCCCCCGCGGAGGCAGGGGATGGAACACTACGTGTTTGTTTGGGTGCTCTACGCCATAATCCACGCGCTACCGTGGGTCTTCGGGTACATCCTGATTCGCAGGATACCGGAGGGGGTGTGAGCGATGGCCGAGATCCAGTGGCCCTTCGTCATCGCATTCATCGCCTACCTGGTTGTCATCTTCTTCATCGCCCACCGGGTGGCCACCCGTGTCCGAACCTACCTAGAACTCTCGGTCGGGGGCCGGGTGGTCTCATACCTGGCCTTCGCCTTCCTGATATCCGGCTCCTTCATCAGCACCGTCTCGCTCTTTGGCGGGATCGGTACCTCCTACGAGCACGGTTACGCCTCCGTCATCGGCTGGGCCCTTGCCTGGATGGTCGCCTTGATCATGGCCCTCTTCATTGGCTACCGGCTTAGAAGGCCGGCAGCGCCTCCCTTCACCCTCCCTGAGGCCATGAAGACGCGGTTCGAGCTGGGGAAGAGGCGGAGCCCCCTCCAGTTCATCGCAGCGTTCTGGGGCCTCATCTTCGTGGTCCTGTTCACGATGCTCCAAATCAAAGGGTTTGGCCTGGCGATGGAGGTTGTGACGGGCTTTCCCATCCAGATATCCATGGCCCTCTTCGCCTTCATCGTGATCTACATCGGCCTGGGAGGTTACCTCTCTGTCATCAGGACGAACATCGTCCACCAGTTCGTCATTCTGGCCGGAGTCTGGGCGGCCGCCCTCTTCGTCCTCTCCCTTCCCCAGATTGGTGGTCTCGGGGGACTCCACGCGGAGGCTGCGACGGTGGAGGGAAGCGTCCATCCCGATTCCCCCTACAGCATCGTCCAAGGCGGTCTCCTGGGCTTCGCCGGAGCCTTCCCGATCGTCATCCTTCTGAACTTCATGATCGCGAACATGTTTGCCTGGTCCGCCCCCTTCTGGCCCTCCATCCTTCTGGGTTCCAAGTCCGTGAGGGAGATGATCAAGGGCGGGCTCCTCGCCTCCCTCTTGATTGCAGTCACGTGGATCGCGATCCCCCTCATCGGCATCGCCACCCGCGTCCTTGAGCCCACCCTCCCCGCCAGTGGTCGCTACGACCCCGACTTGGCCTTCCCGATCCTCATCCTCAATCACCTGCCTCCCGAGATAGGCATCGTGGCCCTCCTCGGCGGCTTTGCCGCTGCGATCTCGACGTCCACCGCGATGCTCCTCTACGCGTCTCTCTTCCTGGTGAACGACATGATCGGAGTTGTACGCCCGGATGTGACGAAGGAATCGATGTTCAAGTGGAGCCGGGTGTTCATCATAGTCATAGGCCTCATCACCCTGGCCATCGCCATCGTCTTCCCCATCGGCTCCCTCCTCATCGGCGCCAGCCTCGTGTTCGCCATCAGCGGATCCGCCCTGGCCATCCCAATCATCCTCGGGATGTACTGGAAAGGGATGACGCGGGCCGCGGCCTATGCTTGTCTAATAGTACCGCCCATCGTGTTCCTAATCCCTGTCCTCATCTACGGGCGACAGCTCATAGGCTACACCCTCCTGGTGCCCCCCATCGCGCTTGCCTTCATCGTGGCCCTCATCCTGGCCGTGGTGGTGAGCCTGTTCACAAAGCGGGCCCCAGAGGAGTCGACGAAGCCCTTCTGGAAATGGGGTGGTGGTTAGCCACCCTCTTGGTCCTCGCGGAGCTCCCTCCGCAGGACCTTTCCCACTAGAGTGGTAGGTAGCTCATCCCTGAACTCCACGTACTTGGGGACCTTGTGCTTCGCCATCCTCTTCCGGCAGTGCTCCAGCAGCTCCTCCTCAGTAACCTTGCTTCGGTGCTCCTTTTTGAGGACCACGAAGGCCTTGGGAGCTTCTCCGTGGAACTCATCGGGGACCCCTATCACGGAAGCCAGCTCGATCGCCTCGTGTTCGAAGAGGACCTCTTCGATGTCCCTCGGGTAGACGTTGAAGCCTCCGACGATGATCATGTCCTTCTTCCGGTCCACGATGTAGAAGTAGCCGTCCTCGTCCATCTTAGCGATGTCTCCAGTGTAGAACCAGCCGTCCCGCAGGACCTGTTGGGTCTCCTCCTCCTTCTGCCAGTAGCCCTTCATGACCTGAGGTCCGCGGATGGCCAGCTCCCCCACCTCCCCCACCGCCATCTCCTTCCTCCCGGTCTCCAGGTCCATCACCTTGGCCTCGGTGTCCATGACCGGTATCCCGATGGAGCCGAAGCGGACCTTGGACCAGTCGTCCATGGGGTTCACATGGGTCACAGGGCTTGTCTCTGTCAACCCGTAGCCCTCAACGATCATGGCACCGGTGGCCTCCTTCCACCGGCGGGCAACTTCTGCCGGTAAGGGTGCGGCTCCGGAGACGCAGTACTGAACAGACTTGAGGCTGTATCTCTTCAGATCCCGGTGAGAGAGGAGGGCCACGTAGATGGTCGGCACCCCGGGGAAGTGGGTGGGGCGTTGCCTCTCGATGGCCTCCAGGGTCTCATCCTTCCCAAACTTGGGCATGAGGACGGTCGTAGCTCCCAGATAGACGGGGGTGTGCATGCAGACCGTCATCCCGTAGCTATGAAAGAAGGGCAGGATTGCCAGGACGACGGCGTCTCCACCCATGTAGCTGAAACTGCTCGTCTGGATGGCGTTGGCTACCAGGTTGTAGTGGCTGAGCATCACACCCTTTGGGACTCCCGTAGTGCCGCCCGTGTACAGCAGTATGCCCAGGTCCTCCTTGGGGTCGATGTCCACGACGGGAGGTTCGCCCTTGGCCTTTGCCAGGACCTTCTGGAAGCGGAGGGTGTCTGGGAACGACCTTGGCTCTATCCCGCGGATGGCAGCGAACATGCCGTAGAGCGTCGGTAGGTAATCCACCATACTCGTGAGGACGACCTGCTCCAGGGAGGTCTCCTTGCGGACATTGTGGATGGGTTCGTAGACCATGTCCAGGGCGATCATGACCCGGGCGCCACAATCCTCCAGCTGTCTCTGTACCTCCCTCTCCGTGTACGTAGGGTTGAAGGGCACCGTCACGCCCCCGGCCTTGAGAATCCCAAAGTGGGAGATGACGAACTGGGGACAGTTGGGCAGGAACAGGGCCACGCGGTCTCCTTTTTCAACTCCCAGACTCTTCAAGAAGACTGCCATCTTGTCTGACTGAAGATTGAGCTCCTGGTAGGTGAGGGGGTTGTTGAAGAAGATGGTGGCGGTCTTCCGCGGGACCCGCGAGGCGGTGTCCTTCAGAATCTGGTAGAGGGGCATCTCGGGATACTCCAGCGTCTGAGGCACGCCGTCAGGCCAGAACTTCATCCAGGGCCTCTCCTCTAACTTCTCCAAAGCGAAACCTCCTTCCATTTCAAGGATGCCCTCGGCCTCTATAAAAGAGTTGCATGATAAACCCGCATTTGGAGGTCCTGAACAACCCTGATAACCATCCAGTCCACAAAGTGCTGTGGGCGGCCACTAGTAGGGAGGCTCCTTGTAGACCTGGGGCTTCTCCACCTCCCTTCGCAGGACCTCCATGAACTGCTTCTGCCTGATCTTGTCCTGGCCGATGTAGAACAGGAGCAGCCCGATGATGACGGTAGCGATCGAGCCGCTGAGGAAGAAGGCCCGCCTTACCTCGTCTCCCATGGTGAGGCTGATGAGGGCCTCGGACACCGCTGGAACGCCCAGGATGATGACGGCTATGGCTCCGCCGAGGGTGAACAGGAAGCCAAGCATGGCTAGAAAGAGGCCAGTCTTGAAGCTTATGCGCGACCTTATTTCCTCCATGCGCTCTCCGAGGGGCTGTTCCCGGGCCTCGAAATAAACGTTTTGGAACAGTTATCGTTTCGGAGTCGGGACCTTGGGGTCGCAAGAGTACTGAGAAGCCTTATATCGACCCTCCTATTCCTTCCCCCGATACGATGGCTTGGACGCAGGCAGAGGTCAGAGAGCTGAAGCCCAATCGTTTCGTGATGATCGGCGACGAGCCTTGCAGGATCATCAGCGTGACCATCAGCAAGCCAGGGAAGCATGGTGAGGCCAAGGCCAGGATAGAGGCTTTCGGTCTCTTCGACGGCCAGAAGAGGAGCTTTGTGCACCCCGTCACCCACAAGGTGAGGGTCCCCATGATCGATCGCCGAAAGGCCCAGGTCCTCACCATGGCAGGAAAGGAGGTCCAGCTCATGGACCTGGAGAACTATGAGACCTTCGAGCTGCCTATCCCGGAGGACTTCGAAGGTCGCCTGGAACCAGGGACCGAGGTCCACTACCTCGTGGCCATGGGCAGGCGCAAGCTCACGAGGCCATAGGAACATGGCGATGGAGAGCCTCCTCTTTGCCGACGCCTCTGCGGATTCTGAAGGCTGCCCCTTGGCCATCTTTGGAGTTCCCTTCGACGGCACATCGAGCTATCGGTCGGGCTCCCGCTTCGCCCCCAACGCCATCCGCCAGGCTTCCTACAACTTCGAAACCTACCACATGGACCTCGGCCTCGACCTTCGGGATGCGCGGTTTTGCGACCTGGGCAACCTAGGAGAGTTCGGAAGGTCGGAGGTCATGGCACAGCAGGTTGAGGCCTTCGCCCAGGATCTGGCCTCGGCAGGCAAGGTTGCCGTCGCCTTGGGCGGGGAGCATTCCATCACACCACCCTGTGTCAGGGCCCTAGGTCGTCCATCCTTCCTCGTCTTGGACGCCCACATGGACTTCAGAGAGGCTTACCTGGAGGACAGGAACAGCCACGCCTGCGTGACGCGAAGGGTTGTGGAGCACGTGGGAGCAGACTGCGTGCTGGTGGTCGGCGTCCGTTCCTACTCCAGGGAGGAAGCGAAGGCCGTCGAGGAGATGGGCCTGAGGTACGTGCCGTCTTTCGAGGTCTTGGAGAATGGCCTAAAAGGCGTCCTGAGGACCCTGGACGACCTTCCGGGAGAGGTCTACCTCAGCCTGGACATGGACGCCATCGATCCCGCTTACGCCCCGGCGGTGGGCAATCCAGAGCCCTTTGGGCTGACGCCCCATCACGTCAAGCGCATTATAGGTGCTCTGGCAAGCCGGCTTGTAGGCTTCGACGTCACGGAAGTCAGTCCTCCCTGGGACCAAGGGAACACCGCGGCATTGGCGGCTCGCCTCGTCCGGGAGGTGGTTGCCGTTCTTCATCAGGCCGGGAAAGTGTAGGTCGCCTTCTCGCTGGCGATAATGGCGTCGGAAGTTTTTCGATTGCTTCAGGCGGTTCTGTCCTGTGGCCACCCTGAACCCTTACGTCTCTATCCTGCTGCTTATAGCAGGCATCTCGTGGCTCCTCATGGTGATGGCCTGGGCCCTGCCCAAGAGGCAGAGGCTGCCTAAGGGGAAGAGGACCTACAGGGTGGAGTACCTGGGCCTGATCTCTGGTCTCGGCTCCTTCTCCCTCATGGCCCTCCTTCTGACGGGCCTCCTGGAGGTCCAAAATCCCATCTTTCCAATCTCTATGGGCGCAATCCTCGCCCTGATACTCCTTCTAGCCCTGATTGAGTATTTCTACTGGAAGGCCCACACCTAGCCGTATCCCGGAATTTGCCTCCTCCGGGCGAAGAGCTCCTCCAGGTTGTACTTCTTAATCTCCCCCTCCAGCCGCTTGTCGAGCTCCCTCTTCCTCCTCTTGAGACCCTCCAGGCCCTCCCTGGTGTCCCTCACTGACTTGCGGAGCTCGTCCAACTCCGCAGGTATGGAGGGGTCGATCTCGATGCCCGCCATGGTCAGGATGGAGATGCTGTTCATCATGATGTCCAGCTCGAGCTTCATGCGATCCCGCTGGCCTTTACTCACCACGCTCTCGTTCACCCGGTCGAGGACGTCCCTGTGTCCCTGCAGCATCGCGAGTATCCTCTGAACCCTCTCTCCCATGGCCAGAAGGTAGTCCTCGAGGCGGAGGATGGAGTCGTCCATATCTTCGATGAGGCCTCTTTCCCCCACCTTTGACTTCGGTTCGATGCCCAGGGCAGTCATGAGGACCTCCTCCCTTTTCTGGCGGACCTTCATTTCCTTGGCGAGGCTCTTGAATTGACCCCCCTGCTTGTCAAGTTTGAGGACGAGCCTCTCGAGCCGCTTCTCGAGCCTCTTGAAATCCTTTTCCAGGGCGAAGACCCTCTCCTTAACGTCCCCCTGAGTCACGAAATCGCCTGGCCCCTTGCAGGTTAAGAATGTTTGTCAGTGGATATCGTCGTTGATAGGAAGGTATTAATACGCGTAATTACATTACACGTTATCATGTCTCCCGAAGACGAGTCAGGAGAAGTGAAAGGCGAGGAAGAGAAGGTCGAAGACGAAGAGCCCGAGGAGAGGGCCGAGGCAAAGGCCGAGGAGCGGGAGAGGTCCTTAGAGGCTCTTAAGGAGGCAGTCCTGCGAGCCGTGGACGAAGCAATGGAGGAAGCCGTCCGCATGCGGGGCAGAGGGCGCGTTATCAGGATCGCCCTGGCAGACGAGCTGGGCCGGATAAGGCGGGAGGTCAGGAAGGCCGTGGACGGCGCCACCGCAAGCATCGCCGCCATCGACCTGAGCACCCTGAGAGAGGGCCTCCGGGGCAGGACCAACACCCTGATGACCAGGGTGAGGGACCAGGACCTGGACAGGATGGACCTGCTGGTGGAGGCGGGGCTCTTCGAGAGCCGGTCAGAGTGCGCGGCCTTCCTCATCCATGCGGGCCTGGACGCCCGCAGGGACCTCGTCGACAAGGTCCAAGATACGGCCAAGAGGATTGCGGAGCTGAAGGATCAGCTGAAGCGGGAGCTGTCCGGGGAAGGTGCCAAGACCTAGCTCATCGTGGTCACAATTGCCCACTCACCTTTTAAAGAGGGGAAGGACTAACAACGAAGCAGGTCTGAGTCTCATGTCGGATGTCATCGTCAGCGTCCAGGGAATGTCCAAGACCTTCATCAGCAAGGACAGAAAGGGCTTGCGGGCCAAGAAGAGGGAAATCCAGGCCCTCAAGGATGTGGACCTAGAGATATACGATGGAGAGGTCTTTGGGCTCTTGGGGCCCAATGGCGCGGGCAAGACTACCCTTATCAAGTGCCTCACCACCCTCCTCATCCCCACCAGCGGGACCGCCTGGGTCAACGGCTATAACGTGCTCACTCAGGACAATCTGGTCCGAGCCTCCATAGGGTGCATGCTCATGGGGGAGCGCGGGCTCTACTGGAAGCTTACCGGCCGAGAAAACCTAGACTATTTCGGCGCCCTCTACCACGTACCCAAGTCCGTCCGCCGGAAGAAGATCGAAGAGCTCTCAAACCTGCTCAAGCTGGGCGATTTTCTTGACAGGACGGTGGAAACCTACTCCTCAGGCCAGAAGATGCTCCTGGCCTTCGCCAAGGCCCTCATCAACGACGCGCCCATCCTCTTCCTAGATGAGCCCACCGTGACAATGGACGTCCCCACGGCCCGGGAGCTGAGGAGGATCGTCCGCCAGCTCAATCATGACGGTCACACCATCTTCTACACCACCCACCTGATGCAGGAGGCGGAGGAGCTGTGTGACCGGGTGGCCATCATTGATCGTGGCCAGGTCATCGACATGGGCACCCCGGAGGAGCTGAAGTCCTCCCTGGTCACAGAGGAGGTGATCACCCTCGAGGGCGTCATCCAGGAGGGGGTCATACGAAAGCTGAGGCAGATACCGGGCATAAAGGCAGCCACCGTCAAGTCCGAGTCTGGAGGAAGGACTACCCTGGCGGTGCTCTGTGAGAACAGCCGAAGGTTGCTTCCCAAGATAATCGAGACCGTCGTGAACAACGGTTCCACTGTGGATTTCATCAAGCCCCACGAGGTCACCCTGGAGGACGTCTTCATCGCGAAGACGGGCCGGTCCCTGAGTGTCGACACCAGGGTGGTGGCCGCCAAGGAGGACTGAGCCTGGAGAGCAAGGCCCTGGGGCTATCGCAGATGTCCAGTCGCTCCAATCTGGACATCGTCCTCACGGTCTTGAAGGCCAGGTTTCTCATCATCTCCCGCTATCGGGGCTCCCTCTTCATGGAGAGCCTGTTGCCGCTGGTCTTCGCAGCTATGCCTATCCTCATTGGAGTCGCTGTGGCGGGGGGAGATTCTAGCGCCGCCCAGAACTTCCAGGCCAATGTGGGCACTGCAGACTACAAGCTCTACATGCTTCTGGGAGCCAGCGTGTTCGTCGTGGTCTCCATCATGCTCTGGATCGTGGGATTCTGGATCCGGAGGGAGATGGAGATGGGAACCCTGGAGTCCATCTACCTGTCCCCGGCCAAGCGAATCCACGTCGTGTCTGGCATCGCCAGCTATGCCTTCATACGAAGTGCCATAGCCTTTGTGGCCGCCCTGTTAGTCGGTTCCCTGGTTTTCAGTGTGAACCCGTTCAGAGGCGAGGTCCTCATGGCCGCCATCTTCCTCCTCCTGGGCCTCCTTCCCCTATGGGGCCTCGCCTTCCTCTTCGGGGCCCTCATCCTGAAGATCAAGGAGGCCAACAGCGTCATCCAGAGCCTGCAGTGGGTGGTCTCCTTCCTCATGGGGGTCTTCTTCCCCATAGCGGCTTTCCCGCCACTCCTTCAGTACGTAGCCATGACCTTCCCGCCCACATGGATGAACCAGGGGGTGAGGGCTTCCCTGCTGAACCTCTCCTACTTCTTCGGCACCTGGTACTTCCACCTGGCGGTGATGTTCGCCTTCGCCCTCGTCGTGCCCCTCATAGGCTACTCCATCTTCCTCACGGCCGAGAAGAGGCTGAAGAGAAGGGAGGGGGTGGGTCAGTATTGATGCCTACTAGAGGCTTCGGCCTGGCCAGGCATGCCACCTGGCAGTACCTGCAGACCTTCTGGGAGATGTCCAAGAAGACCATCGTGGAGTTTTCCCGCTACCCTGTCGCCTTTGTGGCCCTCTTCCTGCAGATCTTCCTAATCATCTTCATGTTCATGTTCGCCGCCCTGGCCTTCACGGCGCCAGGGACGGGGATCGAGAGCGGTCGGCAGATTGCCTCGGTGATGGTCTACGGGCTGATTGTCAACCTATTCCTCAGCTTCATCCTATGGGAGGTGGGCTTCTCCATCAGGGAGGAGCAGTTTCGCGGGACCCTGGAGTCCCTCTACCTCTCGCCGGCCAGCAAGTTCGGCAACCTGGTCTCCCGCATCTTTGCAGTCCTCTCCTGGACGGGCATCATGTCCGTGGCCGCCGTCTTCCTGGTGGCCCAGGTAGTGGGAGGCTTGCCGGCGGAGAACGTCCTATTGGCCCTCGGAGTCCTTGGCCTCACAGTGTCCGGCCTGCTGGGCCTGGGCCTCCTGTTCGCCGCCATCACCATCAGGTTGAAGGAGAGCGCCCAGTTCCTCGTCAACTTCCTGCAGTTCTTCTTCATGATATTCAGCGCCATGTTCTTCCCCTTCCGTGTCCTCCCATCCTTCATCATAGACTACGTCAGCCGCTGGCTGCCTGTGAGCTACTCTGTGGATGCCTTTCGTTCCCTCCTGATGGGCCTGCCGCCGGGCTTCCCAGAGCTCCTTCCGTTGGACCTGGAGATAATCATCATTGCCGTCTTCGGCATCCTGTCCCCTCCCCTGAGCTATCTCATCTACAGGCGGGCCGAGAGGAGGGCCAAGGTGGACGGCACCCTCGGCGAGTATTGAGCGTGGCTAGCAGGGTTTTTGTTCCTTGTCGACGGGGCCCACCAAAGACTCGGCAAGGAATGGAGGGCACCCTCTGATGTTGGGACCTTTGGAAGCTCTCGCCACGATGCCCTCAGCCCACGTGGTCCCTCATTCACCTTTATGACGGGCCCCGCAGTTATCCGATGAAAACACGTTAGTGGGTTGAGAGGGTTACCCAGCGCTGATCTGCAGGAGATAAGGAGGTGAAGCTTGAGCGAGTAACCGCCGACAGGGAGGATTTCCTGGAATACCTAGAAGCGGACCCTGTAAGGAACGCCTTCGCCATCTATGATCTTAAGGAGGAGGCAGAAAGGGTCGCTTGCTATGCGGTCTCGAGGGAGGCCTCCTTCCTGGGATACCTCCTTCAATGGTACGGTGCGACCACCCCATCGGTCATCCTGAGTGGTAACCACGAGGCTACTGGTCTCCTTCTGGAGGCGGCTCCCAAGGGCAGGTGCACGATGCTGGTGAACCCGGCCCTTAGGAGTCAAGTGGAGGAGAACATGCAGGTTACCGGACGCTTCCCGATGGATGTCTTGGTCGTCGACCGGGATACCGCCCGTTTACCAGTCGTGACTGGAGTAAGACGTCTCTCAGCGGAAGATGCCCCCTCACTAGCCGACCTCTACGCAGAGATGGGGAGAGCCTCCTCTCGCGACTACAGGTCGTGGATCCGCCGAGGGATCACCTATGGAGTCTTCGAAGGAGGTCGACTCGTTTCTGTCGCGGGAACCCACATGAAATCCGATAACCACTGCATGATTGGCGGGGTATACACCGCCAGGGACAGAAGGGAAAAGGGCTATGGCACCGCGGTCACGACAGCGGTGACCCGGGAGGCCCTTGGGCATGTTCCCGCCGTCTCATTAATGGTCGTGAGCTTCAATGAGGCCGCCATCAAACTGTATGAAAAGCTCGGATACCGCAAGGCTCTGGCATGGGACTGGCTCGATGTCGGCACTGGGAGGACACCCCTTCTCTGACCTGCCGGTATAAGGCCGGCCGCCTTGCTCAAGATCGGCTGTCCACGGGTTGTACTGAGGGAAGTCGTCTGATTCGCCCTCCTTCCTCTCTTTACTGCTTCACCGCCACTGGGATTGCCCCGCGGGTGGCTGCCACACGAGCCCAAGGATAGCACCGAGGAACATCAGGAGGGAGCCTATCATGAAGCCCCAGAAGGTCGGGATGGCCAGGATGGATATGAGGAGGATAATGACGGAGCCAGCCCTGACCCTGTCCGCAGTGTGGCTGCCAATCATGGAAACGCCCAAGACTCCGAGGACCACGACGACGAGGCCAGCCACGATTCAGAGGAGAAACCATCCCACGACGGCCTCCATGTAGCCAGGCTCCGGGATTG
The DNA here is from genome assembly GCA_964347345.1 of uncultured Methanomassiliicoccales archaeon. Lineage (GTDB taxonomy): Archaea > Thermoplasmatota > Thermoplasmata > RBG-16-68-12 > JAJISG01 > JAJISG01. The sequence continues at coordinate 128,551 of CAYFYB010000002.1, read as the reverse complement.
GAAACCTGCTCGCCAACAATCCCGAAGCAACCGTGGCGGCGAGGACGATTGCAACGAATGCGACGGCATGGAAGACAAGGCCAATGGCACTCAGGATGAAGGCGCCGGAGGGCCTGTCCTCCCCCTTCATGAAGGGGTATGGACCCCAGAATATAAGACGTGTAGAGGCTGCTCGGACAACGATTATAAGTAGCCCCAATCTCTTACATAGGATTGAATATGCCCCAGGAATGGAAGGGACCCCTTAAGAGGCTGGATGCCTACCGGTACGAGATTCCCCAGTCCTACAAGAAGGAGATGAGGACCTCCGGGATCATCTACGCAGATGAACATCTCATCAAGACCATCGTGAAGGATTTCGCCCCGGAGCAGGTTGCCAACGTAGCTACCATGCCTGGAGTCGTTGGCAAGGTCCTGGCCATGCCCGACATTCACTGGGGTTACGGCATGCCTGTGGGTGGCGTTGCGGCCTTCAGCAGCGAGGACGGCGTCGTGTCTCCAGGGGCCGTGGGCTACGACATCAACTGTGGTGTGCGGCTGCTGAGGACGGATCTGACGGAGGAGGAGATTGCCCCCCACGTCAAGGACCTGGTGGACACGGTCTTCGTCAACGTTCCTAGTGGGTTGGGCTCCCACGGCAAGGTCAGGGTCGACCGCCAGGAGCTCATGAAGGTACTGGAGGAGGGAGCTCATTGGGCGGTTTCCAAGGGCTACGGCTGGTCCGAGGACCTGGACAGAATCGAGGCCAGCGGTAAGATGCCCGCGGCGGATGCCACAAAGGTGAGCGAGAAGGCTCTTCACAGGGGCGTGCCCCAGATCGGCAGCCTGGGAGCAGGCAACCACTTCCTAGAGATTCAGAGGGTGGCCAAGGCGCACGACGAGAAGGCCGCCGAGGCTCTGGGCCTGGCCGAGGGAGGGGTGTCCATCCTCATCCACACCGGCTCCAGGGGCTGTGGCCACCAGATTGCCACCGATTACATCCGTCTGGCGGAGCAGTGCGTCAGGAAGTACAACATCTGGCTTCCCGACCGACAGCTGGCCTGCATGCCAGTCAACTCCAGCGAGGGGCGGGACTACTTCGCCGCCATGTCTGCTGCGGCCAACTTCGCCTTCGCCAACAGGCAGATGATCACCCACTGGGTCCGGGAGTCCTTTGAGAAGGTCCTCGGGACGTCCGCTGACGACCTGGGCCTGAGGATCGTCTACGACGTGGCCCACAACATGGCCAAACTGGAGGAGTACGAGTTCAACGGCAAGAGGCAGAAGGTCTACGTCCACAGGAAGGGGGCCACCAGGGCCTTCCCTCCCGGGCATCCCGAGACGCCCCGCGCCTACGCCAAGGTGGGCCAGCCAGTCCTCATCCCCGGAGACATGGGCTCCGCCAGTTTCGTGCTGGTCGGGACAGAGGGAGCCATGAAGGAGAGCTTCGGCTCCACCTGCCACGGCGCCGGCCGCCAGATGTCCAGGACCAAGGCCACCAAGACCTTCAGCGTGTCCCAGGTGGAGAAGGACCTGGCCAAGAAGGGCATCTACATCCACGCGGCCAGCAAGAAGGGCATTGTCGAGGAGGCCCCCGGCGCCTACAAGGACGTTGAAAGCGTCGTCCGGGTGACGGAGGGGGCCGGCATTTCCAAGATTGTGGCCAGGCTCGAGCCTCTGGGCGTCATGAAGGGATGAGGTGAGGGTCCACATCCTGCCCATAGGAAATGCGGAGGAGGACGTCCTCCAGGAACTTTCAGAGGAGCTGAGAAGTGGAGGCCTCGAAGTGAGGCTCCTGCCAGCCCTGGAGTTGCCTCCGGACGCCTTGAACAGGAGGAGGGGACAATACCGGGTCTCAGCCTTCTTGGACATCGCCAGAAGAGCCGCCGGCAGTCATGTGCTGGCGGTCACGGATGTGGACCTTTACGCGGAGCGCCTGAACTTCGTCTTCGGCCAGGCGGAGATGGGAGGGCGGGCGGCCGTGATCTCCCTGAGCAGGCTGAGATCCGCCGATCGAGAACTCTTCCTCAGAAGGGCGCTGAAGGAGTCCCTGCACGAGTTGGGCCACAACCTGGGCCTGGAGCACTGTCGGAGGGTGGCCTGCGTCATGCACTTCTCCAACACCCTGGCGGACACGGACCGCAAGGGACCAGGATTCTGCGACGACTGTGAGGCGAGGCTGCACGACGGCCCCCTGTGGAGTAGGTCCTAGGGCTTCCTGGCGAAAGCCAGCATCATGGCTGCGGTGGCTTTGATGGCCCTCTTGGCGTCTTCCAACCTGATGTGCTCGTTTGGGGCGTGGACCTTGCTGCCTGTGTATCCCACCCCGGGACCGGCGGCAGAGGGCGTCCCCACACTCGTGTAGTACCAGGTGGAGGAGGAGCCCATGGACCATGGGAAGATGTTGGGTTCCTTGCCGTAGACCTCCCGGTTGGCGGCCAGCAAGGCCTGTCCAATCCTAGAGGAGAGGGGCGTCGCCGCAGGCTCAAAGGATCCAAGGTGCTCCACGTTGATGTCGTCGAAGCCCTTGTCCCGTAGGTGCTTCCTGAGACTTTCCAGCACCTCTCCTGGCCTCTGTCCTGGGAGCAGCCGGAAGTCCAACTTCACCTTTGCGTAGGCCGGGTTAACGGTCTTGGAGCCCTCTCCTATGTATCCGGTGTAGAAGCCGTCGATATTGCAGGTGTTCCCGTAGATGAGGCGCTTCAGCCTGGAGAGCCTGCTCTTGCCGCCAAAGACCTCAGCGACGCCATAAGCCTCCTTGAAGTCTAAGGGATCGAACCGGTTCTTCCTCAGGTAACTGGCCTCTTCCCCCGTGGGTCTGGGCAGACCCTCATAGAAGGCCGGAATCAGAATCCGTCCACGCTCGCTTCTGATGGCCCTGAGAGCGGAGATGAGGCGCCAACCGGGGTTGGGGAGGGAGGCCGCTAGAGATGAGTGCTGGTCCACCTTTGCGGTTCTTACAGAGAGCTCGACGTAGAGGATGCCCTTGCTGCCTAGCTGAATCGTGGGAGTCCCGTCCACGGCGTGACCACTGCCCTCGATGGTGGCTCCATCCCCCTCGAACAGCTCCTTGTGCCCTTCCCAGAATGCGGGAAAGTGGGGGCTGCCCAGCTCCTCCTCTCCTTCTACCATGAACCGCAGCCTCAGGGGTAGGCTGCCAGTTACCTCCCTGATGGCGTTCTGGGCGAGGGCCTGGGAGAGGACGTTGCCCTTTGTGTCCGCTACGCCTCGTGCAAACAGCTTACCGCCCCGGATGACCGGGTCGAAGGGATCCGAACGCCACTCGCCCAGGGGATCGACGGGCTGGACATCGTAGTGGTTGTAGAGGAGCAGTCGGGGGCCGCCACCACCATCTACTTCACCAACCACGAACGGCGGTCCACTGGGCACCGCCAGCTCCCTGGTCTTCACAGAGTACTTCTCCAGTAGCCGTCGGGTCGCATCGGCTCCCTCCCTGAAGCCCTGTCCAAGGGCGCTGATGGTGGGGACCCTGCAGTACTCCCTCAAATCCTCCAGAAACACCTCGAACCGGGAGTCGATGTACTCGAAAACCCTCCTCCTCTCCTCGTCCATGGTGGGACATAGGCGGAGCTTGTATAGAGGTTCTCTGATGACAGGGACCGGATCGCCCAGCTTGCGCTGGACCAGAAGTCAGTGAACCAAGGGATCTGCGGGATCTCAGATATCTCGGATGACGGCCTTCGCCTGCTCCACAACCTCGGGCGGGATACTCGCCAAACCATGGACGTCCTTGGCGTGCTTCGCCACCATGCCCATGAGCTCTTCCATGGTCTCCGCTTTGGCCTCGAATCCGCAGTCATTCCCCAGATCCGCACACTTAATCATTTTGGCCATGTGAGTTTACGAGGACCCCTTTCTATAAGTAATGATGGGACAAAGGTTAAAGCGGTTCTTTAAGGCGCCGGGGCCCATCCCTTTTCGTGCATCCCCTCACTTCTCGGGTCCGGGAGACCGCCTGAGGACGAAGAGGGTGAGCATCGAGGAGGCCAGCAGGGAGAGGACGAGCCCGTACGTGAACGTCCAGGCCGGGCTGAACAGCCACAGGAGGCCCGCGACGGCGCTAGCGGGGAACTTGGCGATGCCGGTCAGGGTGTGATACGTGCCTAGGGCCGTGGCCCTCAGCTCCTCCTGCGACAGGTCGGCCACGAAGGCTCTCTCCACCCCATTCACGAAGGCGAATGAGAGGCCGAAGAGGAGGAAAAGGAGCAGGATCTGCCAGTCCTGGGAGAAGAGGATGAAGCCGACGCACATGGTGGCGAAGAGGAGATATCCGATGAGGATCACTGGGGCCCGGCCGACAGCGTCCGAGAGAACTCCAGTGGGCATGGCCCCCAGGGCGTAGACAAGGTTGAAGGCCAGGTAGAAGAGGATCCCGGTGCCTTCCGTAAGGCCCACGCCCACCACCCTCAGCAAGAGAAAGAGGACGGAGAAGCCCCCCAGGGAGTAGGTGGTGGAGATAAGGATGAAGAGCCTCAGCTCCCTACTCAGGGAGGAGAAGCTGACCCTGAGGGAGGTCGCCTTCTTCGCCCGCTTGGGCTTCTCCATGATGAAGATGGTCAGTAGGGCGGACAGCAGGGCGGGGCCCACGGCGTACAGGAATATTTCCCGGAAGGCCAGGCCGTACCAGTCCAGGAGCATGAAGGCCACCAGCGGTCCCAGCACCGCCCCCATGGTGTCCGCGAGACGATGAAAGCCGAAGACCTTGCCCCTCCTCTCAGCTGGAGATGTGTCCACGAGAATGGCATCCCTGGGAGCGTCCCTCAGGCCCTTGCCCACCCTCTCCCCGATCCCTACGCCCAGGAGGTCCGGCCAGCCGCGAACGAAGGGGATTATGGACTTCATGACGCCTGATGCGCCGTAGCCCGCCATGACCAGACCCTTCCGCCGGCCGAGTCTGTCGGACCAGTGGCCTGAGAAGACCTTCAGGATGCTAGAGGTGCTCTCCCGGGAACCTTCGAAGATGCCTAGGATGAGGGCCGTTCCCCCGATTTCCGCGGAGACGATAAAGAAGGGAATCAGCGGAAAGATCATCTCACTGCTGAAATCGGTCAGCAGGCTGATGAGCCCCAGGAGGAGGACATTGAAGCTGAGGCCGGCAGCAAGGCCACGGGCTCGTCCTTCGTCTGAGGTCATCGATATCCTCCGAAGGGGAAAGATCGAATCTTTGATAGGGCTTTCTAGAAGAGTTGGCCCTCAAACCTCAACAATCTTGATGGCCTCCACAGGGCACACGGCCTCGCAGGCCATGCAGTCGATGCAGTCGGCCTCCCTCACAGGATCGGCCTTCTTGTCGGAGGCCGGGTGACCAGGAGTGTCGAACCATTCGAAGACCTCGACGGGACACACCGGGATGCAGGCACCGTCGGCGATGCACAGGTCGAAGTCGACGGCTACATGGGTCCCATGGATGCCGAGTTTGCTGGCACCTTCCACGGGGCCCCAGACGTCGTGGTCGACGTGTTTCTCAACCACTTCCCTGTTGTTCATGAACTCGGGATCGATGCCCATGGGCCGCGAAATGAAGGAGAGCGTAGATAAACCTATCCTATTGTGTGGAAGGAGACTCTTGCTCCATGAGATCGTCTAATCCTGAACTCCGTCGCCTCCGGATAATCCGCTTGCTGGTAGGAGCCCATCCCAGTCGGTTCGGAGGGGTGCAGCCTTACTCGAAGACGGGAGCAATCGTGGCGTCTGAGTCATTCTGCCGGAGGCCCTCTCGTTAAACCTGTTGGGCAGAATCCTCTCGAGCCACCCAGCGATCCCGAGCAGAGCTGGGGACCTCACGCTTCAGTAATCTTGATGGCTTCCACAGGGCACACGGCCTCACAGGCCATGCAGTCGATGCAGTCGGCCTCCCTCGTAGGGTCGGCCTTCTTATCCGAAGCCGGATGCCCAGGAGTGTCGAACCATTCGAACACCTCGACGGGACACACCGGAATGCACGCACCATCGGCGATGCACAGGTCGAAGTCCACCGCCACGTGAGTGCCATGGATCCCCAGTGTCTGAGGGGCGTCCAGGGGCCCCCAAACGTCGTGATCGTAGTGTTTGTCCTCCACCTGCCGGTTGTTCATGAATTCCGGATCGATTGCCATCGCCTTGATTACGTGATTACGCGGTCATAAACCTGTGGCCTTGCTTCGGAGGGCGCTTCCACAACGTTGAAAACGCCACGGCCTATTAGGGGCCCGTGATTTCCCTAATGGAGATGCGCGTTCTCGACAGAAACCTGGAGTATCACGGGGTATCCATCGAGGACCTGATGGAGAAGGCTGGCAAGGGGTTGGCCGATGTCCTCCTGGACAGGATGAGGGCCAAGGGGAAGAAGGTTCTCTTCCTCTGCGGTACGGGAAACAATGCTGGGGATGCCTTTGTCGCCGCCCGCTATCTGAAAGGCAAGGCTCAGATCACTGTGGCCCTGGCGAAGCCCTCGGACCAGGTCTCCAGAGGTCCAGCGGAGAAGAACCTCCACCGGATTCCTGCCGGCATCCCTATCCTGGAGCCGCCCCTAGACTACGCTTCCCTGGCCAAAGAGGCCGACATTTTGGTGGACGGGCTCATGGGGACGGGCATCAGGGGTCCCCTCCGGGAGCCCTTCCGATCCGCAGTGGAGGCCATGAACGCCTCCCGCAAGCCCATCGTCTCGATAGACGTTCCCAGCGGCCTTGGCTCTGATGTCGTCGCACGGCCCAAGCTTAGCGTGGCCCTCCACACGATCAAGGAGGGGATGGACGAGGAGTCCTGCGGTGAGATCGTGGTCGTGGACATAGGCATCACGAAGGAGCTTGAGAGGCTGGTCGGTCCCGGGGAGTTTCTATACTACACCAGACCCCGTCCCGATGCCCACAAGGGCGAAAGTGGTCGCGTCCTCGTCGTCGGAGGGGGCCCTTTCACCGGCGCCCCCGCCCTCTCCGCCATGGCCGCCTACCGCATAGGGAGCGATGTAGTCCACGTAGCCACTCCCTCCGTAAGCTTCCCCATCGTGGCTTCCTTCAGCCCAACCCTCATCGTCCACTCTCTGCCTGGGGAGAAGCTGGGGCCAGACCACGTGCAGAGGATCCTGGAGATCGCGAAGGATAAGGAGGCGGTTGTGATTGGGCCAGGCCTCGGCAGGGATCCCCATACGCTTGAGGCGGCGAGGGAGCTCCTCAGGAGGCTCGAAGTGCCCGTGACCATCGATGCGGACGGCATCACCGCCGTGGCCGAAGACCCTAGCTGTGTCGATGGCAGGCGGGGGGTAATCACCCCCCACAAGATGGAGTTCTACAGGCTGAGCGGCACGAAGCTCTCAGAGGACTTGGAGAAGAGAATCGAACAGGTGCGATCCTTCGCTTCAGGCCTTGACCTTGTCGTCCTTCTCAAGGGCCGATACGACATAATATCCGACGGAGAGCGGGTGAAGGTCAACAAGACGGGGAACCCGGGCATGACCGTGGGGGGCACGGGAGACGTGCTGGCGGGGTTGGTGGGCGGCCTCCTCGGCAAAGGATTGGAGCCCTTCGATGCTGCCAGGTTGGCTGCCTTCACCAATGGCTACGCGGGGGACATAGCCTTTCGGGAGCTGAGCTTCGGCATGACGGCAACGGACCTCTTGGACAACATACCCGCCGTCCTCATAGAGTTCCTCTAGTAGCCCGTGACGTCAGCGTAAACCTCGTTGCTTTCGACCTTGACGCTGTAGGTCTGGAGCGGGAAATTGGGCGGGTCCCGGAGAACCTCACCGCTCTTGATGTTGAATTGCCCCCCATGTAGTGGGCAGGTTACCACACCCCCTTCCAGGGACCCCTGGCTCAGGTCCCCCCACTCATGGGTGCAGTCTGCATCCACGACGTAGATGTCCTCCCCTCTCTTGATTACTAGATAGTCGCAGCCAAGGACCTCTACCTTTAGCATCCCACCGTCCTGGAGGTTTTCCACGCTGCACATCCTTACGAATTCCGCCATGGGGAACCCATTGCTCTATCCTCCCTTTCTCTTAAAGGTTGCCGGTTTGCCCTTCGGACATCATTGCCCGTTGACGCCCGGAGGGCTCTCCGCGGCTCTCCGGAGCCTCGGCCACGATAGGAAGAGGGCGCCGGCGATGTTGATGGGGATGACGGCCTCTCCCAGTATCGTGACATACACCTCGGGGAAGATCCCGCCTTTGACCCCATAGTCATAGGTGCCCCGGAGGAGGGTGACGAGGGTTGTGACGATCCCCGTTGCCACCAGGCCTGCCTCCAGTGAGGGCTTCCTGTGGAAGAACCAGCTTCCAAGCCAGCAGGAGGCCAGAAAGATTGAGAACGAGACGGATGCGTCGACGAGAGTGGTCCCCATGGGATTGATCCAGTCGTACAGGAGGGCAGCTTCGAGTACTACTGAGCTCACACCAAGAATGGCTGAGAGGCCGAAGGGAACAGCCGGCGCCAGGAGGAAGGCCTCCGGCCGCGGAGAGATGGCGCAGGTCGCCAAGACGCACAACGGCATCGGAGGGAGACGACGTAGCCCAACATGAAGGAAGCGAAGGTCGCTACCCCCCGAACGACAACCCGCCCGCTTAGCGTTCTGATCAAGGCGCTGTTTTGAGGGCTCTGACCCTAGAAAGACCTTGGGCCCTAGCGTCCCACGGCTCCTCAACCCCTCTGGGACTAGGGGCCAGCAACGCTTCTGAAGGCGGTTTCCGCTCTTCAATAGTTTTTTATAGAGATTTGTTCATTAGGCCCTACCGCAAGGGATGGGATGACGTACGAGTTCTCAAGGTGAGACCATGGATTCTTTGGCAGAAGACGCCCTAACCAGTGAGCCGGAGGCCTATGGGCCCCCACCCTCTCGGGACGATATGGAGGCAAACCAAGAGTTGGAGGCGGTCCTGGCCCAGCTGAGGACGAGGATTAAGATCATCGGCATCGGTGGTGCGGGCTGCAACACCGTCACGAGAATCGTCGAAGAAGGAGTCACCGGTGCCGAACTCTACGCGGCGAACACAGATGCGCAGCACCTGCTGCATACCAAGTCACCCCGCAAAGTCCTGCTGGGCAGGAGGCTCACGCGGGGGCTGGGTGCCGGGTCGTTGCCCCACATAGGCGAACAGGCCGCCAAGGAGACCGAGGAGGAGCTGAGACAGATCCTCTCGGAGTCCGACATGGTCTTCGTAACCTGCGGCCTAGGTGGCGGCACGGGCACCGGGGCCATCGGGACAGTCTCCCGCATCGCCAAGGACGTAGGGGCCCTGACGGTGGCCGTCGTCACCATGCCATTCTCAGGCGAAGGCCGTATCAGGGCGGAGAACGCGGAGTGGGGGCTGGAGAAGCTCCGGGAGAATGCCGATACCGTCATAGCGATTCCAAACGACCGGCTGCTGGAGCTCGTTCCCAGGCTCTCCCTGAACGCTGCTTTCAAGGTGGCCGACGAGGTCCTCATGCGGTCCATAAAGGGGATCACTGAGCTGGTGACCAAGCCAGGGATGGTCAACCTGGACTTCAACGACATCAAGACCATCATGAAGGGTGGCGGGGTCGCCATGATCGGTCTCGGCGAGAGTCAGGCGGCCGGCGAGGAGAGGGCCATAGAGGCCATCGACGAGGCCATCAACTCGCCCCTTCTGGAGGTGGACATCAGCTCTTCCACTGGGGTCCTGGCCAATGTCATAGGAGGGGAGGACATGAGCGTGTCTGAGGCGGAGAAGGTGGCGGAGGAGGTTCAGAGGAGGGTGAGCCCCAACGCCCGCATCATTTGGGGGGCCACCGTGGACCCAGGCCTGAGACACATCCTCAGGGTGATGCTCGTGGCCACTGGCGTGAAGTCCAAGCAGATCCTCGGTAGGAAGACGGCTCAGGAGGTAAGGGAGAGGTTCGGGATTGACTTCGTAGGGTAGGGATTCCCGTGGGCGCCTTCGCGGAGGGATTCGCCGCCAGCTTCGGACAGGTGGTCTCCCAGCCTGCGGCCCTTTCCGCAGCCGACCAAGAGCTGGAGGAGGTCCTCATGAGCTTGAGGACCGTCATCCGGATTGTAGGAATCGGCGGGGCCGGCTGCAACACCATAAACCGCATCTCCCAGGCCGGGATAACGGGGGCAGACCTCTTCGCCGCCAACACCGACGCCCAGCACCTCCTCTACATCAAGTCACCCAAGAAGGTCCTCCTGGGTAGGAACACGACCAGGGGCCTTGGTGCCGGGGCCCTGCCCCACGTGGGTGAGGCCGCGGCAAGGGAGACGGAGCCAAAGCTCAGAGATCTCTTGAAGGGCTCCGACATGGTCTTCATCACCTGCGGTCTGGGGGGTGGGACGGGAACCGGCGGTGCCCCCATAGTGGCCCAGATCGCTAAGGAGCTGAACGCCCTGACGGTGGCCGTGTGCACCTTCCCCTTCAAGGCGGAGGGGTCCGTCCGGTGGGAGAACGCTGAGTATGGGCTGGAGAAGCTCAGGAAGCACGTGGATACGCTGATAATGGTCCCCAACGACCGGCTGCTGGAGCTCGTGCCCCGACTACCCCTGGGCGCCGCCTTCAAGGTGGCCGACGAGGTCCTCATGCGTTCCATCAAGGGCATCACCGAAGTCGTTACCAAGCCTGGCCTCGTCAACCTGGACTTCAACGACATCAAGACCATCATGAGCGATGGAGGGGTGGCCATGATGGGCCTGGGGGAGAGCGAGGCGGAGTACCGGGCGGAGGAAGCCGTGGAGGAGGCCGTCAACTCCCCCCTCATAGACGTGGACGTGAGCTGCGCCTCAGCGGCCCTCGTCAACGTGACCGGGGGGAGCGACATGACAGTGCTGGAGGCCGAGAAGGTGGCGGAGCTGGTTCAGGAGAGGATCAGCCCCAACGCAAGGATTATATGGGGAGCGACCATTGATAACGGTCTGGAGCGCAAGCTGAGGGTCATGGTGGTCCTCACTGGCGTAAGGAGCCGGCAAATACTGGGACCACAGCAGGCTCCCAGGCCCTGGGAGTCTGGCCTCGACTTGGTGCGCTAGGGTGGTTTCCCCCTCATGGACATAGTCGACCGAGCGTGGCAGTTTCAGAAGAGGGTAGAAGAGAGAACCAAGAGGCTGGGCAGAGGAAAGTATGGCCGGGTTCTCAGGATGGCCAGGAAGCCCACCTCTGAGGAATACTCCAAGACTGTGCAGGTCACCGGCGTCGGTCTCCTCCTCTTGGGGGGCCTCGGCTTCCTCATATTCTTCCTGATGATCGAGCTGCCCAAGCTCTTAGGCGGCCTTTTCCCTTAGGAGGTGTTCCCGTGGGGCTTTTTGATGACTTCAAGCCTGAGGAGAAAGTGAAGAAAGAGGAGCCCGTCGTCGTCCAGCGAAGGCTGACCATCGACCTGGAGGAGGGGGAGGAGAGAAGCGTTGTCACTGCCGGGGTGCAAATGGAATATCCCCTCCTGGTGGAGAACGTCGGCAACAGCGATGAGAGGGTCACCCTCAAGGTGGACCTGGTCCCGGGATCCGAAGTCTGCGATCCCTCCGACTGGATAGTCAAGCTGTCTGGAGTGGAGGAGAAGACCTGGGACGTCACCTTCACCGGAATCTACGAAAAGCGGATGGAGCTCGCCCAGGGCCAGTCCCGACGTATGACTCTCTCCGTGATGGCCCCCCGGGGGGCCCGTTACGGCGATCGCCTGAACGTCATCGTGTCCGTCATCTCCCGGGGGGACCCCACAATTTCCGACTCCGTTACTCTTTCGACGGCCACGAGACAGACCGTCATGGCGGTGAAGACCTCCATCGGCCACGAGAGGAGGGTGGCCGACTCCATCGCTTCGAGGGCTAAGGCCTCTGACGCTGGGATATACTCCATCCTCTCCCCCACGACGATGAGGGGCTACGTCTTCGTGGAGGTCATGAACGCCGAGCGGCTGCAGCAGATGGTCAAGGGAATCAGGCGAGCCCGCGGGTTGGTGAGAGGCGAGACGAGCCTGGATGAGATAGACCACTTCCTCACGCCAAAACCCCTCGTCTCAGGCATCATGGAGGGGGACATCGTGGAACTCGTCTCGGGACCCTTCAAGGGAGAGAAGGCCCGGGTTATGCACATCGACGAGGCCAAGGAGGAGATCACGGTGGAGCTCTTCGAGGCCATGGTCCCCATACCGGTGACAGTCCGGGGGGACAACGTTCGGGTGATAGAGAAGGAGGAGAGGTAGCTTGGTGGAGACGGTGGATGTCCTGGTGGAGGGAGGCAAGGCCACCGCCGGGCCACCCATCGGGCCGGCACTAGGCCCCTTGGGTCTGAACATCATGAAGGTCGTAGAGGCCATCAACCAGAGGACGGCTGGCTTCGAAGGGATGAAGGTTCCCGTAAAGATCATCGTTGACCCCGCCCAGGGGACGTTCGAACTGGAGGTGGGGACGCCCACGACCTCGGCCCTCATTCTGAAGGAGATGGGGGTAGAGAAGGGGTCTGGAACCACGGGGAGGGAGCCCGTGGGGACGCTGACCCTTAAGCAGGTGGTGAAGGTCGCGCAGATGAAGGGACAGGACACTCTAGGCACAGGCCTGAAGCAGAAGGTGCTGGAAGTCCTGGGCACCTGCGTCTCCATGGGCGTGAACGTGGAGGGCAAGGGGCCGAAGGAGGTCCAGGCGGAGGTTGAGCAGGGGCTCCACGACAAGGCCCTGACCTGATGACATCCTCCAAAAGCTTATAACCCGCGTCCTTGTTGCTATAACTTCCTGTAGGAGGCGCTCGCCACTGGGACTACAGAGGGATTTCATTGCCGGACAAGAAGCTCGTTCAGGCTATCACAAAGGCCCTCGAAGAGGCCAAGCCCAGGAAGTTCAGGGAGAGCGTGGAGATATCCATTAACCTCCGGGATGTGGACCTCACTTTACCCAGGAACAGGATTGAAGACGAGATCATCCTGCCGAAGGGGAGGGGCAGGGAGGTTAGGATTGCCCTCTTCGCCAGCGGTGAGATGGCCGTCAAGGCCCGCGGCGTGGCGGACCTCATAATCCCCCCGGAAGATATCGAGGGCCTGGCCGAGAACAAAGCCAAGGCCAAGCAGGTGGCGAGGGAGCACGACTTCTTCATCGCTGAGGCCCCCCTGATGCCTGCCATAGGCCGGCGCCTCGGGACTGTCCTCGGTCCCCGAGGCAAGATGCCCAGGCCTGTTCCTCCTGGGACGGACCCAGGACCCCTCATAGCGAACCTGAAGAGCGCCGTGAAGATACGCTCCAAGGACAGGCCAACCTTCCATGCCCCCGTGGGGACCCGGGACATGCAACCTGACGAGCTGGCTGAGAACGTGGAGACCATCCTCAGGAGAGTGGAGGCCAAGCTACCGAGGGGACGCTTCAACATAGGGTCTGTTTACGTGAAGACCACCATGGGACCGGCAGTGAGGTTGATTTAGATGGCGGAGGTGGCGGTGCAGACGAAGAAGGTCCAGCTGGTCGAGGACCTGAGGGGGAAGCTCTTGGGTAGCAGAGTGATAGCGTTAGCCAACGTTTCAGGCATCCCTGGGCCTCAGATGCAACGCATCAGGGCCAAGCTTCGAGGGAAGGTTGAGCTGCAGGTGGTCAAGAACAGACTTCTTCTAAGGGCCATCGGTGAGGCCGCTCGAGATCGGGAGGGCATCGATGGACTTCAGGGTTTGGTCGAAGGCCAGGTGGCCCTCGTCCTTACAGACTCCAACCCCTTCAGGCTCTTCAAAGAGCTGGAGGCGACGAAGACCAAAGCGCCGGCGAAGGGGGGCGAGGTTGCCCCTGGCGACATCGTTGTCCAAGAGGGCGACACCCCGTTCAAGCCTGGACCCGTTGTGGGAGACCTCCAGAGGGCCGGGATCCCCGCCGCCATCGAAAAGGGGAAAGTGGTCATCAAGAAGGAGAAGCTCCTGGTGGAGAAGGGCAAGCGGATTCCCGTCGAGGTCGCTCAGGCCATCGCGAGGCTGGGCATATTCCCGATGACGGTGGGTTTGGACATCCGGGGCGTGTTCGAGGACGGCACCCTATTTACGAGGGACGTCCTGGCCGTGGACGAGGAGGCCATCAGGCGGGATTTGGCCACTGCCGCAGGTAACGCCCTCAGGCTATCCATGGGACTCGCCTTCCCAACAAGGGCGACCATTGCCCCGCTGCTGGCCGATGCGCATCGAAGGGCTCTGTCCCTGGGCATGGTGGCCAGCTACCCCACCAAAGAGCTGATTCCGCTCTTCCTCTCTAGAGCTCACGGCCAGCTCATGACCCTTGCCTCCAGGGTCCCCGATGCCTTGGACGATGAGTTGAGAGCCCTCATCGGCTCGCCGCCCAAGGTGGAGG
>CAYFYB010000002.1:0-114219 GCA_964347345.1 uncultured Methanomassiliicoccales archaeon | reverse complement strand
CCCAAGAAGGAGGAGCCCAAGAAGGAGGAGCCCAAGAAGGAGGAAGAGAGGGCACCCAAGAAAGAGGAGAAGGATAGCGATGACGAGGAGGAGGCCGCTGCCGGCCTCGGCTCCCTGTTCGGATAAAGATCAAGGAGGTGAAAAAGTGGAGTACATATATGGTGCAATGCTCCTGCACGCTGCGGGAAAGGACGTCAACGAGGAGAACCTGATCAAGGTTCTGAAGGCCGCTGGCATGAATCCCGATGAGACGAGGGTCAAGGCCCTGACCGCCGCCTTAGAGGGGGTCAACATCGAGGAGGCCATCAAGAGCGCCGCCTTCGCTCCCGCTGCCCCCGTTCCAGCAGCGGCGGAGAAGAAAGAGGAGAAGAAGGAAGAGAAGAAGAAGGAAGAAGAGGAAAAGGTCAGCGAAGAAGAGGCCGCTGCAGGCTTAGGGGCCCTCTTCGGGTTCTGAGGTTTTCCCGCGGCAACCTTCGCAGCCTGGTTCGCAGGGCAAGGTGAGAACCTTCACCCTGCGCCCCACCTCATCCTCCAACTTGGATGATAGTCTTTTCACCAGGGCGTCCGCCTCCTCCAGGGTGACCTCCCCAGGCAGGCTGACTTTCACGTGAACGCTCCCGTCCAGGTCAGGCTCTACACCGAGGATGGAGTGTACCCTATCCTCCTCAAGGGCGACCTCTTCGACTGCATGGATCAGGCTAGAGGTGAGGAGAGGTGTCACGGGCTCCACATGGACTGTGGCATCCGCCTTCATTTCTGCCTTGATAATGGCCTCCACGTCAGTGGCTATCCTGTGGGATTCCTCAACGCTCAGGCGGTCGTCGACGTCCACCGTGAGGGATATGGCCTTGTGCAGCCCGTAGTCGTGGACAGAGACGCTGTGAACCCTTTTGACGCCATCATGAGCCGAGGCCAATTCCGTTATCCTCTGGACCAAGGCCTTCCCGGGGGCTCTTCCAAGGAGACGATCTCCTGCAGAAGCTATGAGCCTGCCACCGGTGTACAAGATCAGTCCGGCGACGAAGATTCCGAAGATTGGGTCGAGAACCCTCAAGGCCTCCCTCCAGCTGGCCAGGAATATGGCCAGGGCGATGGCCCCCGTAAGCAGGGCGTCATACCTGTGGTTCCATGCGTCCCCGCGGATGGCGTCGCTGTCCGTTCGCCTGGCTATGGCGAAGGAGAAGCGGGCAAGGGCCTCCTTCACTGCCGCCAGGAGTCCAAGGACGATGGCAAGAGGGAGGGTTCCCTTGACGGATGGGTTGGACAGCTCCTGGAATGACTCTAGCAAGAGGAGGACGGCCACAAAGACCAACGCGGCGGCCACTAGGAGGGCTACGACCTGCTCCAATCTGCCGTGTCCGTAAGGGTGCTCCCTGTCGGCCTCCTTCCCGGCGAAGCGGAAGGCGATGAGAATCATGAGAGAGATGCCCACATCTCCCAGCTGATTGAAGGCGTCCGTGAGAACCGCAACGCTGGCCAGCAGGGAGGCGATGAACAGCTTGGAGGAAAACAGGGAGGCGTTAACTACCAATGAAACCGTTGATTGGAGGTAGCCATACAGAGTTCTCACCCGTGGGTCCCGGGGATCTCCAAGGTCCGGTATGAGGGCCACGGTTGAAGATGACGGTGGGGGTATTTAGGGGTTCACGGGCCTGGCAAGGGTTAAGTGGGAAGGGGACGATGCCCAGGCGGTGATGAGGGAACTCTTGCTGAGCTTGCCGCCGTGAAGACGATCTTGAGTGCTGATCCCCTCACAGCTTGCCTTCCTTGGCCTTCTTCTGCAACCGTTGTCTCCTCTCCTTGGAGGTGAACCCTGTGGCCTTTTCGAGGAAAGCGTTGTAGGCCCTTACGGTCTGAGCTGCCGTCGTCTCGTCCACTTCTCGGTCCAAGTCCGTGTCCACGTAGAGGACCTCGCCGTCGAACCAGACGGTCATCCTCTTGAGGGCACCCTGTCTCACTGCGAGGACGCCCTTGGTCTCCGACACTTCCCCGAAAATCCCCTCAAGGATAAGCCTCAGTCCTTCCCCCTCTAGGTTTTTGGAGTGTCCTCTCTTGACTTCGTAGGCCTGCATCCTGTTCCCACAACCTCATTTCCAGCCCCATCAAAAAGCCTTCGACATCTCTTGTAGTCAACCTCGAACGCTTGAACGAAGGAGGCAAAGGACTTTGTCCCCCTTGTACCCCCCCTTGATGGAGGGGGCCCAGGCGTCTCCACCGCTGGGTAGGGTAGGCCCGTTCACCGTCCTCGTCAGAGGCCTCCTGCTGCTGACCGTTTCAGGCCTCCCTTCTCACGCGGCTGCCCGCTGCTTTGGGGTCCCCACTGAAGCTGAGGAACCCACTCAAGAAGGCTCATGGTCGTTGGTCTTCCTGGTGACCAGTTCCAACGGCTTCCAGGCGGTGGCAACCCTCGGCGTTGATCCCGAAGCGTCGGAGGGATACGGCACAGATTTCGATGCTGTGGAGCCCCTGTTCGACTTCTTCCCCCGGTCTAGGGAGGTGGAGCTGACTCTGTACGCCTACTTCTGCTACCCTGAGAACCCCATAACCTCGGTCGGCAATGCGGACGCAGCAGCTATCCGGATACGAGATGGAGCTCTCGACGCCCTTCGGAGGGGTTATCCGCATGGGAGGCGTCTCCAGCTACTCCTTCAACGCCACCTCTGGAACCTACGACTTCGTCTTCAGGGCCTTGCGCAGTACCCAGCCGTCGGGCCCCGATGCTCAGGTCATCGGAGGGTCATCATAGCCTACTCCGTCACAATCGCCGCAATCACGGGTCCGAGGCGGATGAGGAAGCGACGTCAATAGCATTCAGCTCAGGAATCTGTCGAGGTCCACGCTACACCTACCCAAATCCTCTATCAGCTTGTAGGCCTCCCAATCCTCCCTGCACTCGCAATCCAGTTCCTCTAGCCAGTCTGAGGTACCAAGGGAGTAGTCCTCAATGGCCTTCAGGAAGATGCCGTCGCAGTGGCCACAGTTGTGAGCCCCCCTCGGTCGACCGCCTCCCGTGGGCTTGGACATGACCCTGGCCTTCGAGCCCCGGAGAGCGATGAGGACCTCCGCTAGGGACCACAACCATGGAGGCCTGTACTCCCCCTTTCGGTACAGCCTGTCCACCAGGGTATCCCTCTGGACGTTGGTGGGATTGATTGATATGGTGTCTGTGAGTCCGTCGATGGCCTTGGCAGATGTCTGAACGTCTAGGATGGAGGCCCCCTCAGAGAGGAAGGGCGGCTTAAGGAGAAGATAGGTCTTGACTGCGGCGCCGCAACCATGGGCCGTCTTGACCGCCTGGACATATCTTTCGAAGCTGAAGTCCTTGCTGATGCAGCGGTCTCGAACGAAGTCGCTGGCCGTCTCCAGTCCTATGGCCACCTCAAACCTCCTGCAGTACCTCAACGCTTCCTCCAGCAGGGGCTTCCGGACCAGCTGGGGCAGGTTCTCCACCACCACCTTCTCACATCTCTCACCGAGTTCCTCTAGGATGACCTTCCTGACCTTTGGCGAAACCTCGCTGGGGTCGAAGAAGTTCCCTGAGTTGTAGACCTTCACCACCGGCTGCCCTCGGTACACCTTCATGGCCTCAGACCATTGCTGCAGTAGGTCCTCCTCTGAGACCTCGGTGAAGCAGTCACTCACATATCCGCACATGGAGCAGCCGCTCTTTCTGGCCCAATAGCATCCCTGGGTGCGCAGGATAAGGACAAAGGCGTCGACCACCTCCCCGTCCAAGATCTCCCTCTCCGTCCAGGCTGAGATGAATTTAGCGGGATCGTGCTGCCGGATTACCCGCGTCTCCCCTATCAACTGGGCCAGCTCAGCCATTGGATAACGAAAGCTGGGCGGCGGATAAAAGGCTTAGCGGCGGGCTCTTACGAGGACGATGGCTGCGATGAGGCCCAAGGCGATGAAGATGATGGACAGGAAGCGGAGAGCGAAGTCTATCTCCGGGGCCGTGACTAGGACGGGGATGTCAAACACGGCCGGGGCCCGGTACAGAAGCTCGTCGACGACGAACATAAGGAGTCCCACTATGGCCAAGGATATGCCGACCATTGGATTTCCCTGCCGCTGCTTTCTGATCTTTGTTGCGGCTGTGGTTGCCTGCTGACGACTCGACTGCGCAGGGTAGGTCGAGACTGGGGAGCTTGTGCCTGAAGGAGCGTAGCTCTGGCAGCTGTAGCAGTACCATCTCCCGTACTGGGGGATGTAGGCGAGCTCCTTTCCACAGGTTGGGCATGCGTTCTGGACCTCCTGCGTCCTCTGTAGCGGGCGAATGGCTTGCTCTTCGACTTCCACCCTGGGGGGCGCGGATGCTTCCTCGGCAGCCCGGGGTGGCTCCTCCAATTCCTCCACCACGGCGGCTTCCTGGACGACCTCCTCCTCGGCGGGCTGTGGAGCCTTCTCTCTCTGTGTCTCGCCTGGTTTCTCCCCTTTCAGCAAGAGGCCCTGTTTCCTTACGTGCTCCAAGAGGCGGAGCCTCAGCTCGTATTTCATACCACCGTCGTCCAAGCTATAATCCTTGCACCAGTTCATCAGCTGCTCCTTGGAGGCCAGATCCATGTCTTCTCTGGAGAAGGGAGCGTAACCCACGATCTGCTCCTTCCCGGCATCATCCTTCGTCATGGGCCGACCTCCCCGGATCCTTCCCGTGATGCCGTATTCCTGGGGCGCGTAGGCTCTGCACTGAAAGCAGTAGAAGCGGTTGTACTGTGGTATGTGCTCAAGCTCACCACCGCAGGTGGGACAGGAGTTCCTGATGCCCACATTCTCCTTGTACTCCTGGCATCCGTAGCAGTAGTACCTGTGGTACTGCTGGATGAACACCAGGGCCCGGCCGCAGACCTCGCATGGATGGAGCGTCTTGGGGGCATAGGACCGGCAGCCATAGCAGTAGTGCCTCCCGTAGGGCGGGATGTAGGTGAGCTCAGCACCACAGGTTGGGCACCCAACCATCTCATCCTCTCACTAGATTTTCGAGCCACCATATAAGATTGTTTTCGACTCGTAATCAAAATCGGGAATCGTTTAAGTTACTGTGGGGAACCCGGTGTTAGTCCTGGGAGGTGAAATTCTCATAATCGCCCACTAGGCGTGGGGAAGTTTGTGGTGGTAGGCCGCTGGACGGCCCTTACGATCATCTTCCTGTCAGGACCTTCTCGTACATCATCCGATACCTTTCGTAGCCAGCTTTCTCATGAAGCCTTTGCGAGGCGACGTTCTCGTTACCAGTATCGGACCGAAGGAGTGTGGCGCCCCTTTCGGTGGCCACCTTCTCGATATGCTTGACGAGCTTCAGACCAATGCCACGACCGCGATGTTTAGGGGCTACGACGATGTCCATCACCTCCGCGGTCGTCCCGCTGAAAAAAGTCTCCTCCCTGGTCCCTTTATCCATTTCGTCAATCGAGGGGTCGCGTAGCTGAGGTCTGGAGTCCTCCAAGCGTCGTTCGACGCGGGGGTCCCGGTCTCCCTCGGCGGAATTGGCTATGGTTTAGTCGTATTGCTGCTTACGTTGATGCCCGTCCACCGGCGCCTTACGGATGTTTCCCCGATGAAACATCCAGCGGGACTCGGCCCTTGGCCACAAGCATCATAGCCCACGTCCTCTGTGGGGCCGTCCTCGGGCTGGTTCTGCTCTGGACGCCATGGTCATGAGGGGTCGCAAGGCACAATCCGAGAGTTGCAGGGGGTGCTGTCCTAAATGGTTCAAAGCCATGATACTCAAGCCAGACCTTAAAGGAAATTCTCCAACTTTCGAATCATATAAATAGCAAATAAGGGTTACGAGGGCCAGGAGGGGAGAAATGCCACCTTTGTCCAAAGCGGCATGGGCTATAGTAGTGGGCATTGTGGTCGTTGTCGCGGCCGTGGGCGCGACCTTAGCGTTGTACTGGCCATTCGCTCCCGCAGCGCCGAAGGAGGAGATCGTGATCGGAATGTCGATCTCCCTGACCGGCCAGTATGCCACGCCCGGTACATTCCAGCTTCAAGGGGTGCAACTCTGGCGAGATGACGTGAACGCGGCAGGTGGAATCTTTGTCGAAGAGTACGGCAAGAAGATGAATGTCTCGCTAGTCTATTATGATGATGCCAGTGAAAAGGAAAAAGCGGTGAATCTCGCTGAGAAGCTCATTGACGAGGATAAGGTGGATGTGCTCTTCGGCCCCTATGGCAGCCCGCTGACATTCTCAGTGGCTCCAATCGCGGAAGCACGCAAGAAATTGATGATATCGATCATGGGCTCCTCTGATAGCATATTCGAGCAAGGCTATGAATACGTCATCCAGCTCCTCACGCCCGGGTCCCTCTACCTCAGGGGGATGTTGGATCTCGTTAAGGCGAAGGACCCTGCCGCCACGAGGGTGGCGGCATTGTACGCGGACGACGCCTTCTCCACCGTGGCTGGCCAGGGCGCGGTCGCTTACGCAGGGCAGCTGGGACTGACAGTTGTTTACGATCAGGCCTACCCCAAGGACATCACAGACTTCTCTTCCATTCTGGTCACCCTGAAGGCAACGAATCCAGACATCATTGTGGGTGGGGGACACTATGAGGATGGAGTGCTCCTCTGTCGGCAGCTGAAGGAGTATCAGGTAGACGCAAAAGCGATTGGTATCCTCGTCGCCCCTCCAATCCCTGCTTTCAGGGAGGAGCTGGGTCCCGACGCTGAGTACATCTTGGGCCCCAGTCAGTGGGAGCCTGCCGTCTTATACCAACCAGATTTCGGGCCGACTCCGGCTGAGTTCTTTACGAGCTTCAATACGACATTCGGGAAGGAACCGGAGTATCGAGCGGCCTCGGGGTATGGTGCAGGGCTGCTTGTCCAGAAACTCATCGAAGAGGCGGGGACCCTTGACGGGGAACAGCTCAGAGCGAAAGCCGGTGAATTGGATTTCACGACTCTCTGGGGTCGTTTCAAGATTGATCCAGAAACCGGCCTCCAGACGGGTCATGAAATGGTCGTGATGAGTTGGATTGAGGGCGAGCGTTACATCGTGTGGCCAGCCGACGCCGCACAGAGGGATCCGGTTTACCCCAAGCCCCCGTGGGGTGGGACATAGAGCGGAGCCAGAGTTCAGGGAGTCCCGATCGATGGTTTCCACCATACTGCTACAGACCATCCTAAATGGCGTGCTTCAAGGAGGACTCTACGGCCTGATCGCGTTGGGTCTGAGCTTAATCTGGGGCGTGATGAGGGTCGTCAACATCGCCCACGGAGAGTTCTTGATGCTGGGCGCCTTTATCACCTACTTCCTCTTCGTTCCCTTCGGCATTAACCCCTTTTTATCCGCCTTGATTAGTGGCCCTACCTTCTTCTTCGTAGGACTCGTGATTTACAGGTTCCTTGTGAGGCGCACCGTTGGTGCCCCCGAACTCATCTCTCTACTCTTGACTTTTGGCATATCCATCTTCATCCTCAACGCCGCCATCTTGGCGTGGACTGCCGACATCAGGGCGGTCGGCTATACGTTGCCTTCCATCTCACTCAGCGGCCTAATCGTCCCATTGTCGAGGCTCTACGCCTTCATGGCAGCCGTGCTCCTCACGCTATCCTTCTTCATCTTCCTTGCGAAGACCTACTTGGGAAAGGCCATAAAGGCCCTAACGCAGAATCGACAAGCCGCGCACCTCGTCGGCATCAACACGGAGAGAGTCTCTATGATATCGTTTGGACTGGGTCTCGCCTTTGCCGCTACGGCGGGCTCCATAAACACAGTGGCGAATCCAGCGCTCACACCGATGATCGGTTCTCTCTATGTCTTGAAGGCCTTTGCCATCGTCGTCTTGGGCGGTGTGGGAAGGCCCTTTGGCGCTCTAGCGGGGGGCTTCCTGCTTGCCTTGGCCGAAGCCCTGGGGACGGTGTACTGGCACGCTGAAGCCTCCGTGGTGGTCGCCTTTCTGGTTCTGCTGCTCACGCTGTACCTCAAGCCTTCCGGGCTCTTAGGGCGAAAGGAGTGAAAGTGTGGAGAGACGACACCTTCCGAAAACACTCTACTTCGCGATGATCGCTGCAATTGGGGCCTACCTGGCAATCGCCCCGCACGTGGGCATGCGGATCACCCCGCACTTCATCCTTTTGCAGCTGATGGCGTTGGCCGTAAGCTTCAACCTTATTGCAGGATACGTCCGTTACGTAAGTTTCGGCCATGTCGCCTTCTTTGGCATCGGCGCCTATGTAACCGCCGTCCTCGTATGGCGAATGGGGCTACCGCCCCTGCTCTGTGTGTTCGTTGGCGGTCTGGGCGCGGCTCTGGCGGCTGCCGTGGTGGGAATTCCCACTCTTCGCCTTCGTGGCACCTACTTCGCCATCGCGACAATAGCCCTCAATGAGGCGATCAAAGGTTCCATCCTAATTCTGCCAGACGACGTGGCCGGAGGGGCTCGTGGCATCCCGCAGCCCTCCATCTATGATCCGTTGACAAGCTACTACGTTCTCCTCATTATCACAATAGGCTCCCTCGTCGCCATGCACTTCCTGGTGAGCTCTCGGATGGGGCTTAGGTTTCGCTCCATTGGGGAGGACGAAGCAGCTGCCGCTGCCATGGGGGTCAACACCGTCGGCGTGAAGCTCTTGGGATTCATGATTAGCGCCTTCCTTGCAGGTTTAGTCGGAGGCATGAACTTCTGGTACACCACGTATGTGGAACCTGTTTCGGCTTTCAACATAAGGCTCAGCATCGCGATGATGGCGATGGCGCTCCTAGGTGGTTTGGGCACCTTATTTGGGCCCGTCGTCGGGTCCATCACTCTCTATCCAATCGAGGAACGCCTATGGATTTCCTTTCCGGAGGTGTACCTCATGGTGCTTGGCGTGGTCATCGCCCTGCTCGTTGTCTTCCTCCCCCAGGGCATCATGGGGTACATTCGCTCAAAATTCTCAGAATTCAGGACCTTTATCCTCTAGCGAATCGGCGTAAGCCACTGCCTCACAAGCTCTTTCATTTTCCCTTCGAACTTTGCCTTTGGCCCATCGTCAGCTACCCTACCGAGATCAAGAACGTAGAGGTGGTCGGCGAGCATGATGGCTTCTCGGACGTTTTGATCGACTAGGACGATGGTGATCCCTTCCGCCCTCAGCTGACCAACCTCGCTGTAGATCTGCTTGGCCACCTTGGGCGCCAAGCCAACAGTCGGTTCGTCGAGCAGAATATATTGCGGAGCCGTCATCAGGGCTCTTCCAAGCTCAAGCATCCTCTGCTCGCCACCGCTAAGACGCCCGGCCATGACGGTCTTCCGTTCCCGCAATCTCGGATATCTCTTGTAGACAGTCTCGACCCTTGATCTGACCTTATTCCGGTCTCTTCTCAGCGTCCAGGCCCCCAGTTCCAGGTTCTCTTCGACGTTCATGTAAGGGAAGATGTTTCTTTCCTGCGTGATGAAAGCCATTCCCAGTTCCAGGAGTTCACTCGAAGGAACGTTTGTTATGTCGGCGTCGTTATACGTGATTGTGCCGGTCCTGGGCCTCAAGAAGCCATAGATTGTCTTAAGCAGCGTTGACTTCCCCGAGCCATTGGGCCCAATTATACACGTTGCTTTGCCATCTTCGGCATGCAGGGAAATATCGTGTATGACATCAATATTCTCGTGGTATCCCGCCGATACACGTTTGACATCGAGAGGCATGCTAGACACCTAGATAGGCTTCTACGACCTTCTCATCTTCCACGACTTCCTTCGGGTGGCCCTCTGCGATGCGCCGGCCCGAGTCCAAAACGACCACTTTGTCACAGATGGCCATCACGGATGGGATATCGTGGCTAACGATTGTGATGGTCTTTCCATTGCGCCGAAGCACCCTCATGTGCTCCAACATCTTCGCCTTGAGCGCTGGATGGATCCCCGCTAGGGGCTCATCCATGAGGAGAAGGCTGGGGTCAGGCATTAACGCTCGGGCGATCTCCAGCAGTTTCTGTTGGCCTCCGGAGAGCTCTCCAGCGAAGTAGTCCTTGAGTTCGGAAAGCCCCACGAAGTCGAGGAGGTTTTCGGCCCTATCCGCCAGCGATACCCGGCTAGCCGACTCGTGTAGAGAGGGAACGAGAAGATTGTCCAGCACAGTCATACCTGTGAATAGCCTGGTGGTCTGAAAAGTCCTTCCAATCCCAAGCCTGGCGATTCTGTAGGGCGACTTCCCGGTGATTGGCTTTCCCTTAAAACGAATCTCTCCGGTATCCGGCTTAAGGATGCCGTTGACGACATCTATGAATGTCGTTTTTCCGGACCCGTTGGGCCCTATGAGCCCTACGATAAAGCCGCTCTCGACCTTGATTGATAGGCTGTTCACCGCGACGACGCCTCCAAAGCTCCGTGTGACGTTACGAGACTCCAGAATTGCTTCCATTATTGAACGCGGGTGGTTCAACTCACCGTGCCATTAATAGCTTACTGAACATGTTGGGTTTGAGTGATGGAGCCTGGATCCTGAACCCCGTACTGTTTCGAAAGCTCGAGGTCAGGACGATGCCTCTTACTTCGTGAGAGGACCCGAGCTGTGAGGCCCAACCAACAGAAAGGGTTCGACCCCATTTGTCATTGTAGAGACTGCCGCGGAGGTCATTTCGCAGGCGGTACAAGAGTGGGCCCGCAAGACACTAGGATAAGATCTGTCAATGAGAGCCGCCGAAGGGATTCGAACCCTTGACCTACGGTTTTCCTGCCACGTTACAAGACCGTCGCTCTGACCAGCTGAGCTACGGCGGCTAACGTTGTGAAGATAGGTCAGACAATAAAGAAGTTGTCGTGACCCATCTCGAGTTTCCGGTTTTTCTCTCTCCCGGAGGCATCTAGCTTCTACGACGTAGACCATGATTCCCGTGGCTATCACCAGTTCAATTCCATGCCTTGTACGTCATGTTTTTCTGGGGGCCGTGTTTGGAATTACCCATGTTGGTTAAGGACCTTAGGGAGGCCTACCGGCAGTTCACCACGGGTGTGGCCCTCATCACGACCCATGGCCGCAAGGGTCCCAACGTCATGGCGGCGGAGTGGACCTTCAACGTTTCCTACGACCCTTTCCTAATATCCGTCCATCTGGACCCTGGAGAGGCCACCCATGAAGCCATCGTTGAGACGGGGGAGTTCGGTGTGAACATGGTGGCAGAGGATCAGGTGGCCGCCATGGCTTTCGCAGGTCACTTCTCAAAGTATGACGCGGAGAAGCTCTCTAGCGAGCTCTTCGACACCTATCCAGGCGCGAGGACAGGGGTTCCTATGATTCGGGGGTGTCTGCTCAATGCCGAATGCAGAGTGGTTCAACGCGTCACTATGGGCGACCATACGGCCTTCGTGGGAGAAGTGCTGGAGTTTTCCGTAGACAACTCGAAGCGCCCGGTGGTCCTTCACAGGGGAGCCCGCCGCGTCGGCCCCAGGGTTCATAGGAGAATGGTATTGGCCGTTGCGGGCAAGCTGACGGGTAAATCTACTGAGAAGAAGATAGCCGCCGTGGGAGAACTGATGGCTCCCCGCCGAGCGGCAAAGAGGATTCGCATGATTCTGCTGAGCCCAGAGGGTTCCGTGGTCTCCCGTACCGAGGCGAGAACAGGGGCTGGAGGAGACTTCACCGCAGAGTTTCGGTTACCCGGTTGTGCGGCACCTGGTGTATACACTCTTGTCGCGACCTACCGAGGTGCCGAGGGCAGGGCCAGGGTCCCGGTGAAGTAGGGACAGCCCCCCCGGTTCTCCCGGTGGAGGCGGCCGATCGTCTGGAAAGACCTTATATACGTTCCAACTCATAATCTAATCTGATGTCAAAGGGCTCTATGCTCCAGCCCTATGAGCTTGTAGTGAGGAAGATTCTTCCCACCGTACGGGCCAAGTTAGCCCAGGTTCTCCTGCAGGAATATGCCCTCAAGCAGGTGGAGGTGGCGGAGAAGCTCGGCATAACCCAGGCAGCGGTGAGCCACTACAACACCCATACCCGGGGGTCAGATCAGACCATCCTTGAGCTATTCCCAGAGATCGACGGTCTTGTGCAGGATCTGGCAATCGACATCGTTGAGGGCCTCCCAAGGCAGGACCAGGTGGCCCGCCTGAACAAAGTTTGTTGGCAGCTCATGTACACCCAGAGGTTCTGCGACTATCACAGAAGAATCGCGGACCTCGAGAACTGTAACGTCTGTTACGAGCCAGCGCCCCAGTAAGCGATTCTGGAAGCGTGGGCACTTTCTGGAGGATGCAGCATGGTAGTCGAAAGAATTGAAGGTAGGGATCGTCTTTGCCTTGCCCAAGTCTGCTCTGATGGTAGCCAAGGCCTTAGAGAGGGGACCCCTCACAAGGGAACAGGTGAGGTTGAGGACGGGCTTGCCGGATAGGACCCTCCGATTCGCGGTAGGCCGGCTCCGGGAGGCTCGTCTCATCGAGGAGAGGAGGAGCCTCAAGGATGCCCGCATGAAGCTCTTCTTCCTGGCGGCCGATGAAGATCATGAGGGGGAGGGCGGGAAGGTCAGCCATACCCCCAGTTGATCCAGTATAGCTGGGAGTAGCCGTCATCGTATAGCTTCAGGTAGTGCTCCCCCAAGAACTTGTCCTGGGCTCCCTGGGAAAGAGGCAGTGCAGGGTCCCAAGGAAAGAGCATTGCGCCCGCTATGAGGTCTTGATCCAGCAGGACGTAATCGATCCTGGCTGACCCTCCTGGTAGGTCCTCCACCCACTCCATCTCCACTCTAGCTTCATCAAAAGTCAGGGCATGGAGGGGAAGGGATACCTTGTCCCAGGTGGCCCTTACGCCGCCTAGACCGAAGAGGATGGTGGAAACTCTATGATCCGTCGCCGTAACGCCCCCGACCATGTCGGAGGCCCAGTAGACCACGTTCAGAACCTGGGGCCTGGTTCCCTCAAAGTGGTTTCCTAGGGCTTCCCTTGGTGGGAGAGCTGTGAAGCCGCTTATTGCTACGAGGGCTACTATGGAGATCGCGATGGCCTTCCTCCAGCGCCGGGCAACCCCCGCTAGCTGAAGGGCTCCGATTCCACCGAAGATTGCCAAGGGTAGGGTCAGATATTCCAGGTGGCGGTAGGGTATGAGGAAGGTGGGGGCGACCAGGCCTCCCACCATCCAGGAGACGTTGAAGGCCAGGAACCAACCAGTAACGGAAGTACCTCCTGGCATGAAGTCGAGGTACTTCCGGCCGGGAGCGCTCAGGAGGAAGAGACCGAGATACGGAGTGGCTAACAGAATGGATAACCCGGAAACCAAGATGGCGGTCCCGGGAACTGCCACGAAGTAGAAGACCGCCAAGAGGACGTAGGCTAGCAGGGCTGACAGCGCAAAAATCCTCCATCCTCTAAGGGGCAGCGGGAAGGTGGGGCTGTAGCTCCAGGAGATTCGACGGCGCAGCACCGCTATCGGGTAGAGGCTAACGGGCAGCAATAGGGCGAAAATGACTGTGAGCCACCACGGCACTCTCTCCGCTCCAAGGAAGTCTCTGAAATTCTCCGTGTAGGCGCCCCAATACGCAACATTGGCGACGACGAGAAAGGCGAGGAACTTAGCCTCCCTCCCTACTTCAGCGAAGGACGCCCTTCTCAGCATCACCCTGAGAAACGCCGCCGTGAAGGTCGCTATGATCAGGAAGTAGCTCGACAGATGGTGGACGACCATCAGAGCAAGGGAGAGCGGTATCAGAAGGCCCCACATCCTTCTGTCATCCCTCAGCCGCAACACGAGGAGGAGGCCTGAGACGAGAAGAAGATCCCCGAGGGCCCCAGGGATGGGATGAGAGGTGGGATAAACGTGAGGCATAGCAACTCCCACGATGGCAGCGGCGAGGAGGGCAGGTTCGTCTCTGCCTGTCAACTCTCGGCCAATGAGATAAGCGGGGAATACAACCAGGGATGCAAGGACGGGAACCACTAGGACGGCTGAGGCTTCTAGGGGAATCCCGGTCCAAGCGACGGCGGCCACGAGCACCTGCATCCCGGGGAACTCGGGATAGGTCACACCCCAGCCTCCGTACTCCGTTGGGACGATAGCCCCTTCGGCCAGCAGCCTCGTCAACGAGAAGTATTCGCCAAAGTCGGCTCCCCAGTAGAGGTACTGGGAAAGGGGCCACAGCCTTACAAAGGCAGCGAAGAGCATTATGGCCAGGAGCGCAGAGGTGGTGGACCGCTTCACGCCTCGCCATTTGGAGACCAACTTATGAAAGTTGGGGTGAGCGGGGGGTGTCGAGACCGTGGATAAAGGCTAACAGGCCCGACCGCCACAAATGTATAAATCGCCGTTCCCACTGGCCCTCACTAGTGCGCCTGGCTATTCTCCACGACTTCTTGGACAAGATTGGCGGCGGCGAGAAGGTTGCCGTGACCTTGGCGAGGCTCTTCGATGGAGATCTCTTCTCCACAAACGTGCGCGGTGATGTCCTGGAGGGTCTGGGCGCCACGACTATCCGTGTGCGGAACCTGGGAACCCTTCCGCGGACCCCGCCGTTGAAGCAGATCGCCGCCTCCTGGCTGTTCTCGCAAGCGAGAATGCCCGACTACGACGCCTACCTGTTCTCCGGAAATTGGGCTCACTATGCCAGCGGGTTCCATCGACCAGGAATCCTCTACTGTCACACCCCCGTTCGGGCGTTCTATGACCAGCGCGAAGCCATGCTGGGCGGGATGCCCAGGTGGCAACGCCCAATCTTCCGGGCCTGGACCCGGGTCCACTCTCGTCTAGACCGGAAGTCGATATCCAGGATTGCGCGACTGGTCGCGAACAGCGAGAACGTACGACGCAGAGTTCTGCAATTCTACGGGCGGGAGGCAACGGTCGTACACCCACCCGTGGCGGTCAACCGCTTTCGTTTCCGAGAGCTGGGCGACTTTTGGCTGAGTGTCAACCGCCTGTATCCCGAGAAGCGTATTCAGCTTCAGTTCGACATCTTCCGTCGTCTCCCAGAGGAGCGCCTTGTGATTGTTGGTGGATGGGTGGCAGGGGACCACAGTGCCCGTTATGCTAAGACCCTGAAGCCCCCTCCGAATGTGGAGATGCTCGGTGAGGTCTCAGGGGAACTCCTTACCGATCTCTACGCCCGGTGCAAGGGCCTGGTGGCCGCGGCCGTGGACGAGGATTTCGGGTTGACGCCGTTGGAGGCCATGGCCTCCGGAAAGGCCGTTCTCGCAGTGAACGAGGGAGGATACAGGGAAACCGTTCTCGATGGCATCACAGGGTGGCTACTGGCTCCAGACCCAATGGCGTTCGCCGAAAAGATTGATGCCCTGGAGGAAGAAGAGCTGCTGGGGATGCGTTCGGCTTGTGAAGCGCGGGCCCGACTTTTCGACGAGGAGCGCTTCATGGCGCAGATGGCGAGAATCCTGGAGGCGGTGGCAGGCTCTGCGGAAGGCCCCCAGGTCAACGGATCGGAAACTCTCCAAGTCTGACCCTGCTACGTCCCCCGTCGATTGCCTTACGAGGCTTCCCCCGGCTTGCGTGCCTTCATCGGACCCGTCAGCTCGGCGGAGACCGAGGTCACGATGTCCATGGCCTTGTCGATCTTCTCCAGGGAATTCGCGTATGAGAACCGGAGATGTCCTTCCCCCCTCTCCCCGAACGCAGACCCCGGACTGCACAGGACGCCAGCCCTGAGAAGGCGCATCGCCAAATCTTCTGAGTCCACGGGGTGGTCGTAGGAGGGAAAAGCGTAGAAGGCGCCATCCGGTCTCAGGCACCGGAAGCCTGAGATGTTGTTCAGCTTCTTCACTATGTGATCCCGCCTCTGCCGGAACTCCTTGACTACCCCTTCCAGGTAGCTCTCGGGGTCCCGCAGCCCCGCCAAGACTGCATGCTGGGCCGGCGTCGGAGGACAGGCCACCATGAAGTAGTGGACTTTGGCCATGGTCCTCACGAAGTCGGCGGGGGCTATGAGATAGCCCAGTCGCCATCCTGTCATGGAGAATAGCTTGGAGAAGGAGTTCACGTAAACCAAGTTCTCCGTCCGGCGCAAGAAGGTATGATGGCCCTTCTCGTAAACGATGGAGTCGTACACCTCATCGGAGATGAGGAGCAGCCCCTTCTCCTTGGCGAAGGAAACAATGTCCCTCACTTCGCCCTCCCCCATTACAGAGCCTGTGGGGTTGGAGGGGGTGTTGACAATGATGGCCTTCGTCCTAGGGGTCACCAGTCGCTGAAGGTCCTCCATCCTGGGGAGGAACTCGTTCTTCTCCAGCACGGGATAGAAGACAGGTTGGCCTCCGGCAAGGCGGACGTGGGGGGCGAACAAGACGAAGCCAGGGTCCGGGACCAGGACCTCATCCCCAAAGTCTATGAAGGTCTGCATGGTGAGGCAGAGGGCCTCGGTGGCTCCCACAGTTACGAGGACGTTATCCTCCGTGAGGTCCGCTTGGGCAGAGTGTCTCTCAGCCAATGCCTTCCTGAGTTCCCGCAAACCTCCCGTCGGCCCGTACTTGTTGTGGCCCTCCTCCAGGGCCCTCTTCATGGCCTCGAGGACAGTGGGGGGAGGCTGAAAGTCGGGCTCGCCGAGGCCCAGGTTTATTGCTTCGGAACCGGCCAGGTCGAACATCTTCCTGATGCCGGACATCTTCAGTCCGCGGGCTCGCCCTGCGAACACGGGGTATAAAAAGGACCAGGGGACTTTAAGCTGTCGCGACATGCTATGGCAACCCACAGGGTACAACTTTTTGTAGGTTGAGTCCATGCCTCGGTGGGATGCCCGAGAGGTGCCCGAGGTGCAGGAGTAGGATTGAAAACCCTAGATCCTTGGTCTGCCCGAGATGCAACTACTCCCTTCGGCTGCCTCTTGTGGGGAAGCTCGGGGCCGTTCTCATGGTTGCCGGGCTATTCGCGTTCCTTTATGCCATCTTCTCAGAGGATATCTGGATGGAAATTCTCTTGGGAGGCCTGGGCGCCCTGACGGTTGGAATGGCTGCCCTCATTACTGCAGGCTGGATGCTTGGTAGAGCCCGTCGCGCTTAGAGGAAGTCCTCTAGCCGGGCGACCTGCTTACTCTCATCCTTGAACGTCGACTCTATGGCCTCCTCCACCAGCTCCAGCCTCTGCCTCAGGTACGTCGATATTCCGTAATCCGCCGAGATTCTCTTGGAAACCTCCAGGTACTTCACCACGCCGCTCCTGTGCACCGTTAAGGTCAGGTTGCCACCACAGGAGAGGCACTTCCCTTTGAGGGGAATCCGACGATATTTCGAGTTGCACTTGGTGCACCGGAAGCGCTGGCTGGTGAAGGCCTTCAGGTTCCCGATCAGATCGGGTAGGAAGTGATGGGTCACGATCCTGGACACGACATCTTCCTCATCCACTGCCCTTATCTTCCTTGCCAGGGCTAACTGGCCCTCCATCTTGGATATCATGTTCCCCTCCTTGTAGGTGGATCGGAGGGGAGCCTCCCCGATGGCCCTCACCTCATGGGTGTAGCCAAAGCCCTCGAACTGTAGTACTGTTCCTACCCTCTTGCCCACGGTGTCTATGAGGCCCTCCACTTCCCTGGGATTGGTGAACCGCTCTGCCGCCTGGTAGAACTCCAGGGGAAAGGAGAAGCAGACCTCCATGTTCTGGGCCTCCTTGTCGATCTCCCTCGGGTCGATCCTCGTGCTGAGGACCAGGGGCGCATCCATCAGCCCGCCCCGTTTCTCAGGTAGGTATGATCGGCTGAAGTTCAGGAGACCGTCCAGCAGCAGGATGACGGAGTCCTCATCCCCGTCTGCGTCCCTCCTCTTGGCTGCGTGGAAAAAGGGATGGGCGAAGCACACCCTGGCTGGGGTGAGGCCGATGATGCGGGCGAGAACCCCTACGGAGGTGTGCGGGGCGAGGCCCATCACCAGGTGGCCTATCAGGTCTTCTGGGTTCTCTAGGTCGTAGAAGGGCTCCATCCCATATACCTTGACCAACAGGTCGTCCACGAATTGGGTGACCCTCAGGAGGTACTCCGCAGCGAGGCGGGAGACAATGATGTCCTGAGGCCTGAGTTCTACGAGCTGATCCGCGTCCTTCAGAGGACGGCCCTCCAAGTCCTTGGTGTAACAGAGTTCACCGGCCCGCTCCACGGAGAGGCCTATCTCCGAAGGTTTGAAGTGAGTCAGGGGCAGGTTGGTCATGTCGAAGCGGGTGGTGCCGTCCTTGAAGACGAATACGTTGTGCTTTGCCCTCAAAAGGGCCTTTTCCAACGCCTCCGGGGTCTTGAACCGGGATATCATGCCCTGTACGAGCTTCACGCCTTGTATCTTGCCCTCGTTCAAGGACGCGGTAACGTGCCTATACAGCTCCCTCAGGGGTATGGACTCCTCGACAACCCTCTCCAGGCTCCTTGTGTGGCCCCCGCATGGACATCGGGGCATGAACCAGGTCTTGCCACAGGCGTCGCACTTCCGGAGGCCGACGTCCGCCATGACGCGCTCCTTCTCCAATGCCTTGCCCAATAGTCTCTGGGCACCCCCGTCCCCCCCGATGGGGAAGAGGCCGTGGGGTGGGGGCTTCATGAGCCTCTCCTTAGCTTTCTCCGGCCTGCCCATTCGAGCCCCTATCCTGGTAGGTGCCCTGGCCCTGATGGCAATGCCGGCAAGCCTGGAAATGTACTCCAGCGGGGTAGATGCCTCGACATCCTCCTTGAGCTGAAGACCCGCTTCTTCTGCCTCAATCCCCAGGCATCTCAAGAGGGCCCTGGAGTGCCTTCCCACTTTCAGCTTTCCATGACTCAGACTGAAAGGAGCTCCTAGGTCCACCAGGAGGGGTAGGACCTCCTTGTGCGCTTCGATGAGGAGTTCTCCTCCTTCCATCACGCCGTTCTCCACTAAGAGCCGCCTGAGCCGCCTTAGCTGCTCCACGGACAGGTCGTGCCAGAACAGATTGTATGAAGGATGGAGGGGAACGCCATGCCTCTCTGACAGTTTCACGGACTCGTCGAAGGTCGGCGCTTCCCAGTTCTTGGGGAGTTTACCCGCAGCCCTCTCGAGTTCAGCCCTGTACCAGTCGAGCCCGTAGGCCCCGGGAACCAGGGGATGATTGTTCTCCAGGAACTCCCCGAAGGCGACGAGAATCTCACCAAGGTCGACTATGGTCTCCACATCTCGCCTCAGGCCTCTGGCCTCCTTCAGGGTCTGAACCTCAACCAGGCTCCCATCCTTGAGGAGGACAAGAGGACCTTCTACGGAGGTGCATGGGGCCACGGCTCCCGCCTTCCCAGGCCTCTCCACCTTTATCTGGGTGCCCACGGCGATGAAGTCGTCCAGGAGGTGCATAGTGGCAGGATGCAGGCCGACGGCCGCGAGCCCCGTGGCTCTGGATCTGCCGTATCGCAGGCGGAATCCTCCCTTCCGGCTGGGGTGGGCGAGCACCGGCCTGCCAGCGAGGATGTTCTGGATGAACTTGTAGCTGGGCTCAGCCCCCGCCTCCTCTTCCTCGCCTTTCTTCGCCCTTAGGTAGTGCCTCAGGAAGTCCCAACCGTCGATGCCCAGCTTCCGGACATGTTTGAGAATCTTGGGGGCTTTCAGGCAAAGGCCTTCGGCGATGACCAGACACGCCCCTCCCCGCACGCGGTTCGTTTCGACCCGTGGCAGGTCCCTGTAGCCGCTGATCTCCTGATCCTCCGTGCCCTCACCGTTGATCCCCACGGGGCAGTGGCTCACCACCAGCTCGATCTCCTCCTCCGTGGGCGTGTACTGCAGGTGCTGAAGCTGCTTGTAGACCGGAATCTCCTCCTTGAACCTCTCGACCTCCTCCCTGACCGCCCTGTAGGCGCCGATGCCCAGTTCTCGACGGACCACGTCGGCGATGAGGACACTCAAGGCCTGGGCGGTCCCGCCAGCGGAGCGGATTGGACCGGAGTAGTAGAGGTCT
This sequence comes from uncultured Methanomassiliicoccales archaeon, assembly GCA_964347345.1. Classification (GTDB taxonomy): domain Archaea; phylum Thermoplasmatota; class Thermoplasmata; order RBG-16-68-12; family JAJISG01; genus JAJISG01. The sequence continues at coordinate 94,430 of CAYFYB010000002.1, read as the reverse complement.
AGATAGCTGCTCCCCTCCTTGTTTCTCTTAACCTTCACCCCAGCCAGCCCCTCCAGGGGGGCAACCACTATGCCCTCGGTGAGGACGGCCAGGCCCGCTCTGACGGCCCTTTCAATGCCCTCCTCCAGGCTCCTGGCTGGCCTTGTGGCCAGTTCTCTGGCCAGGATGAGGGAGGTCTCCTCTCGGTTGTACTGCTTGTTGAGCTCCCTAATCCTCTGGGCCACGCCCTCCAGCCCATACTCCCTGAGGAGACGTTCCACTCGACTGGGGAGGTCCTCGGCGGGGGGGATCTCAACGGACAGCTCCGGATCCAGCCCTTTGGCTCTTGCACGGTTGGCCACATCATAGCACCGCTGAGCCTCCCTGTCCAGGCCGTCCTGATAGTTGCGTATTTCCTGACTGCAGTTGAGCCGCCCCATCCCACCACTCTAGAAGCTGAGGGGCAATGGTCGGGTCGCTATAAAGCCTATCCCCCTCAAAGGGTGGGAGGCCTCTTTCAAATAGATCGGGGTCGTGGTTAGACGTGATGATGGGTTCGGCGCCTGCGGCGGTTGTAGGAGGGGCGGTGGATTCCGATCAGCCAGTCCTAGCTCCTTTCTACGCTCAACGGTGTCCCTTCTGCCGAGAGTAACTGTCCGTCTTCCGCCGGGTCGAGGCCGACGGCGTGATCCTAGTGGAAGTGGACATAAGCGACGAAGCCAACCCTCTGTGGGACACCTACAGCATCGAGGTCGTTCCGACCCTCATCCTATTCCGTAATGGTCTCATGCTAGACAGAGCCGATGGCAGGTTTATGGAAGGCCTTCACGAGGGGGACTTGGAGCGACTTCTAGAGACGGCTCGAAAGAATGAGGGATAGGGAAGGGCTGACAGCGTTCCGCGGGCCTATTGGCCTTTATAGCGGCACGTTTTGTCAGGGTACACAAAGGTACCCCGACTAGCGTACCTGGGCCAGGGGTCCACGACCCCTCAACGGGGCCAAGCTTCCCACGGGCTCGCGCACCGCAGTAGCGCAGGGAACGCGGGCGGGCTTAACTTCCGGGTTCGGAATGGGACCGGGTGTATCCCCGCCGCTATGGCCGTCAAACCCTTCCCTTTACCATCAGCCGCTAGGCGATATTAAAGCTTCTGATGCGGCCTCGGGCTTACGGAAGTAAGGGGGCTCGGAGACCTCTCCCGCCGCGCCCACCAGTCCGATGTAGATCTTCAGAGGGGCACCCGCGGCGTTCTCGAAGATGAGGCTACAGGAGGCCGAAGAGAAGGTTCCCCGCGAGGAACGTGAGGAGGTAGCCAGCCGTCATCGGGATCATGAATGGTATCTGGGGGGAAACCCAGATCCTCTCAATTCCCATGCTTCTCAGGCGCTCCAAGTCTACATCCTCGGCGTCCCTCCTCGGGACGACGTAGTATCTCACGCCATCCTCCTGGGCTTCCTGCAACGCCCAGACGAAAGGCGGGAGAGCGTCCACAGATGTTTTGAATCCCAGAAAGGCCTGAGGCCACCGGAAGTCTCCCTTGATGGCGTTCCTTGCCAGGAAGTAAACTGGAAGGGTTAGAAGAAGGAGGGCAGAGTTCATCAGGGTGGAGAGAGCGAAGGGGAAGAAGAGTTCGAAGGCCGGGACGACCTCTGGCGTCAGCGGGATCAGAGGAAAGAGATCCAGGGAGGGGTAGCCCGGTACTAGGATACCTATGGCCATGAAAGCCTTGGCATCAGCGCCTCCCCTCATGAGACCCAGGTAGTAGAACAGGTGGGCGAGGAGCAGGATGAACAGGGCCCCAAAACCTCTCCTTACCATGGTCTGGTCAGCCGATTTGAGGCCGGGGAAGGTCAGTATAAGGAGGATGATAGTCACCCCGGCGACAGCGTAGAGCACTCCTGTGAGAGTCCTCTGCCCTGTCCCCCTCCCCCTCTCCCATAGGGTGTCGAGGAATATCGTGGCGAATGGCAGCAGTACCAGATAGCTCCAGCCACTACCTCCCAGATCGTTGGTCTCCAGAGCGAAAAGGAAGACTCCCCCGGTCCCCATGATTGCCCAGACGATGTCACCCACCCTTCTCGTTCTCCAGTCCATCAGTGACGCGAAGGATAGGATGATCAGCCCGAAGAGAAGGCGGACCAGGGACAAGAACATGAGGGCCGATTTCACCATGAGTATAAAGATTCGTCCCAGAGACAGTTCTCACATCAAGCATTTTCAGACAAAGGCTTAATATTTATGAGCACGAACCCCATTACGAGCGAGGAGCCCTCGCATGACCAAAGAGGTGAAGATGAAGGCTAAGGTCTGCCTGGTGGGAGAGCAGGCCGTGGGGAAGACTAGCCTCATCTTGCGATACGTCCTCGACCAGTTCGGCGAGGCCTACATGGCCACCCTGGGAGCGAAGGTCTCTAAGAAGTCGGTGGTCCTAGACTTTCCGGAGAGGGACCTGCGAGTAAACATGGACATGACCCTCTGGGACATCATGGGCGCCAAAGGCTTCAGGGAGCTCCTGAAGGAGGCGTATTTCCATGGTGCCCAGGGCGTCCTCGGTGTGACTGACATCACCAGGAAGAACACCCTGGAAGACCTGATGGCATGGCGGGAGTCGGTCCAGAAGACAGCTGGTGACATCCCCTGGGTCCTTGCTGTCAACAAATTCGACCTGAAAGAGGAGTTCGCCTTCGGGGAAGATGAGGTCAAAGAATTGGCGAAGCACCTGAACGCCCCACACCTGTTCACAAGCGCCAAGACTGGGGAGAGGGTGGAACAGGTCTTTGAGGTTTTGGGCAAGATGATCGTCGAAGCGGAGAAGATTTAGCCCCCGAATAACAGCCTCACAAACCTTTTAACCCGACCCCTCTTAGTCGCCGCTGCTGGTGGCCCGATGGCCGACGAGGTCGCGGTTGCAGAGAGGCCCGTAGGGGCCCAGGTCCGGATTGAGCTGAGCCGCGACCTTAGACTCTTCGACATAACCATGATAGGCATCGGGGCCATGATTGGTGCGGGTATTTTCGTCCTCACCGGCAGCGCGGCCCGAGTGGCAGGTCCCGCCGCCGTTCTCGCCTTCCTCATCAACGGGGTCGTCACCCTCCTTACGGCTTTTACCTACGCTGAACTCGGCTCCGCCTACCCCGAGGCGGGAGGCGGTTACCTGTGGGCCAAGGAAGGACTGCCCCCGCCCGCGGGATTCATGAGCGGATGGCTCTCCTGGGTCGCCCACGTAATTGCCTGCGCTCTTTACGCTGCCGCCTTCTCCAGCTTTGCCCACTTTATCCTCGGGGAGTATGGGGTTGCCGATATTCTCTTCCCCCGCGACGTAGCCCTGGGTGGCTTGACCTTTAACCCGGTGGAGAAAGGCATCACCATTGGCATCGTCCTCTTCTTCGTAATGGTGAACTACATCGGCGTACATACCACGGGCAAAACAGAGAGCATCATCACCATCGGAAAGGTCCTGGTCCTGGGGGTCTTTATCGCCTTCGGCTCCAACGCGATGATTAGGGATCCAACGGCTCCCCAGCGCTTCATCGAAGACTTCACCCCCTTAGGCTTCGGTGGCATCTTGCTGGCCATGGGCCTCACCTTCATCGCCTTCGAAGGATACGAAATCATCGCCCAATCGGGAGAGGAAGTAAAGGATCCGAAGAGAAGCATCCCTAGAGCTATCTTTCTCTCTATTGCTATCGTTGTGGTCATCTATGTACTTACCTTCATCGTGGCCCTCGGTGTGATAAACTGCCCAGACGAGACCGTCGCTTACCAGTGCCTGGGAGGTGCCGAAAATCCTGAGCTGGCCATGATAAGGGCATCGGGCTCCCTTCTCGGACCCATAGGCATCATCCTTATGGTTGCCGGAGGGCTTCTCGCAACGACCTCGGCGCTCAACGCCACCGTCTACTCTTCCTCTAGGGTCAGCTTCGCGATGGGCAGAGACGGAACTCTTCCGCGCTTTCTGGGGCAGGTGCACCAGAAAAGACAGTCACCTGGAAACGCGGTCGTGGTCAGCGGTATAGTCATCATCGTGTTCGCCGTGACCCTGCCCATTGAGCACATCGCGGCCTCGGCTGACATAATGTTCCTACTGCTTTTCGTCATGGCCAACATGAGCCTTCTGACTCTCAGGAAGAAGCGACCGGACCTGGACAGGGGCTTCTGGGTGCCCCTCTACCCCTATATCCCCATTATGGGCATTGCGGCAAACATTTTCCTGGCCGTATACATGTGGAACTTCCCAGGGAGGGAGGTAGGTGAGCTGGGCCCGGGACAGATCGCTTGGTACGTCGCCATCCTGTGGCTCACCGTCGGTCTGGTATACCACTTCTTCAAGGGAGGGCGGGAGGAGATAGAGAGGGCCCCGCCCATCAGGCGCGAGATCTTGGAAGTCATCGCTGCACCCATGAGGAGGGCCGTTAGGGCCGGTAGGAGGGTACTGGTACCGCTGAGAGACCCCAGCAACCTGGCGGTGGTGGGCCTCGGAGCCCAAGTCGCGAGGGAGAGGGACGCTGAACTCATCATTCTCCACGTCATCGAGGTCCCTCTGGCCCTCCCTCCGAAGTCTGTCAGGTTCGGCTATGTGGACGAGAGGATCAAGGCCCTCGACCCTGCCCAGAAGCTGGCCAGGGAAATGGGTGTGGACGTCTCCGTCGTAGTGAAGATTGCCCATAAGGTCTATGAGACCATTCTCGAGACCGCCGAGCAGGAGGGCGTCGAAGCGATGGTCCTGGGATGGCGCGGCGAGCGTCCGGCCCGAGGGGGTCGAATCCTAGGCAGCAACATCGATTTCCTGGTGCAGAAGGCTAAGTCTGATGTGCTAGTGTTCAAGCCTCTCAGGATAAAGGAGAAGTTGGAGAATCTGACCCTCCTGACGGGGCATGCCTGGCACGTCCCTCACGCCGCAAAGGTAGCGGCCCTCCTTGCCAAACAGCACGGTGCCCAGGTCACCCTCCTCAGCGTGGTCCCCCACAAGGCGGTTGAGGAAGCCACCATAGCCGATGCCCACAAGCTGATGAAGGTCTTCGAGGAGATGGAGGTGCCCCATGATCACAAGATCGTGTACTCGGCCTCCACGGTGGAGGCCGTTGCCAGGGAGTCCACCAAGTGCGACCTCCTCATCATGGGCGCGAGCCCCAGCTGGGTTCTCAGGAAGTATGCCTTCGGTCCGCTGGAGGACAGGATAGCCAAGAGGGCGGCCTGCCCGGTCCTCATGCTCAGGAAGTCGGCGGAGAGGCCTAAACCTGAAGAAAAAGAAGCTTGAAGCCCTCCTCGTGGAAGAGCTCCTGGCCTTTGGCAATCAACTCGCTCTTGATTCTCTTCATCTCCGAAGGGTCCGTGATGTAGGCCCAAAGCTGATAGCTGACGGTGTTTCCCTCTATCCTTCGGGCATAGACCTCCGGTTTTGGGTCGCCCAGGATGCCATCGGTCCTCTTGGCAGCCTCCGTCAGCAGGCTCTCCACCTTCCAGTGAGGAACGTCGAAGCTCACTGTGACGTCGACAGTCATGGCGTAGGGCTTCGACCTGCTGAAGTTCATGATGGCCTTGGATAGGAGTTCGCGGCTGGGGACGTTGACGACCTCCCCCTTGAGGGTCCTGACCCTCGTTGCGGTCAGGTTGACCTCAAGGACGTCGCAGACCATGGAGCCCCCCACCTTGATCCGCTCCCCCTCGCGGAAGGCGTCTGTGTTGATGAGGGCGATGCCCGAGAGGGCGTTGCTTATGGGCTCGTAGAGGACCACCACGGCCGTGAGGACTATGAGGACGAGGATGAGGCCAATGAGGATGAGCTGGTCTGCCGAGAGCCTTGATGAAAGGGTGATGAAGACGACGGTGAGGCCCGCGGCGCTATAGATGGCGTACTTGGTGACGGCTTGGAAGAGGTCCACCACCCTGGGAGTGAACTTCCGGGTTCTCTTCCTGAAGTCGTTGAAGACGGAGTCAGCCAGCCTTGAGGCGATGGCCATGAGGACAAGGGTGGTGAGAAGAAGGGTGAGATAGCGTGGGTCCAAGAGGGGGGCCAGGGGCAGAAAGATGGCTTGGTCGATGAACACCCTGACGGTGGTATCCTCGGGGGGCAGGAGGCCAAGTCCGCCAAGGATGGCGACGGCCAGGCCAAGGGCGTAGAGGGCATATTTGACCACCATCTCCGTCACGACGAAGGAGCGGCTAGGTAGCACTTTCTCAGGCTTCTGCTCAAGCTGTCCCCGGAGGTACGAGAGGAACCGACCCACGGCGCCGGCACTGACGACGGATCCAGTGAGGCTGAAGACGACAATGAGGATGGAGGGCATGTGAAGAACGACTAGCCTGAGGAAGGCCTTGATCTCGCCGGAGTGAGTGGAGAAGGCCACCAGGATGAGGATGATGACGAGGCCCGCCCACGTGCCCAGCATGACCCGCCTCAAAAGGTCCAGGGTCTTCCTCCCCAGGTACTTGCTCTCCTGGGCCTTCAGGTACTCGAAGAAACGGTTGACGTAGGCAAAGACGTAGAGGATGGCCACGGCCAGGAAGAAGGTAACGACAAGGGCCGGCCAAAAGGCGATCAGGAACCCGGTAAGGTCCTGAACCACGTCCAAGGCCTGGGGAAGCACGTCCGAATCAACCAAGGGTCTCTATATAATTCTTTGTTCTTGAGGACCGACTGGGATAATCGCCTAAAGCAAGTCCACAGAGAGGGTCTCGACACTACTGACTCCCGCCAGGGCCCCGATGGTCTGCTCAGACCTCTCCAAGAGGCCACCAGCGTCGTCCAGTACGACTATGGCCTCGAGAGACACCAGACCGAAGGCGACAGGCCTCTCCACCACTTCCCGGAGGGCGCCCTCGAAGGCCGTCCTCAGCCCAAGCCTGATCTCCTCTAGATCAGTCCCTGGCCCCTCAGGCATGATCTTGAACGTGACTGCAACCCTAGCCATGTAACCACCTAGGGACCTTCGAACCCGCACTCACTGCACGCATAGGCTACGCTCTGGTCTCTGCAGCGGCCACACCTTCCAATGGTTGTCTTCCCACACATGGGGCACTTGAAGAGCACGGAGCCTCTCTCTGTGAGGGGCTGGCCGCATGAGATGCATCTGCTCTCGATCCACGTCAACACATCGGCTCTAAGAACCTCCCTCTTAAAAGGCTTTTGAGGTGCCCATCATGGAGCTCCCCCAGGGAAAATAACATATCCCCGGGCCGCCATCAACCCTCAGATTGAGGCGTCGATGAAGCTCCGTCATGCTCGCCTATACCGTAAGGTTTATCAATCAACGTGTCATCGTTTATCGTTGCATGCCACCGCCGCTGACCATGGGCCCGTAGCTCAGCTAGGTTGGACGGCCGGAGGCTGGTCCCTAGAAAGAGCATCTGGCTTTTAGGCAATGATCCCGGGTACAAGACCTGAAGGGCGTTGCGCTGAAACCAGATGGTCCGGGGTTCGAAATTGCACCTCGTCCGAGGTGCATCGAAAGTCCCCGCGGGCCCGCTGGGTAGCGGAAAGCAGGAGGCCAAGCCTTGCCCCTTAACGTGATGGAGCACGAGTCGGTTCCCGAGCATCATCTCCTCTCGGAAGAGGAGGCTGCAGAGGCTTTGAGTAGGTTGAAGATCGAGAAGGAGCAGCTTCCCAAGATAAAGAGGAGCGACCCTTGCATTAAGTTCCTAGAAGCCAGTCGTGGAGAGACCATCGAGGAGGGCAGGGTTGTTAAGATTGTTCGAAGGAGCCCCACGGCGGGCAAGTTCGAAGCATACAGAGTCATCGTGGAGAGGTGAATATGCGGGAGCTAGTTGAGACCTTCTTCAAGGAAAGGAGCATCGTCAACCACCATATTGCCAGCTTCAACGACTTCCTGGCGACGGAGGACAACCCTAACAGCAGGATGCAGAGGATCGTGGACAGCCTACGGGCTACGGTGGATGACGAGAGAAGGGGGATCATTAAGCTGGAAGAGGACAGGACCGAGGGCAGGCGGGTGGAGATACGTTTCGGGAGGAGGGCCGGCGACAGGGGCCGCGTCGCCCACGAGGAGAAACCTACCATCTACGTCAAGCTGCCCGAGGTGAAGGAGGCCAACGGTGCCTCCCACCCCCTGACCCCCCTGGAGGCGCGGCTGAGGAACCTAACCTATCAGGCCCCGGTCTACCTAGATTTCACAGTTATCGAGGATGGGATTGAGCGGGAGCCGGAGCGGGTGTTCATCGGCAACCTGCCCGTCATGGTGAAGTCCAAGAAGTGCAGGCTTTACAAGGAGAACCTGGAGGACGGCTACGACCTAGCTGCGGATGACTACCATCGCAAGCTCGTAGAGATGGGAGAGGATCCCTACGACCCCGGTGGTTACTTCATCATAGGCGGGACGGAGAGGGTGCTGATCTCCTTGGAGGACCTGGCCCCCAACCGTGTGCTTGTGGAGTTCAACGAGAGGTACGGCAAGCAGCTGGAGGTCGCCAAGGTCTTTTCCCAGCGGGAGGGGTATCGAGCCCTCACCCTGGTGGAGAAGAAGAAGGATGGCATTCTCATGGTAACCGTCCCCACCGCTTCCGGACAGATCCCCCTCGTCATACTGCTGAAGGCCCTGGGGATGGCGGGGGACAAGGAGGTCTTCGACGCCATTGCCTCCGTACCCCAAATGGGCAACATCGTCTTCGCAAACCTGGAGGAGATACAGAACAAGAAGCTGTATCCTCCCTCCGGCATATTCACCCAGGAAGATGCCCTCCTATATCTGGAGAAGAAGTTCGCCACGGGTCAAGCCAAAGAGTACAGGGTGAAGAAGGTCGACTCCATTCTCGATAGAGCCCTCTTGCCTCATCTCGGCGACACCAAGGAGGACAGGCTCAAGAAGGCCCTTTTCCTCGGTAGAATCGCCAGGACCATCCTGGAGCTGAGCCTCAAACTGCGGCGGGAGGACGACAAGGACCACTACGCCAACAAGAGGCTAAAGCTGGCTGGGGACCTGATGGAGGACCTCTTCAGAGTGGCCTTCGCCAACCTAATCAAGGACCTGAAGTACCAGCTCGAGAGAAGTTACGCCCGGGGAAAGGGTCTCAAGATATCTGCCGCCATCAGGCCGGACCTCCTGTCGCAGCGCCTCTTGCACGCCCTCGCCACGGGCAACTGGGTGGGCGGTCGGGCGGGCGTTTCCCAACTCCTGGACAGGACCTCTCATATGAGCGCCATGAGCCATCTCCGTAGGGTTACCTCTCCTCTCACCAGGAGTCAACCCCACTTCGAGGCCAGGGATCTGCACCCGACCCAGTGGGGCCGCCTCTGTCCGAACGAGACCCCCGAGGGTCAAAACTGTGGTCTGGTCAAGAACGCTGCCCTGGTGATAGACGTCTCCGAGGGCTTCGACGAGGACTCCGTGAAGCTCCTCCTGGCGGACCTCGGGACCAGGCAGGTGATCGGTCAGCAAACCCAGCTGACGAGGGTCTACGTCAACGGCGACCTTGTGGGACTCCACGAGGATTCGGAGAAGCTGGTCTCGGAGATCCGGGAGAGGCGCAGGTCTGGCCTCCTGAGCCATGAGGTCAACATCAGGTTTGACAGGTCGATGAACGAAATAATCATCAACTGTGATGAGGGCAGGATGAGGAGACCTCTCCTGGTCCTGACGGAGGGGCGTCCCGTCCTCACGAGGAAGGACCTAGAGGATCTTAGGATAGGCAAGCTCCGCTGGTCCGACCTCATCGACAACGGTATCGTTGAGTGGATAGATGCTGAAGAGGAGGAGGACACCTACATCTCGGTCTACGCCTACGACGTTCCCAGGAGGTGTCCCACCTGTCGCGAGCCCCTTTCAAGGAAGGACGTGGAGTGGACCAACCTCGGCACTGCTGACGATCAGGTGGATCTCCAGTGCCACTTCTGCAAGGAGACCTTCCGGGTGGACAGCCTGTTGAGGAAGGAGCACACCCACATGGAGGTGGACCCCCTGGTGATCATGGGTGTGAGCTCAGGCCTCGTGCCCTACGCCGAGCACAACTCCTCTCCCAGGGTGACCATGGGGGCTGGTATGATCAAACAGTCCCTTGGCCTGCCTGCCTCGAACCACCGCATGCGGCCCGACACCAGGAGCCACCTCTTGCATTACCCCCAGACCCCCCTGGTCCAGACCGAGGCCATGAAGTACCTGCACTTCAACCGAAGGCCTGCCGGTCAGAACTTCATAGTGGCCGTGATGTCCTACCACGGCTGGAACATGGAGGACGCGGTGGTCATAAACAAGGCCTCGATCGAGAGGGGCCTGGGCCGCTCCACCTTCATGAGGACATACAAGGCCGAGGAGAGGAGGTATCCAGGGGGGCAGGAGGACCACTTCGAGATCCCTAGCCCTGACGTCCGAGGGGCGCGGGCAGATCTGGCGTACGCTAGCCTCACCCCCGAGGACGGCCTCATCAGCCCGGAGGTTGTGGTGGCCGGAGGAGACGTCCTCATAGGCAAGACCTCTCCGCCGCGCTTCCTTGAGGAAGAGACGGACTTTCTCACGCCACAGAAGAGGCGGGAGACCAGCGTGACTGTGAGGCACGGCGAGTCCGGTTGGGTAGACAGCGTCATGCTGACGGAGTCGGAGAACGGGAGCAAGCTGGCGAAGGTCAAGGTGAGGGACCTCCGCATCCCCGAGCTGGGGGACAAGTTTGCCTCCAGGCACGGTCAGAAGGGGGTCATCGGCCTCATTGCTCCCCAGGAGGATCTCCCCTTCAACGAGGCTGGCATCGTTCCAGATCTCCTCATCAACCCCCACGCCATACCCTCAAGGATGACGGTGGCCCACGTGTTGGAGATGATTGGCGGCAAGGTCGCCTCCTCCGAGGGAATGCCCGTGGACGGCACCCCCTTCAGCGGCGAGACAGAGGAGGCCCTTCGGCAGGGTCTCAGGGCCAATGGCTTCAAGAGTAACGGGAAGGAGGTGCTCTACGACGGCAAGACGGGGCGGATGATACCGGCCGAGATTTTCGTGGGGGTAATCTACTACCAGAAGCTCCACCACATGGTCTCTGGCAAGCTTCACGTCCGTTCCCGGGGTCCTGTCCAGATCCTCACGCGGCAGCCGACGGAGGGCCGTTCCCGTCAAGGTGGCCTGCGATTCGGAGAGATGGAGAGAGACTGTCTCATCGGTCACGGGGCCGCCATGGTCATCAAGGACCGACTGCTGGACGAGTCGGACGGGATCCTCCTCTACGTCTGTGGCAGCCAGGACTGCGGCCACTTCGCCATGAAGGATCGGAAGGGCAACCTTCGATGCACGGTTTGTGGCAACAACTCCAACATCTACCCTGTCCAGACCTCCTATGCCTTCAAGCTGCTGGTGGATGAGCTGCTGTCCCTTGGCGTGGCTATGAGGCTTCAGCTGGAGGACTTGAGATGATGGGCATTCGTGGCATCTCCAAGAGGATTAAGGCGCTGAAGTTCGCTCTTCTCAGCCCTGATGAAGTAAGAATGATGAGCGCCACGAAGGTCATCACGGCGGACACCTACGACGACGACGGCTTCCCCATCGACATGGGCCTGATGGACCTCCATCTTGGGGTCATAGAGCCCGGGCTGCGATGCAAGACCTGTGGAGGTCGGGTGGACGATTGTCCGGGCCACTTCGGGCACATCGACTTGGCAATGCCTGTCATCCACGTGGGCTTCGTGAAGGAGATCAAGACCCTCCTCCAGGCCACCTGCCGTAGCTGTGGGCGACTCCTTCTCACCAAGGAGGAGATCAGCGGATATCTGGAGGAGATGCGGAGGGCCGACGAGCTGAGCAGCGGCAGCGATGCCCTGGAGGCCCTGGAGATCATGAAGCTGACCGCCAAGGACGCCATGAAGAGGCAGCTGTGTCCCTACTGCGGTGCCGAGCAGATGAAGATCACCCTGGACAAGCCCACCGCCTTCCGGGAGAACGGTCACAAGCTGACGCCCAAGGAAGTGAGGGAGAGGCTGGAGAGAATACCAGACGATGACCTTAGGCCCCTGGGAATCGACCCCGACGTGGCCAGGCCCGAGTGGATGGTCCTTACTGCCCTGCCGGTGCCGCCAGTGACCGTCCGCCCATCCATCACCCTGGAGTCCGGGGACAGGTCGGAGGATGACCTGACCCACAAGCTCGTGGACGTGCTGAGGATCAACCAGAGGCTGAGGGAGAACAGGGACGCCGGTGCTCCGCAGCTCATCGTGGAGGACCTGTGGGAACTCCTGCAGTACCACGTCACCACGTACTTCGACAACCAGACCAGCGGGATACCTCCCGCCAGGCATCGATCCGGGCGGCCCCTCAAGACCCTGGTCCAGAGGCTCAAGGGCAAGGAGGGTCGCTTCAGGTCCAACCTCAGCGGCAAGAGGGTCAACTTCTCCGCCAGGACCGTCATCTCGCCAGACCCCCTCATAAGCATCAACGAGGTGGGGATCCCTGTGGAGGCCGCTCGGGAGCTCACCGTCCCCGTGCACGTCCAGACCTACAACATCGACACCGTGAGGGAGTGGGTCATGCGGGGTCCTGAGCCCCTGTGGGAGAACGGGGAATACATCCCGGGGGTCAACTACATCATCAGGCCAGATGGAAGGCGAATCCGGGTGACGGACAAGAACGCCGAGACAGTGGCCGAGGCCGTGGAGTTCGGATACATCGTCGAGAGACAGCTGGTGGATGGCGACATCGTCCTCTTCAACCGGCAGCCCTCCCTCCACAGGATGAGCATGCTGGCCCATGAGGTCCGGGTCATGGACGGGAAGACCTTCCGCCTGAACCTGGCCGTGTGCCCGCCCTACAACGCCGACTTCGACGGCGACGAGATGAACCTCCACGTCCTCCAGAGCGAGGAGGCCAGGGCGGAAGCCAAGGTCCTCATGAAGGTCCAGGAGCACATACTTTCCCCCAGGTTCGGCGGCCCTGTCATCGGGGCCATCCATGACCACATCACCGGTGCCTTCATAATGACCTTCGGAGAGTCAAAGTTCAACCTTGAGGAGACGGCCTACCTCCTCTCCCTCATCGGTCACAAGTCCCCTCCAGAGCCCGACACCGAGGTGGCCGGGGAGCCCCGGTGGAGCGGGAAGGTCCTCTTCAGCACGATCCTGCCGGAGGACCTGTCCATGACCTTCAGGGCTTCCATCGGGGGCAGGGGCGAGCAGGAGGAGGAGGCGGTAGTCAAGATCGTCAATGGCCGCATCGTCTCGGGGGTCATCGACGAGAAGGCCATTGGCGCCTTCAAGGGGAGGATTGTGGACAAGATCGCCAGGGACTATGGAGCGGACAGGGCGAGGCAGTTCATCGACGAATCCACCCGGCTTGCCATCGGGACTATCATGCTTCGAGGCTTCACCACGGGGATAGACGATGAGGACATCCCTGAGGAGGCGAAGAGGGAGATAGCAGAGGTCCTGGAGAACGCCATGAGAGAGGTCAGGGAGCTGGTGGAGCGCTACAGGGCGGGAGAATTGGAACAGATGCCCGGCAGGTCCCTGGAGGAGACCCTCGAGGTAGAGGCAATGAAGAGGCTCGGCAGGGCCAGGGATGACGCTGGCCGCATTGCCTCCCGACACCTCGGACTCGAAAACAGTGCCGTCATAATGGCCAGAAGCGGGGCTCGAGGCTCGATGCTGAACCTGAGTCAGATGGCTGGCTGTATAGGGCAGCAGGCAGTCCGAGGTGAGAGACTTTCCCGGGGCTACTGGAAGAGGACGCTACCGCACTTCCAGCCAGAGGACCTGGGCGCTGAGGCCAAAGGTTTCGTGCGTTCGTCCTATAAGAGCGGCCTGAAGCCTACCGAGTACTTCTTCCATAGCATGGGCGGCCGAGAGGGCCTCGTCGACACCGCCGTCCGGACCTCCCGCTCTGGATACATGCAGAGACGCCTGATCAACGCCCTCGAGGACCTGAAGGTCATGGAGGACAGGACGGTCAGGAACACGGCAAGAACGGTCATTCAGTTCCGATTCGGGGAGGATGGTGTGGACCCCATGCGGAGCGTCGGCGGCCGCGCCGTTGACGTAGACGAGGTCATAGTGGAAGTGCTAGGGCCCGAGGCTGCTGTGGCCGCCCAGACCGCGGAGACGGAGATCGCAGGATACGGCACCCAGGAGAAGGACCTCTTCATGGAGATGGAGGAAGAGTCGGAATCCCTTGAGGACGAAGAGATGGGGGAGGATTAGATGGCGAGGAAGGACACCATTGACGCCCTCCGGAGGAGAGGGCTTGGCGCGAGGACGGCGGCCCTGCTGGCGGATGCCGGGTATACCTTGGGCTCCCTGAAGAAGGCGTCGGTGGAGGAGCTGAGCAAGCACATTCCCCAGGAGGACGCTGTCTCCACCCTGAAAAAGATGGGGGTCAAGCCCGCGAAGAAGGCAGAAGCGAAGAAGGCCAAGCCTAAGAAGAGAAAGACCCCCACAAAAAAGACCCCGACCGAAACCCCTCCGCCACCGCCTCCGCCACCCAGCAAGATCCCCAAGCCCAATGCATGGGAGAGGAGGGTCCTGAAAGTGCTGGAGGAGAACGGGAAGGAGATCCCCTTCTCCATCGTCCGGGAGATTGCAGTCAGGGCGGCGAAGCTGAAGCTCAACAAGGAGGACCTTCAGAAGGTCGTGGAGCGGGTCTGGGAGAGATACGAGTCCCACCTCATCGATCCCAACGAAAGCTGCGGCATCGTCTCGGCCCAGTCCATCGGTGAGCCTGGAACGCAGATGACCATGCGGACCTTCCACTATGCCGGGGTCGCAGAGATGAACGTCACCCTCGGCCTCCCGAGGCTCATCGAGATCGTGGATGCCCGCAGGGTCCCATCCACACCCGTCATGGAGATTAACCTGAGGGATGGGCGGGATGAGCTGGATAAGATCCGGAGGTTCGCGTCGGAGATCGAGATGACCCACCTGGAGGACATCGCGGATATCGAGACAGACATCATCAACAACAGGGTGGCGGCCTATCCCAACGAGGCCAAGATGAGGAGTCGGGGCGTCACCCAGGATGACCTGGAAAAGGCCCTGAAGAGGATGACGAAGACCACCGTCCACAGGGAAGTGGAGGGTATGACGAAGGAGGTCGAGGCCTATGTCATGGAGTCGGACCAGCCCTCCTACAAGCGACTCCAGAGGCTCCTGGAGCTGGTGAGGGGAACGAAGATCAAGGGTATCGACGGAATCCAGAGGGCCATCATCCGCAGAAGAGGGGAGGAGTTCGTGGTCTACACGGAGGGCTCCAATCTGGCAGCGGTCTTGCAGCTCCCCTACGTTGATGCGGCCAGGACCAGCTGCAACAACATCACGGAGATATACGAGGTCCTGGGCATCGAGGCCGCCAGGAACGCCATCATCAAAGAGGCCTCAGAGACGCTGGCGGAGCAGGGCCTCACGGTGGACATCAGGCACATCATGCTGGTGGCCGACATAATGACCAACGATGGGGACGTCAAGGCCATCGGTCGTCACGGCATATCTGGTCGCAAATCCAGCGTCCTCGCCCGGGCGGCTTTCGAGATCACGGCCCACCACCTACTCAAGGCGGCAGTGACGGGGGAAGTGGATTACCTGGATGGCGTCGCTGAGAACGTCATCGTGGGCCAGCCTGTGACCCTCGGAACAGGGGCCGTGAACCTGGTCTTCAGTCCTCCCAAGTCCCAGGGTAAGTGATATCTTGCAGGAGCTCGTGGGTCCACTGAGGGCTGCCATCAAGTCAGGTCGTGTCGTCATCGGCCTTAGACAGTGCCGCAGGGCAGTGAAGGGCAAGGAGGCGAAGCTGATTATCATATCCAACAACTGCCCCGATGACTTTTTGAGGTCTCAGGCGGAGGTCCCCGTTCGAGAGTTCCTTGGTAGCAACGTCGAGCTGGGGGCCGCCTGCGGGAAGCCCTTTTCGGTGTCCGCCGTTGCCATCCTCAACCCGGGGAAGTCCGACATACTGAGCCTATAGGTGGGTGGAATGGCCCCCATCACGTTCACGGAGGATACCCTGAGGCAGATATCCCTCTTTCAGGACCTAACGGGAGCGACGGCCATTGACTGTCTGAACTCGGAGGACAAGGTCATCCTCGTCGTGAGGGAGGGGCAACTGGGGAAGGCCATCGGGAAGCAGGGGGAGAGGATACGTCAGCTCAAGAGACTCCTCAGGAAAGAGGTACAGGTGGTGGAGCACAGCCCAGACCCCGTCGTCTTCATTAGGAACGTCTTCAGAAACTATGAGGTGAGGGACGTAAGCATTCAGGACAAAGGAGGCAGGCTCCACGCCGTGGTGTCCGTCAACCCTGCCAAGAAGGGGAGGGCCATAGGAAGGGAGGGGAAGAATCTCCGGCTGTCGAGAAATCTGATCAGCAGGCACCACGATGTGCAGAGCCTCGTCATATCGTGATGTTCCCCAGTCCCAAATCCCTCCCCTGAGACTGAGCAAGGCACCCCGGGATGCGCCAACATGAAGGTCTCCGAGGTGAAGGCCAGGTTGAGGGAGGCGGGGGTCACGCCCTCCAAGCGGCTCGGACAGCACTTCCTCCTCATCGACGAATTGGCCCACCGCATGGCGGAGTACGCGGGGATCCTGCCGGGCGAGAGGGTCCTCGAGGTCGGACCCGGTCTTGGCATACTTACGGAGGCTCTGCTTGACAGAGGTGTCAAGGTTGTCGCCGTGGAGAAGGACAGACGCCTCTGCGCCTACCTCCGTGACAGAATCCCTGGCCTCGACCTCCTGGAGGGGGACGTTCTCAGCATCGAGCTACCCCCCTTCGACAGAGTGGTGAGCAACCTCCCTTACGAGATATCCTCTCCCTTTACGTTCCGACTGCTAGAGAGGTCCTTCAAGCGGGCGATCCTCACCTTCCAGATGGAGTTCGCCGAAAGAGTCGTGGCCCGGATGGGCTCCGGGGCCTACTCCCGGCTCTCAGTGAAGGTCTACTATCGAAGCGACGCCCAGATCCTGGAGACGGTCCCTAGCTCAGCATTCTGGCCCCGGCCGGAGGTGGACTCGGCAGTGGTCCAGATCGATACCCGACCTCCCCCATTCGAGGTGGACGAGGGAACCTTTGACAGGGTGGTGGACGCCCTCTTTGCCCACCGGAGGAAGAAGGCCTTGAACGCCCTGCTCCACGAGTGGAGACATCTTGCTCTCTCCGAGGAGAGCCTGAGATCCCTCTTAGCGGACACCCCTCTGGCTACCAAGAGGGCAGAGCAGATGAATCCGGAGGACATGGCTTGCCTAGCACGTCTCCTAGCCGCGAAAGGTTAATACTCACTCTCTCGATTCAAACAGAGCCCGAGGCTGCAAATGGGCCGAAAGAAAACCCTCAGTGAACTCCAATACGCCGAGATCAAGTACAGGACACTACTGGAGAGGCGGGACAAGTACAACGTGGAGGCTCGGGCCCTTCGGGAGGAGAGGGACCTTCTCAACGAGAAGAAGAGGGAGGTCAGGGCGCAGATGGAATCCCTGCGCGAGAAGCGGTCCCAGACCCAGAAGCGGGTGAGGGAGCACAAGGAGAGGAGGAATGATCTGCAGAGGCGGGCCAAGGAACTCATCCAGGTCAAGAGAGAGCTTAGGGGAGATCTCAAGGGCGGCGTGGCGGAGGGTCTCAGGAGGTTGCGGGAGGGGATTGAACAGATGGAGAGGAAGCAGCAGACCACCTCCCTGTCCCTCCCGGAGGAGGAGAAGCTTCTTAAGGAGTTGAGGCAGGCCCATCAGGACCTGGCCCATCTGGAGACCATCGAGAAGGAGCACCAGGAGACCCTCAAGCAGGTAGGCGAGATCGACTCGACAATCGAAGACCTCTTTCGCCAGGCGGAAAAGGAGCACCAGGAGGTTCTTAGAAGTTCTGAAGAGGTTCAAGCCTTGCGGGAGGAGCTAGATGAAAAGGTGGAGGCGATATCCCTCCTCATAGCCGAGGCTGACCGCATTCACGAGGCTTTCATAGCCGTGAAGGAGAGGGCCGACCACTATCACGGGAGGGCCATGGAGATGAGGGAGAAGATCATCTCCATCAAGGGCTCCAGGAGGGAGGAGTACGAGGAAGCCCGGAAGATCATGGTGGAGCAGAAGGAGGCAGTGAAGAGGGCCCTGGAGGACGAGGAAGCCGTGGATAGGGCTGTAGAGGAGGCAATAGACATCCTGAAGAAAAGGGGCAAACTGGAGCTGTGAGGATGAAGGCAATAGTCCTGGCGGGTGGTTTTGGAACGAGGCTGAAACCCCTCACGGAGAGGATACCCAAGCCGCTGTTGCCCGTGGCCGGTCGACCCTGCATAGACTTTGTCCTCCGCTCCCTGGTCTCTGCGGGTTTCAAGAGAATCATCATCGCCACCAGCTACATGTCCGACAGGGTGATGAAGAGGATCGGGGATGGCTTGGAGTACGACGCTTCCATCCTCTACTCCTTCGAGGCCAACCCTGCCGGGACCGCCGGCGCTGTCAAGCGGGTGGCGGACTTCATCGAGGACAGCTTCGTAGTGGCCAGCGGGGACGTCCTGGCGGACGTGGATATCAAGGAGCTGTATGACTATCACAAGGAGAAAGAGGCCATGGCTACCATGGCGCTGACCAGGGTGGAGGATCCTACGGAGTTCGGCGTTGTCGGTTTGGACAATGACAAGAGAATCGTGCGCTTTCAGGAGAAGCCCTCTCCCCAGGAGGTATTCTCCAACCTGGTTAACGCTGGAATCTACGTCCTGGAGCCCGAGGTCCTAGAACTCATACCCGAGGGCGCCATGTTCGACTTCTCCAAGGATGTATTCCCCCTGTTGCTCAAGAAGGGTGCGCCCATCTATGGCGTTGAACTGAACGGCCTCTGGATGGACATCGGACGGCCTCGGGACCTCTGGCGGGCTAGCATGGAGGTTATAAAGAGAGACGGCAAGACAACCAGGCTGAAGGGGGTTAAGACCACCGGTCTTGTAGTGGTCTCTGAAGAAGCCGTCCTTGAGGAAGGGGTCGAGGTTGAGGGACCGAGCTACATAGGAAAGGGAGCAACCATATGTCGAGGCTCCAAGGTCAGGCGGTCCTGCGTCTACGCCAATGCCTTCATCGATCGAGAGGTCGATCTGAAGGATTCCATCGTGATGGAGGACAGCAGAATCGGTTGGAGAAGCGAGATCCGGGACAGCATCGTCTCCGGCGGCTGCACCATCGAAGAGGATGTGCGCCTCATCTCGAGCATAATCGGCGACGAGACGAACGTGAGGGCTCACTCAAGGTTGGAGGGGGCCGTCGTCGCGCCTCCCACCGGGTAGGGCTACCCCTCGAAGACCATTACGCCGTCCTTGACCACCCTGTCCACCAGGTTCGAGGCGATTCTGTATGGAATCTCCCGGTAGTCGCTGACTCTCAGTAGGAGGAGATCAGCCCTCTTCCCCACTTCTATGGAGCCGACCTCCGCTGCCATCCCGATGGCCCAGGCAGCGTTGATGGTCGCGGCGGAGATGGCCTCTTCAGGATGCATCCTGAGCTTGTAGCAGGCCAGGCTGATGACAAACTGCATTGACTCGATCCACGAGTTTGGAGACAGGTCGGTGCCCAGGGCGACGCCGAGGCCGTGGTCGATGACCCGCCTTGCATCGCAGTATGGGAGACTCAAGGAGGAGAAAGAGGTCCCAGGCAGGAGGACGGCAATGGTGCGGCTGTGGGCCATGGCCTTCAAGCCAACATCCGTGGAGAAGAGGAGGTGATCCGCAGATATAGCGCCTACCTCCGCCGCCAGCTCGGCCCCCCCACATGAGGTGAGTTCATCGGCGTGCACCTTTGATGCCATGCCATGCCGTTGCCCCGCCAGCAGGATGCGTTTCCCCTGATGGCTGGAGAAGAACCCTTCCTCCACGAAGACGTCACAGTACCTTGCCACGCCCTTCAAAGCGTCCGAAGGGAGGACTTCCTCCACGAGGTAATCCACGTAGCCTTCCGGGTTGTCTCGGTGCTCCTCTGGAACCGCGTGAGCCCCCAGGAAGGTAGGCACGACGTTGACAGGCATCTCGCCAGCTACCTGAGAGATCACCTCTAGGAGCTTCAACTCCTCATCCAGACTCAGGCCGTAACCGGACTTCATCTCTACTGTGGTGGTGCCCTGTGCTACCATTCTCCTGACTCTGTCCTTGGTTTCCGTCATGACCTGTTCCTTGGTGGCAGCCCTCGTTGCCATGACGGTGCTCGGAATGCCCCCACCTTCTTGGGCGATCTGGGCGTAGGACTTGCCCGCGAGCTTGGACGCCAATTCCCCCTCTCGCGAGCCGGCAAAGGCAGCATGGGTGTGGGCGTCCACGAAGCCAGGCATGACCACTTTACCGCCAGCGTCAAGGACCTCCACCCCCTCAGCATCGGGGAGGACCTTATCCTGGGGTCCGACGGCCTTGATGCGGCCCGCTTCTATGAGGATGGCTGCATCGCGAACGATGCCCAGGTCCAGCAAGGCCTTTCCCGTGCGGGGTTCCATGTAGCCCCCCAAGGTCAAGAGCTGACCTATGTTGGCCACTAGGAGGTCTCCCCGATTGCTCCGCGGGCCGGTCTCAGCCGTTGGACTCAAGAACGACCCCCCTGGGCTCGCTGCGGACGATGAAGGCTGTACCGCCGGAATTCTGAATGGCCTCCTTGACCCGTTCAGGCCTGTCCGTCAATGAGATCATGCTGCCGCCGCCACCAGCCCCCGTCAGCTTGGCACCGTAGGAGAATGGCAGGCTGGCATCAACCAGCTTGTCCAACATGGGATGTCCAACCTGAAGGGCGTTGAGGAGCCCGTGATTCTCCCGCATGAGTTCTCCTGCCGTGGTGAGGTCCCCCCCTCTGAGGGCCCTCATGCCCTCGATGGAGATCTCACCGATCCTGCGAACGGCCCGCCTCGCGCTATCCTGCCTGCTGCAGAGTTCCTTCACCCTCGCCACCAAGGGTCCCGTGGCAGCCTCTATCCCAGTGCTCCCGACAACTATTGTCATCTCAGGCAGTTCGCAGCTGTGGAGATACCACACGCTCTCCCCCTTGTCGATGCGCCACAGGAAGCTCTCTCCCCTCTCCTTGAGCAGCAATATGCCACCGCCCCGGGTGGCGGTGGTGGTATCGATGGGGCTGGCCCTGCCTTGGACTCCATGCTCAACCTCGAATCCAAGACGAGCAATGCCCTCCCTGTCCAGGGACCCGCCTAAGGCTTGGAGGCATGCGAGGAGGCTGACCGTGACGGCAGCGGAAGACCCCATACCGGAGGCTAGGGGGACTTGGGACGAGACGTTTAAGGCCAGAGGCCGATTCGGGCCAGCAATCCTGAGAGCGGTTTCCAGATAGGGATACCTGCCAACCCGGAGGGGCTGGCCGTTGACCTCGTTCCTCTTGGACGGGCGGGCTTCCACCGTCGTTCTGAGGTTTATGGCGACGGATAGGGCGGGCTCCCCGAACACGACGGCGTGCTCGCCAAACAGAATGAGCTTCCCAGGGGCCGAGGCAGCGACCACTGGCCCGCCATTTCTAGGGACGTCCTTAACCCTTTCTACGGACGGCCTTCAAGCTCGCTGGCCTTGGCCTCATAGCGCCGGGCCTTCTCCTCCAACGCCTCGGCAGTGGCCCTGAGCTTCTTCGCCCTTGATACCAGCTTCGCCGCCCTTGCCTTCAGCTTGCTGGCCTTCTCGTGGTATGCAGCCTGCTTCTTCGCCCTCTTGGCCTCCTCGAGGGAGCTTTCCGACTCCCGGGGCGTCTGGGGTTGCTGAGAAATCTGAGGCGGTGATGTTATCTCCTGGTAGGCCTCCTCTCGCTCCTCTTCCATCATGGGGGAGGGCTGGCCATTACATTATATAAAGTCTTTTGAGGTGGTATCAAGGCTGAGAGGAACCTGGGACCTTCGAGGACTGTCTGGATTGAATGCCCGGCGTGGGCCATTTACAGTTTTCGAGGGGGCAATCCTGGGCCTCCGTCTCTGAGGGCCCGATAGGATTTATTATACCTCCCACCCTTCCAGAGGTGTGAAGGCCCTCATACTCCCCTTTCCCAGCACCTCCTCTGCCGGGAAGACTGCCCAGAGTATCATCGACTCCGTCATATTGGCGGCTGAGTCCCTGGGATTTGACGTGGGCATACTTCCCAGGGACAGGTCGGAGGTTGGCAAGGCAGACTTCATACTAGTTCTCGGGAGCGACCGGGATGTCTTGAGGGCCTTCCAGGACTACGGCGATGCGAAAGTCCCTATGCTGGGGGTAAACGACGCCACGGGCTCCGCCTTCCTCACGGATCTACCCCTGAGCGCCCTGAAGGATGGTCTCCGCAAGGTGTCCAAGGGGGAGTACAGGCTTGAGGAGTGCAACCGCTTGGCAGTGAAGGTGGATGACAAGGAGCTGCCCTCCGCCCTCAACGAGGTGGCCATCTTCCCGTCCAAGACCGCGGTCCTGATGGAGTACAAGCTCACCATCGATGGGGAGGAGGTCTACCGGGATTACAGCGATGGCGTCATTGTGGCCACTCCTACGGGCTCCTCCGCCTACGCCATGTCCGCTGGGGGACCGTTGGTCCTGCCTCAGTCCAGGGTCTTTGTCGTCGTCTCCGTGAACTCCATGGACATCTCGAGACGGCCGCTGGTGGTCCCTGACGTTGCTCTGATTGAGGTGTCGGACATCAGCGCCCGATCTGACTGCGAGGTTGTCATAGACGGCCTGTGCAGGGAAGAGGTCGATGAGAGGGTTGAGGTTCGCGGAGGAAAGATGGGGGCCCTGGTAAGGATCGACGGTGGCTCCCCTAAGCGGATGGAGGCCATCCGGCGGATACGGTCGACGGATGAGATCATGAAGATGCCCCCCAGCGCCAAGCTCGTCCTGAAGACCATTGAGTACGAAGGCCCCTTGACGGCTCGGGAGATTGCCTCCAAGACCCTCCTGCCGCCGCGGACCGTGAGGCATGCTGTCTCCATTCTCCTGCAGAAGGGCCTCATAGGCCGGTCGCCGCACCTGCGGGACCTCCGCTCAGACATTTTCTACATCGTGTCGGAGAAGGCCGCGGAGCCCGAAACCCGATAACACAGGCATATCTTGCCGTCCACTGTCATTTCCATCGCTCCCTTGCCTCCATCATCAGCTATATGGAGTAGGCCCTCTTCTGAGGCCACCAGCATGGCTTCGGACCAGGGGGCGCTGGACTACAGGACTGTAGAGGACGTCCTCCGGGAGGGCGGCTTCACGTCCTTCCACCGGAGGATCGTTCTGATCACGGGCTTCGCCTGGACCTTCGTCGCCTTCGAGATAATCCTTATCAGCCTCGTCCTCCCTGCCGTCGGCGCTAAGTTTGGTATATTCAACCTGGCAACCTTCACGCCTACTGATCCCTTCCAGTATGGCGCCATCGTCTCCGCCACCCTCCTGGGCTCATTTCTGGGGAGCCTCTCTCTGGGTCGCCTCTCCGACACCAGGGGACGGCGCACCCTCTTCCAGGCCTGCATCCTAGCATACTCGGCCTTCACCGCCCTCACGGCACTCTCCTTCAACACCGCGAGCCTCTTCTCCTTGCGGCTCCTGGCGGGAATCGGCCTCGGAGGTATGCTCGTCATCGATCCCTCCATACTGTCGGAGTACCTGCCTCCTCAGAAGAGAGGGAGGTACATGGTTCTCCTCGACTTCTTCTGGCCCGCAGGCTTCCTCCTGGCCATCGGTTTCTGGTATGTCTTCATCGTACAGCTAACGGGCGTCTGGAACCTCCGCCTCCCCCTGATTGGAGATGTCGAGAACTGGCGCCTGCTGTTTCTCGTCGCCGCCTTCCCCGCCTTCCTGGCATACCTCTTCCGTCGAACCGTGCCCGAAAGCCCCTACTACCTGGCGAGGCAGGGCCGTCTGGAGGAGGCGGCCAACGTACTCCGGAGGGCCACTTCCAGAGATGCCCGGGCGTCGGAACTGAGGAAGGAGCCGACGATTCCTCGGGCTCCTGTGTCAGCGCTGTTCCACGGAGACCTACTCCGCAGGACCACGGTGACCATCGGCGTTTGGATCGCGCTGAACTTCAGCTACTACGGCCTCTTCCTCTGGCTTCCTCCCGCTCTGGCCCAATTCGGCGTTGCTGACTTCGGGGACCCCAACCTTCTGGCCCTCTTCCTGATCATCTCCGCCTTCGCCCAGTTCCCTGGCTACGGTGCCTCGATGATCCTGGTGGAGTGGTGGGGCCGGAGGAGAACCCTTGCCCTCTTCCTGATCCTAGGCGGCATAAGCGGCTACGTCTTCGCCACGGCCAAGGACTTCTGGACCCTCATCCTGGGTCTCGTGTTCGTCAGCTTTTTCAACTTGGGCGCTTGGGGAGCCGTCTACCCCTACACATCGGAGCTCTTCCCCACCCAATACCGGGCCACGGGTTTCGGTCTAGCTGAAGGCGTCGGGAAGGTGACGGCCATTCTCGCCCCATTGGCGTTTGCAGCACTCTTCGCCTATACTGGTGCGGTCTTGTGGCCCCTGACCTCCATCGCTCTTCTAATGCTGGCGGGCGGCCTGGTGGCCGGTGTCTTGGGGCCCGAGACGAAGGGAAAGCCTCTCCGCTAAGGATGAAAGCATTAAGACGAGGGGACCTTTAGCTCCAAGGGGTCTCCATGAAGGCGGTCGCCATATTCGAGCACGGAGGGCCAGAGGTCCTTCAGTACGTCGACGTACCAGAACCGGAGATATCTGAAGGGGAGGTCCTCGTTAGGCTGAAAGCCTCCGCCCTGAACCACCTGGACCTCTTCGTGAGGGATGGGCTGCCGGGACTCAAGCTGACCTTCCCCCACATCCTAGGGGCCGATGGTGCCGGTACAATCGAAGTTGTCGGGAGGAAGGTGGAAGGCGTGCAGCGGGGCGACCTCGTTGTCATCAATCCAGGGCTGAGCTGTGGAAAGTGCGAGTACTGCCTCCGAGGGGAGGACAGCCTCTGCGTAAGGTATGGAATCCTGGGTGAGCATGCCAACGGGACCCATGCCGAATTCGTGAAGGTACCGGCGAGGAACGTCCTTCCCATGAAAGATGGACTCTCCTTCGAGGAGGTTGCAGCCTTCCCCCTGGTCTTCATGACGGCCTGGAGAATGCTCGTAACGAAGGCCAGAGTACGCCCCGGGGAGGACGTCTTGGTCCTGGGGGCGGGGGGAGGCGTGGCGGGGGCCGCCATTCAGATAGCAAAGGTGTGCGGTGCCAGGGTGATCGCCACCTCCAGCACCGAGGAGAAGCTCAGGAAAGCCCAGGAGCTGGGGGCCGACATCGTCATCAACCATCGGGAAGAGCCCTTCGAGAGGGTGGTGTGGGAGCTCACCGGCAAGAGGGGCGTGGATGTGGTGGTGGAGACAGTGGGGGAGGCGACATGGAAGAAGAGCCTTCGAGCCCTGGCTAAGGAGGGTCGTTTGGTCACCTGCGGTGCCACCACCGGTCCCCGGGGGGAGACAGACATCAGGATGGTCTTCTGGAAGCAGCTGAGGATAATGGGCTCCACCATGGCGAGCAGGTCCGAGCTCTCAAGCGCCCTGGACCTCCTCTGGGCGGGTCGGCTGAAACCCGTGGTTCATTCCATCCTCCCCCTCCAGAAGGCCCGGATCGCCCTGGAGCTTCTGGAGAGGGGCGAGCACTTTGGCAAGGTTGTCCTTAAGCGCTGATATCAGTCGATCCTTACCTTCTTTCCGGTGTCCCTCTCGCCCTTCCTCAGCATAATGTCGAGGACACCGTTCTTGAAGGTCGCCTTGATGGAGTCTGGGTCCACCGCGACTGGCAGGTCCACCTCTTTGTAGTAGCGCCTTTGAGGGTTGTCCACCTTGATGGCGACCGTAGTGGGCGTCGTGCGGAGGTCTATTTCCTCCTTCTCTACCCCTGGCAGTTCGACGGTGATGGAGACCGTGTCCTCCCTCTCAATGACGTCTGTCAGAGGCTCCCGACCTGTCTCCCCGGTCCAAGGTCTTAGGACTTCCGTGTCACCGAACTGGCGAAACTGGGGCTTCCCGTCCGGACCCATTCTGAAGGAGTACCCCCAGACGAAGGGCTTCGCCTTGTCCAGGTCCTTAACGGCTCCCGACAGAATCTTCTCCATCCTCTTTCGCATCTCCTCGAAGACTTCTTCGAAATGCTCGAAGAAATCGTCGTCCTCGCCGAAGGGCCATCCTTTTCTCCTCTTGTCTCCCATCATGCCACCTCTATTCCCGTCTTGAACTTCCTGGAGATGTCTGCATACTTCTCCATCTCCTGACGCCTCTTTGGCGTTACCTTCTCCATAGCCGTTTCAAAATGGCGCCTCTCTATCTTTAGGCTTTTGACCGCCTCGTCCTCAAGCGAACCTCCGGCTTGGACGTACTCCCTGATGGACAGCATGGAGGCCTCGTTGCACAGGGCTGCGATATCAGCCCCGGTGAACCCTTCGGTCTCTTTGGACAGCTCATCTAGGCTTACGTCCCTGCTCAGGGGCTTGCGCTGGGTGTGAATCTTGAAGATCTCCCTCCTTGCTTCCAGGTCGGGCGGCGGGACGTATATTATGCGGTCGAAGCGCCCTGGTCGCAGGAAGGCAGGGTCCAGCATGTCCGGCCTGTTGGTGGCGGCAATGACCGTCACGTTGTGAAGCACCTCGAGTCCATCCAACTCCACAAGCATCTGGGAGATCACCCTCTCTGTCACCCTGCTGTCCGCGCTCCCTCCCCTGGCAGGGGTGATGGAATCTACCTCGTCGAAGAAGATGACGCACGGTGCAGCCTGCTTGGCTTTCCTGAAGGTCTCCCGTACGGCCCTCTCGCTCTCGCCTACCCACTTCGAGAGGAACTCGGGACCCCGAACGCTGATGAAGTTGGCCTCTGCCTCCGTTGCTACCGCCCGCGCCAGCAATGTCTTCCCCGTACCGGGCGGACCGAAGAGGAGCACGCCCTTAGGTGGTGTCGCCCCAGCGTGGCTGAAGACCTTCCCGAACTTAAGGGGCCACTCCACCGATTCCTGAAGCTCCTGCTTGGCCTCCTCCAGGCCTCCGACGTCCTCCCATTTCACGTTAGGGCTCTCAATGAAGACCTCCCGCATGGTCGTGGGCTCCATCTCCCGGAAGGCCTGCATGAAATCGTCACGACTGACCGTTAGCTTGTTCAGTATCTCAAGGGGGATCTGTTCAACCTCCAGGTCCATCTCCGGGAGAACTCGACGCAGGGCCCTCATGGCGCCCTCCTTGCAGAGGGCCTCCAAGTCGGCTCCCACGTAGCCGTGAGTAAGGTCCGACAACCTGCTCAGGTCCACATCCTTTGCCAAGGGCATTCCTCTCGTGTGGATCTGTAGGATTTCGAGCCTGGCATCCCTCTTCGGAATCCCGATCTCAATCTCCCTGTCAAAGCGCCCGGGTCGTCTGAGGGCGGGATCCAGGGCTCCCGGCCGGTTCGTAGCACCGATGACCACCACCTTGCCGCGGCCCTTGAGGCCGTCCATCAGGGATAGGAGCTGGGCCACCACCCTCCTCTCCACCTCACCGACGACCTCATCCCGCTTCGGTGCGATGGAATCGATTTCGTCGATGAAGATGATGCTGGGGGCATCCTCGTCGGCCTTGTTGAATATCTCCCTCAGGTTCTCCTCGCTCTGACCGTAGAACTTCGACATGATTTCTGGACCTGATATGGCGAAGAAGGATGCGTTGGTCTCATTGGCCACCGCCCTCGCCAGCAAGGTCTTCCCGGTGCCGGGAGGACCGTGGAGAAGGACTCCCTTGGGGGCCTCCACGCCAAGCCTCTCGAAGATCTCTGGGTGCCTGAGAGGCAGCTCGATCATCTCACGGACTTTTCTGATCTCATCGTGCAGCCCGCCGATGTCTTCGTAGGTGATCCGAGGAACCTTGAGCACCTCGGCAGCCGGCCTCTCCCTCACCGCTATCTGGGTGGACCGCTGGATAATGACGGCCTCCGTCGCCGGCGAGAAGGAGACCACGACTAGGTCCAGCTTTCGGCCCATGACGTTGATCTCTATGACGTCTCCCCGTGTAAGGGCCCTGCCTTCGAGGAGCTGGGAAAGGTATTCTCCGGCGCCCATTATTCGGAGGGACTCCGCGGGGGCGAGGGTGACCTTCTCGGCGTACTTTGGGTGGATCCTCGTAGCCCCGACCTTGTCATCAATCCCTACCTCCGCGTTCCTACGGATGTTCCCATCGATTCTGATGACTCCTCTGTTCTCATCCTCTGGATAGCCAGGCCAGCAAATGGCCACGGTCCTCTTCTTTCCCTCAACGGCGATAACGTCGCCTGGCGTCAGCTGGAGTACCTTCATGACTGCAGGGTCGATGCGAGCGATTCCCCTGCCGACGTCCTTCGTTTTGGCCTCTGCGACCCTCAGTACTCTTTCTGTCATCACAAATCCTCCTTACGACCCTGTAGGGAGATACGCTTTAAACATATGTGAGCCCTTCTATATAAACGCATCCAGAAGTACCACCAGCACGGCTGCGTCGGAACCTGAAGGGAAGATACCCTGTCGCTCCCCTGGGGTTGCCGGCTACCCATCCATTCAAATATCGAAGGGGCCATTGAACGAGGAAGTGAAGACAGTCCTCCTTGAGGGTCCTGGCGAGGTAAGGGTGAGAGAGGTCCCTTCACCTTCCGTCGGGCCCGGCGATCTCTTGGTTGAGATGAAAGCATGTGGTCTCTGCGGCTCGGATTTGGAGAAGATTCAGGGGGAGTACACAGCGGCCCCTCCCACGTTGGGGCATGAGGCCGTGGGGGTCCTCGTCGATGTCGGTCCTGGGGTCGAGGGCCTGGAACTGGGCGAGAGGGTGTTCCCCCATCACCACGTTCCCTGTTACGAGTGCGAGTACTGTCTTCGCGGAAGCGAAACGATGTGCCCGGAGTATCGAAGATGGCACCTCGAACCTGGGGGCTTCTCCGAATTCTTCCGGGTTCCCGCCTGGAACGTGAGCCACGGTGGCGTCCTGAAGATTCCTGACGACCTTTCCTTCGAGGAGGGCGCCTTCATAGAGCCCCTGGCTTGCTGCATCAGGGCCCTGGACCGGTTCGGGGCCATCGAGGAAATGGATGTCCTGGTGGCTGGGGCCGGTCCCATGGGACTCCTCACTCTTCAGATTCTCCCGCGCTACGGGGCCCGTCAGGTGATGGTCAGCGAGGTCAGCCCCCATCGTCTCGAATTTGCTGGGAAGGCAGGCGCGGACGCGGTGGTCAACCCCTTGGAGGAGGATCTGGCTTCGCGTGTGGGACGGATGACGGGCGGTAGGGGCGCTGACTTGGTGGTGGTGGCTTCAGGCAACCCCAGGGCCTTGAGGCAGGCCATGCAGGCTGTCAGGGCCGGGGGAAGGATAGGGCTGATCGGCATCTTGGAGGCAAGCGCCACTCTCGCGGGAGCGAGTGACCTAGTGACCAGGGAGATATCATTGCTCAGCAGCAACGCCGCCACCGAATCGGAGACGAGGAGGGCCCTGGCGATGATAAGCGAGGGGGTTGTGGACGTGAGGTCCCTGGTCAGCCATAGCTTCCCCCTGGCCGACTTCCAGAAGGCTGTGGACGTCTCTTGGAAGGCCGAATCCCTCAAGGTCATCATCGTTCCGTAGGCTCCGATAACTCTATTAGCTTCAGGTCCCTTCTGACCCCCGACCCCGACGGGACCCAAGGCTGGTCCCACCGTGTGACTTGAGGGGGATTGAGAGAATGGATTGGGGAATGAGAAACCGACTGGCGCGCATTCTCAAGCCCGACACCGGGCGGACGGTGATGCTCGCCGCAGACCACGGCTACTTTCTGGGGCCCACCCACAGGCTGGAGGACCCTGGAAAGACCCTGCGGCCTCTGATACCCTACGCGGACGCCCTCATGATAACCCGGGGCGTGGTGAGGAACGATGTGGATCCCCTCAGCAACGTCCCCATAGTCCTCCGGGTTTCCGGGGGAGTAAGCATAGTGGGCAGGGACCTCTCGGACGAAGGCATAGCAACGTCGGTGAAGGAAGCCCTTCGGCTGAACGCCTCCGCCATGGCCCTCTCCATCTTCGTGGGTACAGAACACGAGAAACAGACCCTTCTCAACCTAGCAAAACTAGTCGACGAGGGGAACGAGTACGGCATCCCCGTTCTGGCCGTCACTGCCGTGGGAAAGGAGCTGGAGAAGCGAGACGCCCGGTACCTATCCCTCTGCTGCAGGATCGCCGCGGAACTCGGGGCCAGCTTTGTGAAGACCTACTACTGCGAGGACTTCACCCAAGTTGTCGAGGGCTGCCCTGTACCCATCGTTATCGCTGGCGGACCGAAGCTGGAGACAGAGCTGGATGCTATGGAGATGGCCTACAACGCCATCCAAGAGGGGGCATCGGGTGTGGACATGGGCCGGAACATATGGCAATCCGACAACCCCGTCGCCATGATAAGAGCTATCAGAGCCGTCGTGCAGGAGGATCTCACGCCAAAGGAGGCTCTGGAGGTCTTTCACAAGGCCAAGAGCGGGAAGTCCTAACGGAGTTGCATCGGCTCCAGCTTCAGTCTAACCCGAGGAAACGGGCGACCAGCTCGGTGTAGAACTTCGCCGTCCTGTCGAGGCTGCTGACTATGACGTACTCATTTGGCCCATGGATGTTGCCTCCCAGGGGGCCGAAATCTATGCAGTCGATGCCCTTAGGAGAGAAATAGCGGGAGTCGCTGGCTCCCTGGCGCTCCACGACCCTCGGCGGTATCCCTAGCGTCATCGCAACCTCCTTGGCAAGCTTCACTAGGGCACAGTTCTCCTTGGTGATGAGGCATCCCTCCCCCGCCAACACCTTCATCGAGGCTTCCGGTACGAATTCGTCCAGAACCTCCTTGGCAGCCTCCTCGATGGCAGCAGCATCATGGGTCATGGCTCGGATGTCCACCTTCATGTGATGCTCTCCATCCCCCCAATAGAGGTTCGGCAGTACGTTGATGCCGTAGACGCTCGGACCCGTCGGGAAGGTGATCCTGGAGAGGGGCATCAGGACTCTGAGGAGCCCCGACAGACTGTCATCCACCACCACGTTCCTACCCATCCGCGACTCTCGGACGAACTCGACCTCAATCTCATCGGGGATCACGTTATCCTTCACGAAGCCGCCTCGCAGGCTTACCACGGCAAGATTCTCTCTGAGGGCGTACTCAGAGGCCGCCAGCAGGGCGTGACTGTCCACTCCTGGGACGAAGTAGGCGGAGTGGCGGGTCTCCCGACCTTTGGTCTCCGTGGCAAACTTCACCACCTCCACGTCACCCCTAGTCCTTCGTAGTACGGAGGGGGCGGATAATTCTGCGCGGAAGATGTTACGCCGCCTATTGATGATCTCTAGCCCAAGGCCATCGCCGTTCACGACGACCTCGGGTTGGATTTCCCGGGCGACGACACCTGCGCCGTTGCGGCCGCCTACCTCCTCGTCTCCCGTGAAGGCGAAGGCCACCTCCTCTCCTCCCCTCTCCAGGATGTCAGGCATAGCCGTGAGCATGGCCGCCACGTTACCCTTGTCGTCCACCGATCCCCTCCCATAGGCTCTGTCCTCCATCACTGTGAGCCTAAACGGTGGATATTTCCACCTGGACACCGCCCCCGCGGGCACAACATCCCAGTGGCCCAGAAGAAGTATCCTAGGCTTCCTCTTCCCCAGGGTTCCCCGGACCGCGAAGAAACCATTAGTCTCAGCGATTTGGCTCTCAATTCCCCCTTCCCTCAGCTGGTCTCTAATGAAATGGGCACCATCCGCCGTGGGCCTTTTCCCCTGTTCCGGGTCGTTAACGGATTCGATCTCCACCAGGTCCTTCAGGAGCCGCAGCAAAGCCTTCTCCTCCGATTCCCTGACATCCCACCTATCTTATTTCTACCCTGCGGGTACCAGGCCTGGAAATGCCCCGGCAGAGATTCCATCCAGTCTTCAGAGCCCTCTAGAAGCAAGCCCTCCAAGGTCGGTCATACCCGACGGTGGATCCTCTCGGTAAGAGGACAACCACGGCAGGACTCTAGGGGTCTGTAGGAGAGGAGGAGCTCAGTCGAACTCGCTCTCCGTCTCCTCCTCGGCCCCTTTCTTGCCTGGCGCTCCAGCCCTGAACTCCTTGGCGGCAATGACGTCGTCGATCCTCAGGACCATCACGGCAGCGTCCGTTGCTGAGGCCACCGCCTGCTTCGTGACCCTCATAGGCTCCAGGACGTTGAGCTTCTTCATGTCCGAGACCTTGCCGGCGAGGACGTCAACACCATGGTACCTCCTGCCTTTCTTGTGAGCGTTTCTCAGGTCGATGAGGGTGTCTATGGGATCAAGGCCCGCGTTCTCCGCCAGGGTTCTAGGCACGACCTCCAGGGCCGCGGCGAACGCCTCGATGGCTATCTGCTCCCTGCCACCAACGGGGACTGCATAGTCCCTGAGGGAGAGGGAAAGAGCCGTCTGGACGGAGCCACCCCCTGCGAGCATCTTGCCATCCTCGACAGCAGCCCGCGCCACGTTGATGGCATCGTCCAAGGACCTCTCGACCTCGTCCACCACGTGCTCCGTTCCTCCACGAAGAAGGATGGAGACCGCCTCCGCCTCCTTGCATCCGGTAACGAAGGTCATGTCATCATCGCCAATCTTTCGCTCCTCCACAACCTCCGCCCTACCAAGGTCTTCCTGGGTCACTTCCTTGACCTTGGAGACGATGCGACCACCCGTGGCCTTTGCCAGCTTCTCCATGTCCGACTTCTTGACCCGGCGGACGGCGTAGATGCCCTCCTTTGCCAGGAAGTGCTGGGCTAGGTCATCGATGCCTTTCTGGCAGAAGAGGACGTTGGCTCCGGCCTTCTTGACGGCGTCCACGAAACCCTTCAGGATGTTCTCCTCCTCCTGGAGGAAGGCCTGAAGCTGCCGTGGGTCGCTGATCTGTATCCTGGCGTCAAACTCCGTCTTCTTGACCTCCAGGGCGGCGTCCACGAGGGCCACCTTGGCGTCCTCGACCCTCTTTGACATTCCGGGGTGGACCCGTTCCTTGTCCACGATGACGCCGTCCACGAGTTGGGTGTCCATGACGGAGCCGCCTTGCTTCTTGACGAGCTGAATGTTATCCTCATCCACCACGAGTCGCCCATCTCTCTTTTCGGCCACTGTTAGGACCGCTCGGACGGCGATATCAGCCAGGAACTCTCTGTTGGCACTCACAGCCTTGCTGATCATGGCTGTCGACGCAATCTTCTTGAGGGTGTCCACGTCATCAGCCTTCACGTTGTCCGACAGCTCTTGAAGGAGATCGCTGGTCCTCTGAGCAGCCATCCTATACCCCTGGGCGATGACGGTGGGATGGATGTTCTGCTCGACCATCTCCTCCGCTCGCTTCAGGAGCTCTCCCGTAAAGATGACTGCCGTCGTCGTGCCATCCCCGCACTCCTCGTCCTGGGTCTTGGCCACTTCCACCAGCATCTTTGCGGCGGGATGTTCCACGTCTATCTCCTTGAGGATGGTCACCCCGTCGTTGGTAATGACCACGTCCCCCATGCTGTCTACGAGCATCTTGTCCATGCCCCGGGGGCCCAGCGTCGAACGGACCGCGTCGGCGATGGCCTTCGCAGCCTGGATGTTGCTGAACTGGGCTCCCTTTCCGCGCTCTCGGCGCGTCCCTTCCTTAAGGACCAACACTGGTGTTGTCCCCATCATCGTTCATCCACCTCTCCCAATGAGTTCTATAATGGCAGGGATAATATGTAACAGACCTTCTATATAAACTTACCCAAACACCGTGCCTGATGTGCGGTATCGCCCGCAGTCCGAAAGCAACGGAGAAACAACGGGTCGACCTAGGCCCCGATGTTGATCTTGATGGCCTGAGTTGGACATTGGGCTTCGCAGGCCATGCAGTCGATGCAGTCCTCTTCCCGTATGGGATCGGATTTGTCAGTCCTGTACTGGCCGTACAGGTTCGCGTCGTCGGTGATGACCTTGTCGTTCCCAGTTCCGTAGTTTCCAGGGTTCAGAAGCCACTCGAAGACGTCTACGGGACAGACGTCCATGCAAACGCCGTCGGCGATACAGGCCTCAAAGTCCACCGCCACATGGGTTCCGTGAATTCCCAGTTTGGTCGGATAGGTCTTCCCCTCGTTGTCCAACCTCCCCAATCCCTCGGACCTGACCGTGTGGCCGTCGTGCTCCCCGGAGACAGGGAACTCGTCTTCCTTCTCCAAAAAGTCGGGGTCAATGGGTTTGGGCTTATAGTCGACGGGCCTCACCATGTTATCGCACCACCTAAATCCATCTCCTATGAAAATCTTGCTGCCAACTTGGATGACGGCTCAAATCTCCCGCCTCACTGTGATGGGGATCACGCCCCTGTCAAACTCCAGTTCTGCGATGTCAACCGGGTCCACGATGTGGGAAGGTACCTCCAAGAGGATGGGGGCTCCCATGGCGATCTGGAGGGCCCTCGCTCCGATGATTCTCGCTCTCTCGAACCTCGTATACCCCGCGATGGCAACTCCCCCCTGATTTCTCACCATAGCGTCAGCGACGAGCAAGGATTATCCACTCTTCTGGCGGAACCCGTGATCGACATCTCCTGGCGTTATACCTCGGAAAGCTTCCTTCTCGGAACCGGGGTCCAGGGCGGTTCCTCCTCATCCTTCGCTGTTCAATCCTTCTCCCTGGGCGGCGTCCTTTTAGAGGTGTTGGGGCATCCGTCCAAATTGGTGCTTCTATTAAAGGTTTTCCCATCAAAACCGCCGGAAATGACGATAGTTATCGCTTGCGATAGTGACGGGGGAAGGTTATAATATTCAGGGTGCCACCGGTTGAATCGACCCCATAGGCGCCACCGGGCCAACCTATAGGCCGTAAACCCGGACCAGAAGGCAATCCATGGAGGCGAGGAGTTGACCGCTCAGGCACAGGTTGCTGACGCCACAGAAGCATTTCTCGAGGAGGCCTTCCCCAAGGGCATGATGAGCCTCCTCTTGACGCCCTCGGGTCCGGAAAAGGAGGCCCTGCTGATCCAGCTGGTTGGCAAGGCCCTTAGGGACGGCACGAAAATTCTCGTGGGCCTCTCCAACATACCCCCAAGGAGATTCCTGAGAAGGCTCTCCTCTCAGGGCCTCAGTCCTGATAAGGGGCTCAAGGCCGGCAAGCTGAAAGTCCTAGACTGGTACTCCCACAAGGAAGAGGACGTCCAAGAGATATCCGAGGATGGGGGGGTTCTCCGATGCCCTGGTGACCTGGGACCCCTGGAGGGAGCCCTCTCCGAACTTTTGGCTAGCGCCGATGGCGAGGGGCTTGCCACCCTCGAGATACTGACCGACGTTCATGGAATCGCGGCAGGGAAAGCGGGGGAGTTCGTCAAGACCCTTAGGAAGAAGCTTGTGAAGGCTTACGACGTGTCGGTCCTCGTCCTGGATGCCCAACTCACTGATGAGAACACCGTTGAGGAGCTCCGTGGAATGGCGGATGGTGTGGTGGAGGTGGAGAGAGTCCGCTCCCGAGAGGCCATTACATGGACGGCCAGTATCCAGAAAGAGGGGAAGGAGGTGGGCCGGTACGCCCTGAAGGCAGAACCACCCTTCCTGGAGTTCGTGCCCGATGTGGAGGAGGCAGCCCCCCCCGAGGGGGAGGCGGAAGAGGAGTCACAGCCGTGCCCCCAGTGTGGAACCCCGCTGGAGGGTGAAGAGTGCAATGTCTGCGGATACACCGAGGATGACTCCCGTCTCTGGAAGATCAAGGAGATATACGAACGGTGTGAGGAGAAGCTGAAGGAAGATCCAAAGGACCTCGATGCCCTCTTCACAAAAGCCGCGGCCCTGGCAAGGATGAAGGAATACGATCCTGCCATCGGGGTGCTCAACGAGTTGACAAAGCACGACCCGCGCTACCCGGGCATTTGGATGCTGAAGGCAAAGATCTACGACAGGTTGGGGGATGAGGTGAAGGCCAACCTCTGCCGACAGAGGGCGCTTGAACTTCAGGAGAAGGAAATGGGCGTCTTCCTAGAGGCGCGAGTCCAGCCTGAGGGGGAGAAGTTCCAATGTCCCCTCTGTCAACGCTGGCTGCCCATGGATGCCACGGTCTGCCAATGTGGCGCAGAGTTCGTAGAAGAGGAGGAAGGGTGAGGGGGCTGTCCCCCGACACTAACAGCGCGACTCATCGAAAGCCTGGCTCTCTCCTCGCCCTGACCCTGCCGGGGGATTGTTGGATATCGGGGTTGGCCCCCACTCACTTCGGGATGACGCATCCCCTCATGGGGGGACCCGTGCGATATCCGCCCCCGCTCGCTTCGCGGTTCACCTGTCTCCGCGACCTTCGCAGGGGGCATGATATCAACGACTCGCTGCGTTATACCCTTTTTGGTGTCATCCTCAAGGAGAGACAAGTCGTCGGGTGAGATTTATCTATGACCGCGACTTGGGAAACCCGTGCCTGTTCCCGAGGTGCTGCCATGGCTGGCCATGCGGGCCGGTAGGCCCCTGTCCCCCACGGGCCTCCGCAGCGGAGGGCCTGACCTTGTGGAGATGGTGACCAAGCCCCTGAAGGATCACAAGAGGCTGCTCTTGTGGGATGTCGACGGTATTGACAGGGAGAAGCCACGACTGGAGTTCTATAGGCGATTTGAAGGGAAGGGACTCTGGGTGGATGGCGGCATCAGGAACCTCGACGGTGTCATAGACGTCCTGGTGGCCGGGGCCGAGGTGGCGGTCCTCGACATGGCAACCTTCCCAAGCCTAGAGGATCTCGAGGCCGCCGGAGAGCTGACGGACAAGCTGGCTGTCTGTGTCAGGGAGGGCGAGACGTCCGGCCGGGAAAGAAGGCTCTTGAACCTCAGACCCATCGACATTTTCCGAGAGGCTCTGCGTTCAGGGATTTCCAGGGGCGTATACCTGCATAGTTCGAGCCTCAGGCAAGTTCCTGAATGGGTGCACAGCCTGGAGGAGATGGAACTCTTCGTCGGGCCCGCCAAGCCACCCGGTGCGGGTGACGAGAGCCGTCCCAGGCGGTTCGTCGTGGACGCATACGAGCTGATCTGAATGGAAGAGTTGAAAAGGACTATCGCATTGCTTTTCAAGAGGAAGGGGAGGACCACCCTGACGGAGAAGGAGTTCGTCTTCTCGGCGTCCATGGACCTCAGGTGGTTCCCTCCCAAGGAAGCCCAGAAACTGCTCGACATGGGCCTGCGAAGAGGCCTCCTCTCCAATGCTGAAGGTAAGCTGCAGCCCACCTTTGACGTCGAATCCGTCGAGGTGCCGCTGGACTTCTCCCCAACGGCAGAAGTGTTCAAGCAAGGGGATGACCTTTTCCAGAGGATTCTGGACCACCTTAATCATTCCAGCGGAATTCCCAGAAAGGAGATCGTGGCTCGGATAAATGCCCTCCAGAGTAGGATGGGGGTATACGCCGAGGTCGCCGGCCTCATCGTTGGCCTGGAGATGGGTTTGGATATGAAACCCCTCTACTCAGCGGTAGAGGAGCTCATCAGGCAGAGAAGGCCTACTCCTGCCGTCGGATAAGATCCCCCAGGGTGAGAGGTCTCCTCTCTTCCTTCTTCCGTGTCTCCGTCCCTTCGATCCTCTCTCTGAGCTTCACCTTTAGGGCCTTTTCCAGCTTGGCTACCAGTTGATCGCTGGGCCTCATCTTCCCCTTCTCCAGCTTCTCGATGACGCTCAGCTTCTCGTTTATCCGCTTGGCGAGATCCTCCCTCTTCCAGCCCGACGATTCCCTTGCTTTCCTTATCCTCTCGGGGAAGTCCAGGGCAAGATCGTACTCGCTCTCCCCCAGAGACGGGGTGATGATTTTCCTCGGCTGGGCTGGTTTCGTAACCCTCCGGGTCTCAGGCCGCTTGACTTCCACACCGAACCTGGCACAGCGCTCACACAGCATGAGCTGCGTCCCCTCTACGTTAACGTTCTTCAGACGGGGCCTCTCGGCCCCACACATCTCGCAGACGGGCGAGCTGATCCCTCCCAGCGTTCTACCCAGGGAAAGCCACGAACCCCCTTTTGTACTTGCCGCATCAAGGGACATTGGCGGGAGGGGAAGCATCCAGAAGGGGGCTGTGCTGAAGGCGTTGCCCCTGGGTCGCAATACCCTCGCCCCTCCTTGGGTTCCCCACGCTACGGGCTCTCCATATCGCCGTTGATGCCTATGGAGCAACTCATAAATAGCCGGTGCAGAGTAACGATTTTTGATGAGCCCTCTTGCTTCTGGGAGGCCGAACCTTGAATGAAGAGGAGACCCGGGATTTCTACGATAAGCTGTCAGAGAAGATAGCTCACCTGGAACAACGCAACGAGCAGCTCGTCCAGGATTCGAAACACATTGAGGGCGAGAAGAGGTTCATCGAAAGTGAACTCGTCAAGCTCCAGAGGGAGATCAAGAGGCTGCGGGCGGAGCTGGACAGGCTGAAGTCTCCCCCGTTGATCATCGGTAGCATCCGAGACATCCTGACGGACGGAAGGGTCATTGTGAAGAGTTCAACAGGCCCGGACTTCATCGTTCACACGGCGGACTATGTGGACAAGAAGGGTCTCCTGGTGGGGGCGCGGGTCGCCCTGAACAAACAGACACTGGCCGTCATGGGAGTCCTTCCTCCATCCTATGACCCCATCGTGTTGGGAGCCGAGGTGATTGAACGGCCTCCTGTGACGTACGACGATGTGGGTGGCCTGGTGGAAGCCACAAGGGAGGTACGAGAGGCTGTCGAGGACCCGCTGCTCAAACCGGACCTCTTCAAGAAGGTGGGCATAGAGCCGCCGAAGGGGGTCTTGCTGGTGGGACCCCCCGGGACGGGGAAGACCCTCCTGGCGAAGGCCGTGGCCAACAGATCGAAGGCCACCTTCATACGCTTGGTTGGGGCAGAGTTGGTGCAGAAGTACATAGGCGAGGGGGCGCGCCTGGTCAGGGAACTCTTCGAGCTGGCCCAAGAGAGGGCCCCTTCCATCGTCTTCATTGATGAGCTGGACGCCATAGGGGCCAAACGGCTGGAGATGGCTACCAGCGGGGATAGGGAGGTCCAGAGGACCCTGATGCAGCTCCTGGCTGAGATGGACGGTTTTGAACCCCTTTCGGACGTGAAGATCATAGGAGCCACCAACCGGCCCGACATCCTAGACGTGGCTCTACTCCGGCCTGGTCGCTTCGACCGGGTCATCGAGATACCGCTGCCCGATCACGGGGCCAGGGTGGAGATTTTCAAGATTCACACGCGAGGGGTGAACGTTCAGGGAGAACTCGACTATGAGTTCCTGGCCTCCAAGACGAAAGGCTGCACCGGAGCTGACATAAAGGCCATGTGCACGGAGGCCGGCATGTTCGCCATCCGTGAGGACCGCGACTACGTAGTGTCCGACGATTTCCTAAGAGCCATGGACAAGGTCATGGGGGAGCCCCTAGAGGGTAGTCGCGAAGCCGGGGCCATGTTCGCCTAGTCTCCCTCGATCTCCACATCCTTCTCGATTACGAAGGAGCCCACGTATTCGCATTTCTTGCAGTGGTATACGTGCCCCGTCACCATTCCGGCCTCGAAGTAGAGCTCCGGGGAGCCGCACTGGGGACAGGAGAGGACCCGCCTCTTCACGTCCGTCCATTGGCCCGGACACTTATAAGGCATGGGGCTCGAACGTGAGGCGGGAAGCTGAGTAGCTGTGGATGGCGGACGGTTAGTGGTACCCCCATGGTTGAGGCCCCTTAGAGACGCAACGCGGGGCCGAAGGGTTCACCACAATCTTTATCACAGCCGTCCTGGTAAGCACTCGAGATGCGCCCGGAGGGGAGACCTCCTCG
The DNA here is from genome assembly GCA_964347345.1 of uncultured Methanomassiliicoccales archaeon. Taxonomy (GTDB): domain Archaea; phylum Thermoplasmatota; class Thermoplasmata; order RBG-16-68-12; family JAJISG01; genus JAJISG01. The sequence continues at coordinate 54,893 of CAYFYB010000002.1, read as the reverse complement.
CAGGATCAGTCTCTTCCACGTCGTGGCCGCTATCGTCGTGGCCTCTGCTGTCCTCATAGGCTACTTCATTGCCACCCTTCCCCCTGCCCCCTCTGCACCTCCAATAACGGTGCAACCAGGGGACTCAGTGGAGCTGGACTACATCGGATACTTCCAGGACGGCCGGGTATTCGACACGTCCGTGGAGTCGGTGGCCAATGACAACGCCTCATATCCAAAGGCCGTCACCTTCCTGCCAAAGAGTTCCTACAGCCCGCTCTTCTTCAAGGTTGGTCAGATTCCTGCCGCCGTCATAAAGGGATTTGAGGAAGGTGTCCTGGGAATGAAGGAAGGGGAGACGAGGGTCATCGAGATCCCACCGGAGAAGGGTTACGGTGCGCCAGACCCTACCAAGATCGAGTTCAGACCCCTCGTCGTCGAGCTGCCCCAGGTCGAAACCCTAACGACAGCTGCATTTCTAGAGAGGTTCAAGCTGAATCCTGGAATAGGGCTGGTCGTGAAAGATCCCCTATGGAACTGGAACGCCACTGTTACAACCCTTTCCCAGGACTTCGTCACCATCATGCACCTTCCTGAACAGGGCATGACCATCAGGCCATATGGGGCCTGGGAAGCGAGGGTGTTGCAGGTGGACAGCTCCGCCAACGCCGGACTAGGTCGCGTCGTGGTCAGGCACCTCCTGGATGTCAGCGACGTCAACACCGTGAAAGCAACTGACGGCGGCGGCACCTTCAGGGTCATAGCTGTGGACGTTGCCGCGGGGACCTACACGGTGGACTATAACCGCGAGGTCGTAGGGAAGACGCTCTACTTCTGGTTGAATCTGCTCGTAATAGTCCGGATCTAGCTAAGCATCTCCCTGTAGAGGTCCACCAGAGTGCGAGTGCAGCTCTCTATCGAGAATTTTTCCGCTGTCTCCCTGGCCCTGGACCCTACATCGTTCCTCCCATCCAAGGCCCGGAGGATGGCATCACAGCATCCCTCTGCGTCGCCGGGGGGAAACAGGAAACCGTTGTCCCCCTCCTCGATGTACTCGGGAAATGCCCTATAGTTCACGGCAGCGACCGGCCTCCCGCAGGCCATGGCCTCCAAGGCCACCAGCCCCTGAGTTTCGAATCTTGAAGCGATGGCAAGAGCGTCACATGCCGCGTAGTAGAGGGGGAGCTCCTCATCGGGGACGAAACCGGCGAAGATGACCTCCCTTCGGAGCCCCTTCCTCTCCACGAGCTTCTGGCACGCAGGGAGGGCCGGACCGCTGCCAGCGATCAAAAATCGGACATCCGGTCTTTTCCTGAGAAGCCCTGGAAGGGTGTCGATGAGGAAGCCAATATTCTTCTCCGCGGCAACCCTCCCCACATGCAGAAGCAGTGCGGCATCCTCAAGGCCGTACCTCTGGCGGATGGGGCTGCCGTCAAGGTCGGGTCGGAACCGACTCACGTCCACTCCGTTGGGGACCACCGCAGTCCTTCTCATTCGCGGCGCTATTCTGCGTAGCTCCTCCAGGACAGCATGGGTGGGGGCCACCACCGCCCCACAACGGTGGAGGAAGCCCCTAAGGTAGATCGACAGCAGCCTCTTGAGGAGTTGAGATCGTTTCAGCGAGGTATAGTAGGGGACGGCATCGAGGATCATGGTGTGGAAGGTGAGGACCATGGGCAGGCTCAGCTCTCGAGCGGCCCACATCCCCTTGAGGCCCATGAACCCGAAGCCGTGAGAGTGGACCAGGTCTGCATCGTACTCATGAAGGAACGCCAGCTCTCTCCTCGTTGGATAGATCGCCAGCCTGTAACCAGGATACCTCCTCAGCTCCCTTGCCTTGCAGTAGAGCGTGTCTTCGTCGCGGAGGTCGCCGTTGTTCCTGTCCTGGGGAGCAATGACAATCACATCGTGGCCCAGCGTCTTCAGAGCCCTCTTGGTGTTGCGGATGGCATTGACCACGCCGTCCACCGTTGGCAGGTACGTGTCCGTAAAGAGGGCGATTTTCATGGGGTGACCACCCGCCTCAGCTTCTCGAGGACCTCTGTGGGGCTCCTGCCGAGGATTCTTATCATGGGGACCTTCCCCGGGCCACCCAGGTCATAGATGACGTCGGGTACCTTCCCGAGGTCCCTTATCGCCTCCCGGGTTCCCCACTCCATGGTTGCGACTCCCTTTGGTTCCGCCGACCGATCGAAGGTACCGAGGGTGAGGCCAGAGGCCCTGCACCTTTCGAGGACATCCTCACCGTACCTCACATTCATGGCGCTTCTGAAGGCGGGGTCGAACATCATGGCTGCCAGGATGATGCGAGCCACATGTCTTGAGGCTCCGAAGCCCACAGGACCAGCAGTTACGAGCCTGCTGCCCGCCCGGACAATCCTGCCCTCGACGGCACAAATATCTTCGTAGCCCTGGGCCCCCGGGAGGGCATAGCCCAGGTTGACTCCCACCTCTGGCACCAGCAACGGCGGCATGAAGAGGAGGAGTTCGTCCACCGCCTGCCGGAGGGTCTGCCACACGCCCCATCTATCCTCGACGAAAGCGGAGTTGATGAGGTCGAAACCCTGACCCACCGAGTAGGAGGTTTCGAAGCCGGCGGCTATCTTCCGACGGGCTCCTTTTACGCTGTCCAGAAGGTTGAGGCCCCTGGCCAGGTAGCCTGCGATGGTGGAGGCGTAGGCGCAGCCGCTACCGTGAAGTTCCTTTGGGAACCTGTGTCCGGGGAGGGAGTGAAAGTCCTGACCGTCGTAAAGGATGTCTACCAGCTCTCCCTTGAGGTGTCCTCCCTTCACCAGCACCGCCTGAGCCCCCAACTCCCTCAAAGCTTTAGCGGCCTTCCTCATCCCCTCCACGTCTCTGATGGCCATGCCCGTGAGGGCTTCTGCCTCGTCCAAGTTGGGGGTAACTACCGTGGTCATTGGGAGGAGGTGCTTGAGCAGGGCCTGAGCAAAGCCAGATACGTGTAGCGAGGACCCTGCCGTAGCTATCATGACGGGGTCGACGACGATGGGGCACTCCACCCCTTCTAGCTCTTCCGAGACGGCTCTCACAATCTCCTCGGAGTATAGCATGCCGGTTTTCACTGCCCCCACCGCAATGTCGTCGAGGACCGCCCTGACCTGGTCCCTGAGGGTCTCCACGGGGAGGGGTAACGTGGAAAGGACCCCTTTGGTGTTTTGGGCGGTGATACAGGTGATGGCGGTACAGCCGTGGACCCCTATGGAGGCCAGGGCCTTCAGGTCAGCCTGTATGCCCGCTCCACCGCCGGAGTCGCTGCCCGCAATCACCAAGACGCTCTTCACAGCGTGGAATAAGGTTGTCTGGCCTTTAAATCCCTTACCGCTCCTTTTGCCCTCCTGAGATTCATGCCATTGGGCGGCCATGACCAGTTCCCCAAGGACAATCTGCGGTGGCCCTCATCAACTATTAATAACGACCCTCGTTAGGTCAGGGGATGCGAGCCCGAAGCGGTCACGTCATCTTCGAACCTGGTGTGCGTTACGGGGACTTGGAGTCCCCTTTCCGGGAGCTTCTTACTCTCTTCTTGGAGGAGTCAGGGCAGATGAAAGATGACCCAGAGTTCTTTGAGATAATCGTAGAGGAGAACCTCCGAGACCTCCGGAAGAACAGGAAGCCTGAGGGTTACAATCGCGAAGGCACCATGCGCCTCATCTTTCCCATAAGCAGCGCAGTGGAGTTCTACCTGTATGGAAGGGGAAAGGGGCTGGACGTTCCCCGGGTGACAGAGGCCCTCAGCCGCTTCCTCCGACGGAAGGGCCTGGAGCACGAGGTGCAGTGGGACACCCTTCTCCGCTTCGCCGAGAAGCGCTAGTCAGCCTAGGCTCACCTTGGCGATATTGCTGTACACCGCTCCCGAGGGCTTGAGTTCGCTCCTCTTCAGCAGGACCTCCTCCACTCTCTGCTCCCCGAAGTGCTCCTCCTGGTAGCCCTCCATCAGGCGAGCGAGGCTCTCGCGGCCCTGGGGTCCCTTGACCCTGGCCACGGTGAGGTGGGGCGAGAACATTCTTCGTTCCCTCGGAAAGCCCAGGCCTTCGAGGCCCCCCTCTAGACTTCGAGCAATGGCCACAAGGGGATCACCGCCCCTCACTCCGACCCACAGGACTCTCGGACCCTTGAGGCTCGGGAAGGCGCCGGTACCCTGGAATGACATGGTGAAGGGCTTGACGCCTTCCGTCGATTGTCTCAGTACCTCCACGATAGGCGTAGTCACGTCCTCCCCCACCTCCCCCAGAAATTTCAGAGTCAGATGGAGGTTTTCGGGGGCTACCACTCGAAGGCGGGCCTCGCTAGACTTGAGGGCCTTGAGGAGACCCAGAAGCGCATCACTCGGGCGGACCTCCACCGCTATGAAGGCCCTCACATCCTGCCCCCTCTTATGATAGTGCCTGAGAAGTCCCCATCGGAGATGGCCCCCTCAAGGGACTTGAGATCCCTGCCCTGGACCACGTACACCGATATGCCGAGGCGCTTCACGACGCGAGCTGCGTAAGGGTCGAAGACCATCGATGGACCAGCCATCTCTGTGGGCCTACCAGCGATGCGTATGAGAGCGTCGTAGTCCATCCTCTCGACTCTGGTGGCCGATGGGTCCACGCTGGGATCCGCCGTGTATACGCCATCAACGCTGGTAGCGTTCACGAGGCGGGACGCGCTCACGTGCTCCGCGAGTTCAGCGGCCACCCCGTCCGTCGTTATGCCCACCCTCTGGCCCCCCATTACCACCACGTCGTACCGTTCCCCCGCCTTTCGGGCATCCTCATACTCCTCGGGAGGCTCTGGAAACGCCCTTGTCCCGAGGGCCTGGATGAGCAGGCGGGCGTTGAGCCGGGTAATGGCTATGCCCAGACTGTCCAGGGATCTCTCGTCCATCCCCAGGGCCCGACCCACGTCGATATAGTAGCGGGCGAGGCGGCCGCCCCCTGTCACCACAAAGAGTTTATAATTGGCAGAGAGTTGAGAAAGAAGCTCAGCCAGGGATTTTATGTACTCAGGGTCGTCCTCGCCGGGGACCAGCACGGATCCGCCCATGGAAACGACCACAACCTCCTTGGGCATCCTAACACTCTTTAGGCGCTAGCGAGTTAGGAGATAAAAGGGTATGGTGACCCATGAACAAAGCCAAGGAGCGATACCTCTTCAGAAGGAAGCTTGAGGAGATTGAGGGAGCCGAAGGCAGGGGGACAGAGCTCGTCTCCCTCTTCGTCCCCCCGGGCCGCCAGATCTCCGACGTCACCAGCCTCCTCAAGAGTGAGCTCAGCCAGTCCAGCAACATCAAGAGCAAGAGCACCAGGAAGAACGTCATGTCTGCCATTGAGTCCATCCTCGTCCGACTGAAGTCCTTCAGGACGGTGCCGGAGAACGGCATTGTCTTCTTCGTCGGTCACCGACAGGTCGGCGCTGACCAGACCCAGATGGTATCTCACGTCGTGGAGCCCCCGGAACCGGTGCCCACCTACCTCTACAGGTGCGACTCCCGGTTCTACACCGAGCCTCTGAGGGAGATGCTGAGGGAGAAGGAAGTCTATGGCCTGGTTGTCATCGACCGCTCGGAGGCTACCCTCGGTTTGCTCAAGGGAAAACGTATCGAAGTCATCAAGAACTTGCAGAGTCTGGTGCCCAGCAAGCACAGCAAGGGTGGCCAGTCGGCTCGGCGTTTCGAGAGGCTCATCGAACAGGCCGCCCACGAGTTCTTCGTCAAGGTCGGGGGACTGATGACGGACGCATTCCTGGCCATGGGGGAGCTCAAGGGCATCCTGATCGGCGGCCCTGGCTACACCAAGGACTTCTTCCTTGAAAAGGACTACATCCACCACGAGCTGAAGAAGAAGGTTTTGGAGACCTTCGATGTGGGGTATGCGGACGAGTCGGGTCTCAGGGAGATGGTGGAGAAGGCCAAGGAGACGCTGTCGGATCTGGACCTGATGAGGGAGAAGCGGCTCATGCAGGCCTTCCTAGAGGAGGTGAAGAGGCCTGATGAGGGAATGGCTGTCTATGGGGAGGCCGAAGTGCGTGGGGCCCTGGAGCTGGGGGCCCTGGACACTCTCTTGGTGTCGGAGGGCCTCAGAAAGCTGAGGATGAAGGTGAAGTGCCCCGCCTGCGGACACGAGGCTGAGGTGACGAAGGAGACGGAGGACCCGGGGTCCTGTCCAGAGTGCAGCACATACCTCAACGTCGTGGAGAAGGTGGATATGGTGGAGGAGTTGCACGAAACCGCGGAGAAGTTGGGGACTAAGGTGGAACTCATCTCCGCCGACTCGGAGGAGGGGCAGCTCTTCTGGAGGGCCTTCGGCGGGCTGGGAGGAATTCTGAGGTACAGGGTGAGCTGATGGTGACGGATCCTTGGGAGGACGTTCTGGAGGAGGTGACCAAACTCAGGGAGGAGGCGGAGGATGCCCTGGGACTTCCCCATATGGACATCCCCCTCCAGCTGCCCCCCGAGGGTCTAGGGGACGTGGGCTTCCCGGCTCACTCCTATGCCAGGGAGGCGGGGAAGCCCCCTCAGCAGGTGGCCGAGGAGCTGGCGGCCGCCATGCCAGCGAAGCTCTACGTGGCCCGCCATGAGGCCAAGAGCGGCTACGTGAACAGCTTCCTCCACTATCCAGCCTTCGTGGAGCGAACCCTGGGGTGCATCCTCAAGGAAGGCAAGGAATACGGCCGGGCTCCCGCTGTTGGCAAGAGGGTAATCGTGGAGCACACCAGCATCAACCCCACGGGCCCGGTCCATGTGGGGAGGGCTCGGAACTCCATCATTGGGGACACACTCTCTCGCCTTCTCGACTGGTCCGGCTACGAGGTGACTAGGGAGTTCTTGGTGAACGACGTCGGGAAGCAGGTCCTCACCCTTGTGTGGGGATACGACAGCCTCTCCGAGGATCAGGTGGGACCCCCAGAGAGGGAAAAGGAGGACCATCGGCTGGTGAGCTACTACCGGAAAGCCTCTGAACGCCTGGACGACCCAGAGGTAGCCCGACAAGTGGAGGAGATGATGCGCCGCTTCGAAGCGGGCGACAAGAAACTGGTCCAGAGGGTCCGGGAGATCTGCCAGAGGATGATGGACGGTATCCTGCAGACCCTATCCAGGCTGTACGTGGAGTTCGATAACTTCTTCTGGGAGGATCAGACCATCCTTGACAGCAGCGCCAGGAAGGTGGTGGACCAGCTCAAGAAGACAGGGAGCTGCCAGGAGGAGGACGGTGCCCTCTACGTGGACATGGAGCCGTACGGTATCCTTGGAAGGGACTCCCGGTGGTTTCTCACCCGTAAGGACGGGACGACCCTTTACACGACCCGGGACCTGGCCTACCATCTCGACAAGTTCCGGCGGTGCGATATAGCCATCAACGTTCTGGGGGAGGATCAGAAGCTGGCCTACCAGCAGTTGCCGATCGCCCTCAGACTCCTGGGTGTAGAGAAGGAGGTGGAGCCAATCTTCTACGCCCACGTTTCCCTCCCTGAGGGGCGCCTATCCACTCGGAAGGGTCTCGTGGTTCACGCGGACGACCTCATGGATGAGGCGGAGGAGCGGGCCTTTAGGGAGGTCCGAGATAGGAGGGACGACCTAAGGGAGGAGGAGATGCGCAGGATTGCAGAAGCCGTAGGTATAGGAGCCCTGCGGTACAACATCGTTAAGGTTCAGCCGGAGAAGAGGATCCTGTTCAGATGGGAGGAGGCCCTGAGCCTGGAAGGTCAGACAGCGCCCTTCCTGCAGTATTCCTACGCCAGGTCCTGTGGCATCCTTCGGAAGGCTGGAGGTTACGACTCCTGGGACCCCGGACTGCTGGTGCACACACAGGAGAAGGCTCTGATGAAGCTCCTCGCCCGCTTTCCCGGGACTGTGAAGGAGTGCGCGGCTTCGAGACGCCCTCATCAGATGGCCGCTTTCGCCTACGAGCTGGCCACGACCTTCAACCTCTTCTATCGGGACTGCCCGGTCCTGCAGGCGGAGGCCCCCCTCAGGCAGTCCCGCCTCGTCTTGGTAGAGGGCTTCAGAAGGGTCCTCGGGAACGCCCTGGAATGTCTGGGGATCAGGGCCCTGGAGGAGATGTAGACTACTTCCTCTTGGTAATCCTCTCCCTTCCTGGGGCCTTGAGCCTCCGGCGGAGGTATATGGCGGCAGGTATGCCGGCTATGACCCCCACGATGGCCGCTATTATCAGTGGCGTCTTCCAGGCCGCCTCTCGCACGTCTGTCTGGATTTCTGCCGTGTTCCTCGGCCCAACGAAGAGGTCCGGTTCCCTCGCGTCCGTCACATTGACCCTCAGAGTGTAGTTGCCCTGGGCTGGCGTGACCCAAGTGAATCTCACCGTCTTCTTCTGTCCAGGCATCAGTGTGTTGTTGACCTCATTGCCGTTCTCGTCATAGAATCTCGGCTGGATTCCTAATGGGTCGCCCGGTGACCCGCCAAACCTGAAGGCCCAGAAGCTCACCTGAACGTCAAAGGCCGCCGCCCTCCCCTCTTTGTTGGTTACGTTGAGCTGGAGGGTTACGACCACGGAACCGAATAAGGTGGTTTCCTCGGGGTTGGGCGGGTCCATCTTTAGGCTGTTGGTCTCGATCTCCAGGTCTGGCCTGGTCTGGGCGTCCACCTCTACCACCAGCTTCCTGGTGGCGTTGCCCACGTTCCCCGCCCTATCCGTTACGTTCAGTTTGAGGTCGTAGTTGCCGTACTTCTCATACACGAAGGTGACGTTGAGACCCGTGGCTTGCTTCCCGTCCCCAAAGTCCCACTGGAAGGTCATCTCCTCCTGCTTGTCGAAGTTGTCGGCAGTGTTGCTGGCCTCGAAGTAGTAGGTCTTGCCTTCCATGACGCTGAGGGCCTCTCTGAACTCGGTGTCCAAGATTCTGAACTCCACCGTGGGTGGTGTAACATCCGCCACCACAACCCACATGGTGGCGTTGACGCTCTCGTGTCCCGCCTGGTCCACCGCTGTGAGGTTGACGGTGAAGTTTCCTGGCTTCGAGAAGGTCCAATCCACAGTCTCGCCTGTGGCATCCACCTTACCGTCCCCGTCCAGGTCCCACTTCCACTCCCGGACGGTCCCCGTCATGTTCTCGTGAACCTGATCGGTGGAGCTTCCTCCGAAGAACTTCACCGGTCTACCCTCATTGATGTTGATGGCGGTGCCGTTGGCGTTGGTGCCAAGACCGGTAACGTTGTTCTCCACCACGGCGCTGGGCTGTATGCCGTCAACGTGCAGGGTGAAGTCCCTGTAAGTCACGTTGCCGCCCGTCTCAACCAGGGTAAGGTTCCCGGTGTAGTTGCCCATGGTAGCGAAGAGGACGTTTGGCCGGATGCCGTAGGCGGTGACCTTGGTGGGTACGGTCGCGTTGGTGAACTTCCAGGTGAAATTGGCGTCGGGGCTCACCCTCCCGTCGGGGCTGTTGGGATCCGTGGACTCCTCAGCGCTGAAGGTGAGGTTGACGCCTGTCGGAACCACAGCAACGTAGTTCTCCACACTGGCGTTCAGCTCAGTGAACCTTCCGGCGGGGCCTATGGCCTGCACCCTGGCCGTGCCCTGGAGGGACCTCTCCAACTCCATCTTCACGTCGAAACTCCCCGCGGCCACCTGCGGGTCGATGGCGATGGTGATGTAGCCTTTTACGTCGACGGATCCCGATTTGCTTGTGACGACCCTCTCATATCCGGGAACCACACTGAGGGTGTAGGTGTTGTTGACCCTGACTGTGGTGTTTGTGTCGTGTCTTGCCGTGATGTTGGCGAAGTACTTGTCCATGTCTGGGGGAATGGTCTGTCCTATCAGCGTGTAGTTGGCGATGCTCGCTATCCTGACCGCCCCTTGGTCCAAGGGGAAGTCCTCGAACCATACTGAGAAGTCCGTGCTGCCACTGACGACGTCGGAGCGGTAGTACTTGCTGTTGGTGGTGAAGAATCCATTGGTGTCGACGTGTTTCGGACCCGCCTCTTGGAGCCAGTTCAGGAACAGGCCTCTCTCTGACACACTGAGGGTCCCGTCCCCATTCCCCAGGGCCAAGTCAACCTGAAGCCGCAGGTTGCGGACGAAGTCGAACGCCAGGCCGGGGATCGTACTGTCCTCGTTGAGGGTTAGGTTTCTCCAGATGTTGAGCCCGTTCCAGCCACCCTGCAGGTAGCGGAGGGTGATATCCACCCTTTCCTCCGGTGAGCCCGAAAGGACCCGATCGATCCTCACTGGAGAGCTCACGGAGAGGCTGGTAACGCTCGCGGCCTTCCTGTTGGCATCAACGATCAGGACGAAGTTGCCGGCGTAAGCGTAGAAGGTGTAGGAGCTGCCGGTGATGGTGGCCGTCAGCAACCTCTTTGCCTGTGGCGTTCCTCCGTCGGTGTTGTAGAGGTAGGCCACGAGGCCCTCATCGATAAAGGTGCCGTCGGGCTCCTTGGCGATGCCAACGAGCTTGATGCCCGTGGCCAAGGTGACGGTGATGGACTGAGAGCCAGTTATCTCCAGGGCTGTAACAGATTTCTCGAAGGTCTCTTTCTCTACCCTCACCTCGAAACTGCCTGCCCAGACGGAGAAGCTAGTGTTTCCGGTTGAGTTGCTGAGCTTCGAGCTCAGGACCTGCATCTTTGTTACATTGAAGAGCTCCACCGTGGCGTTTGGCACTGCCGCCCCCCCAGAGTCTTCGACGTGGACGGAGAGAGTCATGGGCACGCCGGGGAAGGGCATCTTCTCCATCTCGATGTCCTTCACCAGGTTCACGGTGTCATCGAATCGAAAGACCGTCGTCTGATTGTTGAAGAAGCCGCTCTTCAGCACTGTGATGTAGTAGAATCCCGGACCCGGGGTGAAACTGTAGGTGCCTGCACCGGTCGTGAAGGCGACCACGGGGGCCTTCTGGCCATGGGCATCGTACAAGGTGACCTCGACGCCAACGAGGAGGTTAGTGGGATTTCCTTGTTCCGTAACCACGCCCTGAATTTTCCTGGACTGCGCCGCGGACCTTCCCGCGGACAAGAGCCCAAGGCCTCCAAGGAGCAGGACGATAACGATGAATACCGCCGCTGCTTTGTATCTCGAATTCCCTTTCATTGGCTTTCCTCCGTTCACCTTGCATTCTCTGCCCACTCGCCTGCTAAGCCCACGATGGGCCGGAACTTGCGTAGCATCTGGGCCTATATAACCTTTCGTGGCCAGCCCGCTTTCTCTGGCAGGGCCTTCTTTCACGTTCTCAGCCGGCAGGTGATTTCGAGAAGGTTTAAGTTCCGCTGTCCCTTGCCCCAGCGGGGAAGAGATGGCAGATGAGGATCCGAAGCAGGCGGTCTTAGAGAAGGCCACAGCGGAGCAGGTGCGATTCGTCCAGATGCAATTCATGGACATCCTGGGAGCGGTGAAGACGGTCACCATTCCGGTGGCTCAGTTCGAGAAGGCCCTGGATGACGGCATCCTCTTTGACGGCTCCTCTATCGTGGGATATGCCACCATCGAGGAGAGCGACCTGAGGGCCCACCCAGATGTCAGCACGTTCAGGGTATACCCTTGGACCTCCGGCGATCTGAAGACCGCAGGCATCGTCTGCAACATATACGACCCGAGAGGCGAGAGGTTCTCTGGGGACCCAAGATACGTCCTGGAGCGGCAGATGGAGAACGCCCGGAGGTTGGGGTACATCTTCAACGCCGGCCCCGAGTACGAGTTCTTCCTATTCAGGTTCGACAGCGATGGGAGGCCCACGAACGTGCCCTCGGACGCGGGTCGCTACTTCGACCAGCTTCCTCTGGATACGGGTGAGATCGTAAGGAAGAAGGCCACACTGTACTTCGATGCCATGGGGTTTGAGGTGGAGGCCAGCCACCATGAGGTGGCCCCTGGCCAGCACGAAATCGATCTCAGGTACGCGGATGCCCTCACGTCCGCCGACAGGGTCCTCATGATTAAGCACGGGCTGAAGACGGTGGCCCTGGAGCACGGCCTCCACGCCACGTTCATGCCAAAACCGGTCTACGGACAGAACGGAAGCGGAATGCACGTGCATCAATCCCTGACCACCATCGAAGGGGAGAACGCCTTCTTCGAGCCCACGGGCAAGTATGAGCTGTCAGACACTTGTCGTTGGTTCATCGGTGGCGTCCTCCACTACGCCCGGGAGACTTGCGCCGTCCTGGCCTCCTGGGTGAACTCCTACAAGCGCCTTGTTCCGGGCTTCGAGGCCCCCGTCTACATCTCCTGGGCCAATCTGAACAGGAGCGCCCTCATCAGGGTGCCTTCCGGGAGAGGGATGAAGACCAGGATTGAGGTCCGAAACCCTGACCCCGCGGGGAATCCCTACCTGCAGTATAGCGCGATGCTGGCGGCTGGACTTCAGGGAGTCCAGGACAGGGTAGAGCCGCCTGGTCCTGTGGAGACAGACATCTACCGCTTGACGGGCGCGGAGAGACAGAAGCTGGCTATTCTCTCCCTACCTGGCAGCCTTGAAGAGGCCCTCGAAGAGATGGAGGGAAGTGAGCTGATGAGGGAGACCCTGGGGGCCCACCTCTGGACCCACTTCAACTACATCAAGAGGCAGGAGTGGGACGAGTACAGGACCCAGGTGACAGAATGGGAACTCAGCCGCTTCTTGGAGCTTCTCTAGGCCTTGGCCCGGACCCAGATGTCATCAGGAAGGGACTCGTAAACTAGCTCCTCCCTCCGACGCTTCCTCCTCCTCAGGGCCCTCTCTATTGCTATCTCGTCCAACTCCCAGTAGAAGGTCCTCCAGGCCCTGCCAGTGGGCAGTATGACAGTCTCCCAGAAGGTGTTCAGGAGTCCCGCGTCGTGGAGATGGTAGAAGATCTTCCTGTCCTCCTGATCGATGGCGTTGTCTATGATGACGGTGGAGTATCCGAAGTAGTTGAGGACGGTTAGGGCAACCTCTCTAGCTTCCTCCGAATCGAGGGCCAGTACATTCTCCAGGGCTTCCTGGAGTTTATCCAAGGTTGTTACCATCTCCTCTTCCTCGCCCCTCAAGAATACTTTATCTGTTATCCCTACTATAAGTACCTTGCGTTTCACCGCCCGTGACAACTTCGTCGGCCAGTAGGGATGCACCGCTCCCCCATTCTTGTCAACATTGATTATTGCTCTCGACCCTTTAAATAGTATGGAGGACAGATTCCAACGACCTCGGAATGAAAAGGAAGAGCGAAAAGACCATGGTTGATGTGAGGAAAGGCGTAACCGTGGTCCATCTCAACGTCGGCTCCGGCTACCTCACCTACATCGAGGATGAGGAGGGTCGGCCCCCCAGGGTCAAGAACGTCGTCTTGGAGGGGAAGAAGGAAGAAGAGGAGGAGTAGGGTCCGCTGCTGAATGAACACTGGTGCAGCTGGCACCAGGATCTCCGCTAAACGCCACAGAGCCTAACTCGCTCGCCAATAGGGAATAAAACTCAGTCGCCGAGGGGATTAAGAGGAGCGAGAGGGCCTACTCCAGAACTCCCGACCTGCGGAGCTCCTCGATCCTCTCCCGCGCATAGCCGGCCTCCAACAACAGCTCGTCAGTATGCTCCCCCTTGAGGGGGGGTGCCCTTAACATCCCGAGGGTCTGGGAGGCGAACCTGAAGGGTGGGCCGACCTGCTTAATGGGGCCAAGGCTGGGATGACGTACCTCTCTCACCATCCCTCTATGGATGACCTGCGGGTCCGAGAAGACCTCTTTCAGGTCGTGCACAGGTGCACAGGGGACCCCCTCCAAGCGCAGTCTCCGAATCCATTCCGCTGTGCGTCGTCCCCTGAAGCTCCTCTCGAGGTTCTCCTCCAGGGCCATTCGGTTGATGACCCTTTTCTCATTGGTGGCGAAGTCCTCTAGTTCCGCCATATCCTCCCTCTCGATGGCCTTGCAGACGCCCCTCCAGAACGTGTCACTAGCAGCAGCGACCACCACGTGCCCATCCTTCGTGGGAAAGGCTTGGTATGGCATTATGTTGGGATGTCTAGAGCCCATCCGCTCAGGGGCCTCGCCTGTGAGAAAGTACTGCTGTGCCATGTAGGTCAGCCAGGAGACCTGCCCGTCAAGGATGGATACGTCGATGTACTCACCCTCCCCTGTCCTCGTCTTTCGCCAGAGGGCGGCCAGGATGGCGATGGCCGCGTGGAGGCCTGCCCCCAAGTCGGCGATGGCGACGCCAACACGCACCGGTGGTTGTCCCTCTTCTCCCGTGATGCTCATGAAGCCGCCCAGGGCCTGCAGTATTATGTCGAAGGATGGGGCATTTCGGTACGGTCCCTCCTGCCCGTAGCCAGAGATGGAGCAGTAGAGGATGTCCTCCTTCGCACGTCTGATGGTCTGATAGTCTGCACCAAGCCTCTCGGCCACACCAGGCCGGAAGTTCTCCAAGAACACATCGCTCCTGCGTGTCAGGTCGTACAAGACCTCTCTGCCCTCGGACGTAGACAGGTCGAGGCACAGGCTTCTCTTGTTCCTGTTGACACTGAGGTAGTAGCCGCTCTCGCCATTCAGGAAGGGTGGGCCCCAGGACCTTGTCAGGTCTCCTTCGGGGGGCTCAACCTTTACAACGTCGGCGCCCAGGTCTCCAAGAATCATGGAACAGAAGGGACCGGCCAAGACTCTAGAGATGTCTAACACTCTGACGCCTTTGAGGGGGCCTTGCATATGTGTCTGTAGAGGCCCACTGATATTATATCTCCCTCAGAAGACCGTGGAAACCTGAAACTCGCCCTTGAGTACCTCTATACCAGCTCGATTCGACCACTATCGACCAGCTTCCGACCATCGACTTCCAAGGTGGCATCCTTAAAAGACATGGGGAAACCGAAGTCGCAATCGTTGGTCCCACCAAGCCATTCATTGTTACCGATTCCCATGGTTACAGCCCCCTCAACAAGCTCGTTCTCCAAGAACCCGTACTTCGCCTCCGGGTTGAGTCCGATAGTGAGGACACCCAGCTGGTCCGCACCCTTCCGTCTCTCATCCTCCCAATGCATTGTGAAGTACTCCAAGTGCGTCTCAGCATCTACGCTGGATATGCGGCCGCCACGAAACTCCCAGGTCAATCCCCTGACGAAGTCACCTGCCTGGGGTATCGGGGTCGTCGAAACCACAAGACCCTCTCCCGTCCCCTGCTTCAGGGCCACGCCAATAGATCCCGACGGCAGCGTGGCGAAATATGTGGATTTCTTTCCCTTCACAGGTCTGATTTCCCCGGTGAAGACGGTAGGTTCGATCCCCTGGAACTGGAACTCGAAGTCGGTCCCTCCAGGTGCAGTCAGGTGTCCAGTCCGAGCTCCCCTGAGGGCCTTGGCAACACGCTCCCCCTGCTTCCTGAGGACGCCGGGGTCCACGCTAAGGGCGGCCAACACAGACCTGTACCACTTCTCATACTCGAAGCCGTAGTTCCTAGCCCTCTGCTCTGTAACCCTTCCTAGGAAGATGTCCACAGATGGTATTGGCTCGTCCTCGAAGGGTTTGTAGGTGGCCTCTGCTCCCTCCTCATTAGCCCTCCACCGCTCGGTGGACACCCTCTTCATGGTCTCCGGGTTGGTGGGTCCTCCAACGTACACCTCGGCCGTCGCGACTCGCCTGGCAGCCTGCTGAAGCGTGGAAGGTTCCCTCAACCACTCTTCCGGCAGGTTGGTCAGGGCTTCATACCAAACGTCATCGGAGTCCACGGTCATCATTGTGTCGGCACCAGCCCGACGCGCCTCCTTGACGATCTCCTTCGCCAGGGGAAGCATGTGTTCCCAGGTCTGGACCGAAAGACAGTCCGTATTCTTCAGCTGCAGGACATCAGAGACTACTCGCCGGGAAACCTCACCAAGATCTATCTTCATTGTTCTCCCCCGATATGGCCTGGCCTAGGCCAGACTCGCATATAAGTCTGCCTCCCTTGTACATCCTCAGGACGAGCGGCCGCACAGCTGGATTCTACTGCGCAGCACTCGAAACTCTTTTGACCCCTCTGCCGTTTCCCGGCCGGGAGTATGCCCGAGGACACCACGGAGTTCGTTGTGAAGGCTCCCCAGGACAGGACGTGGGACTTCCTCAGTGACCTCCGGCGGCTCGGTTCCTGCGTACCAGGCGTTGAATCTGTGGAGATCAGTCAGAACGGGCGGGCCCACTGGAACGTCAACATGAAGGTTGGCCGGCTTCCGAAGCGGCTCGCGATAGTTACTGAGGTTGTGGAGCAGGAGGCCCCAAGGCACGCGAGATTCCGAGGTCGCGGAGAGAACATAGAGATGGAGGGAACCGTAAGCCTTCAACCCCTCGGGCCTAGGGAGACGATGGTTCACTATACCATGAAGGTCCAAGCAAAAGGACCCATGGCTCGTATCCTTGATAACTTCCTCAAAGGGAGGCTGCCCAGCCAGGTACGAGAGTTTGCGAAGAACGTCAGGCGCAACCTGGAGGATTGAGTTCCGACGCCGTCAGCGCTGCGGTGTCAGCAATCATATATACCAGGGCCTGATGGATGTTGTGAGACCGGGGGAGACGGTTGGCCCCCGGGGCGCGATGAAGCCCTTCAAGGGGCCAAGGATGCCTCTCGGAGGTGGAGTTGGGACTCGTGGCGGAGTTCGACGCAGTCATCATTGGCGGTGGACACAACGGCCTCGTCACGGCCGCTTACCTGGCCAAGGCGGGGACCCGAGTGTGCGTCCTGGAGAGGGCACCTATCGTCGGAGGTGCTTGCGTCACGGAAGAGCTTTGGCCCGGCTTCATGATCAACACCTATGCCTACGTCTGTGGCCTGATTCGCCCTCAGATAGTGGAGGACTTGCAGCTGACCGAGTTCGGTTACGAAACCATCCTCTTCGACCCCCAGTACTTCGTCCCCTTTCCCGACGGCCGCTCTCTCGCCATCTGGCTCGATACAGACAGGTCAGTGCGGGAAATCGAGGTTTTCTCCAAGAAAGATGCCATCCAGTATCCGAAATACGTTGACTTCTGGGATGAGGTTCTCGAGCTCTTTGAGCCCGCCCTCGTGGCCCCTCCCGTCTCCCTTGCTGACCTCTTCGGTACCTTCTCGGGTCCGGAGGCGGAGGAGCTTCTCAGGGACCTCTTCCTCTTGAGCGCCAAGGACTTCCTCGATGACTGGTTCGAGTCAGACGAGGTCAAAGCGGCAATGGCAACCCAGGCCGTGATAGGAACATTCGCGAGTCCCTCCACTCCAGGCACCGCCTACGTCCTGGGGCATCATAACATTGGCATCCTGGACGGACACCGAGAGGTCTGGGGATACGCCAGGGGCGGTATGGGGAGGATTGCGGAGGCCATGGCGAAATCGGCGGAGCACTTCGGGGCCATGATCCGTACCGGCGTCGGGGCTGAGGAGCTTCTGGTGAGGAACGGCAGGGCCGTTGGAGTCCGAACCGACAAGGGAGAAGAGATACGAGCGAAGGTTGTGGCCTCCAGCATCGATGCCAAGCAGACCTTCCTCGGTCTCGTCCCGCCCGATGCCCTCGAGGAGGAGTTTCTGAAGAAGGTTCGGAGGATCCGTACGCGCGGGGCCGCCCTCAAGTTCAATGCAGCTCTGGAAGGCCTCCCCGAATACACAGCTAGGCCAGGGGTTCCGGCTCCTCACCACCAGGCCACCATCGACATCATCCCATCCCTCGAATATGCCGAGCGGGCCTTCGACGAGGCGAAATATGGCGCCTTCTCGAGCCGACCCTTCGTTGAGATTCAGCACCAGAGTTCAGTGGACCCCACGGTCGCCCCTCCTGGAAAGCACACGATGACCTGCTTCGTCCAATACGCCCCCAGGGAGTTGAGGGGTACCAGCTGGGCGGACTTCAAGCCCAAAGCGGGGGAAATCGTCCTGGACACCATTGAGGAGTATGCGCCCGACATCCGGAGACAGGTCAAACACTGGATGGTTGTCAGTCCTGAAGATATGGAAAGGGACCTGGGGTTGACGGGAGGCAACATCTTCCAGGGGGACATCACGCCTGATCAGATCTTCTCACTGCGCCCTATTCCAGGATGGTCGCAGTATCGCACTCCCGTGAAGGGCCTATATCTGTGCGGTTCAGCAGCCCACCCTGGCGGTGGCGTCATAGGTGCGCCTGGTTACAACGCGGCGCAGGCCATCTTGGAAGACCTTCGATCTAAAGGGTAAGAAGCCACTCTCCCGCGGAAAACGAAAGAAGGGGCCCGTCTACTTCCTCACTGCCATCTCTCACTCGTATCGTATGGTAACGGCCTGGGCCCACCAGAGACTCAGACCGTACTGCTCCAGAAGATGCCTAGCGCTCCTGGTGTGTCCCTTGACCGGGGCTCCCCATTCATCCAGTATGGCGAAACACTCGGCCCAGCCCTTTCCAGTCTTCGCTCGTACAGTTTCGTCGCTGATGCCGCGGAACCCAGTCTTCTTCTTCGCCATCGGGCGACCTCCTCCGTCTATGTGGTCGGAAGACGTTAATGCGTTCCGTGTGCTCAGATGCTCAACGATAGACTCTAGCGGAGGATGGATCGTGCTCTCTCAGGGTTGTCCACGGCGAAACCCAGCTCAGAGCGCCCCCCCGCCCGGGAGATCTGAACCAGGCCTGTTATGTTTACCTGCGCCTCAGCGAGCTTTTTCGCCACCTGGGCCAGGCTCCCCGGCCTGTCCTCCAATGTGACAAGGAAAAGGTCGATCTCCTCGAAGGATACCCCCTGGGCGGCCAGAACTTCCCTTGAGGCCGCGGGGTCAGAGGTGAGCAAGGTGACTCGACCTTCACCGCCGAGGGTCTCACCCGCCGAGGCCTCGATGTTCACTCCGCGTTTCCCCAGGGCACCTGCAACCTTGGCCAGGGCTCCGGGCACGTTCTTCAACTTCAGTCGAAACGCTTTCGGCATTTCTCCCCCACCTTCCTTTCACGTAACCAGGATTATGTGTGCCGTGACAAAGCATGCCAAGCCAATAAAGCTTTCGTCGGCCACACCTCACATGCCTTAAGCAACCCCCGTCTAAAGGTGGTGGAGCTGATTGACATTAGGATGTCCAAGGCAAATCATCAACCTGGGACAACAGGCATCTGCCCCCGCGTCACTGGAGGGTGAAGACTGCCGGCTTCGTCTGCGTCAGGAAGTTCGGAGCGCCTGAGCATAGCGGCAGCCTTTGTCGCCGTCTACCTTATCTGGGGCTCGACTTATCTGGCTATTAGATTCGCCATAGAGACCCTTCCTCCTTTCTTCATGGCGGGCACCCGTTTCATGGTCGCTGGAGCCATGTTATACGTCTGGGCCAGGACGAAAGGGTCATCCGTCCCCACCAGAAGGCATTGGGTTTCGGCCGCAATCATAGGTGGTTTCCTTCTTCTTGGCGGCAATGGCGGTGTCGTATGGGCGGAACAGTGGGTGACATCCGGCATCACGGCCCTGCTCGTGGCCACAGTGCCTCTATGGATGGTTCTCTTGGACTGGGGCCGTCGAGGAGGCCTGAGGCCCAGCGGTTGGGTCGGATCTGGCATAGCCCTCGGTTTCGTGGGCGTGGTTCTGCTGATCGGTCCATCGGCGCTAGGCGGTGATGGAGGGGTGGACCTTTGGGGAGCCGTGATACTCATGGGGGCCTCATTGTCATGGGCGACAGGTTCCATCTACTCCCAGCGGGCCGAGCTGCCTACCTCCCCCCTCCTTGCGACAGGCATGCAGATGTTGGCGGGCGGCGCCCTTCTCCTCATCCTCTCTTCCGCCTTCGGAGAGTGGACGAGAGTGGACTTGAGCCAAGTATCTGACCGGTCCTTCCTATCGCTGGTCTACCTGGTTGTCTTCGGTTCCATCGTAGGTTTCACGGCCTATATGTGGCTACTGAGAGTGACCACAGCTGCCCGTGTGGCCACATATGCTTATGTGAATCCCATGGTCGCGGTGTTCCTGGGTTGGGCCCTGGCAGGTGAGGCGGTCACGGAACAGACCCTGCTGGCGGCCGCCATTATAGTACTCGCCGTGGCCGTCATCACGCGGTATCGCTCCTCGCAAGGAAAGCGACGTACGTGATTTGGGCTGACCGAACGATTTGGAGCCCAGCTCGGCCCACTACCCCTCTCGAAGGAGCCTCAGCCCCATGACTACAACCCAGGCATCGATGATGAGGGCCTCGATCATTTCCGGGACGGCAAAGCCCACCTCCAAGCCTGAAAGAGCTATGGGCAGTACCAGAATGGCCACCAGTGCGGATATTCCGGCCACGTATGTGAAGTTCTTGAAGGCTTGGCCCTCCACCCCAGTCCCAATCATCAGGAAGCCCGCGGGCACGAGGATGAAGTAGCCCAGGGCGAACAGAGCATGCAGGACGGGGAAGTCCTCCGTGAACACTCCCACTAGGGCCACGGAGATCCCACCCACCATGAGGATGATTGTCCCGGCGTTTGTGAGGGCTGTCCTCACCAAGTATTGTCTGAGGGCGAGGGTGAAAGGAACGGTAAGCACACCGGCGATGATCACGGCACTGTTGAAGATGAGGGCCACATCGCTTTCGCCTAGATCGCTAAGAGCGTTGACCCGCCAGCTGAACCATGGTGAGAGCAGGGTGGCGACAAAGACCATTGCGACGGCCACTGTAGGCCCAATTATGCCAGAGAGTCCACCGAACTTTAGAAGTCTTAGGTCCCTTTCTTCTGGCGTGTCTCCCGCCTCTTTCCGGCGAACCCAATGGTCGTATTTAGAGCCTTCCTGTTTTGGGCCTGAGCGGTTGTAGAAGAGCTGCCACCTTGGAGCTTCGCAATGAACCCTGATGGCCAGGAGCCAGTCCAGACTTTGGTGTCGCAACGCACAAAAGGTTTCGATATCATCCCACTGTCCGAGAGGGGAGAAGGTGAAACCACCTTGAGCAAAGTGAATCTGGGTGCCCCACGTCTCTGGGTTCCCCTTTACCTGATGATCGGATACCTGTCGACACAGCTTCATGAGCTGGGGCATTGGGTCGTGGCCACCGTCTCTGGCATGGAGTTCATCTTAGGCTTCAACAGGTGGCAGATCATGTCACAGGTCAACGAGGGACAGGTCATTGCAGTTCTCGCTGCCGGCCCCACAGTTACGGTCGGACTAGTATTACTGGGCCTAGCCATTCTGCATTCTTCTAGGGCCAACGGTCTTCGAAGATCCGGGATGTTCCTGATAGTCTACAACTCATTCCTGAGGCTCGGGAACTACATCGGAAGCTTGGGGTCCCTGACCAGCGACGAAGGATGGGTCGCCCTTGCCCTCGGTCTACCACTGCACACTTTGCAGCTGCCCTTGGCCGTCTTCTTCGTCGTCGCTTCCTATTTCGGGCTCAGAAAGCTTGAGGGTTCACCGGGCTCAAGGGCCGTGGCGGTGTCATATATGCTCATACTCTCGTTGGCAGTGGTTGGACTCATATACGCCCTGGATGTGGCGGCCTGGACTACGATGGCAGCAGGAAACCCGTTCTTCCTGCCGTTCCACGGTATAATGGCGGCCGTGGTGCTGGTAGATCTCGCTGTCGTTGCGGCGCTGGTTGTATTTGTCCTGAGGGAGTTCGGAGAGTCCCTTCAGGGCAGAAAGGTCGATGTTGACTAGTGCCTGAACCAGGTGCCGGTCAGAGTGGTTGGCCCTCCACCCAGGGGGGCTGATATGATCCCATTTACGCGTTGTCCTTCGAAGGTTCCAGTCCCTCTTCCTATGAAGAAGTGGCCGGTGCCCGAGTTGTCCTTGACAATGATGGTGGCTGTGAACCAGAAGGTCCCCTCGCCCTCCACGGATATCGTTGCTTTCACCACTATGACTCCATCGAGCTCGAGGTTCTTACTCACGCGCAGATGCATGTCCTGGATGAACTCCACCGTTCCAACAAGGTGTCCTTCTATGGTTGCTCTAACGGTGTCAGATCCCCCGTCGGAAAAGTCCCTGCGTTGTGAGCGGCCATCGGTACATACTGTGGGAATTATCAGACACGATAATGTTATGAGCTAGCACTTCAATAACCCCCCCACCTCAGGGTGAAGCCGACGCGGATGGGGCGTCGGAACCAGAGGGTGGAGGTGATTCGTGATGGAGCTGCCGGGAGAAAGCCTATTCTTTCTGCGAGTCAAGCCGGGAGAGGTTGAAAGGGCGGTCAAGGAGCTTAGGGAGCACCCAAAGGTTGCCCGGGCCGAGACCGTGCTAGGACCCTACGACATCGTAGCCCCCGTCAATGTCCGGAACGCCGAAGAGCTCAAGAAGCTGGCCTCGGAGTTGGAGTCCAAGCCGTTCTGCGAAGGGTGTTCAGTCATGCCCTCCTATTCGACCTGGACGAGGGAGCCAAGCGTAGCCAAGGCCATATCAGCCTGGACCCTTATCCGTGCCACCGACTCCAAGACCGTGGCCGACGCTCTCAGAGGCATCGACACAATCAATCAGGTGTACGAAACGGTGGGAGACTTCAATGTCATCGCTAACCTGGCTGTAGAGGAACTCACCGCTCTGCACCAGACTCTTGTGGGACGCATTCAGAAGATCAAGGGCGTGAGGCGTACGGAAACCCTTGCCAGCCTGGAACGCAGGAAATAGCTCCCTTTTCATTTTTTTCCATCCTATTCTATTCCCTTCCCCCTCCTCATGCTGGGGCTCGAGAGTTCTCTGGCAGGGGGGGCCAGACACCCTACGTGATTGGGAAGAGAGTCCTGGGGTCTAACTGATACTCGGGTCGGCACGTGTAAGGTCCGGTGTTTGCCTCTCCCGCTACGGATGCAGCTCGATGTCCAGGCTGGTGAGGAAGGGGTGTCCAAGGTCATGGAATTTGTCAGACTGCTGGTCAGATACGTGAACGGAGGAGAGCCAGAGAGCTTCATCCCGGATAAGTTTCTTTGCGATGTCGTCGAGGCCTTGGACAGGATGGATCCCGAGATGAGAGAGCGCGCTGTGGAGTACCTGCGAGAGGAGGGTGGGATTCCATCCTGCGTGATCCGCAAGAGATGAGAGAACGAACGCGGATGGACACAGTATCGGTCATGGTGAGTCTTGGACGTTGGGTGTGAACGAAACCCCTCTGCTGCAAGTCCCCGAGGGCCCATTGTTGGTGGCAATCCATTTAACTGACGGCTCTCTACGTGCGACTAGGAGGATTTGTCTTGACGAAATCAGAGGAGAGGATAGCGTCACGTGTTGTGAACGAGTGCTTGGGAATCAAGGCCGGGGATGTGGTGGTCATCAGTACATACCCCCATACGATACCCCTTGCTAACGCTTTGGCCCTCGAGTGTTACAAGCAGGATGCAGACCCGTTGACGGTCCTTGATACGGACGACGTCTTCTACGGGCACATGAAGGCCTTGTCAGAGGAGAGTCTGAGGACCACTTCAAAGCACTGCCTGGGACTTACGGATTACGTGAACTACTATATCTGGCTCGGTGGGCCCGAGGATCCATCCCCCATGGGGGACATCCCAGAGAGCAAGTGGTCGGCCATGTTCGAAGGGGAGAAGGCCCACTATGACAAGAGCATGGCGATGAAGAGACTCTCGGCGGGTCTAGCCATCGGACAGGTTACCCCGCAACGGGCGAAGGCCTACGGTTTTGACTTCGGCGCATGGAAGGCCATTATTGAGGCGGCCATGGACGTGAGCCCCATGGAGCTCTCTGGTGTGGGGAGGAGGCTCGAGCCGGTCCTCGGTGGGACTGGCACGGTGAGGGTGACGGCACCCAACGGCACCAACCTGACTTTCCGTCTTGGGGGCAGGACGCCTCACGTCTCCGACGGCATCCTTGATGAGGAGGACATCAAGCGAGGTTCCCTAGGGGTAGGCTTGCCTGCAGGTACGATAGACGTCTCTGTCGTAGAGGACAGTGCCGAGGGGACGGTCATCTTTGACGTTCCGGCCCCTCAGGTCGGAGTTCTCATCAGGGAGATGAAGTGGGTCTTCAAGAACGGCAAGCTGGTGGAGATAACGGCATCAGCGAACGAGAAAGCAATAAGGGGCCTGTACGAGGGCGCCAGTGGTGACAAGGACAGGCTGGGAGGCCTGAGCATCGGCCTCAACCCGAAGGCGAAGACGGGTTATCTGGAGAACGCCATTCCCCTGGGTGCGGTTACGCTCTTCATAGGGGACAACCGTGAACTGGGAGGGAAGAACGAGAGCGATTGGGGCTTCCCGGGGACCCTGAGCAACGCGACCCTCACGATTGATGGGAAGTCAGTGGTCAAGGAGGGGAAGTTGGCGGTATAGCGTCCCCGTTCTTTCCTCGCTCCCACCTCGCTTGGAGACAATAGTGCATCGGAGATGGCCCTCCCAGCCGAAGGTCGGATAGACCGGGAGGTTCTCCGAGGCCTGGTAGCCACTTTCTCGACGCCTCTGACTGGTCTGGAGGTGATGATTCATCGTTTGATCATAATTCCGCACGACCTGGAGAATAATCGTGAAGCATCGGAAGCCGACCGTAACCTATTTTTACAGTCTGGTCTATCGCCCCGCCATGGCTTCTTTGCGAGATGCTCGAATCTATGGAGGGATAGGTGCAATTCTCATGCTGGTCGGTGGCATAGGAGGCCTGTTCGTTCCGTTCGGCTCCCTAGTCATCCCCATCGTGGGCCTGATCCTAGTTCTAATCGCTGTGAACTTCATTGCGAACGTTCTGAACGACCGGGCAGTTTTCAATAACATGCTCATCTCGGTGATCCTTGGCATCGTCGCCCTCGTCGTGATATTCCTGATGGTCTTGGCCGCCGTCGCTGCGTTTATCGGAATCCCGGGTCCTGGATTCGAATTCACCGAGCCACCAACGGAGGGCGACATCATCGCTTTCATTGCCGCCCTCATCGTCGGTCTTGCCATCGCGTGGATCATATACATCATCTCGGCCATCTTCATGAAGAGGAGCTTCGATGCCATCGCAGCGGGGACAGGGACGAACCTTTTCCACACGACGGCGCTCCTTTTCCTCATCGGTGCCATACTGACGATCCTCATCGGGTTAGGATTCCTGCTAATCTTCGTGGCAAGCATCCTGATGATAGTGGCCTTCTTCACGCTACCAGAGGAGCTGCCCGGGGTCGCCGCACCAACACCCCCGATGACCTAGGAAGAGAGGAGGTCCGGCGGGTCAGCCTTCCCCCGGTAGCGGGTGACGTATTACCTGGAGGTCGCATAACGGTCCATGCCCAGGTCGCAGGCTCGACCCCGCTGATGCGAGGTCGGTACAGACTGGGAGAAGAGGCGATTCGAGTTACGGCCCTCACCTCCGCCTAGTATTCAGTACAAAGCCTGTGGGGGCGCATCAGCACGACTAACTACAGTCACCGTCGTAGCATTTGCCGAAGCACGGTCTGCAGAACGCCACCGTTCCGATAGTAGTTCAACTCCACCGGCGAGTCGAGACGCAGAACCACGTCGAAGGTCTTGGTGGAGCCGTCGTCCGCAGTGACGTCCACGGTGACCGTACTTCCGGGCTTCAATTCTCCGCCGAGGCCTCGGATGGTGTATTTTTCATGACCGGTCAACCCCAATGTTTCGGCGGTCTCGCCCTCCATGAACTGAAGCGGGAGTATGCCCATGCCGATGAGATTGCTGCGATGAATGCGCTCGTATCCCTGAGCGATGATGGCCCTGATGCCCAGGAGCAGAGGGCCCTTCGCCGCCCAGTCTCGCGAGCTCCCCGAGCCGTACTCCCTACCAGCCAGGACTATGAGATCCGCCCCTTCAGTCTTGTAGCGCTGGGCAGCCTCAAATATGGGCATCTTTTCGCCGCCGGGTAAGTGGACCGTTACGCCGCCCTCAGTTCCAGGGACCAGGAGGTTCTTGAGGCGGATGTTCGCGAAGGTCCCACGCACCATGACCTCGTCGTTCCCGCGCCGGGAGCCATAGGAATTGAAATCCTTCGGCTCCACTCCCCTTCCTATCAAGTATTGCCCAGCGGGACTGTCCCTGGGGATGGCCCCTGCTGGTGAGACGTGGTCCGTCGTAACCGAGTCGCCTAGCATCACTAGCACTCTAGCATCCTGGATGTCCTGAACGGGCTTCGGATCCAGCGTCAGCTCCGCGAAGAAGGGGGGCTCCTTGATATACGTGGACTCCGGGTCCCATGGGTAGACTAGATCATCGACGCCACTGATGCTGTTCCAGGTCTCATTTCCGGTGAACACCTGGGCATATCTCTCCTTGAACTGCTCGGGGGAGACCGCCGTGGCGATGGCCTGACGAACCTCCCGCTGAGTGGGCCAGATGTCGCGGAGGTATACCGGGCCTCCCTTTCCGTCAAACCCAAGCGGCTCGTTGACCAGATCGATGTCCGTTGTGCCAGCCAGGGCATAAGCCACCACTAGGGGGGGTGAGGCCAAGTAGCTAGCCCTGACCCTAGGGTGGATGCGCCCCTCGAAGTTGCGGTTCCCGCTCAGGACCGCGGCCGCGACCAGGTCCCCCTCAGCCACGGCCCTGTCCACCTCTGGAGGTAGAGGACCGCTGTTCCCGATGCAGGTGGTGCAGCCGTAGCCCACCAGGTAGAAGCCGATGCGCTGCAGGTAGGACATCAGGCCTGCCCTCTCCAGGTACGCAGTAACCACGCCAGATCCAGGGGCCAAGCTCGTCTTGACAAAGGGCGGAACCTTCAGGCCTCTCTCAACGGCCTTCTTCGCCAGAAGTCCTGCTCCGAGCATTACGGAAGGATTCGAAGTGTTGGTGCAGCTCGTGACGGCGGCGATGACCACGGCTCCGTGACCCAGCACATAGCTCTGACCGTCGTACGACACGGTGGCTGTACGCCTAAGGGCATCCTCTTCTAGGGCGAAGCCCTGCTCGGATATCGGCGCCGTGAGGGCCTGACCGAAGGCCCTCTTCATTCTGGACAGCGGAACTCTGTCGTGGGGCCTCTTCGGCCCGGCCAGGCTGGGTTCCACCGTCGACAGGTCTAGGTGGACGGTATCCGTGAATTCAGGGGCTGGCGTCCCCTCTGTGCGGAATAGGCCCTGCTCCTTGGCGTACCTCGCGACGAGTTCGATCTGTTCCTCACTACGCCCCGTCAGGCGGAGGTACTCCAGGGTCCTATCGTCGATGGGGAAGTATCCCATGGTCGCCCCCTGTTCCGGCGACATGTTGCTGATGGTAGCGCGGTCAGGCACGCTCATGCCCTCGATACCCTCCCCATAGAACTCGACAAACTTCCCGACGACGCCCTTCCGGCGCAACAGTTCCGTCACTGTGAGCACCACGTCCGTGGCCGTCGCCCCCTCCGAAAGCTCACCGTAGAGCTCGAAACCGATCACCTCAGGGGTCAGCATGTAAACGGGCTGGCCCAGCATGACAGCCTCGGCCTCGATGCCACCCACGCCCCATCCGACCACTCCGATGCCGTTTATCATTGGAGTATGGGAGTCGGTACCCACCACGCTATCGGGAAAGACCAGAGGCCCGTTGCCATCATCACGGAGAATCACCACTGGTGCCAGGTACTCCAGATTTACCTGATGCACGATGCCCGTAGCCGGAGGCACCACGTGGAGCCCCCTGAACGCGTTCTTACCCCAACGGAGGAACTCGTAGCGCTCCCGGTTGCGACGGAATTCCATCTCGGCATTGAATCCCAGGGCCTCCGGGCTGCCGAATCGGTCCACCTGGACCGAGTGGTCAATGACTAGGTCCACGGGGATCTGTGGCTCCAAGAGGGCCGGGTCTCCCCCGAAGCGTCGCAGGGCGGACCTCATGGCTGCCAGGTCGACGAGGGCTGGAACCCCAGTAAAGTCCTGAAGGATGACCCGGGCGGGCTTGAACGGTATCTCGATCCCCCCGGGGCTACGAGGGTTCCACTGGGCCAGGGCGGAGATGTGATCCGCCGTAACCTCGAAGCCGTCCTCGTTGCGGAGCATCGATTCTAGGAGGACCTTCAGCGAAAAGGGAAGGCGGGAGACCCTGCCGATACCCTGTTCTTCCAACCTTTCGAGACGATAGATGGAAGCCTTTCCGCGGCCTGTATCGAAACGATCCAGCGTGCCCAGGGAGTCATGAACCCTCGAGCGCATGCTCCACCTCGTGAACCCAGGGGGTATCAGGCTCTGGAGATTCCTACAGGCTCCTGCCCTTAAAAGCTTCCCTGTCTCTTCCGCGAGCGCGTCCCACATTAGGAGCCGTTGGACCGTGGAATCGTGATTGAATAGAGGACATAGAGTGACTATCACATGCTCCTCCAACACCCCGAGGACCTTGAGCACTCCGTGACGGTCTTCATGCAACTCTGAAGGATGTCGGAGCTGGGGTCCTCCAAGAGCCGGAGGAGCAGAGGAATGAGGCACTACCCGAAGGTCAATGGGGAGTTCCGGATGAGCTGGCGGTTGGGCAGCTAGTCGCCAGGCCCATAGGTAAGGACCCTACCCCAGAGGCTCTTGGTCCCCATATCCCAGAGCGGAGACACTCGAGTTGAACTATCTAGCACGTCGGGCCAGGAGGCAGGATGAATTCCTAGGTATAGGACTCCCTGATCCAGGCCTCGACAGCCGTGAAGCGGGGTTCCCGCCCTAGGAAGCCCCTCGCAATCTCGGCAGCAGGCCTGCTGCTCCCGGGATCGAGGACTGTCTTCCGGTACTTTAGGGCCACCGTTGGGTCCAAGAGGGAGTCATGTTTCTGGAAGACGCTGAACATGTCCTTCTGGAGGGCCAGGGACCACATGTAGGTATAGTAGATGGCCGAGTAGCCGTTCAGGTGCCCGAAGCCGCAATGAAAGTGGGTACCCTCGTACCAGGGCAGCAGGTCGTATTTGGAGTGTATCTCCTTTGCCAGAGAGGTGGTGTCCAGGCCCTTCGGATTGCGGTTGTAGTAGCTCAGACTCAAAGCGGCCAAGGCCATCTGCCGCCGAACCCCCAGGCCTCGGGCGACGGCGTTGGCTTTCCTCAGCTTGCTCACCAGGTCTCTTGGAATCGGCTCTCCCGTCTTATAGTGTACCGCGAAGCTCTGGAGCACGTCCGGGTCCTTTATCCACTCCTCCATCATCTGGGATGGCACCTCGATAAAGTCCCACTCCAGGCAGTTCATGTCGTTCTCGGCCCACCTGACGCGGCCGCAGAAGATGGCATGGAGGAGGTGGCCGAACTCGTGGAAGAAAGTGTCCACGTCCTCATAGTCCATCAGCGCCGCCCCCTCTGTCTTCCGTGGGTCGGGGAAGTTGCACATCAGGAGGGCTTGAGGGAGTTGGACCTCCGCGGCGCCTCTCACGACCTGGGCGGAAGCGGCATGGGTGTACTTCCCTTCCCTCGGGTGCAGGTCCAGATAGAAGCGGCCAAGGATTTCGCCGTCCTCCCAGACGTCGTATGCCAGGACTGACTCGTGCCAGACCTCGGCGTCCTTCACCTGTTGGTAGCGTACGCCGAAGAGTGTGCTGGTGAGGGAGAGAAGCCCCTCCAAGACCTTCTCGAACTGAAAATAGGCCCGGAGGGCCTTCGAATCGAAGCCGTGTTCCTCCGCCTTGACCAGCTCCGAGTAGTAGAGCCTCTCCCAGGGCTCTAGCCTCTCGGCCTTGGGATCGTCCTTCCTCTTCCGCCGCAGGAGCAGGGCATAGTCCTTTGTTGCCACGTTCGCCGCCATGGAAGCGACCCGGTCTACGAAGTCGGAGGCCGCCCCTGCACTGCCGATCATCTTGTCCTCCGTGATGTACTCAGCATAGCTGTCATAACCCAGAATCTTGGCGAGCTGATGTCGTTTCTCCAGTAGCCTGTCAAGGACCTCGATGTTGACCGGATGGCCACGATTGAGGTACTCTCCCTGAAGACGGCGACGCACTTCCGCCCTCCTGGCGTACTTCATCACGGGGAAGAGGTCAGGGTAGTTGGTGGTGATGGTGATTTTGCCGTCATCACCTGGTGGGTGGGAAGACGTGAAGTCATCGGGGAGGCCATCAAGCTCCTCTGGGCCGTCGAGTTTGATGGACCTCACGTCCTCACGGATGTTCCTCTCGAACTCCTGGCCGATGGCGATGATCTCGTCCCTGAGTTCCTTGATCTTCCTCCTGGTAGCCGCGTCCTTGTCGACCCCGGCCCTACGGAAGTCCCTCAGGATCTTGAAAGCAGCGTAGCGTGTCTCCTCATCCTCCCGTTCCACGTCAAGCGCAGCGAAGGCCTCGTACAGCTCCCGGTTCAGGGACAGCTCTGTCTCTAAGCTCTTTGCCGCCTGGTGGGCCTTCTCCCCCGCCTCCCTCATCTCTGCATCAGGGTGGAGGTTGGAGAGGCTGTCTCCCTGGTCGGCGACCACTGATACTTCCCGGAGGAGTTCATCGAAGAGGGCCATTGTGTTGTTGACCGTCCTGGGACCCTTCACCTTCAGGATGTCCTGCAGGAACCCGCGGGCCCGGCCA
Source organism: uncultured Methanomassiliicoccales archaeon (assembly GCA_964347345.1). Lineage (GTDB taxonomy): Archaea > Thermoplasmatota > Thermoplasmata > RBG-16-68-12 > JAJISG01 > JAJISG01. The sequence goes on along the minus strand of CAYFYB010000002.1, from coordinate 24,717 downwards.
AGCACTTCTTCAGCTATGTCGCTCACATCTTTGGGAGTTGAAGCCAGCAGCAATCTCGGTGAGCGAATCCTGTTCTCCTTCACCTTTCCCATAGTACACCCTCTGAGCGGAGTCGAAGAATGCCCGCCGATATACCTAAGGCTTTGCCTGATTGCGGGTGCACGTGCACTGTGCACGCCAAAGGTTATTCCTCATCCGCTTCAGGATTCCCGGTGTTGTGACAATTCGGGCGACCACCTGCATCATCAGTCGATCACCCTTTCGGGCTCGATCCGTAGGATCACCCGGACCTGCCCTGGGATTAGCTGGAAGCTGGTTCCAGTATACTTCCTGGACAAGCGGCTGATGTGATCCCGCGCCCCCTCGGTGGTGACCTCCACCACGCGTCCGGTTATGATCACCCTGTCGTACGGGTCTTTCTGGTCGTTGATGGAGATGGCCACCCTCGGATCTCTCAGGACGTTCCGACACTTGACACGGCCCTGGGCCGTGTTCATCATGATGAAGTCGCCCTCCCTGTCCAGCCACATGGGGCTCACGTGGGGTGAACCGTCCGGCATGAGGGTAGCTAGGTGAGCGAAGTTCTTGCCTTCAATCAGACGAACTGCTTTCTCTGTCAGCTTGGCGGTCATCGATGGTCGTAGGCGAGAGGGAGTTAAACCCTTTGACCAATGCTCCCGTGTGGCCCAGGTTTCGTCATCGGGGACCTACTTCCGGGTCTCGGCCAATGGGCTTGGTCGCGGTTTCAGGTCACAGGAGGTGGAGCTGTTGCACTCTTCACTGGCCTTCAGCCCGACTGAGTGATCGAGTTCTCAGCGAGAGAGTTAAGGCAAGGAGGACCATTGTCAAGGCGAGAGCATGAAACAGAACGAGGGGAAGAGCGTAGGGGCCTACCTCATCAGGCTGGACGCCAAACTGCGACCTCTGGCTGAGGTCCTCCGCCGGCTGATCCTTGAGGCCGGGCCCGTGGAGGAGACAGTCAAGTGGGGCTTCCCTACCTACGTGAAGGATGGGAACGTCTGCTCCATCAACGACCACGAGGACTATCTGAGGCTCCAGTTCTTCCGGGGGTCCGCGCTGACAGATTCCGATGGACTGCTTGAAGGAACTGGAAAGGGCATGAGACACCTGAAAGTGAGGTCCAAGGAGGACGTTCAACCCGAGGTTATTCAGGCGTGGGTCCGAGAGGCCATCGCCCTTAACAGGCGCTAGCCCCTGCGCCTTCCATAAAGCCCAGTCCACCGAACGGTGATAGGTGGTCGGTGGCATAGGGTCTTTGGGGGGGGGCCTTCACGTGCTTGTATGAGGGCAGTCGTCTTGAGCATCCCCGCAATTCTGGATGGCAAAGCCCAGGCGAGCCGCAGTGTGATTCCATTGGCTGCAACTAGAGCTGGCGAGTATAATGGGAACGGAGGAACGTATGTTACCTCTTGGGTCTCAACGCTCTTGCCTTGGAGGCTCTCGCCGCGGGATAAGCCTTTAAACAACCGCCAGCCTTAGCAATCGGGGGACATCATGGCGACCTTTTCCGAGATTGACAAGAGACTCTCTGAGGACGGGAGGCAGCTTCACGACTTTCTCTGGCACCCAGGATGGAAGGGGGACTCCAAGAGGCTGATCGACAACCTGGTCAGAGACGCCAGGGACCTGGACGCCTTCCTGAAGGTTGGAGGCAAGCTGTCTCGTGCCGCGGAGACCCTAGCCAGGGACCTGGCTATCGGGAAGGCGGAGGGAGCCGGGGAGGCCCTCTTTGAGATGTTGTCCCACGCCTTTTACCTCACTGCAGCGACGGAGGACCTCAAGCGCGAGGATTTCGAGTCCACCAGCAAGCGGTTGCGGGATGTGGTGGGAAGCGTCACCATCGGGGTCTGCGCCAACGCTGGCTGCTTCGAGTACGTGCAGGAGTGGGAGGGCGGCAAGGTGGACTTCGACACCTACGCGGGCAAGTTGGCCACCTTCCTGCAAGGGAAGGGCGTCCCAGGGTCGGCAGACTGGGCGCGCATGGCGCAAGCGGCCTACCTTGTGGGAGTGAACCTGGGGTCGTCGTTCACGTTGGAGCGGGGGCTACTGGCTAGGGTGGGGATTCTCAACGCCTGCTGGGTCACCTCCGCCTCCCTCTCCATCCGCCAGGCCATCGGCTCTTCCCCAGGGTTCTCCCTGGAGGACTATGTTGCAGTGTTGGACACGATATCCAGAAGGGCGTGATCCGTAGCCAGACTGTTCAGGGCATCGGCCACGTAGTCATCGATGGGTATGACATGGAGGAGGCCTTCACATTCTACCGAGACCGCTTGGGTCTTTGGTGGTGTGCGAAGAGAACTCCGTCTGGACGAACGAAAGCTTTTTCGAGACCATCGCCTCGGTGGACGCGTGAGTGGCCGTTCGTCGATAGAGTACGGCATCTATGGCATGCTATGCATCATCTGGGGGAGCACATGGCTGGCCATCAAGATCGGTCTAGAGGGTGCGCCGCCTCTCCTGGCGGCCTCCCTCCGCTTCCTCATTGCAGCGACGCTCCTCGTCGTATTCTCCCTCGGTGTACGTGCCCCGTGGCCCCGCGGAAGGCTGGAGTGGAGCGTTGTCCTCTTCGTGGGTATCGTCATGTTCACCTTCGACTACGGCCTCATCTACTGGGCCGAGGCAAATGGCGTGGAATCAGCGTTGGCGGCCGTCCTCTTCGCCACCATGCCTTTCCAGACAGCGCTGATTGCCCACGGCGTGATCCAGGAGGAGAGGCTGACCGCGGTGAAGGTGGCGGGAATCACCATGGGCTTTGGGGGCATCGTCCTGGTCTTCAGCGGTGAACTAGGGAAGGTGGGCCCAGAAAAAATCCTGCCGATGCTGGCCGTGGTCTTGAGTGCCACCTGTGCTTCCGCCGCTTCCGTTGCCATGAAGAGATGGGGCCGTCATGCCAGCCCATACACGTGGAACGCTGTCGCGATGGCCATCGGCGCCACTGGCCTGTTGCTGTGGTCTTTGGGGGCGGGAGAGCCTTTGGAAGCCCCAGGATGGCCAGAAGGCGTTCTATCCATCCTCTACCTCGCCGTCCTGGGTTCCGTGGTGGCTTTCGTGGGCTACCTGCGCCTCCTCAAGACGATTCCTGTGACGACGATGTCCTTCATCACTTTCATCATCCCGATTGTGGCCCTGCTTCTGGGGTACGCTGTGGCCTCGGAGGCTCTGCACCCCATGGCGGGCATGGGGGCCATCGTCACCTTGGCCGGGATCGCCATCTACTCGTGGAAGGGCAAGGCCCCCACGGAAGGCATTCCGGAGGCGGTCTCATCACCAAAGTCCGAACGTCCGTGACCGGACCCACATTCCTACTGCTCACCAGGCCTGGAGTGCCTTCTCAGAATGGCAGCAGGAAGGAGAGGAGGAGGGTGGAGACGACGAGGGTAACCATCGTCACCGGAACCCCGGCCTTCATGAAGTCCCTCGGCGAAACCTCCACCTCGTCCCGGGCAGCTGACTGTACCACTATGACTTTGGCCGCGAGGATGAGGGTGGCGTTCCACCCAGGTGGAGCTGCTGGCGAGGGCCAGCTACATGAGAATGGGCCCCCAGTCCCTTCGACGGCCTCTGCCAGGAGAAGGACGGCGGGGACGTTTCCACGGAGACGGCGCATCATCCTCCCGCATATCTAGCTTTGGGGTTGGAGCATGTCCAAAACCTTCTAATCACATAACAGCTATATCGTAGCGATGGCCCTCTTCGACGGCTTCCGCCTGGAGCCCCTGCCCGGGAGTTGGCAAGAAGAGGCGAATCAATGGCAGGACACCTACTTCCCTGAACTCCCTGAGGTCTCAGACGTCCACAACTGGAAGCGTTTCTATCCCAACCTATCTCCAACGAACCTCTCCGTCATCTTTGCCAAACCCGACGCCTTTGGGAACTTTGCCTCCAAGGTAGTGGGGGCCACCCGAGAGACCGCTGACCTTGGCCGTCGCGTTCACCGAGCAGAGGAGATGGACGATGTCCGCTTTCAGTTAGCATTGAGAATCATCAAGGCCCAGGCTTCCACCGAACTGGGCAGCATCCAGCAGCACCGCATGGTGTACTCGCGGCTCGACAGGGGCGGCTTCACGGGAATGGATGGCGAACTTGTGGAAGGCATCCACAGGACGGATGGTGACAGCCATAGCATTGAATCCATCAGCTTCGCCGCCAAGCGAGTGTGCGTGGAGGAACTGCGCCATCACTATCAGATGGCTGGCGTCCTCACCCTGGACCCCACATGGGATCAACGGGACGGCCATCGTTTCGCCTCCGAGACCCTGGAGGAGCTTTTCGCCACGCGCCCTGGGGAGCATGTCCTAGACGCCTTCAACATCGAGTTCAGAAGTCTCTTAGACACCGCGACCTTCCTAGCTCTGATCGACAGGGTGGGCAAGTATCAGCTGGAAATGCAGCACCACTTCCTGTACGCTCCCATGGCCCTCAGCATGCCTTTCATGCGCTGGATGGAGGAGTCTTACCACCTGGCAGCGGGAGAGCGACTCATGAAGGCCATCGCCGTGGCCGCCATCCAGGACGGCGGCAACTTCGGAATGGGGGAACTGCAGAGGACGGTGAACATGTGGTTTCCCAGGGGCCTGGAGATGTTCGGCAGCGAACTGAGCGGCCAGCATGTGAAGGGGGTATTCAAGACCCTTGGCAACGCCGAGGCCCAGGCCATCTACATCCGGGAGGTCAAGGGTAAGGTGCGGGAGGTCAACCTGGCCGTCATCATGGCGAGGTCGGGATGCGACAGGCGGGGAGCCGAGCAGATTTTGAACCGCATCCAAGGGAGAGGGGAGGTGGTGAGCGGGCTCGGTCCAGAAGACCTCCTGCGCCTCCCGGACAGGAGATTCTTCCGATTCAGAGGGCTGAAGGAGTTTGCAGACTTCAGAGAGCGGGACCCGGATACAGGGCGCCTAGGATATGTGTACCTCCCTTACGACCTGGATGGCCACCCACTCATGCGAGGAAGCAGGCCCATTGAAAGAGAGGAATATGTGGAATACCTCAAGACGGTGCTTCCCGAGCGTTATATGAGCAGCCGGCATTGGCACGACATGAAGAGGGACTTTCTCTTCCATGAAAAGTGGATGACAGATTGAAGTGTGTTCCCCTCACGTCTCCCTCGGAGGCCGCGAGGGTCCTTCCATCAACCCGTGGAAGGTCTTGTGGGTTCCTGACAGCGTACGGACATCCTCAGAGTGTTCACCAGGAACAGCAAGATGGCTGCGGCGTTAGGCATTCCACCCCACATGCGTCCGGGTGACCAGGCCGATAGGTCACCTCCCACCCTCAGCAGGGGTGAGATGTGGAGCACGGCAACATGCACGTAGAAAGTCCCGCTGTACTGAACTGACAGGCCAAGGACCGAGGGGAAGATGATGGGGGCGTGGGCGAATATCATGGAGAAGACGAAGCCATCCCATGAGCCACAGGCCGTTCCCGACGACCCACGCAGTGGCCCCCAGGACCATGACGGCCATGAAGGCCTGGGGCCGCCGATACAGCATGAAGCCAAGGGTTGTCACTAGCACCAGGCTGCCCATGAGGACCCTGATTCCTCCCAAGTTGCGGAAGCCCAGGATTAGAGCAAGGCCCCCATGACCTCTCAACACTGGGCCCAGATACGCCCACGACTTGTCCAATGCCACAGCCCTCTCTAACCCGATGAGGGTTCCTAGAAACCCGGAGAGAAGCAGGGGCGCGTGCACTCCTGTAAGGCTGGGAGGGAAGGGGGGAATGCTCCACTCCAGACGCAGTAGCCCTGCGTATAGCGCGAATATCAGGGAGAGGATCCCTAGGAGCATGAAAGGGACCGTCAGCGGCTTTCTATTCCAACGTCTCACTATCACTCAACCGTGGGCTGGGCTGGCGTCCTTTCGGGTATCGGCTTCATATACTTCGTCCTTTCTCGCCCATCGAATGCTACCCTTCCCGAAGACTGGTATCTCACACCACGGCGTAGTACTGGAGAAGGGCGAAGATCACCAGTCCCTGGCCTGAGCTCAGCATCCATAGTGGAATGGCAATCCTGCCCACCCGGGGGTGGATGGTCTTGCGCACCTCACCCATCTCCCTAGTCAGGCCGACTATAGCGTTGTAGAGGACTGGAGGTACGCAAGCAGCCGATATCGCTAGATGGGGGATTAGGAGGGGCAGGTACACGAAGTAGTAGAGGGAGTCGGGGCCACCGAACTCCAGGGTGCCCACTAGATACTGCCTTGTGACGTAGAGGATGAGGAAGGCTGATATCGAGAGAAGGGCCAGTATCATGAGGAGCCTGTGACGCCGAGGATTCCCCGCCCTTATGAAGAACCATCCGGCCCCCAGGAGGAACAGCGTGAGGGCATTGGCGGAGGCGGTGGCCACAGAGAGGGGTTGCCTGAGCCATGGGGCGACGGGATCTCCTCTGGCCCCAAGGAGGAGATAGCCCAGGACGAGGTAGATAATGAGGCTCAGGCCTCCCACCCAGAAGCCTGGCATCTCCTTCAGGCTCCAGCCCACTTCATCCCTCCCGGGCGCCCATTCGCGGCAGCTTCGAAGCAAAGGTCACGGCGACGAAGAGGATCCTCAGGGTCGCGATATGAAGGCCATGATGAAAGTCGACCCTCATGGCTATGTCCAAGCTTGGTATGACTCGAACGGATTTAGACCTTCGTGGCTCCCTCGCTTACAAGGTCGATTCCCTTACAGATCTGATGATGGGCCAGAAGTCGTCGACCGAAGTGAAGCGGAGATGACCGTCGACGCACCTTCTCTCCAAGGCTGAGCCTTTGATGGCGAAGACCTCGTCAGACCTGCGGGCGGCTCCAAAGTCACTCACGCCGTCGCCAATGTAGATCACCTTGTACCCGTCCTGCTTGTAATGGGCGACCAGGGCTTCCTTGAAGTCCATAGGGCCATCCCTTCGGAACCCCTTCGGAAAGGTCACCTCGATGCCCATTTTGGTGAAGCGAGTCTTCGGACAGATTAGCGTTACGAGCCCCGGTCTGAACGCTCTGAGTACGTGCCGGATGCAGAAGTCCAGACCCCCGCTCGCAATCACGAAGGGTATGCCCACCTTATCGCAGAGCCCCATTAGCTCGGTGGCCCCCTCTCGGAGGTCGCAGTGGGCCGCTATCTCCGTCAATATCCCCTTCCTGGATCTGGCCCTTATGGTCCGATACTGCTCGGAGAGACATTCTTCGAGACCTATCTTGCCTTCCCTTAGGAGGAGGTCGTAGAGCTCCCATCCTCCTGCACTGAACCGTTTAAGGACGAGCTCGGCGATGTCCTCCCTCACTATGGTCCCATCGAAATCTGATATCATTACCTTTAGGCGTCTGTTTGCTGTGGCATGGGCGTTTGCTGAGGGCATCCTTACCCCACGGCGTGGTTGGGCTCAGGGAGTTCCTCCCCTCCTAAACTCTTTGCGGACCAAGACCTTAAATCCATCAAGAAATCTTCATCGTATGGACTCGCTTATTCCCGACACTGGGGAAATCGGACCCCACCCATGCTTCGGACATCTGGTGATATAGTAGACGTCGAGGGAGGTACGTTGTCCACGGTAGAGAAAGTTCAGCTCGGAAGGACCGGAGAGAAGGTTTCTGCAATAGGGATCGGCACGTGGCAGTGGGGAAGCTACGCCTGGGGATGGGACCTGGCCTACCACAAGAGCGACGTCCGGAAGGCTTTTGACAGGGCCCTTGAGCTGGGAATAGACCTCTTTGACACCGCGGAGGCCTACGGTGGTGGCCGCTCTGAAGCGCTCATCGGAGAGATGCTGAACGGGCGGCGGGAACAGGTGTTCATTGCGACGAAGGTCCTACCGTCGCACGCAACTGCGCGGGGGGTAGAGAAGGCGGCTGAGGCGAGCCTCCGACGTCTAGGGACTAACACCATCGACCTATACCAGCTCCACTTCCCCAACCCCTTCCTCCCCATCGGCCGCCTGGTCCGGTCCATGGAGCGCCTGGTACGAAAGGGGAAGGTCCGCTATATCGGCGTGTCCAACGTGGGAGTGAGAGGACTTCAGAAGGCAAGGGAGGCCCTGGCATCTGAGGATATAGTGTCGAACCAGGTGCACTACAGCCTCCTTCGTCGCAAGCCAGAACGGAAGCTTCTCCCCTATGTTCAGCGGGAACGCGTGACATTGATAGCTTACAGCCCCCTGGGTCAGGGCCTGCTTACTGGCAAGTACTCACGAGACTCCCTGCCGAGGGACTTGGTACGATCCATCAACTCCCTGTTTGCCCCGGGCAACCTTCGGAGGGCAGAGCCTGCCCTTGAGGTCCTGAGACAGGTCGCATCGGCCAGGGAGAAAAGTCCGGTGCAAGTTGCTCTCAACTGGCTAATACGGTCACCCTCAGTCCTTCCAATTCCAGGCGTCAAGAAGGTATCCCATGTAGAGGATATCGCCGGAGCCTTGGACTGGCGCCTGACACATGAGGAGTGGAAGCGGATCGACGATGCCTTTCGAGAGGTGCGAGTATCGAGGCGAGCGGCGATGCCCTGGATCATCGGAAGATCCCTCCGTTCAATCCTCAGGAGGCCGAAGGGAAAGGGCGCTGAGAGTGGGTCCCGATGACGCCGCAGGAGGTTCTTCGCCCCTTTCTTCCTCTTCTCTTCGCGATTCTCCTCTTGTTCCTGTCCTTCGCCCTGCCAACTGTCTGGGGAGCCCCTTGGTTCCCAACATCCCGGCAAACGGCGGACCGCATGATAGAGCTGGCGGCCCTCCGGCCTCGAGATAAGGTGTTCGACCTGGGCTGCGGTGACGGCCGCATCCTCTTCCGGGCCTGGAAGCGGGCTCGGGTCAGAGGCGTCGGAGTCGACATCAATCCGTGGTGGGTCCTCATGTGTCGAGCGAAGGCGCGGCTCCTCCGTGCTCATCGGGATCTCACGTTCCAATGGACTAACCTATTCAAGGTGGACCTGCATGAAGCCGACGTCGTCTTCCTCTATCTTCTCCAAGAGACAAACGAGAGCCTCTTGCCACGGTTGGCACGTCAGCTACGTCCGGGGGCCCGGATCGTGTCCAACTCCTTCACCCTTCCAGGATGGCCGATGGTCGCCCGGGACGACGGGTCAAGAGTCTACGTCTACGAGATGTCTTCTGACGACAGATCGGCGATAGGTCTTGACCAAGCTGCCAGGACGGGAGCTAACGGCGCGACACCACCCCTTGTCCCCTATCTGCATCAGATGATGATAGGAAGCTGCGGCCCCGCCTGTGTGGCCATGGTCAGGGGGCACTATCTAGGCCTCCAAGAGCTCCGTCCTAAGTCGGAGATGAGGGATTGGATTCGCACATGGTTGTTCCCCTTCGGCATGACGGAGGCCTACGGACTAGCCACGGCCCTCTCCAGACATGGTCTTCGGGTCAAGTTGTACAAGGAGCGTCCTGATTTCCGGGTGCACTTCAGATTCGGAGGGCTCCTCGGCCTCATTGTCAAGGCCTTTGCTGCCTGGGCCCGCCTCTACTCCCAGCACTTCCGGCGGACGGCCCTCTCTCAAGGGGTTGACGTTCGCATCGGCCCTGTTGAATTGGAACTCGTCCGAAGAGCCACGGATGATGGCTCCCCCGCTGTGGTCATGGTCGACCAGTCCGCATACGCTCCGGATGCCGACTACCCAGACGGAGTTCTCCACTGGGTCGTGGTTCTTCGGTTCGAGGAGGAGGCCGTGGTGTTCCATGATCCGGACCTGGGACCAGAGCAGAGGGTCTCCACAGCGGTTTTCGAGAAGGCGATGGATCTTTCCGCCTTCCAGATAGACCGACAGTTCGTGGTGGCCGTTCCAGTTGCCCGATGAGGCTACTCCTCACTAGCAGAGGCCTCGATGGCCTTCTCCATAGTCTCCAACGCCTGGTTCAGAAACTCGTCCTCGATGGTTAGTGGCGGCTCGATTCGGAGGAACCAGTCCCCCGAACCGTAGAGGGGAACTACCCCCCGCCGGACGCAGTTGAAGAACGCTCGCCGAGTGAAAGCGGGATCTGGCTCCTTCGTCTCGCGATCCTTCACGAACTCCACAGCTAGCAGGAGGCCCCTGCCCCTAACGTCGCCTACCACGGAGAATCGGTCCGGCCACTCCTTCATACGCCTCAGTGCCTCTTCACCCAGACGTGCCGACCTGGCGACGAGTCCTTCCCGTTGGATGACCTCGAGGCAAGCCGTCGCCGCCATGCACGCCGCGGGATGACCTCCGAATGTTGTTCCAGCCGCTATGGCCTCGGTTCCCAAGGCCTCGTCTGTGCCGAGGACAGCTGCGATGGGAAGGATGCCCCCGCTGAGCCCCTTTCCTATGGTCACCATGTCCGGCTCTACATCCCAGTGCTGGATGGCCCACATAGCCCCGGAGCGGCCAAAACCTGTCTCCACCTCATCGTCGATCAGGAACCATCCATGCTCTTCGCACAGCTTCTTCAACCCGGGTAGGAAGTTGTCGGGAGGTATCCAGACACCTGCCTCGCAGGCAATCGGCTCCACTAGAACCGCCGCAATTCTGTCTGGAGGGGCGAGGTACTCCAGCACGTAGTCCTCGATGTACCCCAAAGCGAAATCTCCCCACTCCTCCTCGGTCATCCCCCTCGGTCGTCGGTACGTGAATGGGTATGGGACGTGCACTACCCCGCCCTGAAAGGATTCGAAGTAGGCCCTCTCCGCCGCATCCAGAGAGCCAAGGTTGACGGTGCCAAAGGAGAGGCCATGGTACTGGCCTATGAAGCTCAGGACCAAAGGCCTCCTCTTAACCCCGACGGCGTGTTTCACCGCCCCCTCCACAGCTCCTGTCCCTGAGAGTTCGTAGAGTACTCTCTTCAAACGACGAGAGGGGGCGACGTCCACGAGGCGCTCCGCCAGGTCGTACATGGGCACGTGGGGGTGCAGGAAGTGTATGAGAAACCCATATCGCTCCAGCCCCTCGATGGCCGCCTTGACTACTTCGGGGTGAACGTTCCCAACGTTATTAGTGGCCCACTGGCTCGTGAGGTCGATGTAACGCTTTCCCTCCACATCGAAGAGGAGGGAGCCTTTCGCCCCCGATATGACAATGTCCGCTAGGTGGGTCTCCTCCGACCAGAAGAACTTCGGGAAAAGCTGCCGCTGTCTGCGCCAGTATTCCTCGGTTTTCGAGCCCCTTGGCGTGTCAGTCGACACTCATTCCACCTCCGCCCATACTGCAGTGGCCCCTTCGACCACCATCAGGCGGCAGAGCCTCAGCCTCCTCCAATCATGGAGGCTACATCTTGCGGCTCCACACCCCGTGGAGGGAGAGGGGGGCTCCTATAAAGAACCCCTATGTCGACCGCCTAATGATAGAGGCGACGGAACGGACGGGATGGGACCGCTTGTCTCCGCTTGCCCAAGCGATTCGGTCAGTGTATCCGCTCTTGAGTTTCACCGCGACTCCAGATGATTCTGACATTCGTTAACTTGACTGCCCATGTCGAGGGAGGGGAAGAGCTGCCCCCTCCCATCGCGAATGGCTCCCACTGAGACGCATTGTCTCAGAGCGGAGTTCGTGCGTCGCTCTGTCTATTCTTGGGGTGTGGGCGCGCTCTGCCAGATAGCCTGGACGTTGCCCTCCGGGTCCTTGAAGACCGCGAACCAGCCCATGTTGGGCACTTCCCGCTTAGGCATGAGTATGGTACCACCGGCCTTTTCGATCTGCTTCGAGGTCCCATCAACGGAGTCGACAAGGAAGTAGTTCAGCACGCCCCCGGGCATGTTCTCCGTGGGGATGTAAAGCCCGCCTCCCGGCGGGTTTGCTGGCTCAAAGAGAGTGTAGTCCATCTCCGGTACGTCATCGAACTTCCAGCCGAAGATTTGGCCGTAGAACTTCTTGGCCCTTGCCCTGTCTTTGCAGGGTATCTCCACATGCACTATGCTTCCAGTTTTTCGAACTTCGTCAGGCAAGTCATTCCTCCAGGGGGATGCGCTAGGACGGGCGCGCGTATGAACCTTACGGATTCTGCTGACGAGGATTCAAGACCCCAGGCCTCGCCCCATTGCCCGTGGTCACTACGTGTCCACAAGGTTCCACTTAAGTCTAGCCACCTGACCACCCTCATTAGGAGATAGAGGTGAAAAGCATGTTCGCATCTCATATCGGCATTTGGTCGGGAACGGACCCCGTCAGGTATCCGGCTGAGCTGAAGAGCTACGTCCGAACCGAGTTTGGCGACGAAAGCCCCCATTGGCTTGTCGCTGAATCTCTCGGGGCCCACCAGGGTACACCGGGGAGATTCCGCAAAAGACTCTTCAGCTGGGCCAATGCCCTCGGGTCAGCTGCTAGGAAGCTCGCTCTTTCCCTTCTCTAGGCCATCTGTTGCGGAGGCTTTCCCCGGGGATGCACTCCCCAGTTTCACGGCGGTACCTAAGCATACATAGAAAAGGATTAAATTGTTCCGAGAACTCCACGGGTCTGAAGCCTCTAGGAGGTTTCATTCAGCAGGTTTCCGAGGTCCAAAGGGAGGAAGCGACCATGGGAAAGAAGGGAACTGAGATCGTACGTACGGATGTGAAGAAGCTCCTCGAACTGCTCAACACAGCGTTGGCGGATGAGTGGTTGGCCTACTACCAGTACTGGATGGGGGCCAAGGTGGTGAAGGGTCCCATGCGGGACGCGGTGGTCGCCGAGCTGGAGGAGCACGCCAAGGAGGAGCTTGAGCATGCGGACAGGTTTGCCGAGAGGATCATACAGCTGGGCGGCACGCCGCTGCTAAGGCCAGAGGAATGGTACAAGGCCACTCACTGCGGTTATGAGGCTCCCGAGGACCCGTTCGTGGCGGCCATCTTGAAGCAGAACCTAGAGGGGGAGCGATGTGCCATCGACTTCTACAGAAGTCTGCTGGAGACCGTCAAGGACAAGGATCCCATCACCTTCCACATGGTGGCAGAAGTCCTCGGGGATGAGGTGGAGCACGAGGAAGACATCGAGAACATGCTGGAAGACATCGAGCTTATCAAGAAAGTTCGGTGACGGGCTCTATAAGGGAGACACGACGTTGACCCTCAGCAGGTCTCAACTCTCTTGTGTGGTTTTTGTGACCCGTGAATTCACCGATGTAAAGCATGGGAAGAGGAATCGTGGATAATATGTATTGTAAACAATGTGGTACGGAAAACCCTGACGATGCTGTGTTCTGCAAGAGCTGCGGGGCGTCCCTCGCCAAGGAAGGCAGGGGCCCTGTGCCCCGCGGCATAAGAATCGGGACTACGCCGTTTAGCTGGTGGTTCCCGCTGGGAGTACTGGCCATACTGGCAGCAGTCCTGCTGCCTATCGACTATCTAATCGGGGCTCGGCTACTGATCTTTGGTGTGGGGACTCTGAGCGCTGCTCTTCTCGTTGGCCTCATCTACTTGCTGCTCTTCGCCGCAGTGGAGGGCTACCGAAAGACCATCGTGTTGGTCTTGAGCGTGGTCCTCATAGCTGCTCCCGTTGTTGCCCTTCCCTTCATGATCCAGAACTTGCTCCGAGGATGGACTCAGGTTGGAGAGCAGGTTACCTACTCCTTACCGACTGATGCTGCAGTCGAGACCTTGGCTCTAACTGTTCAAAATCCCCTGGGCCGGGTCGCGCTAACCGCCGTGGACACAGAGGAGTTCCTGGCTTTCGCCTGGGTCAATCTGACAGGCTGGGGCGATCAGCAGAGGGCTATCGACGAAATACGATGGACGACGGAGGTGGTGGGCTCATCAGCGACCGCGTCTCTCGTCCTCCCCGCCACAGCGGCTGTCTTCCCATGGGGAGGAATCGGCTATGGAGTCGACGTCCATGTGAGCGAGGCGGCGGGTTTGAGCATCACCGTCTCCTCAACGACTGGAACTATAGCCGCCGATCTGGGCCCGGGGACCATGGTCGGCGTCATACGCTTGGAGACCACAACCGGTACGGTCGAGTTGAACCTGGATGGCCCGACGCTATTCACGTACTCCAGTTTCCACCTCCAGACCACCACCGGTAACGTCGAGACGACAATGACCATATCCGACGGTCCCAGCGCGGTCATCCCGGTCCTCGCTCAGACCACCACTGGGACCGTGGATGTGACCCTCAACCTGGGAGCTACGGTGGGCGCTCGAGGATCAGCGAGTGCTACCACAGGCAGTGTTAACATCGAAGAAACGAAGTATCAGGGCACTGGAGCCTCCTTCCAGACCCCGAATGTGACGGAGGCGGTAACAGTACTGGAACTCACGTTGGCCACGACCACTGGAAGTGTTGATGTTGGGTAGGATGAAGCGAAGTGAAATGCCGGAGCTGCGGCCACGAGAATCCTGACGACGCCCATTTCTGCCAGAAGTGCGGGACATCGATGGGGGAACCCCGTTCTGCACCGATGTTCACCAAGGGAGGGAAGGTCTGGTGGTACCCCATAGGCGTCTGGGCAATCCTCTCGGCTTTCTTCCTCTTTATCGACGCGGCGGCGTCAGGCGCCATTACTTGGTCCGTCTGGCCCGTTGGAATATAGGCATCTTTTTGGTAGGTTTCACCCTCTTGAGCTACGCGGACGAGAGGTACAAGCGGCACTCAGAAGGTCGATAGTCCCGATATTCCGTTCAGCAGGAGATGGACGTTCCAAAGGCACAAGGCTTCAACCAGGGCCCGAAGTGGCAAGACGGAGGCAACATAATGCCTGGGCTGAGGTCTCTTGATGCCCTGGTACCCGTCTACACCCTGGGGATAGTCGGGGCGCTCTTCCAGATTGTGGGAGGTTACTGGGACGTCTCTTGGAGTCGTGACAGCCTATCTGGGGTTCAGAGCCCTGGTGGACACTTAGGACGGAGGGGCGATTGCCTCGTGTATCCCCCTCTATCTCGCCTTTCCCGTGCCCATCGCGACCCAGCCAGGGTGAACCCTAGCGATAATCGGTCAGGATCCTCCCGCCAGTCAGCGACTATCCAGAGGGCGGTGGAGGAGTTGCCGTCGGCGCTGCCTGCGGTGGCTGGTCGGGAATGGAGAAGAACGCCACGATCTGGAGTATCTCTGCGATGAACAGTATGAGGAAGCCCACGAGGACTATCAGAGTCGCGAAACCGATTAGGAACAGGAGGCCGGTAGTGCCGAACATGGGGACACTTACCCGGACCGCAATGGAATCGTAGCTTCTCTTCAGGAAAATCGCAGCGATTAACGAAAAGATCCATCCGACGACCAGGCCTGCAATGAACCAGACCGACAGAAAGAGTCCAACGGGGTCAAGGGGATCAATGGTGTCGGTGGGGAACAAGGCGACGTTAAAGACGAAAGGAAGCAGGATGAAGAGGGACGTCGCGACGAGAGCGATGATGACCAGTATTACTGCCCAGATAGCATTGTCGTATATTGACCTATCCCGCACGGAATCAGAGATGTACTTGATTGCAACGAGTACCAATATCCATCCAACTATTCCCAGGAATGGCACGAATCCTAGTAGGATGAGAATAGAACCCACGCCACCCAGTGTCTTAGCCTCGGACAGAGACGCCATGGCGGGGGGGAGTTACGCTATGCTACAAGTACCTTTCGGAGTCTCTTCAACTGTCGACGGTGTACGGTCCCAGACTGTACGTCTCAACTGAGCCGTGCGGAATCAAGCACTAGCGACCTGTTCTCATGGCAATCTGAACAAGCTTCATGAGATTGAACTGGTCACGATAATGGTCTGTCAGCTTGCGGGCCAGGGCAGGTTCCACACCATTCCTCCTTAGGGCTCTTCTGAAGCTAACTGCTCCTCTGCGGCTGCCAACGGCCAATCGCACTATACTCATCCCCAGCCGCAATAGAAGTAAGGGAACCTTTGAAGCGACAACGAGGGCGACCTCACGTTCCTCCGTCATTCCTCATCGCTCTTGGTGCCCTTCTCCTCGAACTTCCTCTTGATCTTCTCCTTGATGGATTCCTCGATTGACGTCCCGATTTCTCGCTCCATCTTGGCTCCGGGATCTCGCTTCGTGCCGATGAGATTCTGAATCAGGGCCGCGAGGTTGGTCTTGTCCATGAAAGCCTTGGTGAGTTCGAAGGCCTCCGTCTCGCTCATTCCTGCCTCCCGGAGGCTCTTGTAGAAGTCAGAAACCGCCTCAGCATACCTGCTCGTCTGCTCCCCTCCGAATAGGGATTCGGTCAGGGCCGTGAGGAGCTTGGGTATCTCCGCGGAAATAAAGGAGAGCATCTCCTTCATTTCCTCGACATCCTCTGTTACCATGCTATCCACCTTCGACTTCTCATCCCCGATCTCCATAATAAACGAAGTGGACACTTGTGACCAGATACGGATTCGGCAGGATAGATTCTCAGCGCGAATGAACCTCCTCCGATTCCGATGCCACAAGCCCCAGCACCCTGGACCATCGGAGCACTGTAGCCTCTGAGACATCGTAGACCCTTCCCCTCGAACCTGGGGTCGACACAACCACTCCCTTCTTCTCCAGGCCCTTGAGCCTCTCTCGCACGATCCTTCTAGAAGCGGTCCCCCTTCGGACACGTAGGGCCTCCGTGATCTGGGAGATGTTCCGACCACCTTTCTCGAAGAGGGCCTTGATGATCTCGCGGGATATGGGGTCCTTTATTTCCGGGATGGCCATGTCGGGGGAGAGGGAGCCATACCGCTGAAGCATCTCCAGCAGGCGGAAGTAGGATCTGGAGATCTCCTGAAGTCTCTCGAGGTAGCCCACCAGCTGAGTGTACGGCCTCGTTAAGCGGTCCATAGCTTTCTCCAGCTGCTCGATCTTGACAGCCAAATCCTCGAGGTCCACCTTCTCCTCGTCCCCGGGCATGACGCTGAACTTGGTAGCCCTCATCGCAACTTTATACTTTCTTGCGACATAGGAGGCGGGAATTCCCTCATCGGAACTGCAGCCTTCCAATGACCAGGGTCGAAACAGCAGTCATCAGCGCAGAGAAGGTAAGGAGCGTAACAAAGCCGAAGAAATGGGCGATGAAACCTCCCGCGGCGGCTCCCGCGGCTGACCCCAATCCCAGGAACATGTTGTAGTAGCCCATCATCTCCCCTCGTCTCTGTATGTCGAAGGTCCGGAAGAGGGCTGTCGGCCCCGTCGTCATGATGAAGGCCCAGGTGACTCCCGCTAGCAGGTTGATGAAGCCTACGAAAAGCAGGCTCTGAAAGAGAAGGAGAGATATCGCGAGCAAGACGAAGACCAAGGAGCGCAGTCCTAGGCCCATGGTCAGCATCCTTTTGAACCCAAGCCGGTCCGCCAGCCGACCAATGGGCATGTAGAAGAGAGCGGAAAGGAAGGAGCCTCCGAGCAGTACCAAGAAGATTACCACCGGACTCGCGCCGAAAGATGTCCAGAGGAGGAGGGGGAAGAGGGCAAAGGTGGCTACGCCACCGACCATGACACCGAAGAGGGCTAGAAGGTACAGAAGCACCTGTTTGCGAATCGGCGTCAGCTTTGGCCGGTGGATCAAGGCACCCAAATGCACGAGCCTTCTCTGGACGATGACATTCAGGGCGGGCACGGGAACGTCGGCCAGGTTCTCGTGGATTTCGACCCTTTTCATGATGGCTTTCGGTTCCCTAATCAGTAAGACAGAGGCTCCCAGGGATGTGGCGGTCAAAAAGGCCGCTATGAAGAAGAGGTCCCGGATCCCTAGTAAGACCACGACCACTGCGCCCAGCAGCATGCCGCCAATGAAAGCATAGCCTCCGACCATGTTCATGTAACCCATATCCCGCCCCAGCCTCTCTCTGCTCGATCTCTCGATGAGGAGGGCGCCCGCAACCGCGACGTAAGCTGCTATGAGGAAACCGTGAAGGGCCCTGAAGGCCATGATCTCCGTGAAGCTGGTGGAGAGCCCCATCATCACGAGGGCTATGGCGGTGCCCGCGAATCCTATCAGGATGAAAGCCCTTCTCCTCTGTAATCCGTCCGAGGCCCTGCCCCAGATGAAGCTCCCTACCATTGCGGAAAGGGAGAAGATGGCTTCCATGAGGCCTACCTGCGAAAGGGACGAACCCACGCTCTGAGCCAAGAGGGGAACCATCGGGCCGCTGGTACCCTCCCCGACCTTGAATGGGATGGTGGAATTGACCCAACTCTGGCCGGAGGTCCCAGGGTTCCCGTTGGTTCGTGGGTCGTCGGATGGCACGAAAAGCCCCCAGATTCTCCACCTTAATAAGCTAGCGTTCCTAATTGCAGAAAGGGAGAGCGACAGCCTCGTTGCCCATCTCTTCCCCGTCCTTCTGGGGGATGTCAGGGAGCCGGAGGGGGCGGTTGGGAACAGATTCGAAGCCAGAGACCCGGTACCTTCATGCCCTTTCTCGGGGGACTGAGACCTGGGGCAATTCGAGGCTGACGACGGAGGTCTTGACCTTACCTGCTCGACCTAGGGCCACGACGAAGATGGCGTCCTTCCCTTGAGCGTGGGGCTCGAAGAAGGTGGTGACTTCGTCGTCGTAGAAGGTGAGGCCTGTGGCTCCCAGGCCAAGGGAGTAGGCCGCGAGATACATCCTTCCGCCGATGACGCCTGCCTCCAGCTGGGCAGCTCTATAACCCCTGTTCCCGAACCTCCTCAGGACCTTTCGGAGGTCGGAGAGGAAGAAGACAACGGCACTGGCCTCCGCGGCCAGGGGCTGTTCAAGGCAGAGGTAGCCCGCGGTCCTGCGAAATAAACCTTCCTTGAGCTGCTCTAGACTACTTGGTGGTTGATGGAAGAAGTATGCACCAGACGGGAGGCCGTCCACGGAGTTGACAATGAGGTAGATGTCCAGGAGGGTTGTCTCAGATCCGTTGAGGAAGTCGGCTTCAAACCCTTGGGTGGAGGAAACGAGGATGCTGCCGAGCTGGTCGAGACCAATAGGGGCAAGTCGGAATCGTCGGGTGGAACCACGGCGTCGGATGACCTCACCCAGAGGCCTAGACGGCTCGGGACTGGTCGTCAGGTGGAACGTCTGGCCGTGAGGCGTGAGACGCTCTCGTCGAAGAGAACCACGCCAGGAGCCCACCTCCTCTCGACTTGTCAGATGCGAAGCGCTGTGAATTCTGTGGATGTCGGGATACTCCACCTCTTCCCTAGTAAGAGGAGCTGCGTCTACGTCGAGCGTGGGCAGCTGCTGGCCTCCGGCCTTAACCTCCGCGCTACGCCCGATAGAGACGAGGCAAAGGGTGCCCTCCTGCTTCCCGTCGACGCCCAGAAGACGGTCCACGCGCTCATCGATGAAGCCAGCTGCAACCTCGGCCCTCAGACCTGCAGCTGTGGCCACCGCCAGAGTGTTTGAGAGGATCGTCCCAGAGTCCCAGAAGCAGTAGCGGTAGGAGCGGGTCTGGTACTTCCAGGCGCTTCGCCAGAAGATACCCGTTAGTACGATGGTGACCGAACAGCCCTCCGCATCTTTGTGCATTGCATCCGCCAAGTAGGGACGGAAATCGCCCTTTCTGAGTTCCGTGAGGGTGAACTCCTTGGGGGAGAAGTGGTAGACGCCCGCCGGAAGGTCTCGGACGCCGTCGGAGACCACATAGACCTCCACAGGGTAGAGGGCTCCCGCGCAGGCCGCCGCTCGGAAGTAAAACTCCTCCCCTCCGGGCAGGACCGTCTTCTTTGTTATCCCAGCGGAGAAGTAAAGGACCTGAGCCAGGGTTGCCAGATCCAGAACCCTTTCTCCGTCCGCCCGCGAGGAAATCGCTTCAATAGTATTCATGGAAGGTTCGGGGAAGCCCCTCGGGAGGGGCGTGGTTGGAAGTCCCCGGTAAACCTTGAAGGGGTGGGGCTTGTTTGCCCAGTCAAGGCGGTGCCGGCTCATTCTCACGCTCTCTGGGGAGTGCTTCGTCACGTCGTGATAATCCCGAGCCAGCTGTGTGTTCGCGTTAACTGACAGAACCTCCCTTCCCTCGCTCATGGAGCGTACCCCTCTTATCTCTGTCGGAGGATTGCGCCTGCGGCTCGAGACGATATCAGGTTTATTAGCTCAGGCTTCTTACGGACGCCAGGGGAGGACAGAATATGCGAGACAGAATGAAGCTGTCAGCGGACGATGGGGAGAAGGTTACAGCCACTGCTGCCCGCCAGCTGATTCTCGTCGGAGGCATCCTGGCCATCGCGCTGTCTCCGACCCTATTGGTCATACAAACCCCTCTGGATCAGATTCAGCTCAGGAGCCTCTCCGCCGTTGTCGTCGACATCGTTCTGGGGGCAATCCTGTTGCTGGCCGTGGGAAAGTTCCGGGAGAGTCAGGTCACGGGGATCCTGCTCGCCCTCGTTTCCTCCATCGGCCTGCTCGCCCTCGGTGGAACCGCCGGACGTATCGGAGGCCTATTCGGGATTGTCGGGGCCCTTGTTGGTTCGGTAGCGATAGTCGAGGATGTAGTGGGGGTGCTCCAGGGTATCATCGAAGACGCAAGGTCCCTCTTGACCGCGGGCAAGGAAGCGGCCAAACCTCCCAAGGCACCTCCCAAGCGAAAGAAGGGCTCCGCCGCGAAGAAGAGTACCGAAGAGGTTGAAGAGAGCACCGTTGAAGGTGGCGGAAAGGGCCAGGGCGGCAGGAGCTAGGTTCCATGGCATCCGGCCGCGTTCTCATAAGCGTCAGCCTTTAGTTCTTTCCTGACTACTCCTCCCTGTAGATGGACCTGAAGGAGGAGATGGCGAGGCTCCTAAGCAGGGAGCCCCTGGACCTCGTGACAGCAGCCCTAATCCTGGGTCAGCTGGGGGCACCCCGGAGTGATTCCTCTCAATACAGGGAGATCTTGGGAGGAATGAGCGAAGAGTTGGCGATTCGTGTCAAGGGAGTCAGCTCGGCGGAGGAGATACTGGAGATTCTCAACGCATACCTCTTCGAAGAACTTGGTTTCAAGGGCAATTCCGAGGACTACTACGACCCCAGAAACAGCTTCCTCCAGGACGCTCTTGACCGCAGGCTTGGCATACCCATCACCCTTTCCCTCATCTACGTACATCTGGGCAGACGACTGGGGCTTCCACTGTTCGGGATCGGCTTTCCAGGGCATTTCCTGGTGAAGTACGAAGGTTCCGATGAGGTCATCCTCCTGGACCCCTACAACGCCGGCAGAATGCTCAAAGAGGGAGATCTCAAGCATCTGTTAGACGAACTCTATCAGGACCAGTTGGCCATGGATCCGGCCTTCCTTCAATCTGTGACGGAGCGGCAATTCCTTTCTAGAATGCTGAACAACCTCAAGGGGATATATATGAGATCTGAGGACTTCGACAGGCTGATCCAGGTTCTGGACCTCATCCTCCTTTTGAACCCCGACTCAGCGGTGGATGTGAGAGATAGGGGCCTCGTTTACTACGAGATGGGCAATTTCGTAACGGCGAGGTCAGACCTGGCTCGCTACCGTGAGCTGCATCCTCATGCCGAAGATGCGGAGGTAATCGAAGCCCACTTGAGGGAGATCGAGAGCCAGCTGGCCAAGTTCCGGTAGCCCTCGTTTGGTCGTCGGGCATTCATGGCATCCTAGAGCTGTTTAATCTCATTAATCAGCTCCATCACCATCTCCCGGGCGTGGCCGAAGAGCATCATCGTCCTCTCCTCGTAAAACAGCTCGTTGTCGATGCCTGAGAAGCCCGGATTGAGACTGCGCTTGATGACGATTACGTGACGGGCCTTATCCACGTTGAGGATGGGCATGCCGTAGATAGGACTCCCTCTGTCGTGCCTCGCTGCCGGGTTCACGACGTCATTAGCCCCAATGACCAAGCCTACTTCCGTCCTCTCAAACTCCGGGTTGACGTCGTCCATGTCATAGAGCTTCGTGTAAGGCACGTTGGCCTCCGCCAGCAGCACGTTCATGTGCCCTGGCATGCGACCGGCCACGGGATGGATGGCGTATTTGACTTCCACTCCCCGCCGCTCCAGCAGTTCCGCCAGTTCTGCGACCGTATGCTGTGCCTGAGCCGCCGCCATTCCGAACCCAGGAACGATGATGACATTGCGGGCGTAGCCCATAACCATGGCGGCCTCCTCTGCATCTATCGAGCGGACGGTTCTCCCCTCTGCGAGCATCGGACTGCTTCCCACGGCCTTCTCGCCGGCACCGAAGGCCCCAAAGAGGACGTTGGTCAGCGAGCGGTTCATGGCCTTCGTCATGATCTGCGTCAGGATGAGGCCTGCGGCCCCCACCAGGGCACCGGATATGATCAGGGCGAAGTTCATCAGGATGAAGCCCGCCGTGCTGGCGGCCAGGCCTGAGAAAGAGTTCAGGAGGGAGATGACCACAGGCATGTCCGCACCGCCGATCGGGATGACCACGAGTACTCCGAGGACGAGGGCGAGGGCCACGAGGACCAGGAAGAGGGTCGGGTTAACCTCAGCAAAGAGGAGATAGGCACCGCCGACGACGAAGGCGACGAGGAGAACTCCGTTGATGGGGTGCTGCAAGGGATAGGTCACGGGGGCACCTGTAACCAGGCCTTGCAGCTTGCCAAAGGCCACCAAGCTTCCCGTGAGAGTGGTTCCACCGATGAGAATGCCAGCCATGACGGTGACAGAAGTGTCAAGTGGGATGGCCTGCTCTGAGCCCATCAGGCGCCAGAACTCGGCTATGGCCACCAGTGCAGAAGCGCCCCCGCCGAAACCGTTGAAGAGGCCCACCATCTGGGGCATGGCCGTCATCTTGACGAGCCTAGCCCCCATGGCCCCGAGGACCGAGCCGATGAGGATTCCTGCGAGGACCATCTCATAGTTGAGAACCTGACGGTCCAGAAGAGTGGCGACTATCGCGATGAGCATGCCGATGGAAGCCAATAGGTTGCCCTTCCTGCCGGTGGCGGGTGAGTTCAAGTAGCGGAGTCCTAGGATGAAGAGGGATGCCGCCAGGAGGTACGCCAGCTCGATGAAGGACAGCAGCCAGTCTGCCATGTCTCAGCCTACTCCCTCTTGAACATCTGCAGCATACGATCCGTCACCAGAAAACCCCCGACGACGTTGACTGTTGCCAGCACGATGGCGATGAGGCCCAATGCCACAGAGAGGCCCCACTCACCTGAGCCTGCGACGATTAGGGCCCCTATGAGGACAATGCCTGAGATGGCGTTAGCCCCGGACATCAGGGGCGTGTGAAGCGTTGGTGGAACCTTGGTAATGACCTCCAGACCCACGAACATGGCCAATACGAAGGCAATGATGCCTATGATCAGCAGATCGTGCATTCTCGTCCTCCCCTATTGAGCCTTCTTCGACCCCTCCAGATCGATTGCCTCCCGAACTCTCGCGTGGCGAACCTCGCCGTTGTAGCTCACACAACATCCATCGATGATTTCGTCACTGAAGTCCATGTGAAGTTCTCCGTCCCGCACAACGTTTTGGAGCAGGGCCGCGACGTTCCTAGAGTACAGCTGGCTTGCGTGGAGGGGCATGGAGGATGGCAGGTTGACCGGTCCCATGACTGTGACGCCGTCACACATCACCTCCCTGCCCGGGCGTGTGGCCTCGCAGTTACCTCCCTGCTCAGAGGCTAGGTCCACAATCACGGAGCCCGGTTTCATGGCTGCCACCATCTCCTTGGTCACGAGGAGGGGAGCCCTCCGCCCGGGAACCTGAGCCGTAGTGATGACCACATCCGATGCGGCCACATGGCTGGCCAGCACCTCCTGCTCTCGCCTCTTGGCGGCCTCGCTGACCTCTTTAGCGTATCCGCCCGCCTCCTCTGTCTCCTCATCTAGCTCCACAACCACGAACTTCGCCCCCAGGCTCTCCACCTCTTCCTTCGCTGCCGTACGGATGTCAAAGGCCTCCACCACCGCGCCTAGGCGACGGGAAGTGGCGATGGCCTGTAAACCCGCGACACCGGCTCCGATGACGAAAACTCTAGCGGGCCGCACTGTCCCGGCCGCTGTCGTCAGCATGGGGAAGAACTTGCCCAGGGACGTCGCTGCTAGCAGGGCGGCCTTGTATCCGGCCACTGAGGCCTGGGAGGAGAGGGCGTCCATGCTCTGAGCCCGGGCAATCCGGGGTATCATCTCCATACTGAAGGCGGTGACCTTTCGGTCAGCCAGCCGCCTCACCATCATGGGATCCCCCAGGGGGTCCAGGAAACCCATAATGGCTCCACCCTCCTGGAGCATATCGACCTCATGCTTCCCCTTCCGCGGGGCAGGCGGTCCTACCTTGACCAGGATCTCGGCTGCGCCCCACACCTGGGAGGACTCACGAGTGACGTTCGCACCGACCTCTCGGTAGGCGTCATCGGGGAAGAAGGCCTTCTTTCCAGAGCCTGCCTCTACCCTGACCTCAAAGCCAGCCTTCACCAGCTGGCCCGCAGTCTCCGGCACTAGGGCCACCCGTCTCTCTTCTTTCCGGATCTCCCTTGGGATTGCGATGATCACCGGCCCTGAACCTCCCCTAGCTTGGCACGCTGCTTCCTTTGGTCACAGGAGGCTCGAACCGACGGCCCCCGGCCCTCAAGCAGGGCGACGCAACCGTTGGTAAGAGGAGCCTCCCCGTACCGAAGGAGGCAAGAAGAGCAGTAGTTGTCGATGGAGCGGTAGGTCATGTTCATGGCCGCCAGCCTGCCTACTATTCTCCTCACTGTTCGAGCATGAGGTCACTGGCCAAAGGCCGAATGACCCCCTGCTTTCGCGAAGTATCATCGCCAGCCTCTTATAAGTTTGATGTCTCACTGTGGAAGGCGTCTCGGGCCACAATGAAAAGCCCTTTCGCTGCCCCGGAGCCCGCTTCCTGAGACTATGAGAAAGCCGCGAGAGGCTATTGAAAGGCTCGAAGCCCGTTAAAGATGGACCCAGCGGGACTCGAACCCGCGACCTCCGCCTTGCGAAGGC
>CAYFYB010000001.1:0-183243 GCA_964347345.1 uncultured Methanomassiliicoccales archaeon | reverse complement strand
TCCTCGGGACGGGCAGCCAGGTGGTGAACGCCAACATTGATTCGTTTGGCAACGGCGACAACTTGGTGTCGTTCAGGATAGACGGAACATGGGACGGCAGAACCGGAACTTTTGAAGGCAAGGCCAGCGGGACGTTCACCCAAGGGTTTGGGTCTGGTGAGCTCGTCGGTCATGGGACCGGAGGGTTTGCGGGGCTGAAAATCATGGGCTCGTGGGTGTCGGTTCTGGGTAGCGGGACCGTCTCGATGGACGCAATTATCCTCAACCCTCACGACTAGCTGCGGGCACGAGGTACAGCCTCTCCCGTTCCACTTTTCGCGGGGAGAGCGGGTACGCTGCGAAACGAGATGGCGGAGTTCGCAGGAGGATGCCTGCCTCCTCTGTAAACCACCTCGGCACTTGAGATGCCGCGCAGTTGCTCCCGCGGCAGCCTTCGTCTTCTTCGTTGTCTCTTGGGAGAAGATTGCGCGCTATCGCCCTCGGCTTAAGGAAGCCAGTAGACGCGCCGACAGGTGCTCGGTCCGATAGTTGCTGCCTTATTGTTTGGATTCGAGACGAGCTCAGAATGGAAGGGCCAGGTCACGGCCGTAAGCCCCCTTATGGCGGTGTCCGGGCGATGTTTTAGGCAACAATGATGAACTCAACTTATCGGCAAAGAAGGCAACCAACTCTCGCCGAGGTGCTGAGTCATGCTCTATCAACGCCTATATGCAGGAGGAAATAATCTGGGTCTTCCATGGGGGAAGATATTTGAGTTCGGAGTGTGCTCTCTAGTGACTGCTCCTTGACGGCACGGATGGGGGGATGGAAGAATCATGTTGATCGAAAGGGCGAATCTAGGACGAGACAAGCTGAAAGGGAGTGTCGCCGTTGTTACCGGTGCGGGTCGGGGAATCGGTCGCGAGACAGCCCGCGCCCTTGCGTTCTTGGGAGCCTCGGTGGTCATTGCCGAGTACAAAGACACAGGAGCTGACACCGAGAACATGATCACAAAGGAGGGTGGAGAGGCGTTGTTCGTCCGGACGGACGTCTCTAATCCGGAGAGTATGGAAGCCCTGCGAGACAGGGTCCTCGAGACGTATGGCGACGTGGACATCCTAGTCAACAACGCAGCCACACTTACCACGAGGCCTCTCGTCGAACTATCCGTGAACGAGTTTGACCGAGTTCTGGAGGTGAATCTTCGCGGGGCCTTCCTGGGCATCAAGGCATTCCTCCCTGGCATGCTGAAGCGCGGATCGGGCGTAATCGTCACCATGGAATCCGCCGAGGGAATTCCCTACATGGCGCCCTACATGGCCACCAAGGTCGGCCTACGCTCGCTTGCCTTTTCCCTTGCACAGGAGGTTGGCGAGGACTCCGGGGTCTACGTCTATTGCTTCGGACCGGGCATCGTGGAGACCCCCGGTTTCTTGGAGGCCGTCAGGGATGTAGCACCCCGGTTTGGTGTAAACTTCCAGGAGTTTCTCGACCAAAGCGGCACGCAGTTCATCTCTGCCGAGGTGAGCGCCACGGGGCTAGTTGGCACCATTCTCCACGCCGAGGAATTCCACGGGGAGGAGACCATGTACATGACGGGCCTGACCAAGCTCGGCCTCACGGTGAGAGGGGAGAAAGCGGCCGAAGTCCATGAACCAGAGGTGGTCGCCCCGATTGAAGCTGGGGCGGCAACTCAGAGCCTGAGGGATGATGCTTTGGAACTCAACCGTCATATGGAGGAGATCGTCCGCGCGAACCTCAGGGAGCTGAATGCTCTCCCGATGATGGCCCGGCCCTTTGTCAAGCGAATGTTCAAGCAGGATGCAGGGCTGAAGGCCGAAGACTGGTTGGCCAGCGCTCAGGAGATGACGCAAGCCCTCGAAGCGTTGACCAAAGGGAGCGGCATCCGGCCGTCGAAGCTGGAAGCATACATCGCCCAGGTTCGTGGGATGTTGGAGTACATCCGAAGGCAGGAGGAGATGGTCCCCGGGTGGATCAAGGATAAGGAGGAACTCGCGAAATCGCTAGACGTCCTTAGAGAGAGACGCGAGACGACCCAGAGGCTCATCAATGCCCTTGTCGGAATCCAACAAGAGACTCCTCCCTAAAAGATCGGCCCGCCCTGGGACCTTTTAATTCCGACTAGAGGCCGTCAGAGGATAGGTGCCCTCAGCTGATGAACTTCGCTTGTTGGCGAGAAGACGCCACCGGAGGAGGGCCGAACGTTCAGAATCCGGGGGAGAGGCCATACTCCACTCCTAGCGGGGTTCCCTGGCATCATGCCATGGCACTATTTGTCAAGGCATATAAGGGATGGGGAATTTCGGGACCTTTATGGGGGAGGATGTGAGCATTCTGCAATTGGGTGGCTCGGGCGTCGATCCCGGATGGAGGAGAAACCAATAGAGCTGCAATGAAAGACGAAAAAGGCATTCGGGGATTTGCAGGACGCCGCTGGCTACTGGCGCTTCTCGTCGCCACGGTCCTCGTCCTCTCCCTCTTCACCCTCTTCGTGGTTCTTCCTCTGACCTCCCCGCCCGTAAGCACCCCTCCGGATCTCATCTTGTTCAATGGCACGGTCCTGACGATGGAGACCGAGGCGCCCGAGGCGGAGGCCGTCGCCGTTACAGGCGACCGAATCGTGGCCGTCGGGACGGACGATGAAGTCCTCTCCCTCCGTACCGATCGGACCGTGACCGTGGACCTGGCCGGCCACACTCTCCTTCCCGGGTTCATCGACTCCCACGCCCACTGGATTGGCGATCGAGAACGGGTCGGACTCTCCACCCCTCAAGAAGCCATCCAAGCGGCTTTGGAAAGCGGCTGGACCAGCATCTCCGAACTCTTCGTGAACCAGGAACGGTTGGATGAGCTGCGATCGCTGGATAACGCCGGCGACCTCCGCGTTCGAGTGAATGCCTACCTCCCCCTCAGCTGGCAGGACGAGCGATTTGGGACCTGGTACCAGGAGTACGAACCGGGTCAGGAATTCAGCCCCATGTTGCGGATTGGCGGCGTAAAGATCTTTGTCGACAGCTGGCTCTGGGGCGAAACCTTGTTCTCGCAAAGCGAGCTGACGGACCTCGTGGCCGAGGCGCATGATGCCGGCTTCCAGATTGCGTCCCATGCCACAGGGGACGGGCCCCTCGAATTAATCCTCAATGCCTACGAGGAGGCCCTAAAGGGGGAGTCTAACGAAATCTACCGACATCGCGTCGAGCACGTGACCATGCTTCGGGACGATCAGCCGGAACGGATGCGACAGCTGGGGATCATCGCCTCCTTCCAGCTAACCTGGTTCCACTCGGATTGGGCGGAAGCCGTGGAGACAGAACTGCCCTCGGAAGACGTCGGGAAGGTTGCCAGATGGCGGGATCTGCTCCAGGCGGGCGTCCCCTCCATCGGTAGCACCGACTATCCTTGGGGACTCCCCCCGGTTGGCTCTCCCCTCAAGGCCATCCATCAAGCGGTCACCCGCATAGGCGATCAGGGAATCCCTCCACCCCAGTGGATGCTCGATCAGCGAATCACGGTGGAGCAAGCCCTCCGCCTCCTGACCATCGATGCCGCGTACGGGACGTCTCAGGAGGCAATCAAGGGGAGCATCACCGTGGGGAAGCTGGCCGACCTCGTGATTCTCTCGGAGAACCCGCTGACGATTACCGCTGAGCGGATTCCTGACGTCGAGGTCCTCCTCACCATGGTCGGGGGGACCGCCGAGCACTGCCTTGCGTACACCTTCCTCTGTGGGGATTCGCCACCTCCGGACCGGGTGACCACGTTCCGCACGATACTCGAGAACGTCACCGATGCCACCGCCTTCCGATACGGGGCGAGGGACGATCGGGGACAGGTGTTGGACACGATCAAGATCATTGAGAATCCGGAAGGGGGGTACCTGGGGGTCTATCACTCCTACATCGCGGGTACGTTCCAAGTGCGCCTCGCGGCGTCGACCAGCTTGCTGGACTGGACCTTCGCGGGGACCCTCGAGACGGGTGCAAGCCAACCCACCCTCGCTGGCCTGTCCGACGGCGGGTACGTCGTCGCCTTCGAGAAGGAGGGGGAGGGGGGAAGCCACCTCCGGTTTCAGCATTATCCATCTCTCGCCAGGCTGCTCGAGGGCGTTCCCCAGCGGGTCTTCGACGCTCCGCGAACGCTAAGCCCCTTCCACGAGGGGACGCCCAACATCCACCGCGTGACGATGAGCGACGGCATCGACGACTCCGAGATCATCGTTGGCTTCCACTACTTCGACCCGAACCTGGGCGTGGACCGCGTGGCCTCAGGAATCCTGCGCAACTTCGCCACTTGGACCACCAAGCACGAGGCAGCGTACAACGGCGAGCTTATCGCCATGGGCGCGGAAGGGAACATCGGAGATCGAGACAGGGGTGCGTTCCTCGGCAAGGAGTACAATCTCCAGGAAGTCCAGTTCGCCATAGGAGACTGGCGCTCGTGGCGGGTGCTCCTGTACGACGTTATGGAAGGGGCCTTCACCCTGTTGGACATCAAGACCCACGCGGGTTCCGTCTCCTTCGCCAACCCCACCTTCACCGTGCTGAAATCTCCGAGCGGCGCGGACGCCGTGGTCGTGACGTACTTCCTCCCTCACGAAGGGGCGAGGGATGGGGAGGCGGGGCAGCTGATCTTCTACACCGAATTCTAGCGAGCTTTGTGAGCTGCTCGCGGAGGCCTTCCGTCCCGAACTGTAAGGGGGCCAGGTGACGGCAGTAAGCCCCCTTCTGTTCTAGGCGGCATTAGACTGAGCGGCCTACCCGGCCTTGCGGCCTGTTTGGCCTTGCTCCTACGGGGAGTCGCCGTCTCACCAAATCCCGAGGCAACGTCCTCGCCAGGCGATTCATCCTCGTCCCGGGCTGTGTCGTTTCTGCGCCCTTGCCGTCCCTCTCAGGACCCCCGCTTGCGCGGGACCGCGGGCAACGGAGGGGGGACTTTCCTCAGCGCCTCGAAGGCACCGTCAGCCGCCCACCGTCTCCTGGCCCGATAAACAATCGAAGGCGCTGGTAAAAAGCTTCCCCTCAGAACCACTCCCAGAGGTATCTTAGCACCTCATCGTAGGCCTTGGCCAGCGTTTTCCCGTCTCTCCTCTCCTCCGACGACAGGTGGGGAACCCGGAATACCGCCTTGGGCCTGATGTACCTGACGAGCCCTGGCATACCCACACCCTTGACCACTGACATGGCTTTCAGTACGTCCTCAGGTTCGATGAACAGCACCAAAGAGCCGCCTACGGAAATGACCAGGTCAACCTCTTCCTCAGCCAGCTTTAAAGGGAAGGGTGCATCGCTGAAGCTCTCCACAATCAGGTTCTCCGCATTCCCAGACAGCATTTCGAAAGCCGACCTGACGCAGACCTCCACTCGTGCCGTTCTTTCGACAGCAGAGGACGCCCTAAGAGTCTGGACCTGCTGAGCATGTCTGCTCAGGGCCTCAATGAAGCCTGCGGGGGCAATAGAGTGGTCAGCCCTCTCATTCACATACAGAATGACGCCCCTCCCGGGGTCCGTCAACCTCTCCGCGAGGATGATCTCCCTATCTTGCCCTATCAGGTGCTCCCCAACCTCCTCGGCCTTCAGGGGATCGAGAGGGCAGACCAGCTGATGATAAGGGTTCATAACTTCCAAGTCCGGCGGTTTGCGTATAGACTCCCTAAGCTGGAGGGCGTCCCGGCTCACCAGGATGCCCAGGGACTCGCAAACCTTGGAGTGGTCAATGTGCTCCCAGTAGTTGTGGGCGGACCTGGGCTTCATGGCGAGGAAATCCTCACCCTGCTCCAAGGCCCGGTGAAGGACGGCTCTCACGAGACTCGTCTTTCCAGCATTGAACTCAAGGAGACCGTTCACGACGATGATCAAGACCGACTCCGCTCCTCCAGCTCCAGCAGAATAGGTATCTGATTCAGCTTCTCCTCAGGGAGGATGTCCCAGTAGATGCCGTGAGGTTTCTCGTGACTGGGCTTCATGCCGTGAACTGCCTTAGGCGTGACGGCGAAGTCCACGGGGATATCGTGGACGTGCATGGGAATCTCCTCCTCGATGAGCTGCAACGGGTGGATCGTTGTGACGACCGGCGTCTCCTCCCTCAGGAAGCCATACTCCCGACCAAGGGCATATTCGATGTCGGAGAAACCGCCGCCCTTGCCGACACGGCCTCCTCCTCGGTTTACCGCCACGGACCCCGCGAGGACCAGGTCAAGAGGCTTGATTCTCTCTGGCCTGATCGGGCGCCCCAGGGCAAAGGCTCCCTTGATTGTCGAGGCTCTATCGGGCCTGGCTATGGCCTTCGGGTTCAGCTCGAGGAAGCACTCTGCCTTGGTGAGGCGGGGCACTGCCATGTAGATGGTCTTGCCATCCAGCAATCCTTGACGGCGGGCCCACCTCTGAGGGCTGTCAGGGTTTGCCTTCAAGGCCTTGGCGTCTAACCAGCAGTCCAGCTCTTCCAGCCTCTCCGCGACTTTTTCAGCACCTTCGAAGTTCGGAATGCGGCCAACGATGGGCAGCGGGAAGCGAGCCACCCCTCGCTCCTCCAACAGGGCCCAAATCGCTTCCCTGATCTCCTCCTTGGCTCGCAAAGCCACACTTCCAACTCGCCATCACCTACACCGATTAAGAACCTTCCACATCTGGAGCGTGACGGGGTCGCCAGCAAACCGTTAAGTAGGGCCAGGATTTGGAACACCTAATGCCGTCCTCGCCGGCCCTAGCCATCGAGGGGCTTTCCAAGTCCTTCAACGACCTGAAGGCTGTGGATTCTCTCAGCTTGGAGGTGATGGCGGGCGAGGTATACGGCTTCCTCGGTCCTAACGGCGCTGGCAAGACCACGACCATCAAGATGGTTCTGGGCCTGACTTATCCGGATGAGGGGAGGGTGCTCATCCAAGGTATGGACCTCTCTCGTGATCCACACATGATCAAAAAGCGCATTGGATTCCTGCCTGAGAAGGTGGCTTTCTACGGCAACCTCACGGCTCTGCAGAACCTCCAGTTCTTCGCCGATCTCAAGGGAGAGCAGCGGGAAGGCTTGGTTGACCTCCTCAACACCGTCGGCCTGAAGCAGTTCGCCGACAAGAAGGTCCGGACCTTCTCAAAAGGCATGGTACAGCTCTTGGGAGTAGCCCAGGCCATGATAGGCAGCCCTGCCCTGCTGATCTTTGACGAGCCCACCATTGGCCTGGATCCCAGTTGGACTCGCGTGGTGAAGGATCGCATCAAGGACGCCAACGCCTCCGGAACGACTGTCTTCTTTTCCTCTCACATACTGAGCGAGGTTCAGGAACTCGCGCATCGTGTGGGGATTCTGAACAGGGGGAGGCTCCTCGTCCAGGACACCGTCCAGAACCTCAGCAGTGGCATGAAGATGAAACCCCGTCTTCGGCTCTCCCTCAGTGTCGACCCTGAGATCGCCCGGGACGCACTCGGAGACCTGGAGGGATTAGAGAAGGTCTATTCCGAGGGCAAGCAGCTTGTCGTCGTATGTGACCAACGGGCCAAGGCGAGGGTATTGGCATGTCTGGGGGAAGCCGGCATCTCGGTAGAAGACTTCAGGACGGAGGAGCCTTCCCTCGAGGAGGTCTTCCTGAGATTGACTGAGAGCTCGGAGGGGTAGGTCCAATGGAACCCACTGAGGAAGTGCGCGGTTTCGGCCTTCGATCCCTCTGGATAGTGATGGCGAAGGAGTTCCTGGACAACGTCAGAAACAGGTGGATTGTGGCCATCTCTGCCATATTCATAATCCTCACCCTGGCGGTCTCCTATTTCGGCGCTGCCCAGACGCAGAGCACTACGGGCTTCCAAGGTCTCCCGGAGACCGTTACGATAATGCTGGGCGTGGAAGGCCCCCTGGTCCCCATACTGGGCCTCATGTTGGGATACGGCGCCGTCGTGGGGGAGAAGGAACAGGGCTCTATCCAGCTTCTGTTATCCATGCCCGTCACACGTGTCGAGGCAATTCTCGGGAAGTTCCTCGGGCTGGGGGCGGTGATGATGATTGCAGTCGTCTCAGGCCTCGGGGTTGGCGGTTTTGTCATCGTGGCCTTCGCCGGAGCGGAGGGCTGGCAGAACTACATCATCTTCATCCTCGGATCGATGCTCTTCGCCATGACTTTTCTGAGCGTCGGTCTACTTCTCTCCACCGTGGCGAAAGGGAGGAGCACGGCTGTCGGGCTGGCTGTATTCATCTGGTTTCTCTTCGCCGTGATATTTGACCTTACACTGCTGGGTATGTACATCGCGACAGGTGGGAGCTTCTCCCTCCTACCTGGGGAGTTTGAACTCCCGGAGTGGTTCTTTATCGCGAGCATGGCCAGTCCAATTGACGCCTTCGGAATGTTCACCATGCGCGTGTTCGACTTGAGAGGGGGCTTCGGTTACATATACGAGCTTCCCAGCTTCGTGACCATGAGTACCACCGCTCTTTCCCTGATTCTGTGGACATCGATTCCGTTGGCTGTTTCAGTCTGGCGATTTCAGAAGCACGACCTCTGAGATTAGGAGACAGTCAACCCCTCAGAACCATATCAGAAGCTGTGAACTCCGTACGGGCACGGTCGTGTTGAAGTCCTCAAGTCGAGCGAGGGAATCCTTCCGCCTTTGAAGAACGAATCCGACGAAGGCTGTGGATTGAACCTTTAATAGGGCCAGCTCCTAGGCCCTCCGTGCCTCCGAAGCGACATGCCCTGTGGGCTATGGGCCTATATCATGCCTCCAACGATGGCACCGTAGTGGCGGTGGCTGCCCTATTCCCCATCCTCCTCACCCACAAGCTTGTGGGGAGTTTTGCCGAGATCGGCCTGTTGACGCTAGTCGCCCTTGTCATCACCATCGTCTGCCAGATCCTCTTTGGCGCCTGGAGCGACAGGGCCAGCCCCCGCGTACTGCTTCCAGCTGGAATGCTCATCCTCGGAACCGCTTCCCTACTCACGTCCCAAGTTACCAGCTTTCTCATGCTTCTGGCCCTCGTCTCAATCGGCAGGGTGGGGGCCAGCTTCTACCACCCCGTAGGCATTTCATGGGTGGGCAAGCGGTTCAAGCAAGACTTGGATGAGGCCATGGGGTTCCAAAGCGCCTTCGGAGACCTGGGCGTAATTCTGGCCTTCGCCAGCTCTGGATACCTGGGCCTCTACTATGGATGGCAGATCCCCTTTCTGGTTTGGGGAAGTCTGGCACTCCTTGCTGCCCTTGTTGGCTACGCTTTCACTGCAGAGGCTCAGGAGCCACGCAGGGTGGTGACAAACACTCCCATACCCTGGAGAACCATCCTGCGAAAGGTGGCGGTCTGGATACCCCCTCTTGCCATCGGCGGTGCCGCGTACATCATAACAGTCAGCTACGGGAACTCCTTCTTGGTGGCGAAGGCCGGGTTTCGTGAAGACGTGGCG
Organism: uncultured Methanomassiliicoccales archaeon; assembly: GCA_964347345.1. Taxonomy (GTDB): domain Archaea; phylum Thermoplasmatota; class Thermoplasmata; order RBG-16-68-12; family JAJISG01; genus JAJISG01. The sequence goes on along the minus strand of CAYFYB010000001.1, from coordinate 173,867 downwards.
GACCTGGTTATCGCCCTCTGGATCGGAGCCGGGGTTCTAGCAGCCTATTCCTACGGGAAGATAAGCAGGTTTCTGGGAAGGTTCAGGTCCCTTGCCGGCGCCTTTCTAGTGGTAGGGGTCTCAGGTCTCGTCATCAGCTTTGCCCCGCCAGTCTCAGTCCTCCTCCCCACCTTCGTCATCTTCGGCATCTCCATGTTCATCACGTATCCAGCCCTCTTCTCCTTCATCTCTGAATCCACGGAGGACAGAATCGGGGGGGCTACCTTCGGCGTCGTCTTTGGTTTTCAGCTGGTAGGAGGCGCTCTCGCGGGCTTTGCTGCTGGTATCCTAGCGGATCTGTGGGGCATTCATGTCCCTTTCCTCGTGCTGATGGCCCTGGGATTTCTGGCCTTCATCCTGCTGATGACCACGGCTCCGTCCTCAGTTAGGGACCGGAAGTCCACAGCAAACACAGTCCGCTAGAATGTCCTCCGAGCAGTGATCGCTCCACCGTACTCGTAAACGGCGATGGCGCAGCAGCGTGCTTCGTTCAAGGGGGGCCGCCGTCCGACCAGGCACTGATTCACCTGCCGTCCGTATTGTACATACAGAGGTCTAATGGCAGAGATTTCTGTTCGACCGGTGTGAGTCCATGTCAGAAAAGTTAGACATGCGAAAGGAGCTGAAGCATCTATACTCCAGCTCAAAGAAGCCAAACATCGTCGAGGTCTCCTCTGGCAAGTTCCTCGCCTTCAGGGGGCGAGGAGAGCCTGGTGGGGAGGCATACAGGGCAGCAATCAATGCCCTCTACTCCGTTGCCTACACCCTTAAGTTCAAGTGCAAAAGCCTCGGAAAGGATTTCACCGTCATGGCCCTAGAGAGCCTGTGGTGGTTCGACGACCCGAAGGCTTCCTTTGAAGAGGTGCCGCAAGAGAAGTGGAACTGGAAGTCCATGATACGGTTGCCAGATTTTGTCACAGATGGACTCACCGAGGAGGCCAAGTCAGAGGCCATGTCGAAGAAGGGGCTGCCCGAAATCGACGAGGTCGTGCTCGAGGAGTTTCGTGAAGGCCTTTCAGCTCAAATACTGCACATAGGGCCTTACTCAGAGGAGAGACGGACCGTCGCCAGTCTGCAGGACTTCATTCGAAAGGAAGGCTACAGGATTAAGGGGCCTCACCACGAGATCTACCTGAGCGACCCGAATCGAACCGCTCCCGATCGGCTTAAGACAATCATCAGGCACGCCGTTGAGAGGGCTTGATCTGATGAGACTACACCCGCCAGCCGGATTAGGAATCCGAGCGACCCTGTCCTGAGCCATTCCCTAGCTCTATTCCTTCATGTAGAGGGTTCTGGTCGGGTAAGGGATGCTGATGCCCTCCCTCTCAAAGGCCTCCTTCACCTTGAGGAGGAGGTCGTTTCTCACCGCTCCTAAGTCCTCCTGCTTGGCCCAGGCGAAGATGTTCAGGTTGATGCTACTGTCAGCAAACTCCTTCACGTTTGTCGCGGCAGCCGGCTCCTTCAGAATCCTCTCGTCAGCGTCCAAGAGGTTCTTGACCACCTGCAATGCCTTTGGGACTTCGTCCTCATAGGAGATACCGACCACCAGATCAATCCTTCGAATGGGCCAGCTGTGGAAGTTCGTGATGGGTGAGCCCCAAACCCTCTGGCTTGGAACGATTACCTTCTTTCCATCGAAGGTCTTGAGGGTCGTGGCGTTGATCGTCAGGTCCTCGACAAAGCCAGTGATACCTCCCGCTTCCACCAGGTGACCCTTCTCGAAGGGTCGCATTATTAGCAGCAGGATGCCGGCCGCCAGGTTGGAAAGTACGTCCTTCAGGGCGAAGCCCACGACGATGCCCACAACGCCGAAACCAACCACGAGGCTGGTGACGTCGATGCCCAGAGGAGTCAACACGACGCCCAATAGGATCAGGTAGAGGAAGAATCGTGAGATCCTGACGAGAAACCTTCGGACCAGGTCCGGCACACCGTAGTGCTTCAGAATCCTCCGTAGGGCCTTGGCAATGAATCGGATGGCCACGACACCCACTACCAGAATGACGATGGAGAATAGGACATCGAGGACCGTTATCTCCTTCCAGATGACTGTGTTCAACAGGTCTGTCAACCACTCGGGTATCTGGGCAAGGATGTCTCTGCCTATTTGCGCCACTACGCTCCTGGATACAAGCATCTTTTCCCCCGGGCGAAAAAGGGGTCTCCGCTTGATAACCGTATCGATGGAACATCGAGCGACACGCACTCATTCTGAGGTTGAGAGCGCCTAGATGTGATGAGTTGGGACAAGAAGCGGTCGCTGTCAACCTTTATTAGCGTCGTGATTCTACCGAAATCCCATGCGGACAGCTTTCCACTTAGTTCCCTTGGCCATCCTGGTACCAGTTCTCCTGGCCTCGATGGTCGCAGGTGGCCAGAGCGTGGGTGACAGCACCATCCAAGTCTTCGTGATCGAGTCCCCTGCGGAAGTCCGCTTAGGCGAATCCGTCACGTACACTTACGCAGCCTACAACGGTGGCCCGACGGGATACCTCGTAACGGCTCGGGCCATTAGCGACGCGGAAGTCACCTTGGCTCTGGAGCCCTCTCACCTGTTTCTAGGTCCTCAGGAGAACGGCCAGTTCACCCTCGCCCTTCAGGCGCCGGTCATTGGTCTTGAGGACACTTTTAACGTCTTCGTGGACTTTCAGGCAGTGAATCTCGTCACTGATGAAGTGGATAGCCTCCGAGTAGGAGTACAGACGATCCTTCTGGGCATCAGCGTTGAGAGAGATCCGACGGGCAAGGTGTTCGGCATCTGGCCGAATCCCTTACCGTCCCCCCTCAATAATCCATATGGCGCATTCACTGTCACAGTGGGGCTGTGGATCCTCATCGCGCTGGCCGTGGTTTACGTGGTGGGTCCCATTACCCGGAAGTTCGCCGAAAGGACCGTCAGCCAAGTGGCCGACGTTATCTTAGGAGTGTTGCGTGGCCCAGCCTTCGCCCTCGTCCTCCTCTACGGCGCGGTCACGAGCGTTCAAATCCTTGCTATGCCCGAGAACATACAGTTCCTCCTGAGCCGCAGCTACTCCTTCCTCCTCATACTGGTCCTGACCTGGATCGCCTACAAGGTGTTCCGGGATGTCTTCATCTTCTACGGCAGGAGGCTGTCGGAGCGCTCACCCCGGGACATCGGTGCCCGGCTCGTACCGGCCCTAGACAAGATCGGAGGCCTTGTCATCATCATAATCGGTCTCGTCTTCGCGGCCGGGAACGCTGGCATCGACGTGACCCTGTTCCTCGCCGGCATTGGCGTCGTGGGCCTCATCATCGCCTTCGCCGCCCAGGATACGCTAAGCAACTTCTTTGCTGGACTGCACATAATGCTTGACAGGCCCTTCCAGGTCGGCGACCTCATCGAGGTGGAGACCGGGGTTATCTGCGAGGTGGTAGACATCGGGCTTCGAAGCACCAAGCTTTACTGGGGGAAGGAGCACGACCTCCTAATCATCCCCAACAAGGAACTGGCGGAAAAGAAGATCGTCAACTATCTGAGGCCGGATCTGCGGTACAAAGTCATGGTGAAGATCGGCGTGGCTTACGGAAGCGACCTGGCGAAGGTGGAGAGGGTCATGAAGGACATCGTCCTCGCTCATGCAGATGTCATTACGGACGAGGAGCATGCTCCGGACTTCCGGGTGGACGAGTTTGGCGATTCCTCCATCAACTGCCGCATCATTTTCTGGATTCACGATGCCCGCGCCCAGTGGAGGGTGCGAAGCGACATCAACAAGGCCATAGACCGACGCTTCAGGGAGGAAGACATCTCCATACCCTTCCCGCAGCGGGACCTGTGGGTTAAGGAGACCCCGAGGGGCGGTTCCACACCCCTCGAATAGGTGGAAAGATGGTCCTTCGCCTGATGGAGGTATACGTATCTGGTATTGAGGGGCAGCGTGTAAAGCAGATCCTGGAGGATAGGCCCACCCTTGGCATCTGGTATGAGGAGACTGAGGAGGGCGAAACCCTCGTCCGAATACTCCTTCCTGTGGAAGAAACCGAAGGGGTGCTCGACCTCTTGGACCAACACCTCTCAAAGGCGAAGGGCTTTCGAGTTCTCCTCCTTTCCGTGGAGGCCACGTTGCCTCGGCCCGAAGCCCCTGAGGAGAAGCGGGAGGAGGAAAAACCGACGGAACCTGAGGAGAAGGTCCGCCGGATCAGCCGAGAGGAGCTCTACGCTGATGTCAGCGAGGCCTCCCAGTTGACCCGGACCTACATCCTCCTTGTTGTCCTCTCCTCAGTTGTGGGGGCTATCGGCATCCTGCGAAATGACATCATAATCATCATTGGCGCCATGGTGATCGCACCCCTCCTGGGTCCAAACGCAGCCTTGGCCCTGGCTTCAACCCTCGGAGATTTCAGTCTGGCCCGTCGTGCTTTGGTGACGAGCGCTGTGGGAATAATGACGGCGGTCATGGTTGGCATAGTCATCGGACTGGTCTTCGAAGTCTCCCCAGAGTTTCCTCAGATAGCGTTTCGTACCCGCGTGGACCTGCGGGATATTCTTCTGGCACTAGCCGCTGGCAGCGCGGGAGCCATTGCCTTCACCATCGTCCTGCCGGCGGTGATCGTTGGGGTCATGGTGGCCGTGGCGCTCCTTCCGCCCCTTGTGACCTTTGGGATGCTCCTCGGCTCCGGGCATTTTGATGCTGCCATGGGGACCCTGCTACTCATCACTACCTACCTGGTGGGGATCAACCTGGCAGGAGTCACGACCTTCCTTGCTCAGGGAATCCGTCCCATGACCTGGTGGGAGGCGGAGAAGGCCAAGAGAGCGACTCGAATCTCTATTGCCACCTGGGCTGTCCTGCTATTGATACTCATCGCCGCAATCCTGCTGGCACCAAGATGACAAATAGAGCCGCTCTTCCTTCAGTTCGACTCACCCCAGGCCTGCGCCTCAAAAACCATTTTATCAACAATCAAGATTAGGCGACCAGCGTAGGTGAGCGGACTTGACCAGAATGGTAAAGAAAACTTCCAAGAAGTGGGGGCTTCCGCCCGGGACCTTGGTCCACATCGGCGAGAAGAAGGCTGAAGAGGTCAGAATAACCGTCATCGACTACGACGAGACCCACTTTGATGAGAGACGCGTTGAGACCATCGCAGAGTGCTTTCCATTCCGAGACGAGCCGACGGTGACGTGGGTAAACATCGATGGCCTCCACAGGGCCGACATAATCGAAGCCCTTGGCAACCATTACGGCCTCCATCCTCTGGTGATGGAGGATCTAATGAGCACCGGCCAGAGGCCGAAGATGGAGGACTACGAGAGCTACATCTTCATCGTTCTTAGGATGCTGAGCTACGACGAGGACAAGAGAGTTGTCACCGATGAGCAGGTCAGTCTGATACTGGGTTCCAACTTCGTCTTCTCCTTCCAGGAAAAGCAGGGTGACATCTTCGACCCCGTTCGGGAGCGCATCCGGAATGGGAAGGGCCGGATGCGGAAGATGGGGCCCGACTACCTCACCTACGCCCTGATAGACTCCGTCGTCGACTACTACTTCATCATCCTTGAGAGATTGGGAGAGGACATCGGACTTCTGGAGGACGAGCTCGTAAGGAACCCCACCATCGAAACCCTCCAATCGATCCATAACTTGAAGCGGGAGATGATCTTCCTCCGCAGATCCGTCTGGCCCCTCAGGGAGGTGATCAGCAGGCTGGAGCGGGGGGAGTCCACCCTGTTCAAGCAAGCTACTATGGTCTATCTGAGGGACGTTTACGACCACACTATCCAGGTCATTGACACGGTGGAAAGTCTGCGGGACATGGTGTCAGGCATGCTGGACACCTACCTTTCTAGCATCAGCAACAGGATGAACGAGGTCATGAAGACTCTTACCATCATAGCGACCATCTTTATTCCGCTGAGCTTCGTCGCGGGACTATACGGGATGAACTTCATCAACATCCCGGAACTCCAGCTCCCTTGGGGATACTTCATGGCACTGAGCATTATGGCGGCCATCGCCCTTGGGATGCTCGCATACTTCAAACGAAAACGATGGTTCTAGAAGGAACGCGCATATCTGGAGCCCGATTCACCCACCCAGACTTCGCAATCTGCAAGGAATTGGGATTCCGCTCACATCGACAACTCACTTATATGAATCCATTCATCCAGTCGACATGGCAAGGCGCAGACCCCTGGGGGTAACCATACTCGGAGGCCTGGCAGTAGTCGGCGGGATAATCCTTCTTGTTCTGAGCCTCATAAGCCTCCTTGCCTTCTTCGCCATGATCGGGCTGGAGGTCGATCCAGAGATTTCTGGAGAGGCTTTCCTTATCAGTGCTGTCATCAACCTAATCGTGGGCCTTGTGCTGCTTGGCTCCGGCCGGGGGCTACTGAACCTTAGGCCCTGGGCGTGGTGGCTAGCCTTTCTAATCGCCATCGTTGGGGTCCTCCGATCGGTATTCGCCCTCGTGACCGGCGTGGCTCAGGCCGCCCTCTCGGCCCTGGCTTCATCGTTGGTAGGCCTGGTCCTCCTCTTGGTCTTCCTAGGCTACATCCTCTCGGTGAAGAAACACTTCCGGTAGGCCTGAGACCTCCCCTGGATCACTGACCGGAAAAGCAGCTGCTTCGCTATTTGGCAAGCAAACGGGCAGCAATAGAGAGGCCGATGCCCACCACGACGACCAGAGGAGTACTTGCAACTGGCAGGTCGCCTCTGAAGGCTGCCAGTCCCAGAACCAGGAAGAACGAGATGATGCCAAATCCGGTGCCCAGGAGGATGAGTAGTTTGGCGAGTCTCGTGCGGTCCTCGAGTATCAGGAGACCGCCAAGGATTACGATTGCCCCGCCCAGGGAGGAGACCGCGATGATGACTAGGAAGGCAATCTGAAGGGGAAGCGTTATCTCAACGAACTGCCCCAGGACCCCGACGATGGCCTCCCAACGGGAGGCGCCCGAGAAGTGACCTGCCAGGAGCAAGGAACCTGAGATGACGGCGAGGAAGGAGGCCTGTCGCTTTACTCGTGCTACCATGTCCCTCTCATGCTCCCAGAACCGCTTGCACCTTTTTTAGGGCCTCCGGCCTCCTTTCGAAGTACTTCCGCGGGCCCTCCAGCAATTCAACCAATGAACGAGTAACGGTCCCCTTCAAGTCCTTTGGATGGAGCTCCCCCCTCACGTAAGCCTCCTCCAGGCCTACGTAGTCCTCAAAGATGACGTCCCCTCCATGTCTAACCTCCCTCTCCACCTTGAGGCGATGAGACCTAGGAAAGAGGAGGAATTGACAGAACTGGAGGATGGGGTTGCCCTCCACCTCCCGCGGCGGGCAATAGGCCTTCCGTATCTTCTCCTCTATTGCCGCGGTGGGGTCATGGATGAAGATGCAGGTCTCTGGCTTGGACTTACTCATCTTCAGGTCCCAAGAGTCCATCCTGCCGCCCCCCTGCAGGCCGGACAGCATAGGGGTGTGGATGGCCACCACCGGCTTCCATCCCATCTTGGAAGCCAAGTCCCTGTACAGCATGTGGGCATGCCTCTGGTCCATCCCTCCCAGGGCTAGGTCCAGATCCAGGGTGTGGATGTCCGTCACCTGCATGGCCGGGTAGATGAGTTTCGATGCGTCCAGCTCCGCCTCCTCTTCCTCCCTCCCCATGATGCTCATGGCCCTCTTCATGCGGGCCACCGAGGAGGCTTTCGACACCTTCAGGACGTTCCTCCAGTACTGGCTATCGTCAACCAGCTCGCTGGCGTAGATGTAGCGGGTTTCATCGGGCACGCCCAAGGAGCGATAGGCTTCGACGAAGTACTCCCCACAAGCCCTGATGCTGTCCCAGTCCCCTCCAAACTTGTCGTTGATGTACGCATGCCAATCCGCAAGCAGGACGGTCACCTGGAAACCAGCATCGCTCAGATCCGCGAGCTTCTGTGCCTGGATTGGCCCCGTGCCCAGATGCACCAGGCCGCTCGGCTCCAGACCGATATAGGCCTTGAGGTCCTTCTCTCCGGAAAGCAGCGCCCTTAACTCCTCTACGGTGATCACTTCAGCAGAGTTCCTCACGGCGAGTTCGAACCTCTCCTGGAGGGTCATCGAGGAAGCAACTGGCGTACTCGATAAAAGCTTTATCCGCAGGACCTCCACCCTGGGCGAGCAGACGCTCTGATCTCTGGGACCTCTTGCAGCGGGGCTCCGCAATCTTATTACCTCTTGGCGGGATGGTGCAGCGTGGGCAGAAAGCTCAGGACGGGCATTAGGGCCGCCGCCAAGGTTCAGGAGAAGGAGCTGGTCCGGAAGGCCAAAGAGCTGAGTTCGAAGCCCGAGATACTGGTGCCTAGGTGTCTGGAGGAGAGCTGTGTCAGGTGTCCCTTTGACGCTCTACTGGAGAAGCTGCGGAGAGTCTCTCAGGTGGCGAAGGACGAGGCCAAGCTGCAGCGATTCGCCCGGTGGGGGCATCCCCTCGTGAAGGCTTACGCGGCTACTCTACTGATCGCGATTCAGGAGAAGGCTCCATACCTCGCGCCGGCCAAGACACCCTTCGGGACCGTCCACTATGCCTATAGGGGGAAGGCAAGCAGGGAGAAGTTGGTGGGAGTCCAACACTATGACGTCCCGGAACTTCGCCTCCTGACCGTCGGGGATTTGGCTCGGAGGAAGGGGCTCCACGTGTACTCGTTAAAGGGCGAGATGGTCACGACCTGCAAGGAGGACAAGCCGCCGAAGGAGTTCGTTGAGGAGAGTCTCGCTCGAACGCAGATATCCTTCGAGCGGAGGGATGACGAGTACATCTGTCCCCACGCCGAGAACGAACCCGCCTTGGTCGTGGAGTGGAAGGGGGCGGAAACGAGCGTAGTCCTGTGCCGCCGGTGCCATCCTCCCGAAGGGAATCTGCCTGCTTTCCTGGGCAGCAGAATGATAGTCCCGAAGCTGGCAAGCTGCTTTGAAGTGTACTTGCGGACGAACATGCACTGCCGGGAGGAGGAATGCAGCTTCGCTACCGATAGACAGCTGAAGGGTGGTGATGTGGAGGCTTACCTCACAGGAAAGAAGGGCGAGGCAGAGTTGTTAGACAAAGAGGCGGAGAGAGTCGTCCAGGAGGCTGCGACCTCGGAGGGTCTCTTCGTCATCGGGAGCGAGTGCTTCGAGAGGGACTACGACGCCTTCCTGAAGGCCATGAAGGTGGGGCCAGAACTCGTCCCGGCCTTCAAAGAACTTAGGGATGAACTGCCCGAAGGCCTCGTGGTTCGAGAGGCCAGCACTGCGAAGCTCGCGGAGGCCCTGCATGAGGATCAGAGGCTCCACCTCCTGAGGGCGCTCCTGAGGGACGAGGAGATGGCTGAGGCCATGATGGAGGCTTCAGAAGCTGAGGGGCGAGCGGCGGAGGAGGTGTTGGCGGAAGCCCTTGAGACCCGCAAGGAGATGGATGTGTTGTCTCGCCTTCCCGCGTGGCGTGACCTCCCGCCGGTGGCTGCCCTGGCCGACGGGGTTGCCCGATCCTACAAGACCGTTGGGCAGTCCCAGGCCGCTGTTTTGGCGACCAAGGGGATGGAAGGCGGTCCGAAGCGAAAGGTGGTCTCCCTGGCGCTGCTACAGGCCCTGGGGTCTGCTGCAGGGAAGAAGTGGATGTTTCGGGATGAAGAGCGCCAGCTGGCGGATCACCTCACCCCGATAGCCAAGGAGCTTCTGGAGGCAGAAGGGGAGAAGTATGCCTCGGCTCTCCAGCGAATTCTAACGGACAGTGGCTCAGGCGAGGCTCTGCCTAAGAAATGAGAGCATCGAGGACCCAGTGGGAGACCCCGGGTGCATAGGACTTCACCTTTCTGCGCTGGCATCTTGCGACCCCCATGCCCAGCGCCTCGGACACCTCCTTGAGATGCTTGAGAGGCCTGTCGGCAATCTCATCAGGACAGCCCTCATGGTAGTGAACCCATCCTCCCGACCTAAGGGTCCGCAGGGCCGCGGGGAGAAAGGTGTGGGTATCCCGCAGGTAGCCGAGGACGACGCGGTCCGCAACCCCGACGGGGGCAACATCCCTGCAGTCCCCCAAAAGGGGCACGACCACATCCGCCCTGTTGATCCGGACGTTCTCCCTGAGGTAGTTGTGGGCCGTGGGGTTGATCTCACACGCGTATACCCTTTTCGGCCGACTGTGGATAGCCATGGGTAGGCTGAAATACCCTATGCCCGCGAACATATCTACGACCACCTCACCGGGGTCGCACACGCGGGACATCCTCACCCTTTCGTCGATGTTCCCCGACGAGAACATTACCTTTCTAAGGTCCAGCTTGAACAGGACGCCGTTCTCCTTGTGGACGGTCTCAGTACTCCTACCCCAGAGAAGCTCAACGTTTGGTTCCCTCCAAGTTCCACGGACCCCTGCGGACGCGTCTAAGACGGCAACGACTCGAAGCACCTCAGCATAGGCCTCACAGACCTCCTCAGTGTAAGATCGGAGCTCTGGAGGAAACCTGAGAAGGAGGACGTCGCCCACCCTCTCCCATTTGCGGGGCAGAAGACTCTTGAGAGCCTGAGGGATCACCGTCTTCTCGCGGACGAGTAGGTATGGCTCCGGCATCCTCCTTCTCCTAACGACTCCCTTCTGTTCGACTACCTCGCCCAAGTGTTGGATGAAGGGATCCAGGGCTCTCAAGGGTATTTCCAAGTGTCCCTCCACACACACAAGCTTCCGCTCAGCGTCCAAGAGTCCCCGAGAGTAGACTGCTGAACGGACGGCCTCTCCCATACGCTTTGGGACCCTAATGGCCAGCAATCTCTCTCGCGTGCCCACCGAGATGTAAGTCCCGAGAAAGATTATTAAAGGAGTGGCATCTAACGAGGCGGGAGATGAGGGCCCTCCCAATAGTCGCTCTGGCGATTCTCCTCGTCGGCGTTGCCGCGGGCCAAGAGATAAGCGATCCCTCGAAGACAAACCTCATCCTCGGGGACTTCGAGAGCCCGCAGATGAGCCCGGGAGAGAGCGGCAAGCTGTCCTTCACCCTCAGGAATCCATATCCCTGGGCCATGGAAGATGCCTCCCTACTGGTGGAGATCCACGAGTTCAGAACCGGCTCAGAAGTCTGGGCCGTCGAAGAGCTCGAGAGTCCGCCTATCTTACAAGAAAGCGGGTCTCCACGGCTGAATCGAAGCCTGGGCACCATACAACCCGAGTCGAGCCAGGGGATGGTCTTGATCATTCAGACAATCGAGGATACGCCACGTGGCTCGGTCTTCGTCCAGGGGTCCTACTTGATCCGATTCCGCCTGGATTTCGACTACCCACCCGACAACCACGCCGTGATGGTGTCCCTAGGCTTCTACACGGCCGAAGAGTGGGCCTATGCGTCGAGGGACCCAACGGCAGAGGAGAGGCAGACCTATCGATACGCGGGCAACGCTAACTACTCCTATCTTGGCCAGGTTCTCGGACTGGAGAGCATTGATGGCATCTTGCCTGACACCGGCTTCGGGGTGAAGGAGCCCCTTCCTCTCTGGCCCTTCTACCTCCTCCTGGTCGGGGCCGTCGGAGCCTCCCTTCTCTCACTCTACTACCTCCGGCGGGAGGCCAAGGTGGGCTCCAAACCTATAAATCGAAGACAAAGATAGCTGGGACGTGGTCCGTCTACCCACCAGTAGAGTAGTTATCTTCTACGCCTACGCCTTCCTCCTCTCCATGGGCGTAGGCCTCTACCTGGTCTGGGGCATCGCTTACAACTCCTGGAACGTTTTCGCGGCGGAGAACATAGGGATTTATGCCCTCGTGGTGGTCATGGTGGTCTTCGGGCTGACGGGGATGCTTCTCTACCGCGGCAGCGAATAGAGGAGAATCATATCATGAAAGGGTCGGTCATAGAGTGGCTACTTGAGAAGAAGCAGCCAACCGTTCGCCTCCGCACTCTCGTGGAGCTTCTAGACAAATCTCCGGATGACCCAGAGGTCAAGAAGACAGAATCCCAGATTGCCAAGCGCGGCTGGGCCGCCGACATCCTGGCAGAGCAGCTCCCTAGCGGGTACTGGGTGTGGGAACAGAACCTGTACAGGCCGAAGTACATGGCCACGAACTGGCGCTTGCTTGTTCTTGCAGACCTAGGCCTAACCGCAGACGACCCTCGCGTCAGGCAGGCGTGCGAGCTCATCCTGGACCACTTCTCGAAGCCGGACGGAGGTTTCGGTACCCAGGGCATGAAGGGCAGCCACCTATGCGTTGCCGGGAACACGGCCCGGATGATGATTCAGTTCGGCTATATGGATGATAGCCGCGTACGAAGCGCTATAGACTGGCTGGTCCGGGAACAGAAAGAGGACGGCGGCTGGCACTGTTGGGGGAAGCGGGGCACATTGGACTGCTGGGAGGCCCTGAGTGCTTTCGCCGCGATGCCGCGAAATAAGTGGACGCAGAGGGTTGGTGAGGCCGTCGAGAAAGGAGCCCAGTTCTACCTGGAACGACAGCTCTACCGCGAGGGGAAGCGATACGAGCCCTGGTTTCGGTTTCACTACCCCGTTCACTACTACTACGATCTATTGACAGGACTTGACCTCCTCACGTCCTTGGACTATGCGGACGACCGGCGCCTCAGGTATGCCTTGGACTACCTCCGGAAGAAACAGCGGCCAGATGGGAGTTGGTCCTTGGACGCCGTCCATCCCGATGTTGCTGGCCGGGAGGCAGCTTGGATGTTGAATAACGCGAGGCCTCCAACCCCTCTCGGCCTTGAATGGGTGGACGCCCCCAGCAAGGTCATCACGCTCCGGGCGCTCCGGGTGCTGAAGAGGGTCGAGGGCGAACTGCCGTAGGTGTCAAGAGCACGAAATCGCCTTCCAGACAACTGACCAGACCTTCTCGCGACGGACCCTGTCACACTCAACTAGAAGGATCGGCCGGCGTAGATCACCGTTGCGGTCTCCTCTCCGCACTCCAGGCACTGGCCTTTGAAGTCTTCACCGAAGTATGGAGTCCCGAGGATTCCCCTGTCAAGCTTCTCTTCCATCCTGCGTCCGCAGGCTTCCTTGCCGCACCAGCCGGCTCTGATGATGCCCCGCGATGGAGCATCCTCGTAGGAACTCGCCGTGTGGATATTCTCTCGGAGTTCCTTCTGAGCTCTTCTGAACATGTCCGCCTGAATGCGTCTGAGGGCCGCGCTGACCCGCTCCGCGGCCTCCTCCCTCTTCACCTTTCTGCGCCGTCCCGTGTCCCGACGGCAGAGGGTGACGTAACCCCCCTCAATCTCCTCCAAGCCGAGCTCCAATCTCAAGGGGACGCCCTTCCGCTCCCACTCGTAGAACTTGGCCCCAGGTCTGAGGTTCCGGAGGTCGACGTCGGCCCTCACGGCCTCCCTGATCTCCTGGTGTAGGGCCTTCGCCTCCCTAGTGACGGTCGCCTTCTGACCCTTGGCCAGTATCGGTATGATGACGGCCTGGATGGGAGCAATCTCTGGAGGCAGGATGATACCCAAGTCATCCCCGTGGATGGCGATGATGGCCCCCAGGATCCGCTCGCTCATGCCGTACGTGGTCTGATGGACATATCGACGCTCGCCTTTCCCGTCCTCAAAGGTTATTCCATACACCCTGGAGAAGTTGTCTCTGTACTGGTGGATGCCGGCCACCTGCAGGGCTCGCCTGGCCTCCACCACGAAGGAGTCGGCCGCGACGCTGTAGAAGGCTCCCGGGAACTTGTCCCAGTCAGGCCGTTTATTGAGGAGTGCCGGAAGGGCGAACCTCTTGGCCAGACGGTTCCATATCTCCAGGTCCTCCCTGATCTGCCGATCCGCATCTTCGAAGTCCTCATGGCATGTGTGGGACTCGAAGAAGAAAGAGAGCTCCCGGACCCGCAGGAAAGTCCTCGTCTGCTTCGTCTCGTAACGAAACACGCTTACTACCTGATAGACTTTCAGAGGCAGGTCGGTGTGGGAACGGACCCAGAGGGAGAAGAGGGAGTACATGGCTGTCTCGCTCGTGGGCCGAAGTAGTAGGCGAACGTCCAAGGGGTTTAGGCCCGCGTGGGTGACCCAATAGACGTGCTCTTCGAAGCCTTTGATGTGGTCTGCCTCCTTCAGGAACTGGTCCTCTGGCACGAGGACTGGGAACTGGACCTCCTGGTGGTCAGTACGGTCCATCTCATCATGCATGTAGCCGTTCATCAGTCTCATGATCTTGAGGCCGTAGGGGGTCCAGACGTTCATTCCCTTGATGGGGTACCTCTTGTCGACTAGCCCGGCCTCGTCGATGGCCTGGTTGTACCACTCGCTGAAGTCCTCGTCCTTCTCCATTGGAACAGAGACGATAATTCGGCCTCTTTATAGAAGTTTGCCAGATTGCGCTGAGAAGATGGACCCCTCCATCTGCTACGGTGAGCTCATCAACGCCCCCGCGAGGATATCTATAAATCGTTCACTTCCAATGCGCATCGCATGAAGGGCGAACCGCGAAGGACGGTTACCGAGATCACCACGAAATCTGGGGGGATCTTCTGGGGCATCGTACTCCTCATAGTGGGCATGATCTGGCTACTGGTCTACCTGGACCTGATTGTAGTGGATTTGAACATCGTATGGCCCTTGCTCGTTCTGCTAGCTGGGATCTACCTCATCGTCACCAAGGTGATAAGGTAGCGTCTGTAAGAATCACGCCAAAACTTTCAAGTCCACATACTCGCTTGCCCTCTCGGTGAGTCCATGTCAGACCTGCGTGACGAGGTGGAAAAAGACAGGGGTCTCCTGAAGAGGATCCAGCTTTACATACCAGGCTTCGCGGGATACAGGAGGCGCGAGGACATCAGGACAGCGGACAACATGCTCCGCATCCAGATCGCGAACATGCTGAAGGAGGCCCGCCTTGCAACGGAGCAGGCCCGGGCGGGACTGACGGAGAACGGCAGGTTCAATGAACTTGACACGATAGGTCGGCTGATTAGCCGCTTCCAGGCCCTGGAGGGGAAAGTGAGACACGCCGAGGGGGGCTATTCAGGGATTTCCGCGGACGTACGCATAGAGGAACGAGAAATGGATAGTCTCTACGAGTACGATGCTTCCATGCTCGAAGACGTCGCGGCCCTGGGTCAGGAGGCCGCAGCCTTGAAGGCCATCACTGACGACTATAAGCAGGTCCCCGAGCACGCCAGGAAGATCAGGTCCCTGCTGGACAGCTTCGAAGACAAGTTCAAGAGGAGGATGCTCGTGATTTCAGGTACGGAGGTGGGTAGATGAGTCTCTTCGGGTCGAAGACCTTTGCGTGGGAGAGCGAGAGTAAGCGCGGGAACATCATGTGGCACGTCCCGAGAAACATACGGCTGAACGACAACATCGTCGTCAGGGAGGACGAGATCGCCGTCTTCTATCGGGACGGAAAGGCCCTTGCGTACATAGATCGGCCAGCCAGGTATGCCCTCACAAGCATCAACGCTCCCGTGGTGGGCCGCATTGTGAAGCTTCTCTCCGGGGTGGAGCAGAGGGCTGAGGTCTACTACATCCAGAGGAAGCCCTTCGACGGGAAGTTCGGTTCGAAGCAGCCATATCAGTTCCGGGACCGGGAGTTCGCCGTCGTGAGCCTCAGAATTCACGGACAGTTCCGATACAGGGTCTCCGCTCCTGAGAACTTCATTAACCAGTTCGTGGGAACTCTGAACCTGACCACATCCGATCAGGTGGAGGAGAGGATCAAAGAGCAAATCGTGGTGGTTACCTACGATGCCCTGGGTGAGATGAAGGCCCAGGGGCTTGGAGTTCTTGACATAGCCGCCAACCTGGAGGAGATTGAGCAGGCCATCCTCGCCAAGAGCAAGGCCCACTTCGAGATGTATGGCCTTGAGATACAGAAGATCAGCGGATTGAGCATCAACCTTCCCGATGAGGTACAGGCGGCCGTGGATGCTCGGGCGTCCATGGCCATCACCGGGACCGATTTCATGCGATACCAGTCCGGTAAGGCCATGCGGGACGCCGCGGTGAACCCCGAGGGGGGAGGCGCAGCCGCTGGTGTGGGCGTTGGTGCTGGCATCGGCATGGGATGGCAGATGATGGATGCCATGCGACAGCGGGGACAACCTCCGGGTGTGCCCTGCATCAAGTGCGGGACGATGCTCCCTGAGGGATCAAAGTTCTGCAATTCGTGCGGAGCTCGCCAGGAACAGGGGACAGACTGTCCCGAATGCGGGCGGTTCGTGCCAAGAGGAAGCAAGTTCTGCAACGAGTGCGGCGCCAAGATGAGTGAGTAGAGGACCGGCCGGGCTCCCGGACTGGGGTGCGAGGCCAGGACGGTGTACGGAAATGGTGGACCCTGAAACGGGTGGGACGGAGCAGGAGGCCACCATGAAACCGGAGAGGTCGGAGCTTGAGGGAACCATAGAGGGCTACCCTTGCACCTCCTGCGGGGCCTCATTGACGTTCGCCCCTGGCACCTCGAAGATGAAATGCCCCTATTGTGGCACTGAGAACAAGATCGAGATGGATCTGACCGCCATCGAGGAGCACGACCTGGAGACTCTACCACTGAACCCGGCGACCCGAGACAAGGGCATGGGGGTCAGTCAACGCAGCTTCAAGTGCGACAACTGTGGCGCCGTGCAGGCGGTGGACCCGTCCACCATTGCCACGGAATGCTTGTACTGCGGCTCCGAGGCCATTATGGAGGCCCCCAGCAACCCCAACATCGTCCGCCCCACCGCCGTGGTCCCCTTCGCCTTCGACGTGGCAGCCGCTCAGGGCAAGTACCGCCAGTGGCTCGGCGCCTGGTGGAGACGGCTCATCAGCCCGGGGGCCCTAAAGCGCCAGGCCGTCATAACCAACATCCGCGGCGTGTACACACCGTTCTTCACCTTCGACGCCCAGGCAGAGTCAGACTGGTCAGGGCTGCGGGGAGACTACTACTACGTCACAGTGGGTTCAGGGAAGAACCAGCAGCAGGTCCGCAAGGTCCGGTGGACTTACCGCTCCGGCCATCACTCCCATTTCTACGACGACGTTCTCGTCTATGCCTCTCAGGGGTTGCCTGAGGGGACCCTGGCCAGGGTAATGCCCTTTCACACAAAGCGGCTGGTTCCATTCAGCGGCGAGTACCTGGCCGGTTTCGCTGCCGAGGAGTACACCCTGGACCCGAAGTCTCTGTGGGAGTCGGCTCGCGACACCATGAAGTCCAGAGAGTGGCACGCCTGCCGCAGAGAGCTGGGCGGTGATACCTACCGCAATCTCAGAGTACACACGCGTCTGCTTGACCCCACCTGGAAGCACGTCCTGCTGCCCATCTATCTAGCCAACTACCTCTATGGCCACCGCCGCTACCACTTCCTTGTCAACGGTCAGACCGGCGAGGTCCGTGGCTCAGCCCCCATCAGTTGGGCCAAGGTGGCTACCATCCTTGGTGCAGTCATTGCAGCCGCCGTGGGCATCGCAAGGCTATTTGGTGTGATTTGAGGCTTTGCCTCCTGAAGGTGAGGGGCACATTTACAACTGTCCACATCGACGGACCATCAGTTATCAAACCTTAAAGTCCTGTCACGGCTATTGTAGTGCGTGAAACTTGACAGCCTGGATCTCAAGATCATCAAGGCCCTTATGGAGAACGGCAGGGCTTCTATGCGAACGGTGGCCTCCGAAGTGGGAGCTAGCACGCCCACCGTCAGCTCTAGGGTGCGCGAACTGGAGGCCCTGGGCATCATCGATGGTTATCAAGCTGTGGTCCAGCCAGAGAAGCTTAAAGGCAGTGCGGTCTTCCTGCGCGTCAAGGTCGAACCCGGTGCGTTGCTGAAGGTTGTCAAGGAACTCGCTTCAAGAGAGGAGGTTCGTCAGCTGTACAAGGCGAGTCGTTTCAACCTCATGGTGAGGGCGGCCTTCAAGGGCAGCGAGGCTCTGATGGGATTCCTCGACTGGGTGTCGGGACTGGCAGGCGTGGTGGAATACGAGGACTACGCGGTCCTAGAGACATACAAGGATGAGAGTCCGGCCCTCATAGACGAAGACACCACCCTTGCCCTGAACTGCTTCTACTGCGGGAAGAGAATAACCGAGAGGCCTGTGAAGCTGAAGCTGGACGACCGTTACCATTACCTCTGCTGCAACAGCTGTGCAGACCTGTATCGCGAGAAGTACCAGAGAATCAAGGAGGCAGCGTGAGTCCGGTCTACTATGACTCAACCCAACGCTCGACGCCTTCGCTGCCCGGGCCCGGGGGTTGTAGGGCAGCAACTTGCCTCGGACATCCTTAAGTAACCCGTTCTCCTGACGAGACACATGGCTCAGATTGTCGAGTGTGTTCCTAACTTTAGCGAGGGCCGGAGGAAGGACGTTGTGGAGGCCATCGCCTCCGCCGCGGAAGATGTTAAGGGGGTCCGGCTCTTGGATTCAGAAATGGATGCAAGCCACAACAGGGCGGTCCTTACCTTCATCGGGGAGCCCGGGGTCGTCCAAGAGGCCGCCTTCCGCGCCGTGGCCCGAGCGGCAGAACTCATCGACCTGAACGTCCACCAAGGCGAGCATCCTCGCATCGGCGCGGCGGACGTCGTCCCCTTCATCCCCATATCCAACATCTCCATGGAGGAGTGCGTCCAGCTCGCCCGTCAGCTGGGAGAGAGGATTTGGGGTGAACTCAGAGTCCCGATATACTTCTACGCCGAGGCAGCCCTCAAGCCCGAGAGGCGACTCCTCCCCAACATCCGCAAGGGAGAGTTCGAGGCCTTGAAGGAGGAGATGGGTGTCGATCCCGAAAGGGACCCAGACGTGGGGGAGGCGAGGATTCACCCAACGGCTGGCGCCACGGTGGTTGGCGCCCGAGGTCCCCTGATAGCCTACAACGTCAACCTCTGTACGGATGACCTCGACGTAGCGAAGAGGATAGCCAAGAAGATAAGGGCCTCCAGTGGCGGATTTCCCGAGGTGCAGGCCAAGGGCTTCAGGCTGGAGGAAAAGGGCATGGTCCAGGTCTCCATGAACCTCCTCAACTTCAGGGTGACCGCCATCCCGAGGGTCTTCGAAGCCATCCGGGAAGATGCGAAAGCGGCCGACGTGCCCATCGACAGCAGTGAGATCGTGGGCCTGGTGCCTCTGGATGCCCTTCTCGACTGCGCCGAGTTCTATCTTCAACTTCAGACCTTCAGCAGGGACCAGATTCTGGAGAGGAGGCTATGGGAGTAGATCTGGGGGCTCCCCTCAAGACCTTCCTAGAGGACGTTGCTTCCAAGAAGCCTACGCCCGGTGGCGGAAGCGTGGCCGCCCTCGCGGGATCTCTGGCTGGAGGCCTGGTCTCGATGGTGTGCAGGCTCACCATCGGCAAGGAGGGCTACGAAGACGTCCACGAGGAAATGGAGAAGTGGTTGGAGCACTCTGAGATGCTTCGCGGCCAGCTAGAGGATCTCGTGGTAAGGGACGCCAAGGCCTACGATGCCGTTTCCGAGGCTTTTCGGATGGACCGCTCCACTCCTGAGGCGAAGGAAAGACGGAAGGAGGCGATCCAGCGGTCGCTGCGAGGAGCGGCCGATGCTCCCTTGGAAACCGCACGTCGGAGCGTGGACGTTCTACGCGCCACCCAGGACGTGGCTGCCAAGGGCAACGTGAATGCACTCTCCGATGCGGGAACCGCTGCCCACCTTGCGCTAGCCTGCTTTCATGGAGCCCGCTTGAATGTCCTCGTAAACTTGGCATCCATCAAGGCCCCGTCATACGTGGAGGCGGCAGAGCAAGAACTTCGTGAGCTGGAGAGGGAAGCTTCCCGTCTTCACTCGAGCGTCCTCGTGACCATGGAGTCAAGGAGCAAGTGACTCCATACCCTGCGGCAGCCTAAAGAGGCACGACAAAGGAGAGGTTGACCCTTCTCCAAGACCGGGACTTGTCCATGACCCCATGGGCCTGCAGGCCTCTAGCTATGGTCCCGGACTTCACATCCAGAGATGTGACGGAAGAGTTCTCACCAGGGTCCGGCAGCTCATAGGCGAGGATGCGGACAGGTCCTCCGCTTCCATGCCAGATCATCCAAGGCAGGACGTTGACGAAGAGCCTCTTCCCCAGGACGCCCATGCCTGCCATGTCCGCCAGGTTTTCTGCAATCCAGATGTCAGCGGCTGCGAGGACATGATGAGCATCGAAGGTCACGGAGGCCTTCGGGTCAATGCTCAAGGTGTCTATGCCGACCCCCGTCACTGACCTCGCTACTAGAAGCTCGGCCGCATCCTGGCTGATTCCAGGGAAGTCATCGAAGTAGGCGGTACTAGTGCCGTCGACGTAGTCATCCCACAGGGCCCCCCATCCCGTGGAGAAGAACACGAGGTTCCCTGCCTGGATGGCCTCGTTCGACGACTCCCATGCCTCGATTTCCACTGCCGTTATCAGGCCGTCGCCCACGAAACCGGAGGCATCGACGATGACGGCATCCGCCACCAGCTGCCTCAGGTCGATCTGGTCCAGGTACGGATGTCCCTTCTTAAAGTGGGCGGGGGCGTCGACGTGGGTCCCAGTGTGCTCAGAGACTGTGCCCAGATGGGTGAGCAGGAAGCCATCAGCGTAACCGAAAGGCTCGGTAATCCCCTCGTACGGTCCGAAGTAAGTGGGAATCCCGTTCTCGAGGGTTTGGGAGAGGTCGAAGGCCTTGCCCTGGGCGAAGATGGCCTGGAACATCTCGTCCACGCCCTCGGCAAACCCCCTGGCGTCGTCCCTGTTAAAGAGAGACCAAACCCTGGCTGGACCGCCAGAGGCAGTCCCGCTGGGACCCTTTATCTTCGCAGGTCCTACAACGAGGAGGCTGAAGGTGGGGATGCGGGCCAGGTTGTCCACATTCTCCAATGCCCAGACATCGTTCTCACCCATGATATGGTGGGCTGAGAAGTCGGCGGAGGATGCCGGGTCCTGACTCGTGGTGTCGATACCCCATCCTTTTATGTCTCGGGAGACCAGATACTCAGCGGCGCTGGCGTGTAGCCCAGGGAACCCATCGCTGAACTTGGAATTGTTCCCCACGACGAAGCTATTCCAAAGCTCCGCCCAGCCGGTGCGAATGAGAACGATATGGCCCGGGCCGATGTCTACCCCAGTGGCCTGCTCCCAGGCCCTGATGTCATCCCCTGTGATGGCATAGTTCGGATCACCCTTCGCTGCGATGACATCCTTCAGGTCAACCTTCACGGCGACGCCCATGAGACTGTCCAGGCGAAGCTCGTGGAGGGGCCTGGCTCCCGGCACGAAGTGAGCAGGGGCATCTATCTGCGTCCCCACGTTTTCAAACATCGTCAGCTGGTTGGCGTAGAACCCATCTCTGTCCCAGATGAAGGTGTTCTCATGCCCACTGAAGGGACCAAAGAAGGTCGGGACGCCGTTCCGAATGGAGTGAGTCAGATCCAGCAGCGTCACGTCCCCGTACTGTGCCTTCTGGGTGAGTTCCACATAGTTGGGAGTCTTTGGGATTCCCCCATCCGTCAGCGGCATCCTCCGGTCGGCCTGATGGCTCCCCAGGACGCTGGAACCGCTCAGAATGAGTACGATGCTCAGGGCAACGGCCGAAGCCATCAGAAGCTGTTTCACGAAGCGATCAAGTCTTACCATCCGCCAGTCCCCCGCGGGAGATGGCCCAACCCACTTATGTAATTTTCGTATACAAGGCCCCGCTTCGAAGGTGTGAAGTTACTCGGAGATGGGGACCTCTTTGAGGAATCCTTTATCCAAGGGAACCATATGATAGCGGAGATCTGAATGCCTCGAATCAAGGCAGGACGGGGCGTGGAGCTGCGATGCAAGGGGTGGCGGCAGGAAGCTCTGCTGAGGATGCTCGAGAACAACCTGGAGAATGCGGAGAAGCCAGATGAGCTCATCATCTATGGAGGAACAGGGAAGGCTGCCAGGAGCTGGGAGGCTTTCCACAGAATCGTCGACACATTGACAGGCCTGGAGGAAGACGAGACCTTACTTATCCAGTCAGGCAAGCCGGTAGGCGTCTTCAGGACCCATACCAAGGCACCCAGGGTTCTCATCGCGAATGCCAACCTGGTCCCTAAGTGGGCCAACTGGGACCACTTTTGGGAGCTGGAGAAGATGGGGCTCATGATGTTCGGTCAGATGACCGCTGGGGCGTGGGCCTACATTGGCACCCAGGGCATAATACAGGGCACCTACGAGACCTTCGCGGCCTGCGCCCGGAAAGACTTTGACGGCTCACTGGAGGGGAGAGTGGTCCTTACCGGCGGCCTGGGAGGGATGGGGGGAGCCCAGCCTCTCGCAGTCACCATGAACGGGGGCGTCTGCCTGGATGTGGAGGTGGACGAGGAGAGGATTCGAAGGAGGCTGAAGGCGGGGTATTGCCAGGAGATGACCGGAGATCTAGACGAAGCCCTTGAGATGGTCGAGAACGCGGTGGATGAGAAGGAAGCGATGTCCGTGGCCCTCCTGGCCAACTGCGCCGAGGTCCACCCCGACCTCGTGACACGGAAGTTCCAACCCGACGTGGTTACGGATCAGACCTCCGCTCACGACCCCCTGGGCGGATACATACCCGCCGGTCTCTCCATCGCGGAGGCCGAGGAGCTGCGAGCCTCCGACCCCCAAGAATACCTGAAAAGGTCCAAAGCTTCCATCGTGGAGCATGTAGGGGCCATGCTGAAGTTCCAAAGGCTGGGTGCGGTGGTGTTTGAGTACGGGAACAACATCCGCGGACAGGCTCGTGAAGCTGGCCTGGAGAGGGCGTTCGACTTCGAGGGCTTCGTGAAGCTGTACATCCGCCCCATGTTCTGCGAGGGCCGGGGACCCTTTCGGTGGGTGGCGGTATCAGGCGACCCTCAGGACATCCTTGAGACGGACAAGGTGGTCCTCGATCTCTTCCCGCATAATGCACAGCTGACTCGATGGGTCAGGCTTGCGGAGAAGCACCTGCCTTGGGAAGGTCTGCCGGCGAGGGTCTGCTGGCTAGGCCATGGGGAGAGAGCCCTGTTCGCCTCCCGTATCAACAAGCTGGTGGGCAGCGGCACACTCGAAGGACCCATCGTCATCACGCGAGACCACTTGGACAGCGGATCCGTCGCGTCCCCCACAAGGGAGACGGAGGGGATGAAGGATGGGTCGGACGCCGTGGCCGACTGGCCCCTTCTAAACGCCCTTCTGAACACGGCCTCCGGGGCCGACTTGGTGGCCATCCATAGTGGAGGAGGCGTGGGCATCGGCTACTCCATCCATGCAGGGATGTCCGTGGTGGCCGAAGGTACGGAAGAGGCGGGATGGCGCATTGAGCGGGTGTTCGACGCCGATCCCGGCCTGGGAGTCGTGCGCCATGCGGACGCAGGGTATGAGGCGGCCCTCCAGTTCGCAAAGTCCAGAGGGCTCCGCGTGCCCATGATGGTGAAATAGTGAGGCTAGCCTGCCGTCCAGGGCCCTGTGACCCCGGCCAAGGCCCTCAGATAGGGGTCCGAGAAGGCGACCCGCAGGGATTTCAACCTCACTGCCCATAGAGGGTTGGGGTTAAGATGCTGGACTTCGTCGTCAGACCTCGACTTGAGCGGGATGGCGTCCTCCTCATGGACGACCGACTGGCCCGCCTCCTGGGTGCCCTTGAGCAAGGGAACCCCCTCCGCGCGGCCCTCCAGTCCATAGGCGTCAGCTACCGGGAGTATCGCAGCTGGAGGGATCGGGTACGAGCCGCCTTAGGTTCAGATCCGCTCGAGACCAGAGGTCGTCAGGTGGTGCTCTCTCCATCAGGTAGACAACTCCTGGAGGAGTTTCGGAGGAGGAGTTCGGCGCTCAGGGTACACCTCGCCACTGGTCTCAAGGTCCCCTTACTTGCGGTGGACGGACTGGTCATCCATCAGGGAAAGCTGGTGGCCATCAAGAGGAGATTCTATCCCTATCAGGGACTGTGCTGCCTTCCAGGTGGGATTGTGGAGTACGGGGAAAGCGCGGAGGAGGCTGTGGTGAGGGAGGTCAAAGAGGAGACGGGGCTGGATACGAAGGTCGTCACTCTGCAGGGAGCGTACTCCCGGCCTGACAGGGACCCGCGAGGTCATGTCGTTTCCCTAGTCTTCGAGCTGGAGGTCGTAGGGGGCGAGTTGCGGTCAGGCTCCGACGCAGCTGAGGTCGACCTCTTGGATCTGGGCGACCTCCCGGAGATGGGTTTCGACCACCGACAGATCGTGGAGGACTTCCTCAAGAATAGGTCCACGTAAGAGGGAGTCTATCCTTCGGCAGCTGCTTTCTCTCGCGGAGCAGCCAGGTATCCTACGAAGGCGATGGCGATCGTCGTGAGGGCGAAGGCCAGGATGGCCACCGGCTCGGTGCTTAGGCCGGGCAGGGACAGGGCCATGGCGATGCCGAGGGCCGCGAAGCGGGCCGCGGATACGCCGATGCCAGCCGCCAGCGCAGCCCTGGCGCCCACCTTTAGGCCGATACCGATAAGGAGGAATATGAGGATGATGAGGCTGGCATTGGACATCCATACACTCCCGAGGAAGTCAGGGGAACCCAGGGAGAAGGGCAATGTCAGGAAGGCAAGAGCGGCCGCAGCAATCACGGCCACCACCTTGAGGCCAACGCCATACCCGTACAGCTGGATGTAGGATCGAGCTGTCACCCTGGGGGAGCCCATTCGCTCGACGACAGCGCTCACCTCACCGCCTTCAGCCTCCACCTGAGCCATGATGTGGGTCCGCAATTCCATAAGAACGTCCTGGCGCAACTTGGCCGGTAGGCCCACCAGGTGCCTGGAGACCTGACTCAGATATCTGTCCAAGGAGTTCACTTCCCCCCCTCCAGGACGCGTTGGCAGCTCCATGCTAGTCTCTCCCACACCCCGGTGGCTTCCTTTAGTGCCTTCCGACCCAGTTCTGTGATGTGATAATACCTGCGGGGACCTCCCTCTTCGTCGGTGTGCCACTCACCCTTGAGATAGCCCTTGGACTCCAGCCTCCTCAGGGCTGGATAGAGGGTGCCTTCCTTAAGGTCGAAGAATCCGTCCGTCACGTCTCTCAACTCCCTTATTATCTGGAATCCATACTTCGCCGAGTCCCTGAGCAGCGCGAGCAGGAGGAGCTGCACGGAACCCTTCTTCAGCTCTGCCACCCACTCCGGGGCGATTTCGGGCATGACAAAGAGAAAGCCCTCCGGGCCTATTTGAAAGTGGGCCCGGAGGGGAGGGGGGACCTAGGGGCTGGACTTCTTTCGGAAGACTCTCCAGACGACCAGTCCGACCACGGCGAGGCCCGCCAGTCCTAGCTGGAGGATGTACGGGCCAAGACCGGGAACCGGACCCTCGGCCAGGGGTATGAACACGCTGGCATCCAGAGCCGGGTCGTGGAACAGCACCGCGCCCTTCGGGTAGATGAAGGCGCCGCCGAACAGCACGCCCTTGAACAGGTGCTCAAAGCTCAGGATGGGCATGACCCTGTAGAGCTGGAAGTTCATCCGCTGAAGTTCACCGTCGACCTCAACGTCGGATACCCATCGCATCCGACCGACACGAGTCCACTCATCCGCGAACTCCATCTTGTCCGCTGTGATGAGGCGGGGCCTCTCGCCGACGTTGCCTTCTCGGTACTCCGCATCGGTGGTCTCGGCGTGGGGATCGAACTGCACCTGAGCCCATCGAATCACCTCAGGTGGGACGTGGTTACCGACGAGGACATGGGTCGCCATGGCCAGACGGGAGTCATTGCCTCCCCAGTCCCAGCCTTGGATGTAGTGGTCGTACTTGAAGCTGCCATTCACCGTCATGCCCGTCACTGTCTCCGTCCTGTTCAGCTCCGAGGAGACTATGTGACGGTCGTCGTCAACAACGATCTTGTACACCTTGACTTCGCCTGTCTTCTGGACCCGCTCTACGGTTATGTGGAAGGCCAGGGTTATCCTGTCCAATCCATCGCCGGGGTCATCGCCGGGCCTTATCAGGTCGTACGGCAGGCCTGTGGCTGTGATATTGAAGTCCACCTTGGTCACATCATCCTCGTCCACCTGAGAGAAGTCCTCAAGGGACCAGGACTGTCTCAGCGACAGGACCTTTCTTGGATAGTCATACTCGTCCATGAGGAGCTGTCGCCAGTCGCTGGGGAAGTGCAGCAGGCCATCGTTGTCTCCATCCCTGAACTCCACCATAAGCTCGAAGCTTTGGACCACAAGCGTTCGTACTGGGATGGGCCTTGTAACCAGCAGCTCTCCGGTCTCGTTGTATATCTCGGCCGCACCGAGATACCGGTCGTACTCCACAATCATCTTCACATTGTTCGGATTGCTCTCGTTGCCATAGACGACGGCGAACAGGGTCTTTCCTACCTCGATCTTGACCCAGTCACCGCCGCCGAAGCGGTCTGTTGAACCTTGGCTCACCTCTACCTGCAGATCCCTCTCGATCTCAATGGGCTCCTCCTGAGCTGCCGCTATGGCGGCCAGGGGGGAGGCCAGGAGGAGAAGGGCCAGCAGGGCGCTCACGGTTGCCTTCATTCTCTCTCACCTCTTACATAGCAAGCCTTTCTACCTAAGCTCACTATGGACATCGTATCGCGATGTTCTCTACACTATAAAAACCTTCGCCCCCGATTATCACCAAGGACCCTCCCCGCGCCCCTGTCGGATCTCTGGTGTCCTCCGGCCTCTAACGGACGAGTTTCTTACTGATAATCAAACCAAAACGCCCGTACCGAAGGAGACTTAAGGGGGCAAGTGTGAGGAGTACCAGGGTAAAAAGGGATACCGACAGGAGGACTGGAGAGGCAACCGCTTTAACCCTGGTCTCCTCACGGCTTGCAATACCCCATGTTCTCACTATTGGTAATAAAACTTCCTATTACATTATCGTGGGGGAGAATGGCCTTCACACGAGCGATTGACGATAAAAGCATATGATATACGGTCGATCCTGTCCTGTGGCGAGACTCATCGTTCTCTTGGACACCAACGCCCTCCTGATGCCCTTCCAGTTCTCCATAGACCTCGAAGGAGAGCTGAAGCGGCTCCTAGGAGAGCACGAGGTCCTGGTGCCCTCATCGTCCTTGGAAGAGCTCAGGCGCCTGTCCAAGACTAGCAGAAAGGCCAGAGCTGCCCTCCAGCTTACTGATCGCTTCCGAACCGTTGAGGTGAAGGGGAGAGGGGATGATGCCCTTCTGGAAGCCGCTAAGGAAAGGGAGGCGATCGTTCTTACCAATGACAGGAAGCTGAGAAGACGCCTTCGAGAAGCAGGCCTTCCAGTGGTCTTCCTCAGGGGCCGAGGAAAGCTTGAGGCCCATGGTATCGGCACCAAGTAAAGGTTTTACTTCCCCGGAAGCTATCCATTCCTCGTTGAAGCCCAACTTGGTCGAGACCCTGAAGCAACTCGCCCTCCTGGGCGCCATTCATGAACACGTTCCGGTCTCCACCTCCACCCTGGGCAAGCTAATGGGCATCAGCCAGCAGTCGGCCTCCGTCCGGGTTCTGCAGCTCCTGGAAGCGGGGCTGGTTTCAAGGAACCTGGGGGCGAGGAGGCAGCAACTCAAGCTCACTCAGAAGGCCATGGAGATTCTCCGCAGCGAGTATGCCGCGTACCAGAAGATCTTCGAGATGGAAGGTCTTCTGGAGGTCAGGGGCAGGGTGGACCGGGGTCTGGGCGAGGGATTCTACTACATGAGCCAGACGGGTTACAGGGAGCAGTTCCGGGTCAAGCTCGGCTTCGATCCCTATCCGGGCACCCTAAACCTCAAGCTGGAGGGGAGAGAGCTGTCAAAGCTAGACTTTCTGAGGGCTGCCGACGGGGTGGCCATAGACGGCTTCAGCAGTGGAGGCAGGACCTTTGGAGGAGCAAAGTGCTTTCGAGCCCGCCTGGCGCAAGTTGACTGTGCTGTCATCCTTCCCCACCGCTCCCACTACGATGACGTGCTGGAGGTCATCTCTGAACGTCAGCTCCGAAAGCAATTAGGCCTGAGGGATGGGGAGCTGGTGGAGGTCACCATAAGCCTCTGAGGGTGCCACCCCCGGGGATGGACTATATTATTATCCGTGAGCGACCATACATACGCACAGGACAATGCTCGTGGAAACCAAGCTCAGCGAGAACGCCCTGATTGTTGCCAGGAAGCGTTACCTCAGAAAGGACACCGAGGGAAAGACAGTGGAGACGCCCACGGAGATGCTCCAGAGAGTGGCCCACAACGTCGCCATGGCGAACGAGATGTACGACGACGGCAGGACCGTTTCCGTGGAGGAGACGGAGTTCCTCGAAATGATGTCACGGCTGGAGTTCCTCCCCAACAGCCCTACCCTCATGAATGCTGGGACGGATATCCAGCAGCTTTCCGCCTGTTTCGTCCTCCCTGTGGAGGACTCCATAGACAGCATATATGATGCCCTCAAGGCCTCGGCCCTCATCCATCAGAGCGGGGGCGGCACCGGCTTCTCCTTCTCCCACCTGAGGCCCTCAGGCGACATCGTCAAGTCGACGGGAGGAGTGGCCAGCGGCCCCGTCTCCTTCATGAGGGTCTTCGACCACAGCACGGAGGCCATCAAGCAAGGTGGCAGGAGGCGGGGGGCAAACATGGGCATCCTCCGGGTGGACCACCCAGACATCGAGGAGTTCATCACCAGCAAAAGGAAGGAGGGCAGCTTCTCGAATTTCAACCTCTCCGTGGCCGTCACGGATGGGTTCATGAAGAAGGTAGAGCGGGGCGGCAAGTATGACATCGTGCACCCGAGAACCGGCGAAGTCGTCGGACGGAAGGACGCCCGGAAGGTCTTCGGACTGTTGGCGGAGATGGCGTGGCAGACGGGTGATCCCGGCGTGATATTCCTGGATCGCATCGAGAAGGACAATCCTACTCCAGGGTTAGGACGCATCGAGGCAACCAACCCTTGCGGAGAGCAGCCACTCCTCCCCTATGAAGCGTGCAACCTTGGCTCCTTGAACCTCTCCAAGATGCTGAGACGCGAGGGGGACAGAGCGGAGGTGGACTGGGAGAAGCTGGAGGAAACCGTCAGAAAAGCAGTCCGCTTCCTGGACAACGTCATCGACATGAGCCGGTTCCCTCTGGAGAAGATCACACAGATGGTTCAGGGGAATCGCAAGATCGGCCTGGGAATCATGGGGTGGGCGGATACCCTCATCGAGATGCGGATACCCTACGATTCCGAGGAGGCCATAGCCCTGGCCGGCAATGTAATGGGCTTCATAAGGAAGGTGGCCGACAACGAGTCCCGGAGGATAGGCGAGGCCCGGGGGTCCTTCGCCAACATAGACCGCAGCGTCCACGACCCGCCCATGAGGAACGCCACCAGGACCACCATCGCCCCCACGGGGACCATCAGCCTGTTGGCGGACTGCTCGAGCGGCATTGAGCCTCTCTACGCCATCACCTACGTGAAGAGGGTGGCCGAGGGCGAGACCTTGCTGGCGGTCAACTCCCTCTTCCTGGAGTACGCGAAGGAAGAGGGCTTCTACTCGGAGAAGCTCATGAGAAAGGTCGCCAGGAAGCACTCCATCCGGGACCTAGAGGAGGTGCCTCGCGAAGCTAGGAGGCTCTTCGTCACCTCCCATGACGTTACCCCAGAGTGGCATGTGAAGATCCAGGCGGCTTTTCAGGAGCATGTGGACAATGCGGTGTCGAAGACCATCAACCTCCGCCAGAGGGCTAAAGCGGAGGATGTTCTGCAGGCCTTTATGCTGGCCTGGAAGCTCCGCTGTAAGGGAATCACCGTCTACAGGGAGGGGAGCAGGAGGGAGCAGCCTCTGAGCCTGCCGGAAAGCAGGTCCAGGGAGGTATGTCCAGACTGCGGTGCCGCCCTCGGGACGGCCGAGGGGAGCATTGTCTGCATCCAATGCGGCTTCAGCGAACTACCTTAGTTCAGAAGGTCCTCGTCACGTATTTCAGGACAGATTCGAAGAATGGCTTGCCGTCACCGTAGAGGCCGTCTCCGCCCCGGGTCCAATCTGGGTGCAGGTGCCGATAGAACGACCTCTCCGGGTGAGGCATGAGGCCGATGACATTTCCCTGGGGGCTACACAGCCCGGCGATGTTGTAGATGCTCCCGTTAGGGTTCCAGGGGTAGCCACCGTAGTTACCATCCGGGTCCACGAACCTGAAGTTGATCTGGTCGCTGTCCATCAGGACTCTGAGCATTCTGTCCTCCTCTCCTTGGGGGAAGGTGAGTTTGCCCTCGGTGTGGGCCGACGGGGCCAGCATCACCTGCCCTTCCTTGAAGAGGCTCAGTGGCTTACAGAGGCCTCGGTTCTCGAACCTCAGGAGGCTAGGGCGGCATTCATAACGGGCTGAGTCGTTGGTTGCCAAGGCCGCCTGAGGCGTCTCGCTTATCCCTCCAATGGCGGGAAGCAGGCCTAGCTCCACGAGGGCTTGGAAACCGTTGCAGATCCCCACGACAGCCCTCCCCTCTTCCGCGAAGGTCCTCAGGTCCTTCATCAAGCGGCTCTTCACTCTTGCGGCCCAGATGGCCCCCGCTCTGACGTAGTCTCCGGAGGAGAAGCCTCCCGGGAAGACCAGGACGTGGTAGTCCTCCAGCGATCTGCGCCTGTCACCGGGGACATCCCTCACCAGCTGGTTGAGGTGGACCCGCTCTGGGTTTGCCCCCAAGTTCTCGAAAGCGTGGAAGGTCTCATCCTCGCAGTTGGTTCCTTCCATGAGAAGGATGCACGCCCTTACGTCCCGTCTCTTCATGGTAGCCACCTGTTCCGAGGCGTCACCCAACCACCAGCCTCTGCATCCCATTGGTCCAGGCCTCTCGTATCTCCTCGAGGCCCAGTTCCAGGGACCCATTTCCAACTTGGAATGTGAGCTCTGAGCCGCCTACCCTGCCGATGCGTTCCATGGGCAGCCCTTCGAAAATCCCCGCCAAGCTGTCCATGCGGCTCTTCGGCACCTCGAGGAGCCAGCGTGTGTTGGACTCGGCACAGAGGAATATGTCGGGCCTCAGGGAGCCTGGACTGAACTGCACCTCTGCTCCGATGTCGCCACCCATACACATCTCAGCCAGGGCCACTCCAAGGCCACCGTGAGACAGGTCATGGCACGCTCTTACGAGGCCAGCCTGCATAGCTTTCAGCAATCGATCAACGCAGGGCCTCAGTAAATCGACGTTAACATCGGGGACCTGGCCTCCTTCGCCTCCGGCGATGCGATAGTACTCGCTACCGCCCATCTCCGCCTTCGTCTGGCCGAGGAGGTAGAGCTCGGAACCCTCGGCCTTCAGGTCAGAGGTGACACATCGGCGGATATCGGGGACGATTCCCGTGCCGAGGACAACAGGGGTTGGCGGGACTGGCGAAATGGGCGTCTCATTGTAGAAGCTAACATTTCCGGAGGGTATCGGGAGGCCCATGGCCGATGCCACGTGTCCCAGGCCTCGCACGGCCTCCCTGAAGTAGCCCAGCCGGTCCGGCCTTTCAGGATTACCGAAGTTGAGGCAATCGCTGAGGGCGTGGGGTTGGGCGCCCACGGAAGCGAGGTTTCTGCAAACTTCGTCCACGGCCGAGGCGCCCCCGCGGAAGGGGTTAAGGCGGGTGTACTGGGGTGTGGAGGCCGTAGCTATGGCAAGGCCCCTCCAGGAACCGGTCAGGGGCTTCAGGACGGTGGCATCCCCGTGGGACTGCTTCCCAAGAACCCCCTGCATGGGCTTGACAACCGTGGAGGCCTTGACCTCATGATCATACTGCCTGATGACCAGCTCCTTGCTCGCGATGTTGGGGCTGGAAAGGAGGGCCAATAGGACCTTGCCATAGTCCTGGGGCTCGTCTGGCACCACCTCCCGTCGCCCCTCCAGGCCCAGCTCAGCCAAGAAGGGTCTGCAGTACTCTGGGCCCCGTGTGTAGAATTCAAGATCCATCTCCAAGACCTTGTGGCCGTGATAGAAGACTCGAGCCACCTTGGGCTGGATGACGTGGCCTATGGGGGTCGCCGGCACGTCGTAGAGGTCGAAGATCTCCAGGACGGCTTCGACGTTATCTCTCGGGACCGCCAGCATCATTCTCTCCTGGGACTCACTCACCCAGATCTCCCACGGCGAGAGGCCCTCCTCCTTTAGGGGGACCTTCTCCAGATGCACCTCCGCCCCGTAGCCACCGGCCAGGGCCATCTCGCCTACCACACAGCTGAGACCTCCGCCGCCGAGATCCTTCATCCCGTCCAGAAGCCCACGCTCCGCTGCTTCGAGGCAAGCATGCATGAGGGGCTCCTTCATTATCGGGTCACCCAACTGAACGGCGCCAGCCCTCCACTCCTCCCACATCTCATCCGTGAGCTCCAAGGAGGCGAAGGTGACGCCGTGGATGCCGTCCCTTCCGGTCCTTCCACCTGCGAGGATGAACACATCCTGGGGGCCCTGCACAGCGTTCCTCAGAATCCTGTCCTTACGGGCTATGCCCACGCATCCTACGTTGACTATGATGTTGCCCACGTACCCCTCATCGAAGAATATGGAGCCAGCCACCGTCGGGACCCCGACTCGATTGCCATAGTCCCGAATCCCAGCCACGACTCCCTGGAAGAGGTACAGAGGATGCTTGACCCCCCTCGGCAGCTTCCTATAGGCGTATTCTAGCGGTCCAAAGTGGAGGGGGTCCACCAGGGCCACGGGCTTCGCCCCCATGCAGAGCACATCTCGCAGGATGCCGCCTATACCAGTTGCGGCCCCACCATAGGGCTCCACGGCACTGGGATGGTTGTGGCTCTCGATCCGGAGGGCGATGGCATGTTCCTCATCGAATTCCACCACCCCCGCGTCCCCCTTGAGGAGGACCTGCGGTGCCTCGATGCCGAAGACGAACTCCCTCAGGAAGTACTTGGAGGACTTGTAGCAACAGTGCTCCGACCAGGCCTGGCCGAGGGACTGCAGCTCCACATCAGTAGGGCTCCGACCCAGTTGGCGGAAATAGTCCTGGATCCTCTTTATCTCCTCCAGGTTGAGGGCCAGGCCCAGCTCCTTGCTGATCTGGAGCAGCAAATCATCCGAGGCCTCCAAAAGATCGATAGTGTGGAGGGGAAAGGGGACCTCTTCCCTCCGATAGACTTCTCCCAAGCCTATGCCTCGGTTCAATAATGGGGCTACCTAATTAACCTTCTGAGGTCCTGGCAGAATGATTTTTCATATGAGGTCTGCCCTCACGGCCAACCACCTTCTGGCTCGAAAGTTAGCCGCCGTTCCTTAACATCTCGCTTAACCAGTCAGCCTCAGCGACGTGTTGGGCGGCACGACAGCCCGCATATTTCGCCACGCAAAGTTAATTAGGACCTCCCTCAAGTAAGAGGCATCCCTGTTTAAGCCGTGCGTTAAGTGCCGTAGGCTCTCATTCATCTTCCTTCCATGCCTTAACTAAGTCGGCCGGTAGTGCCGCCACACCCTCTTCAGTCATTTTCCTTGCTCGAAGCATCCTCCGGGCTCGCTCTCTGTTGTACCTCGACCAGTGACTTCCCTTGCGGCGAGGGCTGAAACGGCGCGCAAACCGCTCATCGTCCATGGGGTTCTGTTGACTGTCGATCCAACCGAAGCAAATCGCTTCTTCCACCGCATCGTTGTACGCGATCGTGGGCTTGCCCGTCCACTTGTAGTAGAAAACCAGCCAGATTTCCTTCTTCGACTGGTGATGGTCAGCAAGCCACCGTCTGAATTCCCCCCTAGTCGCCACAGTGAGTGTTTCACCTGTCTTCATGGTGTCCCCTGCGGTCCGTGAATGGTTCTCCCGCTACGAAGTGTAGCACACACGCTTGCACTCACGCCAACAGACATCATGGCGCCTGACTAGTAGTTAACTACAGCTCCGCACCCCTCTGGCGCCTCCTGGGACGTTATGGGAAGGGGATTGTGAGAGGAAAACAGAGTACGGCATGTCCAAGAACAGCTGAAGCCTAATCAGCCCTGGGATTCCGGTCCATCATCGCGCAGGTCCTCAGCACCAGGTTCCCGGGCCGCCAGCAGGAGTGAACATCCAATGGAGAAGGGAGTCATCATGAGGGCAGACTCGGCCCGAACCTATTGATGAAGATCAGGGAGATTGTGACGGCGCAGATTTGATTCGCTCTTACCAGGTCTGCTAGCTTTCTTAGTCCTACTATGGTGTTCCTAAGAGCTAGCGGCCTTTCCCTCGAGAATGCGTACGGAGTAATCGTGAATTACCGGGTTAGCGAGAAGTCGCTTGCACATATCCTCTACCATCCCCATCGCCCTCTTCTCATCTTCCAACTCAAGATCTAGCTCGAATATTCTGATGGACCTGGCAGCAGTCACCCCTTCGAAGCCCAGCAGGTTGAGAGCCTTCAGGGTATTATCGCCCTCCGGGTCTGCCACGCCTTTCTTGAGACGGACCTCTACCCTAGCGGTGACCATGATGGTCCCCACCGCTCCTTACTATTTATGGGATTTCCCCTCCAAGGATCGGACCTCTCCCTCACCTCTCCTTCCTGGATCGCCCTGCCTGCCCGGCACTCATCTCTTTCCTATACGAATGAGACTGCATCAGTAGTTCCACGGCATCCCCGATGTCCTCAGCTCGGACGACTCTGAACTTGGACTGGAACCAACCCCAGCCCTGCGTCGGAGGCGCTGCCCTGGCCAGCCCATTCAGCCGGACCCTCTCCGGCGGTGGGAGAATAAAGACTTCCAAGGACCTACGGTGGGGTCGCAGCTCCGCGAAGACCCTCTTTACGCTGGCGCTTCTGAAGGATATCCAGTCCTGCATTCTCCGCACCTCGAGGTAGTCTCCGCTGAGGAGCAGCTCTTCGGCGACTCTGTCCCTGACACCTGTGAAAAGCTCCGCACCGAGAGTTCCCTTGCCGTGTCCTGCCATCTTCCTCAAAGCACTCCTCCCTTTCTGAAGATGAGTAGATACTTGAAACCCCGCAGGAAGAAGTTCACGGTCTTTGACCAGTGCTCCCACTGTGGGTTCAGAGACCTATCGTTCCTCCGAGAAACCGCGATGATGTCCTGAGGATGAAAGAGATCCCTCAGGATGCAGAAGAGGCGAAACCCAACTGGTGTGAACTTGCCGCTCCTGAATTGATCGCTGATTAACCACGCACACACGCCGCCTGGCCGTAGAATCCGTCTCGCCTCCTCCGCCACCTTCCTCAGGCCTTCGAAGAACTTCGGCGAGTCACAGGGAAGGCGCCCCAGGCACGCTGGACTACGAGAGTAGGCGAGGTTATCTCCGTAGGGCGGATCGATGAAGACCAGTTTCGCGAAAGCGGGGGGCAACGGCAGCTCGCGGGCATCGGCACGGTGTATGTCAGACCGTTGGGGCGATATGTCGAATCCTAAGGCCCTGCGGTCCAGGGACCGAGCCACGTCAAGGGCGGTACCGCTGCCCGCCATCGGGTCCACGACCCAGTCTCTCCGACAGGAGAATCGGAGAACAAGATTCCGCACAACGCCAGAGGGGGTGACGCCACCGAAGGCAGCGTCTCCGAAGGACGTACCAGGTGGACTCTGGAAGGGGAAGTCCCACAACGTCGTGGTCTCCAGGCTCAGCCACTCCTCGAGTTCGGAGATGGCCGAGACAGGCGGGCCGTTCCTCACGCCCTTCTGTGGTCGAACGTGCTATATAACCCGACAGGGGGGAGGTGGACGAAAGTGTTCCCGACGGCCGTATCTAGATTATCTTTAGCTCCCTGCCAGCCTTCTCGAAGGCTTCGAGCGAAGTATCCAGGTCCTCCCGGGTGAGGCCCGCACTCATGATGGTCCTAATCCTCGCCTTGTCTCGGGCCACCATGGGAAAGACGATGGGGAGGGCGAAGATGCCCATCCCGAAGAGCCTCTCACTCAGCCTTTTGGCCACGGAACTCTCCCCCACAATGACTGGCGTGATGGGGGTCACGCTGATGCCTGTGTCAAACCCTAGGGATTTCAGCTCCTGCTTGAAGTAGTTGGTGTTTTCCCACAGCTTGCGAACCCACTGGGGCTCGGTCTCCAGCACTTCGATAGCCGCAACGCAGGCGGCGGTAACCGCAGGCGAATGGGAGGCCGAGAGGAGCCATGAACGAGATTTATTCAGGGCGAAGAGTCGAAGGTCAAGGCTGCCTGCCACGTATCCTCCCATGACTCCGAAGGCCTTGGAGAAGGTCCCCATCTCGATATCCACCCTCCCCTCCACGCCGAAGTGGGAGGCGATTCCTCTCCCTCCGTCCCCCAGAACCCCCTCTCCATGGGCGTCGTCGACGTAGGTGATGGCACCATACTCTTCCGCCAGTTCCACGATCTCGTCCACAGGGGCCAGGTCTCCGTCCATGCTGAAGACGCCGTCCGTGGTTATGAGGATCCGTCGATACTCGGCCTTCCTGGCCTCCTTGAGGGCCTTCTCAAGCTCGCCTGCGTCGCTGTGTCCGTATATCATCCTGTCGGCCTTGGTGAGCCGGACGCCGTCGATGATGCTGCCGTGGTTGAGCTCATCGCTGATGATGACATCCCCCTTATCCACGAGCTGGGGAATGAGGCCCTCGTTGGCGGTGAAACCCGCTGAGTAGACCAGGGCGGCCTCACACCTCTTAAAGCGGGCAATTCTAAGCTCCAGCTCCTCGTGGATTTCCATGTTCCCCGCGATGGGCCGGACGGAGCCCGAGCCAGCACCGTACCTGTCGATGGCCCGCTTAGCAGCCTCCTTAACCTTGGGGTGGTTGGTCAGGTTGAGGTAGTTGTTGGAGCACAGCATGATCATCTCTCGGCCGTTGACCACGGTGTGGGGGGCAGAGGGGCCCTCCAGGACCCAGAGCTTCCAGTCCAGGCTGCCCTCCACCAGTTTCTCGTACTCCTCCCGCAAGAAAGCCGTCGGATTCGCCATGTGACACCTCCTACTCTATGTAGACAACTACTTTGCCGCAGTTGCCTGACCTCATGACCTCCATGGCCTCGAGAAAGTCCTCGAAGTGGAAACGGTGGGTTATGATGGGCTTGAGGTTCAGTCTGCCCGAGGTCAGCAGGCCCGCCATCCTGTACCAGTCCTCATACATGTGTCGGCCGTGAATGCCTTGCACGCGGAGGCCCTTGGTGACGATGCCTGAGGACACGTCCACAGTGAAGGGCTTGCCGTATATTCCCAGGACGTGCATGCCACCCCCTGCCCTTAGGACCTTCAGGCCGAGGTTGAAGGCCTCGGGGCTCCCTGACATCTCGAGGACGTGGTCTACCCCCTTGCCGTTCGTCTCCTCGAAGATGACGGAGGGCAGGTCATCGGATGAACGGAGGACAAGGTCGGCGCCGAGCTCCTTCGCCAGACCCATCCTGTACTCGTTCTTGTGGCCGACGGCGAAGATCCTGCCTGCTCCCACCGTCCTGCAAAGGGCCACGCTCATCAGGCCTGTGGGCCCCAGACCGAAGATGGCCACGTCGTTCCCCGGAACGTCGGCGGAGAACACCGTCTGAACGGAGTTTCCGAAGGGGTCCTGAATGGTGGCCATCTCCAGGGGCAAGGAGGAGGGATTGACTATGATGTTCTGCTCCGGCACGGCCACGAATCTCGTGAAGGCCCCATCTCGATCGACGCCTATTATCCTGACGTTAGGGCATATGTGGGACTGGCCCGTCCTGCATTGGAAGCAGGTGCCGCAGGCTATGTGCCCCTCGGCGGAGACGTAGTCTCCCACCTGGATGTGGGTCGTGCTCGGACCCAGCTCCACGACTTCGCCCGCGAACTCGTGACCCTGGATGAGGGGTGGCTTGATGCGGGCCTTGGCCCAGTCATCCCAGTTGTAGATGTGGACATCGGTTCCGCAGATGGAAGCTATGCGGACCTTTACGAGGACCTCGCCCGCAGCGGGCTTCGGCTTGGGGACCTCCTTCATCTCTGTACTTCCAAAAGCGGGCTTCACCTTCACGGCTGCAATCATCTTCTGAGCCATATGGGAGTCCCCCGTCCGTACGAGAAGGTCGACCCTATAATTATCTTCTCTAATTGAGGTAAAGACTTGCAGTACGAGGAAGGCTCCATTGGTTAGCCACGAATCAGGCTAGAGGCCCCGCACGGAGTGGAGCTTCATGGTCCGATAGCCCATGACGACGAGGAGATGGCCTTTCTGTATGAAGTAGGCGTCCAGTTCCCTGTCCTGCGTGTCGACCCTGAGCTGCGGTGTCGCGCGCAGCTTGGAGGGGGTGGCCACGATGATAATGTTATGGAGTCCCACCCTGCGAAGGACCTCGGGACTCAGCTGTAGATTCCCCCTGCCCAGGATGAAGCCCTGGGCGCCAATGGGGCTCAGGACCAGCTTGGCCGTCGGATAGGACGTTAGGAGCCTCAGCAGGCCTTCCTCGTTCAGATCCCGCCCCACGAGCTTCCTGGCGAGGACGGCGTCGATCCCCAAGAGAGTGGTGTCCAGCCCCAGATGCCGGCATATTCCGTGGGTGGTGCCCCCAGGCCCGAAGATGAAGAGGGTCTCCGGCTCCTCGTCCATGAGTTCCCCTACGTAGTCAGCCATCTCCTCCCTGATGGCCTCATCCGCCACCTCCAGTACCATGAGCTTGCCCGCCTGCACTAGGTTGGGCTCCCGGGGCGTAAGGGCAAGTCCGTAGAGCTTGAGGGACCACTCACCTCTCCTATAGCGTTCCTCGTCAAGATCGAGGACTTCCGCCTCCCCCGTCGAGAGCTCTCCACCGAGGTAGCGGGCCAAGGTTGCCGCGGAGGCCTCTGGGCTTACCCCAAAGACGGCGGAGTGCATCTTGACGCCAGCGGGGATTCCTAGGATGGGCAGTCTGGAGCCGACGGCGTCGAGGATGTCCCGAGCAGTCCCGTCCCCTCCGCAGAAGAGTAGGATGTCTGCACCCGCCTCCGCGAACATCTCTGAGGCCTTCACCGTATCCCGTGCCGTCGTTTTCTTCGATGGATAATACAGGATCTCCGTGGAATCCGGTGGAAAGTTGGCCGCCTTTAGCTCGGTTTCTCCCATAGGCGGTCCGCACGTGAGCCATTGAACTTCAGTAGGGGCTTCCATCTCGCGAAAGGACGAGAGGGCTTCGACGGCCCTTGAGGGGGCCACGGGGCGAGCCCCCATGGCGAGGGCCTCCTCCACCACGTTGTCCGTCCCCTTCAGGCCCACCCTTCCACCCATGCCGGCAATGGGGTTGACGAGAAAGGCCACCCTCTTCACCCTATCGCCATGAGAGGGAACTTATTTGAAACTGCTGCGGGAACACCCAGACCTTATCTCTGAGGCCAGCCAACTGCAATTGTTGCTGGAACTCGAGGCAGAGATCTGTGACCGCTGTGGACACGTCCTCGTGGATATCCACTGCAGGCTCAGGTGCTTCAACTGTGGCTATGAGAGGGACTGCAGCGACCCTTGAACCCTATTGCTGCAGCCGACTCATCAGATGCAGGTATTCTCTGAGAGTCTCCCCCGAAGGGCGCATATCCATTCTGAATGCCCAGGAAAAATGTCGAAGCAGGGATGCTTTCACATCCTCCATCGGGACGTGTCCACCGAGAACCTCTTCCATGGAGGTAATGAGGGAGCCTTCAATGCCGCAGGGCTTGATCTTCCTGAAGGCGGTCAGGTCTGTGTTCACGTTGAGGGCGAAACCGTGGTAGGTCACGTAGTGCTTCACGGCAATCCCGATGGACGCCAGCTTCCTCGGTCCCACCCAAACTCCTGCATGAGCACCCCTATGGCCAGTCACGCCGAAGTCAGCTGCCGTGCCTATAAGGACCTCCTCCAGGTAGGTCACGTACCTCTTCACGTCCAGTTTCCCGCCTGGTAGGGCCAGGATCGGGTAGCCCACCAGCTGCCCCGGCCCGTGGTAGGTCACATCCCCGCCCCTCTCCACCTCATATACGGGCAGGCCAAGTTCCTCAAGGCCCTCTGGGGTACCGCGGCGACCGACGGTGTAGACCGGGGGATGCTCCAATAGCAGAAGGGCATCCTGTATGTTACCATCCAGACGTTGCACGACGAGGGACTTCTGCAGCTCCCACGCCTGCCTATACTCGACAAGGCCGAGATCCATCAGGATGCAGTTTCGGTTCATTTCTTCGGCATGTGGATAGCTTTGCCCAGGACGTCTTCCGCCGCCTCCATGATGCTCTCAGAAAGGGTGGGGTGGGGATGCACTGTCAGGCCGATATCTTCCGCCACGGCCCCCAGCTCTATGGCCAAGGCGAGCTCGCTGATGAGGTTCGAGGCATCGGGGCCCACGATATGGACGCCGAGTACCTCCCTTGAGGACTGCTCGGCTATCACCTTCACAAAGCCATCAGCCTCACCCTGGGTCAATGCTCTGCCCGAGGCTAGGAAGGGGAACTTGCCCACGACGATTTCATAGCCCTCCTTCTCCGCCTCCTCCTCCGAAAGACCGACCAAAGCAACCTCAGGATCTGTGAAGATGGCGGCGGGCATGGCCCTGTAATCGACCTCTGATGGCAGTCCAGCAATTGCCTCAGCAGCCACCAGGCCCTCTTTGGAAGCTTTGTGGGCAAGGTATGGCATGCCTATGACGTCACCGATGGCGTATACCCCGGGGACGTTAGTCCTCATGGACTTGTCTACCTTTATGAAACCATGAGAGTCAAGCTTGACTCCCGCCTTGTCCAATCCCAATCCCCCCGTCCTAGGTCTCCGGCCCACGGAAACCATGAGAAGCTCGCTTTCCACCTTCATTCGCTTGTCCGGGGTCTGCACGTCGATCACGACACCGTCATCGGTCCTCTCTATGCCCAGGGCCTTCGAACTCACGTGGTACTCTATCCCCATGCGACGGAGGGACCTCTCCAAGACCCGCACGATATCGAGGGAGAGGCCTGGGATCAGCTGCTCAAGCATCTCAACGACGACTATGCGAGTCCCGAGCTTCGCGTACATGGTCCCGATCTCGAGGCCCGTGATACCCCCGCCTATGATGGTCATGCTCTCAGGCACCCTCTGGAGCTCCAAGGATTGCCGGGGATTGATTACCCGCTCTCCGTCTACGTCGAACCCCTTCAGCGGTATTGGCTCGGACCCCGAGGCTACGATGACGTTCTCCGGCTCCAGGACCGTCGTCCCCTGGGCGTTGGACACCTCAAGCCGATCCGGGGACGTGAAGGCGGCGCTGCCATACAGAATCTCGACTCCCACAGACTCACAGAGCCGAGCAATGCCCTTCTGCAGGCGGTCAACGACGGACTGCTTCCAGGCCTGCATCTTTGGGGCATCAACCTTTAGTCCCTCCACATGCACCCCCATCTCCTCCGCGCCCCGGATCTTGTGAACCAAGTCGCCCACATGGATGAGGGCCTTGGAGGGTATGCAGCCGTAGTTGAGGCATTCTCCACCGAGCCTGTCCTTCTCCACAAGCACCGTCTTAACACCAAGCTGGCCAAGGCGGATGGCCGCCACGTATCCTCCAGGCCCCGCGCCGATGACGGCGGCCTTCACCTTCCTGGCCATCACTCACCCGACTCCAGCACCTGTAGTAAGAGGAGGCCAGGGTCTTCAAGGTAGCTGACCAGGGTCTCTGTGAAGGCGGCTCCCACGTGGCCGTCGATGATGCGGTGATCGAAGGAGAGGCTGACGTTCATCATGTCTCGGATGACGACCTGACCGTCCCGCACGACTGGCCGCTTGGCAATCTTATGGATTCCTAGGATGGCCACCTCGGGATGGTTGATGATGGGTGTCGCGAGGAGACCCCCATGAGCTCCAAGGCTCGTCACGGTGAAGGTGGAGTCCTGGACCTCGTGCAGAGAGAGCTTCCCCGATCTGGCCTTCTCCGAGAGTTCCTCAACCTCCCTCGCCAACTCGAATACGGTCTTCTGGTCCGCACCTTTCAGCACGGGCACGAGTAAGCCCTGCTCAGTGGCTGTGGCGATGCCGATGTTGTAGTACCTCTTCAGAAGGACCTCGCCCTTATCCCAGTCCACGGTGGCGTTGAGCCGAGGATGCTCCTTGAGGGAAGCCACTAGGGCTTTGAGGATGAAGGGCAAGTAGGTGAGCTTGACACCCCTCTCCTCTGCCAAGGCCTTGGCCCTCTCGCGGAGGGCCACTAGTTCGGAGACATCCGCCTCCTCCACATAGGTGAAGTGAGCAGCGGTAGTCTTTGACCGATGCATCCTCTCGGAGATGGTCCTGCGGACCCCCCGGATTGGGACCCTCTCCACTATTTCCTCCTCGACGGCCACCTCCACTTCGGGTTCCATTTCGGGTTCCACTTCGGGTGCCATTTCGGGTTCCACCGCGGGCGTCACTTCGGGTGTAACCTCGGGTTTGACCTCAGCAACCTCAGAATGGCTCCTCACGTCTTCCTCCGTCACCCTGCCTCGGGGGCCTGTCCCCCGCACTTGTGTCAGCTCAACGCCGAGCTCTCTGGCCAGACGTCTCACGGCAGGGGTCGCGAGGACTTTCCCCCGCGGTGCTGCTGCCTCGGCAGGCATCTCCTCGGGCTCCGCCTCAGCCGGCACTTCCTCCACCTCTTCCACCGGCTCTTCCTCCACCTCTTCCACTGCTTCCTCAGCGGGAGCAGCCTCCTCCACTTCGGGAACCTCCTCCCCCTTCTCCCCGACGACGATGATGGTCTCCCCCACTTTCACCACCTGCCCCTCCTGGGCCATGACCTTCAGCACGACACCGGTGAAGGGGCTCGGAATCTCCACGTTCACCTTCTCCGTCATCACCTCCACCAGGGGGTCGTTCTCCTTCACCTCTTGACCCTCCTCGACAAACCACTTGATGATCTCGCCCTCGGTGAGGCCCTCCCCTATATCTGGCAACCGGAACTCCTTAGCCATTCGATACCTCCTAGAAGCTGTAGGCCTTCTCCACGGCGTCCAGGACCCTCTCCGGACTGGGCAGGTAGAGGTCTTCCAGAGTATACGGGAAGGGAGTGTCGAAGCCAGCTACCCGGAGGATAGGCGCCTCAAGGTGCTCGATGGCCTTCTCGGCGATGAGAGCCGCGATCTCCGCGCCGAAACCACAGGTCTTTGGAGCCTCATACACGATGACGGCCCTCCCAGTCTTGCGGACGGAATCGAGGATGGCACTGATGTCCAGCGGGATCAGGGTCCTGAGATCCACCACCTCGGTCTCAATTCCCTCCTCCTCCGCCTTCTTAGCGGCCTCCATGCAGACGTGGATCATGGCCCCATAGGCGAATAGGGAGACGTCGTCTCCCTCCCTCAGCACCTTGGCCTGGCCTAGGGGAACGGTGTACTCCTCCTCGGGTACGTCGCCGCGAACGGAGAAGTAGGACTTCTTGGGCTCCAGAAACATGACGGGGTCCGGGTCTCGGATGGACGACAGGAGGAGGCCCTTGGTGTCGTAGGGGTTGGAGGGGATTACCACCTTCAGGCCTGGAGTGTGGGCGAAGTAGGCCTCGGTGCTCTGGGAATGGTAGTGGCCTCCCTTGATGCCCCCGCCGTAGGGCGTCCGTATGGTGATGGGGCAGGGATACTCGCCTCCGGACCGGTACCTGAACTTGGCCGCCTCACTGACGATCTGATCGAAGGCCGGGTAGATGAAGTCCAAGAACTGAATCTCCGGCACTGGCCTCAACCCGTAGAGGGCCATGCCGATGGCCGCTCCTATGATGCCTGACTCCGCCAGGGGGGTGTCTATGACCCTGTCCGGACCGAACATGTCATATAGGCCTTCAGTGCACCGGAAGACGCCACCGTTTTTCCCCACGTCCTCCCCCAGGATGATGACGCGGTCATCCCTCTCCATCTCCTCCCTCAAGGCTCGGTTGACCGCCTGAACTAAGTTCATCGTCGCCATTTAGGACCTCCTTTGAAGCCTGAGAAACTCCTCCATCTGTTCCGCGAGGTTCCATGGGATTCCCTCGTATACATCCTCGAATATGGTCTCGAACGGCGGCGGGCCTATCTCCTCGGCCCACTTCACGGCCCCCGTCACCAGGTCCTCCACCTCCTGACGAACGTTGGCCTCCAGCTCCTCGTCCCAGATCCCCTTGGCCTTTAGGTAGAGCTGGAAACGGAGGATGGGGTCCCGCTGCTTCCACTCCTCCAGTTCTGCCTCAGACCGATACCTCTTGGGGTCATCGGACGTTGAATGAGGGCCCATACGGTAGGTGACGGCCTCCACCAGGGTCGGACCCTTTCCCTTCCTGGCAGCCTCCACCGCGTCCTTGCAGGCGGAATACACCGCCAAGATGTCGTTCCCGTCCACCCGCACACCGCTGAAACCGTAGGCCTGGGCCTTGACGGCGATGTTCTCGGAGGCCGTCTGCCGCTCGAAGGGAACGGATATGGCCCACTGGTTGTTCTTGCAGACAAAGACCACAGGTGCGTTGAACACCCCAGCGAAATTCATGGCCACGTGGAAGTCGCCCTGGGAAGTGGCGCCGTCCCCGAAGTACACGACAACGGCGACCTTGTCGCCTCTCATCCTAGCGGCCCAGGCCAC
Source organism: uncultured Methanomassiliicoccales archaeon (assembly GCA_964347345.1). Classification (GTDB taxonomy): domain Archaea; phylum Thermoplasmatota; class Thermoplasmata; order RBG-16-68-12; family JAJISG01; genus JAJISG01. The sequence continues at coordinate 129,638 of CAYFYB010000001.1, read as the reverse complement.
GCCCACGGCGATGGGGAGCTGGGTTCCCACGGGGCTGGACGGAGTGACGAAGTTGACGGACTTGTTCCCGAAGTGGTTGGGCATCTGCCGCCCTTTGAGGATGTCCTCCTTGTTCCCGTAGAGCTGGGCCATGACGGTCTTGAGCGGGAAGCCTCTCACCAAGGCCGCGCCCTGTTCTCTGTAGGCTGGAACCACCCAGTCCTCGGACTTCAAGACAGCGCTGCTCCCCACCTGAACCGCCTCCTCGCCCTGGCTGGGGACAAAGAAGCCGATTCTCCCCTGGCGCTGGAGGGCCATGGCTCGAGTATCCAATACCCGCGTTAGAACCATGTGGCGGTAGAGCCTGACAAGCTCCTCCTCAGACAGTTTGGGCTCAAGTTTCTCGTCGTAGTTTCCGTCAGGGCCGATGACCTGAAGCAGTTCTCCCATCTGACTACCTCCTCAGAGGCGCCTCCGAGACGTTCCGGCGGAGCACTCTCTCCACGAAGTACTCCCCCGCTCGATACGAACTCCGGACCAGGGGACCTGAGGCAACGTAGAGGAATCCCATATCGTCCCCCCGCTCCCTGTAGTAGTCGAATTCCTCAGGGGGAACGTATCGTAACACGGGGGCATGCCTGTTGCTGGGCCTGAGGTACTGCCCCAGAGTGAGGATATCGACGCCAGCCTTCCTCAGGTCCCTCATGGCCTGGAGGACCTCCTCTTCTTCTTCGCCTAGACCCAACATGAGGGATGACTTAGTAAAGATGTCGGCCCCCATTTCCTTGGCCTTCTTCAGCACGTGAAGGGTCTGGTGGTAGCCCGCCCTGCGGTCTCTGATGGGGTGCGTCAATCGCTCCACCGTCTCCAGGTTCTGGCCCAGGACCTCGGGGCCCGAGCGAACCACAGTTCTGACGGCTACCAGATCCCCCTGGAAGTCAGGAACCAGGGCCTCTACAATTATCTCTGGATCTCTGGCCCTTATGGCCTTCACGGTGGCCGCGAAGTGGGAGGCACCGCCATCGGGGAGGTCGTCGCGGTCGACGGAGGTAAGGACGACATATGTGAGGCCGAGCCTGCCGACGGCCTCGGCCACCTTGATGGGCTCGTCTGCATCCAACTGACCTCTGGGATTGCCCGTCTTGACGGCACAGAACCGGCAGCCCCGAGTGCATAGGTCACCCATCAGCATGATCGTCGCCGTGCCTCCGCCCCAGCACTCTCCGACGTTGGGACAGTGGGCCTCCTCACAAACGGTGTGAAGCTGAAGGCCCCGGAGGAGAGTCTTCAGACCGAAGTAGGATTCTCCCCCCGGGAGTCCCACTCTCAGCCACTCGGGCTTCCTCTGGGCAAGCATCTGGCGTTGGATATGTACTGACCTTTAAAGAGGTTGTTCCATGGCCGACTGCATGACGACATATGTTCAGAGAGCCTGGAGGGGGAAACACAGGAAAGACGACTGGCGAGGCTAGCCAAAATTGAACTGGACTCCCTTGCTACCCCGGGGGTAGCTCCATCGAATTGCCTTGTTGCCCAGCTCGTGGCACACTATGAAGCAGGCTCCCAGCTCTATGCAACCCTCGATATTGTACACCAGTTCGCCGTCCTCCCACCGGTAGACCTTGCTGGGGCAGACGTAGAGGCAGGGCTTTAGTTGACACTTCAGACAGAGTTCGGTGTCCACGGTGATGAAGGGCTCTTCATCGAACTCGAAGCTGTTCAGACCAACCCTGTCATCGACACTGAGCCGCTTCTCCGCAGTGGGCTCCGCCTCTTCCACCATGCGCACCTTATGGGTAGGACCCCCGCTATTAAAACATTGATGAAGTCCCGACTGTAGACTCAGGGCCGGGGATGTTCAGAGGCCAACGGGCTTTAAGGGACTGGGGCTTGCATGGTCCCGACATGAGATTCAGGCTTGTGTTCATCGTCCACGTCCCTCAGGAGCAGGCCTACGCGTGGTGGACGTCCTTCTCAGATGAGGATGGGAACCCGGAAGGACCCCTGCTATCCCGAGGGATTCGGTTGAAGGGTCAGAACCAGCTGCTCCTGGAAGATGAGTATCTCTACCTGGGCAGGCGACTCCGGCTTCGGGGCTCGGTGAGAATCGAGCCACCTGACTCCTACACCGTGGACTATGAGGGTAGACTTCTGAGAGTTTGGCTAAGGTACATGTTCGCCCCGGTGGCGGAGGGCACCCAGCTTGTGGTCCTAGGCGAGGTCCGCGGGAACGGCTGGCTCAGGCTCCTCCTCCCGTTCCTGTGGATGCGCATCAAGAGGGAAATCGCAGCTGGTATCGAGTCCAACGTGAGGCGGATGGAAGGCCCCTTGGAAGCGGATACATCATAGACCAATCTTCTCCCAGAGGTCTATGAAGTCCTCAACCAGGTCTCTCGTCGGCCGATACTTCATCAGAAGCTGAACGATGACGGTGGCGTCCACCACTCCGTAGATCTTTCTCTTCCCTTCATGCCTGGACTTTAGCAGCTGCAGCCTGGAGAGCTTCTTGAGGTGGTAGCTGAGGGTCGATGCCGCTATGCTAGCCTCCTCCTTCAGCTCATCGCTGGACATCTCGCTCCGGTCCAGTAGAAGAAGGACCAGCTGGAGGGGGACCCTCTGCCTCAGGACGCCCAGGACCCTCTTCTCGAAGGGTCCTATCCTCTCCCTGAAGTAGCCCTCGTCCCACTGCCGTGGGTAGTAGCGGAGGTAACCCTCCTGCATAAGGGAGGTAACGGCCTCATGCTTCTCAAGGAAGTCCAGGTGGTATCTAAGAGCCCTGACGTCCATCCCCAGCTGCCTCTCCAGCTCCCTCAGGTGAAGGCCTGGATACTGTTGCAGAAACTCGAAAATTCTCCTGCGATTGTCCAGCTCCAGGAGCTCCTTCAAGGGGGCTATCTCCTTCGGAATAGGGCAAGGTAGAAACTCAAAAGGACAGCGCTGTCGAAGGCGGCCGAGTATAGAAATATGTTCCCGAGCTCGGCTGCGAATATGAGGTAGGAGAGGAGGAGGTTCTTCACGAAGAAGATGCCAAAGGCGGCAGAGACCAAGAGGATGCGTCCTTCCCTGGCCCTCCGATATGACAGGATGGCAATAATCAGCAGGGCTAGGGAGAGGACGGTAGCGAGAGCCATGGCGCCACTCTGGAGTTCCGGGACTAGATCGGCGATCGTGACCATGGCCACCCCAATACCCGTTGTGATAATAGACTTTCTTCGTTCCGCAGCGAAGGTGAAGGGCCTACTTCCTTCTCCTTCGTGCCAGCAACGTGGCGACGACGAAGAGGGCCGAGATTCCCAACGCCGCGACGTAGATGGTGTAGCTGAGGCCTGCCACAGGTCCGGGCGGCCCAGGCGGCCCAGGCGGCTCCACGAAGATGGGAATGGCCGCAACACCTACGACGGGGTCGTGGAGGATATCCGCGCCCCTGGGATAGGAGAGGGCTACTGTTCTCTCCACCTCGAACTCCACCCCGTCTCCCGGCTCCACCCCAGTCTCGACCTTTATCACAGTCGATCCCACGGGGAGGACGACTCCATCCACGACGGCCGTATCGGACCACCTGAAGAAGCCCTCATAACGCTCGCCCAAGGCCTCCAGCTCCACCTGGCTCACGACGCTCCGGTTGACCTGGGGCTCCACCTCGGTCTCCAGCTCCAACATGAGGGCGAGACTGCTAAACTCGCTTTCGAAGGGGAAGAACGCGACATGGACGTCGAACTTCACCTCGGTCGGGTGGAGTAAGATACCGTTCAGCTGCGTCTCATTCCCGAATATCCAGAAGACCAGCTTGAAGGAGAGGTCAGTCTCAAGCAGCCCATATTCCACCGCTATCTGGTAACCGTCCTCGAGGGGGCTGGGGTTGGCGACCTCGAACACCATCTCGTCAACCTCGAAGTCCTGCAGCACCCGCTCCGCCAGGTCGAAGTCCCCGTCCGAGTTCTCGTCGAGGTACTCAACCAGGGCCTTTGCTGTCAGTCGCAGGCTGACCTCCAGGGAGTTGTTCTTTAGGTCTGTGAAATCTAGCCTCAACTCTCCTTGGTCCGCCCTGAACCTTACCCTGAGGCTGTCTTCATCTAGCCTGTCGGACCTGATTTCGAACTCCCCGTCCTTGGACTCCACGACCACATCTCGAGGTTCCTTCTCGAACTCTTCCACGTGTTGACTCACCGGCTCATCCTCAGATGAACCACGGGCGAGGACGGAGGACCCAAGGAGTGTCATCAACAGAACCGTAACGAGGATTGCAGCGTGGACAGCCTTCATGGTCTCCAAGAGCGATGGGCCTCCTTCCTTCTTAAGTATTGTTCCACATGATTCGAACGTTCCTTGGCCTTCCGCTGATTTTTCACTCCTCAAATTCGATGAGCCTTCGAGGGTGTTGGATGTATTCCCAGCCTCTCGAAGGCTCTGGAGCGACGGAATCCCTCCTTGCCCTCAGGGCTGCCGACGTCGCCGGAGGAGGAGCAGGATGACCGTCGCCAACCCGATGGCCGCTGCCGCCCCGTAGATCACATAGCTCGTGGAGCCAAGGCCCGTGAGGCCCGTGTCCTCAGCTACCCGGGTCACACCAACCACGGGGTCATGGACCAGCAGGGAGCCGCTCGGATATGCCAGTGCGACTGTCCTCTCGACCTCGAATTCCACCTCGCTGCCTGTCTCGACTTCCGTCTCCACCTTCAGGACCGTGGAATTCACCGGCACCGTCTCCCCATCGACTTCGGCAGTCCTCGACCAGCCGAAGAATCCTTCGAATCTCACACTTACCGCCTGCAGGGTCTCTTGGGTTGTGTTGGAGGACATCCGTGGCTCCACCTCTGTCTTCAGCTCCATGACAACAGCCAAGCCGCTGTCCTCCCTCGCGAAGGGGAAGTCACGAAGCGTTATGTCAAACTTCACTTCGGTGGGCCTTACCAATGTGCCGTTGAGATCGGTCTCGTTCTCGAAGACCCAGAAGACCAGCTGGAAATCAAGGTCCGCGAGGCTGTACTCCAACTCGATCCGCGTGCCGCCACTGAAGGGCTCAGTGCTCGGCCCCACGAAGGGCATGTCGTCCACTCTGATGTCCTGGACGATCCTTTCTCCCGAGTCAAACCTCCCGTTTCCATTCTCGTCCAGGTATTCCCAGAGGGATTCGAAGGTCAGCTGCAGCTGCACCTCAGTGGAGTTGGTCTCGGGCGTGAAGAAGTCGAACCTGAGTTCTGCCTCATCGCCTCTGAGCCTCATCCTGATCCTGTCACCGTCAGTACCGATGGACCTGACCTCTAGCTCTCCCTCCAGCTCGTCCACCTCCACTCTTCTGGAAGCGCTCTCAAACTCCTGCTCTGAGGCGTCGCTCCCGTCTTCCGCCACCGCGGCCAACGGGCCGAGGACGGAAAGCAGGAGAAACGCCGCCAATACCGCCGTGCTCACGTATTTCATGGTATCGCAGTCCCAACGCCCGAAGTTTCTTCATAAGGCTTTTTCAACAGATTTCGAAATCATTCTCACCGATGAGAACGGTTGAACGACGCCGGACCTCTTCGTCGAGCCAACCTATTTTAGCCTGAAGAACTTCAAAGGCCCTTGCGGTGAACGCATGGACCGATTCGACGTGGCCATCGTTGGTGCGGGTCCGGCAGGCAGCTCTGCCGCATACTATCTGGCCAAGAAGGGTTACGAGGTCCTCCTGGTGGAGAGGGGCAACGTTCCGGGCCAGAAGAACGTGTTTGGCGGTCGCATCTACGCCTACCCCCTGCAAAGGCTTCTCGGGGATGACTGGAAGGATGCCCCTATTGAGCGCTTCGTCACCCGGGAGCACATAGTCTTTATGGACGAGGACTCGGCGGTATCCTTGGAGTACGACTCACCCAAAGCAGCCGAGGCACCAGCACCCAGCTTCACGGCCATTAGAGGTTCCTTTGACAGGTGGCTCGCGGGGAAGGCGGAAGAGGCCGGGGCCCTCCTGATCACAGGAATCAAGGTCGATGAACTCTGGCAAGAGAATGGCCAGGTGAAGGGGTTGACTGCGGGAAGAGACCACGCTCAAGCGGATGTGGTCATCGCCGCCGACGGCGCCCTTTCCCTCATGGCAAAGAGTGTCGGGCTGAGGGGGGAGATGATGTCTAGCGAGGTCTCCATCGGGGTGAAGGAGACAATCGAGCTTTCGGAGAAGGTGATTGAGGAGAGGTTCAATCTGACAGAGAACGAGGGGGCGGCCTACGTCTTCGCCGGATACGCTACTAGCTGGCTACCCGGGGGTGGTTTCCTCTACACCAATAGGTCCACCCTCTCCTTGGGCATCGTGGCCAAGGCTGCATCGGTGAGCGTCCAGCGGAAGGAGGTGCAGGAACTGATGGAGGCCTTCAAGCTGCACCCTGTGGTCCAGCGTCTCATCCGGGGCGGGAAGGTGGTGGAGTACTCTGCACATCTCATCCCCGACATGGGACTCGGGATGATGCCCCGGGCCTACGGGAATGGCGTACTGGTAGCGGGGGATGCAGCTGGCTTCCTCCTCAACAATGGCTACACCTTCCGCGGGGTGGACCTGGCCATCGCATCCGGGTTGGCGGCCGCACAAGCCTATGAAACGGCCCACCAGGCTGGAGACTATTCCGCCTCCGGGCTGAGCAGTTACGTGGAGAGGCTGAGGGAGCACGCCATCCTGAACGACCTGGTCACTTTCAGGAGAGCTCCTGATTTTCTCAAGAGTCCTCGCTTGTACTCCGCCTACCCGAGGCTCATCTGCGATCTGATGGAGAGGATATATACCGTAGACGGCAGCCCGAAGGAGAAGGTAGTCACCTCGTTTCTCAAGGAGGCGGCGAGAAATGTGTCCCTGCCCGGAGCCATGACGGACCTCTTGAGGGGCGCCCTTAGCATGTGAAGCGGGTGCTGCAGAAAGCCTCCTATCCGGGTCTCGATAGTGCGACCTTCACCAGGTCGGAGAGTACCGCCTGACCTGTCTCCCTAGGCCCTGCACCGGGGCCAATAACGGTAAAGGGCCCCAGGGTATCTGTCTCCATCACGAGGGCATTCAGGGGGCCTTCCACGTGGGCAAGCGGACTCGTCTTAGGCACGGCCTCGGGCCCCACGGATGCGGTCACTTCGTTCCCCTCCCTCCAAACGCGGGTGATGAGCTTCACTCTGCGCTTCCTTCCCTCGGCCTCCTTCAAGTCTGCCTGCACAAGGCCCGTGATGCCTTTCCTTGGAATCTCCTGCACTCGCAGCCCTCCATCCATCAGGACGTTCCCAAGGATGGTGGCCTTGGCCGCGGCGTCCCAGCCCTCGACGTCGGCGCTCGGATCTGCCTCCGCAAGACCTCGGGACTGCGCCACCCTCAGCGCCTCCTCGTAAGAGATCCCCCGGGACATTTCGGAGAGGATGAAGTTGCACGTGCCATTGAGTATTCCTACAGTGGAAACGACCTTCACACCGGGCATTGTCTCCAAGGGCAGGTCGAAGCTCGGCGTTCCGCTCATTACCGTTCCCTTGAACCGCAGCTGCCTGCCCTTACTGTCTGCTAGCTCCCTGAGCTCTTTGTAGGCGAGGGCTATGGGCCCTTTGTTTGTCGTGACTACGTCCTTCCCTGCCTTCAAGGCCTCTTTTATATGAGTCAGGCCCGGCTCTCCCGTTTCGAGATTCGTCCAAGTGGCCTCCACGATAGCGTCTACTGGCAGCCGAATCGTCTCGAGGGCATCGAGGCCCTTCGTACCTGAGGGATAAGCGTCGAGGGTCCCTCCCTGCTCCACAATACCCGTAAGGGTCGACGGTTCAAGGCCGGCCTCCGAGAAGACAGACCCCCACTTGATGTCGGTTACGGCAAGGATCTTCAGCCGGCAACCATACCTCTCTCGCAGGACGTCTCCCTTCTCCGAGAGGAGGTGACAGAAGCCGCGACCAACGTTTCCGAAGCCAATGAGAGCAAGCCTCACGTCTATCATCCAGTACCACCGTGACTGAACCCGCCGTGTCCGGTTCCTTCCCTGAGGGGCGGCGTCCTACTCCTCGAACAGCCAGAACTCGTTCCCATCCATGTCTTTGAACATGGCGTAGGTGCCCCAGTCCTCCCGCTTTGGTTCCTCCGTGAACTCGACTCCCTTCTCCTTGAGTTCACGGAAAGTCTCATCCAGGTTCTCTGTAACCAGTCCAATTCCAGTGTTCCCTGGTTCCAGGGGATAGAAACCTCCACAAAGGTGAAGGTGGGTTCCCTCGGCGGCACTCTTGGGGTAAGCGACCACCCAGTGACCCTCGGGCTCCCCTTCAACGTTGAATCCCAGCTTATCCCGATACCACTCTTTCGCCTTTCTGGGGTCTGATACGACCACTGCGACGTCCAATATCCTCGATATCATGAGGCGGTTATCGGTCCCGTTCTATATCATTTCCCTCAGGGAGTGCCGGCTCAAACAAGATCTAGGCAACTCGTAAGCCTATGTTCCTTCGGTGACGGCCAATACCAACAGTATTTACGCAAACCTCATAGTTCGACCACGGCCATCCACCCCCATCATCCCAAAGGTGATCAGATGAGGACGCTGAGCCTCTCCCAGGTGACGGAGACGGTCAAGAAGCTATATGTGGAGGCATGCTACGACATACAGGAGGACCTGCTCGCGGCGCTCCAGGAGGCTTTGGAGAAGGAGGAATCGCCCCCGGGCAAAGAGGTCCTTCAGGTCTTGATGGAGAATGCAGCGGTCGCGAAGGAGGAGCAGCTTCCCATCTGCCAGGATACTGGCATGGCTGTCGTCTTCCTGGATTTGGGGGAGGAGGTCAGGTTCAACGGCTCGGATTTGGTGGGCGCCATCAACCGAGGCGTAGCCGAGGCGTGCAAGGAGGGTTATCTGAGGGCCTCGGTGGTGGCCGATCCCCTCGATAGGACGAACACGAAGGACAACACTCCCGCAGTAGTGCACCTGAACCTCGAGCCCGGGGACAAGGTCAGGATAACGGTGGCAGGGAAGGGAACGGGAGCGGAGAATATGAGCGCCCTGAAGATGCTCTCCCCCGCTTATGGAGTCCGAGGCATTAAGGAGTTCGTCCTCGAGACGGTACGAAAAGCGGGACCGAATGCCTGCCCGCCCATCATCGTCGGCGTGGGCCTGGGAGGCAACTTCGAGACGTGTGCCCTGCTCGCCAAGAGAGCCCTCTTCCGGAAGCTTGGGTCCAGGAACCCAAAAGCGCACCTGGCCAAGCTGGAGAAGGAGCTGCTGGAGGACATCAACGGTCTGGGCATCGGACCCCAGGGCCTGGGTGGGACGGTGACGGCTCTGGATGTCCACATCGAGGAGGCGCCCTGTCACATCGGCAGCCTGCCTGTGGCCGTCAACCTTGAGTGCCACGCTCACAGGTACAAGGAGGCGGTCCTTTGAAAGTGTCAGCTGCCATTCAGCTGGAGACGCCCCTCCATGATGAGGATGTGGAGAGCCTTAGGGTAGGAGACCGCGTCTCCATCACGGGAACCATATACACCGGCAGGGATGCGGCCCACAAGCGGCTCGTTGAGGCCCTAGACCAGGGGAAAGCGCTGCCCCTGGAACTCCGAGGCCAGATCATTTACTATGTAGGCCCCACACCTGCTAGGCCCGGTAGGGTCATTGGATCCGCAGGCCCTACCACCTCCATCCGGATGGACACCTATGCGCCCCGCCTTATAGAGCGGGGGTTGAAGGCGACCATCGGCAAGGGTTACCGCACCAAACCTGTTATTGATGCCATGGTCAAACACAAGGCGGTGTACCTCATCGCCGTCGGGGGTGCGGGAGCCGTCCTCGCCAAGAGGATTACGGCGTCAAAGGTAATCGCTTACGAAGATCTTGGCACGGAGGCCATTCGGGAGCTTCAGGTGAAGGACTTCCCCACAATCGTGGCCAATGACGTCAGGGGCGGCGACATATTCCAGGAGGGGCCCCGGAAGTACGCTAGGGCGTGAGGGCCGAGGCTACCTTGAGCAGCCAGGTTGCTCAGACAACTATGGTCCTGGATTAGGTGAGACAATCTCAGTCTCTTTCCTGTACATCTTAGGAAAGGCTTATCGGGGGCACTGCACATCCTCGACCAGCCAGGGCAAGGCCGGGGATGGGCGCAGATGGTTGAGGTCCTTGAGGTCTTCATCGTTGTAGGCATACTGGCAGCCATCCTTCTTCTGGCATGGATAGCCCTTCGACTCTCCCGGGGCCCGGGTGCGTACGACCCCCGGACGTTTGAGGCTGCTCTGCGGAACTCCATTGGACAGAGCTCCGACGTGTTTCGAGGTGCCTTCGCCACCTCTGTGCGCGACCTTGGACTGGACAAGGACCTGGGCGCCATCAAGGCCACGGCCCAACAGATCCTCAGTTCTTCCAGCAGCCTTCAGACCCTTTTCGAGGTGAAGAGGGGGAGGGCCCAGTTCGCGGAGTTCCAGTTGGAGGAACTGCTGAAGGATATCTTTCCCCCGGACAAGGTGGGCATTCGGAAGCAGATAAGGGGCTTCGGAACGCCAGACGCCCACATCATGACCTCTCAGGGCACCCTCTGCATCGACGCCAAGTTCCCCCTGGAAAACTACAGGAGGATGCTAGATGCGGGGGAGGAGAAGGAGAGGAAGCGCTGCGCTAAGGAGTTCTCCCAAGATGTGGGTCGTCATGTGGCCAAGATTGCAGACGACTACGTGAAGCCGGAAGAGGGTGGGGCCCCCTTCGCCATAGCCTTCATCCCGGCCGAAGCCGTGTACCAGTACCTGACCGAGGCGGAGGGGGAACTTCTGCGGGATGCTGCGGCCCGGGGGGTCAACCTGGTCTCCCCCAGCACCCTTGTAGCCACGCTCAACGTCCTAGCCATGGCCGTAAGGGCGGAGGAGATCGCGGAACGGGCGGAGGACATCGAGAACCGCCTGAGGAAGCTCAACCGTCGGTTCGAGACCTTTGACGGCCATTGGAGCACCCTCAAAGGGCATCTCTCCAACGCGTATTCGAAGATGAGTGACGCTGACAACTCCTACGAGAACCTCTGGCGGAGCTACCGGAGGATATCCAGGCTGGAGGAAGAGGAGGAAAACGAATAAGAGAGACGGCCGCCTGTTTCCCACATGGAGGGGCATCACATGCAGGTAGCTCGTCGCGTTTCCTCGGACCTGCTTGAGGAACATGGGGACGACATCGTTGCGGTGGGGGTGATGGGTTCCGCCGCCGTGGGCGAGGAAAGACCCTTCTCCGATGTAGATATGATCGTCCTCGCCAAGCATGATAGTCCTCACGGATTCAAGAAGAAGGTGATCGAAGGTATCCTAGTCTCACGTATCTGGTTGACGCTGGAAGCGGCGGAGAGGTCCCTCTTCGAGGCAGATGCTGGGCTACCGGAGATCGTATCTGGGTGGAGGAGTGTGCTCGCTCTCCATGACCCTCAGGGTATCCTGCTGAACCTCAAAGAAAGGGCAACGCAACCTAGCCACGAACTCTTTCGAGATTCTGCCCGAGTTTGTTTGCTGGAGACCCTCGAGGACCTGGGCAAACTGAGGAACGCCCTTCAGGCCCGAGACCTAGAGGACGCCATGGAGATGCGTGTCTGGTTCACGGGAGGAGCCTTCATGGCTCTCGCATGTCTGCTCGAGTTTGTGCCAGTCACTGGCAGGACGCTTCACCAAGAGACCCGTCGGTTATCCCCCTTGGGCGACGATATATGGCGATTAAGATTCGGAACCCTGGGGATGGAGGAGGCGCGCTCTCTCACAGAGCATGTGTGGAATTCCCTCCTGGCCTTGGGCGAGAGGAAGGGCGTGGATGTGAGAGACCTATCCTGAGAACCGGCTCTAACCGTCTCGCGATAACCACGAAAAAGAAGATGTAGTCCAGAAGCTAATGACTTGTGGATGCAAAGGCTCACCTGCTACGGGGCTGTGGGACAGATAGGAGGTAACAAGTTCCTCCTCGAAGCAGGGGATGCCAGGGTCTTCCTAGATATGGGGCAGCCCTTCGACCTCCTCAAGGAGTACTTCGTGGACCCCTGGCTGATACCCCGCCAGCGATTCGGGCTGAGGGACTACCTGGCCCTGGACCTCGTCCCGAGGCTAGCGGGGCTGTACGACGTGGACAAGCTGGTTGATACTGACATGCCTCATAGGGAGCCCGACTTCGACGGCATATTCATCAGCCACTGCCACTTCGACCACATCTTCCACCTCCAGTTCGTTGACAGGACGATCCCGGTGCACCTTGGGGAGACAGCTAGGACCATAGTCCAGGCCTGGGAGGACACTGCCCTTCGGGTCGACCTAGGGCCCCACGTCTATCGGACCTTCCGGACGGGATCCACCGTCGACGTCCACGGACTTGAAATCGAGCCCATCCATGTGGATCACTCAGTCCCCGGGGCCTACGGGTTCCTCCTGCACACACCAGAGGGAGTGGTCGTCTACACGGGCGACCTCCGGTGGCACGGACCCCACGGTGAGATGACGGATGATTTTCTTCAGGCCGCCACCGAGGCAAGACCCATCGCCCTTATCACCGAAGGAACCCGTATGGAACCTGAGGAGAAAAGGAGGAACTACAGCGAGGATGAAGTGTTCAGGGGAGCCGTGGACATAATTCGCAAGGCCGACGACCGCCTTGTGGTTGCCACCTTCTACCCCCGGGACATCGACCGAATGAGGACCTTTTACATGGCTTCCCTCGAAGCGGGAAGGGAGTTCATCACGTCGGCGAAAACCGCCTACCTCCTGAGGGCCCTCGAGTCGGACACTGGACTCCACTTTCCCAGGGTCTTCCGCGACTACGATGCGAAGGCATACTTTAGGGCCATGGAAAGGGGCAACCCGTGGGAGAATTCCTTGAGGGATGAGCTGAAGGATCGCGCCGTGGACGCCCAGTACATCCACGATCATCAGGGGGAGGTGGTCCTCCAGCTGGATTTCACCCACTTGACGGAATTGGTGGACATCAACCCCCACCGAGGAGGGCACTTCATCCACTCCAAGAGCGAGCCCTTTGAGGAGGAGGACCTTGAGGACCGCGTGCTACGAGCATGGCTTGAACGATTTGGCCTGCACCACCATCAGCTCCACGCCAGCGGCCACGCCAGCAGGACGGAGTTGGAGGCCATGGTGAAGCGAATGAAGCCTGGGCAAATCATCCCCATCCACACCCAGCATCCCGAGATGTTCGTTGGACTCGCAGATAGCGTGAGCCTGCCGGAATTGGGAGAGCCCATCGCCCTGTAAGGCGGCTCATCGGCGATTGGTCGCATAGTGTCCGAGCAAAGTTGTTTAGGGGAGAGCGCATGAGGAGGGGCGGAGCGTGGCCACCTGATTGACGACCATGTCCACCTTTGGACGAGGGCTCTTGTCCGGAGTTCAGAAGCCGCGAGGACGGCACTCCACTACTTCAGGACCTTGGAGGAAGATGTCCCTCACAGCCTGTCTGAGCTGGTGAAAGACCTGGAGGAGGCGGGAGTGGAGAAGGCCTTCCTCCTGGCCATGGACTGTGGGGAGAGTGGGGACGAGGCCTTGAGGAAGCTGACGGTGAGGAACGAGGACGTGGCGCAAGCAGTGAAGGAGTATCCGGACCTCTTTGTCGGTTTTGCCGGTGTGGACCCTCGTGGGGCCAAGGCAGTGGAAAGGCTTGAGCATGCCGTCGGACGCCTTGAGCTTTCAGGCCTCAAGTTCCATGCGTCGGCCGTCGAGGTCCGCCCCGACGACAAGAAGCTGATGTACCCCCTATACCGTAAGGCTCAGGAACACGGGGTGTCTGTTATCCACCACACGGGGACGACGGCACTGGGAAACTGCCTCATCCACTACGCCCGCCCCATATATCTCGACGAGGTGGCCCATTCGTTCCCTGATCTCAGAATCCTCCTGGCCCATTTCGGCTGGCCCTGGATGGAGGAGTGCTTTGCCGTAATCATGAGGAACCCTGGCCTCTTCACGGACATATCAGGCTGGCTGCCCAGATACCTCCCTGAGAGCCTGATAACGATGATAAACGGGCCCTTGAGGGGTCGAGTCCTGGTTGGGAGTGACTATCCGATGATAAAGCCTGCAGATTGGCTCAGGGACTTCGACCGTTCACTGAAGCCTCGTCTGAAGGAGGGGATTGCCGAGGGGCTCCTCAAGAACAACGCTCTGAAGTTCCTCGGAATGAAGGACTGAGCGGAGACCGCGAAAGGGGGACAGCAGGCGGCCCTCTCATGCGAGTAGCGGTCTTCCTCGGTCTCGTCGCTAGACAACCCAACGCCAGCGGGTGCCCCGCGGACCAGCGACATTATCAGAGGGCACCTCAGGAGGGGCGGAACGATCTCCTCCCTGGCCCTTGGAGGCTTTGTAGAGAGCTGCTTCCCTTTCCAGATCAAGGTGAAGATCGTCCTCTCGGTTCGCGACAGTGAAAACCTTGCCTGCCTCGAAGGCTAATCTCTTTCTCTTCTTCCTGGTTCTCGTTGCCACGGCCGTAATGTCAGCCAGGAGGGAGATGTAGCTTTTCCACAGGTTATCAAAAATGAGAGAAGGAGGGGTCAGGTTAGTTTGCCATTGGAGACAACCTGCTTCCCGTCCAGTTCCACCGTCGCTTTGGGAACGCTGCCGGCCCAGCTGAAGGTTGTCTTATTGGCCCCTCCTAGGTAGTCGTTCATACCTATGCCGATGTCCACTGAGCCGGCCAGGAACCAGTCTGTCAGGTTCAGCCCCAGCGGCCTCCCCCGGGGGTTCAGCCCGATGGAGAAGGACCCGATTCTGTCCTTGTCACCGGCGGCCGAGCCGTAGAACTTGTCCCAGACCTGCCTGTTCCGGCCAACGGAGTACTTCGTCAGCCGGCCTTTCTCGAAGGTCCATCGCAACGTAGTGAGGACCCTCCCCCAGAGGGCCATCCTGTCGAAGACCACGGTCCCATTGGCCGTCGTCTCCCTGGGGGCTATGCTCACGCTGCCTGCGGGGAGAGAGGCCCACAAGGTGCCCTTCTTGATGTCCTCGGCATCGACAATACCGTCCTCCAGGAGGGCCTTCCGACCCTCCACGTCGAAGTGGATGTCCGTGCCGTTCCTTGCGGTGACGTGAACCTCCCTCGCGCCCTCGAGCCTAGTTACCATGTCCCGACCCACCTTCGATAGGTCCGTCAGGTCAGCCCTGAGAGCAGCCCGCACGGACCTGGACCAGGCGTCGTAGTTCACGCCGTACTTCACGGCCCTGTGGGGGGTAACGGAGCCAAGGGCGATGTCAGCTCCCCGTATCTTCCTCTCAAGGGACTTCTCGTGGAAAGGCCCCATGGCTTCGTTCATGGCACCAATCCTCTCAGGTGGCATCTTTTCGAAGATAGCCGGGTCCTCGGGGCCTCCCAGGCTAGTCGTCGCGTTCAGCGTGTCGTATGCCTGCAGGTAGAGGGGAGACGGCTTCCTGATATACTCCTCCGGGACCTCCGAAAGGTACCTCTGGTATGTGTTATCGGTGAACAGGAACAGATGCGGGTGGGCCCCGACCTTTGCGGCCTCTACGTACAGGGCCTCGGCCAAGGGGATGGTGTGCTGCCACGTGTCGATGAAGTACTCCTCTCCTTCCCTCAGGGCCAGCGTCTTTCTGACCACTTGCTCAGCGAGCCTTTGCTCGAACACTGCCAAACTTATCACCCCCTCCCGTCAAACGGGCTTTGGGTTTTCGCCCCTCCTCGGCGGGGAGAGCCTTCTCTGTGGATATATCTACCAGGCATTCCCTCCCAGGCCCCCACCGCTGCGCCGATATAAGAGTTTGTCGCGATTCCATCGCCTCAGGGTCCGAAGGTGAGAGCGAGCCTTGCAAGGGCCGCCGATCCCCAGGGTAGAACATCCTCGTCCACCTGGAAAAAAGGGCTATGAATGGAGGCTGTAAGACCCTTGGCCTTGTTCCTCGTTCCCAGCACCAGAAAAGTGCCAGGGACCTTCTCCAAATAGCGCGAGAAGTCCTCGCCCCCCATCACAGGTGGGACCTCAACGACCGCTTCCACGCCGAAGGTGTCCTGGAGAGTCTCAACCGCCCTGTCCGTGACCGCCGGCTCGTTTACTGTCGGCGGATAGCCCTCCACTATCTTCAGCTCGTAGTCGGCCCTGTATGCCGATGTTACGCCTCGAACGATCCTATCCAGCCTCTCCCTGAGACTCTCCCTCGTTTCTCGCCTCACAGTCCTCAAGGTCCCCTCCACAAAGGCCTCCGAGGGAATGATGTTGTGGACCGTCCCGGCCTGGAGCTTTCCCACGGTAAGGACGAAGGGCTCCAGGGGGTCCATTTCCCGAGAAGCGACGGCCTGAAGGGCCACCACAAGGTGGGCTGCGGCGACAATCGGGTCAACCGCGTCATGGGGCTTGGCCCCGTGCCCCCCTACACCCTTGAGGGTTATGTAGAAGGTGTCTGTGGAAGCCAGCAGGGCTCCTCTGTTGTACCCGATCTTTCCAGACTCCAAGTCCGACCATACGTGGAGACCGAAGACGTAGTCGACCTTCGGGTCTCGGAGAACACCTGCTTCGATGAGAGGCTTCGCCCCTCCTTCGCTTCCCTCCTCCTCCGCAGGCTGGAATATGAACTTCACCTGTCCTCCCAGCTCCTCCTGCATATCCTTGAGGATCTGAGCGGCGCCGAGGAGCATGGCCATGTGGGAGTCGTGGCCACAGGCATGCATCCTGCCCTCATGGACGGAGGCGAAGGGCAACCCAGTTCTCTCCTCCAGGGGCAGCCCGTCCATGTCCGCCCGGAGGCCCACGACGTTGCCGGGGGAGGTCCCCTTCAGTAGGCCCACAACACCGG
Organism: uncultured Methanomassiliicoccales archaeon; assembly: GCA_964347345.1. Taxonomy (GTDB): domain Archaea; phylum Thermoplasmatota; class Thermoplasmata; order RBG-16-68-12; family JAJISG01; genus JAJISG01. The sequence continues at coordinate 112,948 of CAYFYB010000001.1, read as the reverse complement.
TACCTCCCACCCCTTCCTTCACCTCGAGGCCGAGCTCCTCCAAGGCGTCGGCGATGAGGCCGCTGGTCTTCACCTCCTGATGAGCAAGCTCCGGGATGCGATGGAGGCTCCTCCTCAATTCCACGATCTTCTCCTTGTGGCTATTCGCAAGCTTCAACGCAGGGTCCATCTTCCTCCCTCATCCGGGTACGGCCGTGGTGCTAAATGGCCTTTGTGCCTTCACCTAGGTCTAAGGGTGAGAGGCAGGGCTTCATCGGTAGCCAGATGTCGTTAACGAATTCGCACCTCTCCAATCAAAAACTTAATGTATTGCCATGACTAAGCTAGTCCGACTATGAAGTATGAACTTGACACCACAGACAGGAGGATATTGGAGAAGCTGCAAGAGGACTCCAGCAAGAGCCTTGCCCGCATCGCCCGGGAGCTGGGCTTGCCCCGGCCCACGGTGAACTACCGGATTCAGAGGATGCGGAGCGAGGGCGTCATCAGGAAGTTCACGGTCCTGAGGGACTTCGCCAAGCTGGGGAAGGGGATGACGACCTTCGTCTTCGTTCGATATCAGCCTAATGAGCAGGCATCCCAGAGGCAGCTGGCCGAGAATCTTTCGAGGCTGCCCCAAGTCCATGAGGTATATGTCATCACCGGGGACTGGGACATCCTCCTCAAGGTGAGAACCGGCAGCCTGGAGGATGTCGGATCCCTAGTGCTGGACAAGCTGAGAGCCATGAAGGGAGTCGAGCGGACCCTTACCTGCAGCGCCCTGGCCACAGTGAAGCAGGATCTGTGAGACTGAGAAGTCATCACATGTTCAACCAGGCAGGGATAGCTCAGGCTGTATGATTTCTGATAATCGCTTCAAAAGTATCAATAAGGAGCAGGTGGACGTATGTTGTAGGCTTGACAATGCCGGAGGCTCCGCACAACGGTTCCATAAAATTGAAGGTTTGCCTCGGCGGAGAGGAGGCTGTAGGTAAGACCTCCCTGAGCAGGCGGCTTGTATACGACATCTTCGAGGACAGGTATGTGGCCACGTTGGGGACCAAGATTGCGAAGAAGGTCCTTGAAGTAAGGCAGGCTGGCCAGCAGGAGCCCGTCGAGGTCGTGCTGATGATCTGGGACGTCATGGGCGATGGCGGTTTCTGGGAACTCCTTCGGGACTCCTACTTCATGAACGCTCACGGATTCCTGGCGGTCTGCGATGTTACCCGACCAGACACCCTATCAGAGCTCGAGGAATGGAAAGAGGCGGTCAGTGACGTTGCGGGTAGGATTCCGTCGTGCATCCTTGCCAACAAGGCTGACCTTGCCGAGGAGGCCCAGTTGGGGCCGGCCGAAGTGGTCTCCCTATCGAGGAAGTGGGGATGCCCCTACACCTTCACTAGCGCGAAAACGGGGGAGAACGTTCAGAGGGCCTTCCAGGAACTGGCCCAGCAGATTCTGAGATGCGATCACGGGGCGGAGGCCGATATCTGAGCGGCCCTAACTCGGGATCGTCTTCCTTATTGCGCAGCACTGCCGAAGCCGAACCAGAGGCCAGAGGCGGAGTAAGTGATTTTTGTCCCGGTGGGCTTTAATAGGGTGAGCTTTCTGAAAGTGCAAGGGACCAGGGGAGGACATGTGGGAGAACCTGAAGGGAGGCACCACCTACCTGATCCGGGAGAGGAAGGGTGAGGTTGCCTTCCAGCTCTTCTCAAGGCTAGCGGGGACACGTCCCGGTCTCTGCATCACTCGGAAGCACCCTGAGATAGCGAAGGACCACTATCGCCTGCCCAAGGATGCCCGGCTGAAGTGGCTCACTCCATCCGTAGGGAAGGACAGGGTCGACCCTAAGGCCCTCAGCACCCTGACCAGAATCGTGTACGAGTTCGTGGTGGAGCATCCTAACGGCACTGTCCTCTTGGATGGGATGGAGTACCTTCTCCTGCACAACGACTTCTACAAGGCCCTTCTTTTCTTGGAGCATCTCAATGATTTCATCATGCAGAGCGAAGCCTTGCTTCTAATTCCGATCAACCCTGAGGCTCTCGAGGAGCATGACATCGCCCTCATGGAGAGGAACACGGAGGTCCTGGAGGGGGAGAAGCTTGCATCGAAGGCGAGGGTGGAGAAGTTCGTGCAGCTCATCGATCGCTACCTCAAGACCTGACATTGCCTGAGAGGGTCATCCAAAGGTCTTTCAGCAAATGAGCCGTTTCCGTACGGAAGAGAATGCTGTCGGTTCAGGAGGAGGAGCTTTCCAGAGGCCTGAGAAGGGAGCTTGTGGTCCTCCTCCATCTATCCAGGGAGGACTACGCGCTGCATCCGCCCCGAGAGGTTTTGCAGAGGGCCCTTGGCGGGCTTCGGGAGGTTAGTGGTACCCTTGTGGCTTACAGTCGCAAGCACGCCGCCCTGAAGATCTCGGTCCCACCTCTCCTCTCGAGCAAGAGGCTTCGTGGAGTCATTTCCGGCTGTCTTAAAGAGGCTTTCAGCAAAGACCTGCCCATCAGCCTGCGGCTCCCCGGTGAACTCGCCGACACGCTGGAGGCCGCCAAGGACCTTAGGCAGGATTGGCCTCAGGAGGGGACCGCCGTCCTCTGTCTGACGGATGAGGCGGCAGTGGGGGAGCCCACTCGTCCCCTTTCAGAGATGAAGAGGTTCATGAGGGACAGCATCCAGGAACCTATGATCATGACCTTCCCGATGAATCACTACGACGTCCTTTGTCTCTGGGCAGGCCCCGTGGAAGGCTTGATCTGGGGTCCAGAGAAGGTGATTGCCCAATCTTTCAGTCAGCTCACAAAGACATCGGTCAGTTCAACGGCCAGGTCCCTCGAGGCCCTGGATGAGCTTATGGGTCTGTTCCTTTCATGAACCTTCAGAGGCTCACTTCCAGATGAGAATTCGCCACCTATCCCCTTCCCGACGTACCCGGAAATTGGAGCCGCTCTGCTCACACAGAAAGGGAATGGACTTCTCGGCTGTGGGCTCGTTGTTGGTAATGACCTCGAGGATCTGGCCCTTCTCCAGCCTTCTAAGGGCCTTCTGAGTCTCCAGAGCAGGGTAGGGACAGATGAGGCCGACGGTATCGATGCTGACATCTGGCCTGTTCCGCGGTACCCCTGTCTCCTCCAGGGACTCCTCCTGAATCATACCCTCACCTAGATGAACGTGACGATCCCGCCGTTCTTGGCCGCTGGCAGAGCGTCACTGAGAAAGGTAACGACGTCCTCCAACTCCACGCCTTCCTCCACGGTCTCCTTCGTAATCCCCATGGCCTGGAGAATCTCTGGGGAGGGAGCACAAGCACAGACCTCGACCCCTGCCTGCAAAGCATCCCTCAGAAGCTGGCCGAGGGGCGGGAAGCCTGGCATCTGAATACCATCCGCCCCTCCCTTCCTCACGACCTCCAAGCCAGCCGAGGTGCAGTAGACCTTCGCCTTGGTGCCCATGGCTACGGCGCCCAATGCCAATTGGACAGCAGGGTAAGCCCTAGTGGCCTCGTTCGAAAGCAATACTATGTGGATTTCCTGGGTCATGGTACTACTATAACGACGTTATAAAGTGCCTCTATATAACCCTTCGGAACCCGATCAGCGTCTCCCAGCCCTCTGCTTGCTCAGGGTGAGCTACAAAGGAATTAAGCGGACCCAGGACTACCCCCTCCGTGGCCGTCGCCGTCTCCCTGCTTGAATGGATATTCCTGGCATTAGGAGTTGGCTCTCTCCTGTTCGCCCTCATCTCCCTTCTCGACGGCGTCTCCTTCCTTCAGAGAGTATCGGGTTCCCTGAGGAGCGTGGATGGCTTCCAGCCCAAGGCCGTCGTCCTCGTGCCGATGCGGGGCTCGGATCGTCGCTTCGAGAGTACCCTGCAGGCCCTCAAGAGCCAGGGCTACAAGGACTATCGACTCGTATTCATCATCGATTCGGATGATCGGGTGGATGAACGACTCATTGAAGCCTCGAAAGCGGGCTCCCTTGTCATTGCCCGGTCAAAGCCTCTGGACCATTGCTCAGGAAAGATATCTGCCCTCATTGCTGGGCTGCAGCATGTCACTCAGGATGATGAAGTGGTTGTCTTCGCCGATTCCGATATTGTGCCCGACGAGCACTGGCTTCGTAACCTCGTTGCCCCTTTGAAGAACCCCGAAGTGGCGGCTTCCACTGGATACCGGTGGTACTTCCCCATCAGGGGAGGAATGGGGCCAGCTCTGCAATCAACCTGGAACAGCGCCGCGGGAAGCGTGATGTTCAGCGAAAAGTGGGCATATCTTTGGGGCGGTTCCTACGCCATTCGCAGGGATGTATTGAAGGGGCTGAAGATCGAGGAGAGGTGGAGGAGGTCTCTGAGCGATGACATGGTCATGACCCGCGTCCTAAGAGAGAAGGGGCATCGCATCGCCTTCGCATCAGGTGCGATGGTGGCCAACCACACAGATGCTACCTTGGCAGAGGCTGTGAGATGGACGAACCGTCAGTCCTGCCTTGCCCTGCTTTATGCGCCCGCCATGAGGAGGCTGACCCTCCCCTACGGCCTGTATGCAGGTTCTCTGCTCATGGCCATGACTGCCACAGGCCTCGCCTTCGCTGGTCTGAACGTCCTATACGCAGTCATCCTACTCCTCAGTCCAGTCTATCTCGGCCTGGTGAAGGGCTCACTGCGAAGGGCCGCCTTCAGAAGGGCGATGCCCGCCTTCCGTCGAGAGTTCTCCAGGCACCGCCTCTGGTTCTACATCGCCACCGTCCTGCTACCCTTCCTCATGCTTTACAACGTGAGGAGGGCCCGAAGGATGAGGGAGTTCGAGTGGCGAGGCCGGGTGTACAGGTTCAGCTCGGCTGAGGACATCACCGTTGAGAAGGATTAGGGCCCTGGGGCCTCCTCCGCTCCGGTTTCGACCTCCTCAGCTTCCCCCAACTCCAGGACCCTTCTGTACTCGTCGTGGAGGGTCTTGTCTGTAAGCATGACGCCCGTTCGGTAGGCGGCTCGAGCCAGCAGATGGCCCGCCACCGGGTATGTGAGCATGAGGAAGAGGATGATAGCCAGAGCTTTGATGCTGACGGGATCGAATCCCAGGGCCACCACGCCCGCTATGAGGACGCTCACGACCCCGATTGTAGAGCTCTTGGTGGAGGCGTGGATCCTGTTGTACACATCGGGAAACCGTACGATGCCGACGGCCCCGCTGAAGTAGAAGAAGACGCCCAGGAAGAGCAAGACAGCCGCTATGATCTCTCGCACGCCCTCAAGCAAACACATCCCCCCTCTCCAGGTACTTGGCCATGGCGACGGTGCTGATGAAGCCGAATATCGACAGGACGAGGGCCGCATCCATGTAAAGGGCCGATGCTTGAAAGTAGGAGTTGAGGACGAGAAGGGCGACGACGATGGAAACCACGGCCTCCAGGGCCACGACTCTGTCCGCCACGCTCGGGCCTCTGACGAACCTGTACAGGACGATGGGAATGACCCCTCCCAGGGCTATCATGGCGTAGACGAAGATCATTTCAGCACCCTCACAACGTGCCTCTCAACCTCCTTGATGTCCCCCCTCACCTCTTCCAGCTCCCGGGCATTGATGGTGTGGATGAACATGAGCCCCTTCTCCATGTCCACCTCCATGGTCAGCGTCCCGGGAGTCAGCGTGATGGTGTTGGCCATCATGGTCACCTCCAGCTCGCTCCTCCCCTGGATGTTCACTGCCAGGATGCCTGGGTATACGGGCAACCTGGGATGCAGCGCCCGATAGGCCACGTCGAAGTTACCCTCGATGACGCTCCATATGAAGAAGCCCAGGTATCTGACGTATGCCGGCAGCCGCCTCAGTACCTTTGGGAAGGTCTGCCTCATCTCTGGCTTGAAGATCGCCCGGGTGACCAGGGCCGCCAGGATGGCGAAGAACAGGCCCAGGAAGAAGGATGTGAAAGTCAAGGAACCCTCCAGGAACATCCAGATTATCGCCATGGCCAGGATGGCGTAAGGATAGGCCTTCATCCTCCACCTCCCAGGACCGCTTCAACGTATGCCTCCGGACTCGTGGCCTGCACGCCGATCTGGGTCACCAGGTTGACGAGAGGATCGGGGAACAAGCCGATGACGAGGCATAGGCCGGCCAGCAGGCCGATGGGCAGCACCAGACTCAGGCTCATTGGGTGACCTTCGAACCGCCTTCCCTCACCCCAGAAGATGTCCAGCCAGGCCCGAAAGGTGTAGAGGATGCTCAGGAAGGCACCAACGAGGGCCATGAGGAGGTAGGGCAACCGGCCAGCATCGATCAAGGCCTGGAAGATGAGGAGTTTGCTGATGAAACCGTTGAGGGGAGGCAACCCCGCCAGGGCCATGGACCCTATCAGGAAGGAGGCCATCAGGAATGGCGAAGACCTGGCCAGGCCGCCCATCCTGTCCATGCTCCTCTCCCGAGTGAGATGCATCACTCCTCCGGCCGTGAGGAACATCATGCTCTTGATGATGGCGTGGTTGACGAGGAAGAAGACAGCCGCGGCAATCGCCTGGGCCGAAGCCAGGCCCACGCCCAGGAGGAGGAACCCCATCTGACTTATGCTGCTGTATGCCAGTAGCCGCTTGACGTCCAGCTGACCCGTGGCCATAACTCCACCCAGCAGCAGGGTGGCCACCCCCAAGAGGAGGATTATCTCGGACAACCCCTGGAAGCCTACGAAGAGGAGAGAGGTGAGGCGGATCATTCCGTAGGCTCCGACCTTGATGAGGATGCCGCTTAGGATAGCGCTGATAGGGGTCGGGGCGGAGGGATGCACGTCAGGCAGCCAGAAGTGCATGGGGGCGATGGCGGCCTTCAACCCGAAGACGGCCACGAAGAGGACCGCTATGAGGTCAAGATGGCCCACCCCGTTCCCCCGCAGGACGCCGATTTTGACCGACAGGTCAGCCATGTTCAGGGTGCCAGTGGTGCCATAGAGGGTGCCAATGGCAAGGAGCATCACCGCAGCGCCTATGAGGTTGAGAACCACGTACTTGAAGGTGGCCTCCAGCTTTTCCGCCCGGGTGATGAGACCCTCGGGGTCCCATGTAATCACGAGGGCATAGGTCGACAGCAGCATGACCTCGAAGAAGACGAAGAGGTTGAAGATGTCCCCCGTGAGGAAGGCACCGTTGACCCCTGTCATGAGGAAGAAGAAGAGGGGCAGGTAAGACAGCCTCAGCGGCTCTCTCTCCACATAGCCGAGGCTATACACCAGCGAGGCCAGGAAGACCCCCGCCGTAACGGTCAGGATGGTGGCACTCAACAGGTCGGCCACGAGGATGATGCCGTAAGGGGGCGGCCATCCTGAGAGAAGGTGGACCTGGATCCCCCTGTTCCAGACGTCATTGAGGAGGGCCGTGGTCAGTGAGAAGATGAGGATGTTGGAGACCAGGGCTATGGCCCTCTGCAGTCGAGGCAAGGCATGGAGGACCAGCAGGAGGACCGCCGTGGCAATGGGCATGACCACGGGGAGGGCGACGAGGAAGCTCATCCCTGCAGCCTCCTGTACGTTTCTGCCTCAGTGCTCTCCTCCTCTTTGATGAGGGCGTAGCTCAGCACCAGGGCGAAGGCCGTCACGCCGAACCCGATGACGATGGCAGTCAGGATGAGGGCCTGAACCAAAGGATCTGCAGGAGTCCCCTCCACTCCCAGGAAGGGAGCCACTTGCCCCTTGAAGCCAACGGCTATGAGCATCAGGTTGACGGCGTTTGACATGATTCCAAGGCCGATGACGATCCTGATGGCGTTGCCGTGGCGGATGGCCCAGACGGCCACGCCGAAGAGGATGCCGATCACCAGGGCGAAGAGGCTAACCACGCGCCCCACCTCCTACACTCCTCCGTAGGATAGTCAAGATAGAGCCCACTACCACCAGGTAGATGCCGAAATCGAAACCCACCGCCGTTGCCAGCTCCACATGGCCAACCAGGGGGAGGTCGAAGGTGAAGAGTATGCTCGAGAGGACCGGCTCATCGAGGGCCATGGGTAGCAAGGCGAAGAAGACTGTGATGAGGAGGCCCACGGCCGCCAGGGTCCGGTAGTCCGTCTGGAACCTGGCCTCCACGTAGTCCCGACCGAAGACCAGGTATAGGAGGGCGAAGACGCTGGCCGTCATGGCACCGGCAACAAAGCCTCCGCCGGGCTCGTTGTGGCCCGCCACCAGTAGGGTGAGGGAGAAGAGGATGCCTATGTAAAGGACGACATTGGTGATGACCCGGGCCACTACACTAGTCAGCCTTCCACCTCCTGAGGAGGGTGTAGACCGCCAGGGATGCTAGGCCGATGACGGTGATCTCCCCGAGGGTATCGAAGGCCCTGAAGTCCGTCACGACGACGTTGACCACGTTCCTGCCTCCGGTGAGGTCCAGAAGAGTTGGGTCCAGGTAGTAGGTGGCCACCGACTGGGAGAAGGCGGCGATGGAGAGGGCCACCAGGGCTGTTACACCGATTGCAATGAGGACGCCCAGCAGGAGATCAGCGGGCCCACGGCGGCGGGAAGGCTTGATGGCCCTGAAGGGTATCCTGTAAAGGATGATGAGGAAGATGACGAGGAAGACCATCTCCACCAGGATCTGCGTCATGGCAAGATCCGGGGCGTTCAGGAGCATAAAGGCCATGGCCAGGAGGAACCCCATGCCAGAGAGACTGAGAACGGCGTGAAGGGTGTCTCGGAGGCTGGCAGCGAGGGCGGCAAAGAGGACCATGGCAAACAGGATGATGGCCAGGACGACGTCCCTGGCATCCTGAAGGACAGGCACCTCCATCGCCGGGAGGGGAAGAGGCCAGAGGAGGGCGACGATTACAAACAGGATGAAGACGCCGGTGTAACGCCTCACGGAGCCATTCTGGATCAGCAGACCCACTGCCCGACAGAACCTACGGGACGCACCGACGAACCCCTCGTATGCGGCATCCGCCGTGAGCCTTCCAAGGACCCTGGCGAACCGGTGGAGGAAGGAAACCGCTGCTCCGTATCTCCACAGAATCAGGAGGCCCAGGACGGCGGAGGAGAGGCTCATGATGAGGGTCTCGGGCGACGCAGACAGGAGGCTTGGAGCGAAGTGAGCCCCTTCCGGGAAGACAGAGGCAGAGACTAGGCCCGTGGCGAGGGATGGCACAACGCCGAAGAGTAGGGTTACCACCGCCAGCACCAGGGCCGGCACAGCCAGGGAGACGGGCTCCCTGGTTGTCTCCTCCTCCCCCCTCCCCAGGAATATCCTTGAGAAGAAGTAGAGGCTGTAAGCGAAGGTGAGGCTTCCTCCGAGGACTCCCAGGATTACGGGCCAGAGTGCGCCCGTCTTCAGGGTGGCCTCATAGTAGACCTCCTTACTCAGGAAGCCGCCCAGGGGCGGGATGCCCGCCATGGAGAGGGCAGCGAGGGCACAGGCCAGGGCCGTAAGGGGCATCCGCTTCCTCAGTCCCCCAAGCTCCGTTATGTCGTTGAGGCCAGTGGCGAAGGTGACCGCACCTGCCACAAGGAACAGGGAGGCCTTGAGGGCGGCGTGGTTCATCAGGTGGAAGAGAGCCGCCTCCTGGCCTGTGAGGGAAGCCGTTCCGAAGGCGGAGGCCAGCAAACCCAGCTGGCTTATGGTGCTGTAGGCAAGGATGCGCTTGAGCTCCGTGGACCGGATGGCCTGGAGGCCCCCGAGGATCATGGTCGCTGTGCCCAGGGGTAGGAGGATGACCTGCCAGGTTTCAGAAACGAGGGCAGGAAGGAAGCGAGCCAGGAGGAAGATGCCGGCCTTGACCATGGCGGCCGAGTGGAGGTAGGCGCTCACCGGGGTGGGAGCCACCATGGCGTCGGGGAGCCAGACGTGCAGCGGGAACTGGGCAGACTTGGCGGCCACGGCCACCGCGAAGAGGAGGAGGATGGGCAGGAAGAGCGCGCTGGCCCTGAGGAGGTCTCCCGACACGAGCACTTGCTCCAAGCTGAAGGAGCCAACGACGGCCGCCATCAGCAGGAAGGAGACCAGAAGGGCTAGGCCACCGAGACCGGTGATCAGAAGCGCTTTCAGGGCGGCGGACACCGAGCGCTTCTGCTCCCGCCTGTAGCCGATGAGAAGGAAGGAACTCAGCGTGGTGAGCTCCCAGAAGAGGAAGAGCAGGATGAGGTCGCCCGACAGGACGAGGCCGAGCATGGAACCCATGAAGAGGGCCATGTAGGCGTAGAAGCGGTGAGCCTCCTGCTCGTGGGCCATGTATCTGTAGGAGTAGGCCAGAATGAGGGAGCCTATGCCCGTGATCAGCAGGGCGAAGAGGAAGGAGAGGGCATCCAGTCGGATTGCGAAGGATATCCCGGCGGAAGGTATCCATGGATATACCAGCGTTGTCTCCCCTCCCGCGGCCCAGACCATCAGTAGGATTGCGAAAGAGGAAGCGCCGGCAGCGGCGGTGAGGATGGAAGCGAAGCCTGGCCTGAGCCTCTCCAGGGGAGAGGCGAAAAGCATGGAAATGAAGGGCGCTGTCAACGCCACTAACAGCCAGACATCGAACTCCAACAGTATCACCGGGACGGTCTCACACTGTACCTTTCGGTGCAACCACGGAATCTCTTAAATATCTACGTTAGACATCATCCGGTGCGAGACAGATGGCCGACAACTTGCCCGCGCTGGGCCGTCCTTCTCGTTTTCAGATTCTCACAATTCTCGCATCTTCGCTGGCGTCCTTGTCTTGGAGCTTTGGCTGTTCCCAAAGGTCGAAAGGGCGAGTTCAGATTCTGTGCTCATCGGGCAGAATCCCGTCGGGCTGGTCGTGGCGGGGATAGCAGGAATCATCTGGTCTCCCGTTGGTGGTCCATAGGAAAACGCCCATGACATCGGGGCTGGTGGGGAAGAGCCCCCGTTGCGGTCGCCTCGGGAAAGAGAGGGCCCTTGGCCATGGGCAACCCTTTTCAGAACCCATGGGATTACGACAGGGAAGATGCTGATCCTGACCAGGGAAGACCTTGAACAGATATTGGACATGCGCACCGCTATAGACGCGGTGGAGAGGGGGTTGGTGGAGCACGCCCGCGGCACCGTCACCATGCCATCCCGACACGTCGTCCAAGTCCAAGACGAGGGCACCTGCTTCGTGATGTCCGCCTGGTTGGCTGGCATGAAGTCCTTGGCCATCAAGGTGGTGTCGGATTTTCCCGGAAATCGACACAAGGGACTGCCTTCAATCTCCGGGGCGGTCCTCCTCCTGGATAGCGATGAGGGCACGCCCCTGTGCCTCATGGATGGCGGGTACATAACGGCCCTTCGGACGGGGGCGGCTAGTGCTTTGGCGGCTCGCTCCCTCTCCCTCGTGGATTCTCAGATTGCAGGGATCATAGGGACGGGAGCTCAGGCCAGAACCCAGATCCTGGGGCTCTGGACCGTTCGGGACATCCAGCTGGTGAAGGCCTACAGCCTTGACCCAGAGAACATTCGACGATTCTGCAAGGAGATGGCAGACCATCTGGCCGTGGAGGCCATGGTGGCGGACGGACCGGAGGAGGTGGTGCGTGGAAGCGATGTGGTGGTTACGGCCACTAACTCCATGACTCCGGTCCTGAAGGGGGAGTGGCTGGAGCCGGGAGTCCACGTTAATTCCATCGGCGGCGGTTCAGTCTTCGAGCTTGACGCGGAGGTCTACAGGAGGGCCAAGGTGGTGGTGGACTCGAAGGAAGGAGCCCTGGAAGAGGCGGTGGACATGAAGGAGGCCATCGCCCGCGGCATATTTTCTCCAGATGACATCCAGGCGGAGCTGGGTGAGCTGGTCGCGGGTATGAAACGTGGGAGGGTGGACAATGACGAAATCACCCTGTTCAGGTCAGTGGGCATGGCCCTGGAGGACGCTGCCACGGCGGCAACGGCCTATGGTCTGGCCGTCGAAGCGGGAGTGGGACGAAAGGTCGAGTTCTAGGAGAAGGTTTATTACGAGCGCCCCCTAACGAGGGTGCCGGGGGGTTTCTGGATGGAGGACATGTGTAATCTGGCCTTGGAGGTGGCTACCAAGGCGAGGGCCACCTATGCCGATGTGAGGGTCGTGGAGAGGAGGATAAGCTCCGTTCTGGTCAAGAACGAAAACGTGGAGGGCATGACGGACAACGTGAACTCGGGCATCGGAGTCAGAGCCCTGGCCGACGGAGCCTGGGGATTCTCCTCCTCATCCAGAATGGAGGTAGCAGAGATCAAGCGGATTGCCGAGGAAGCCGTTCGCATTGCCAGGGCCTCCGCCCGTGTCAAGAAAGTCGACGTCAGCCTCGCAGAAGCGCCCTCTAAAAGGGGCAGCTACGCCTCGACCTGGCGGACCAACCCCTGGGACGTACCCGCGGAGGAGAGAGTTGCCCTGCTGATGGACGCCCAGAAGGCAATGGTGGTGGACGAAGCCATCAAGGTGAGGAATTCCAACCTCCAGGCCTTCAGAGAGCGGAGGACCTTCGCCTCTACTGAGGGTTCCCTCCTCAGCCAGGACATCCTCCAGACGGGAGCCGGCCTTGAGGCTTTAGCTATGAAAGGCGGCGAGGTCCACAAGAGGTCCTACCCAGCTCCCTTCGGTGGCAACTTCCGGACTGCAGGCTGGGAGTTCATTGAATCCCTGGACCTGGTAGGGAATGCACGCCGAGCTGCCCGCGAAGCCGTGGATCTCCTTGATGCGAAGAAGTGCCCCTCAGGAAAGACCGACATCGTCCTGGGAACAAACCAGCTGGCCCTCCAGGTCCACGAGTCCTGCGGCCATCCCACAGAGCTGGATCGGGTCCTGGGCATGGAGGCCAGTTACGCAGGAACGTCTTTCTTGACGCCCGACAAGCGAGGGGATTTCCGATATGGGGCAGAGACCGTGAACATCGTCGCTGACGCCACAGTGGAGGGTGGCCTCGGGACCTTCGGCTACGACGATGAGGGCGTCCCCGCCCGGCGCGTCGATCTCGTGAAGGACGGCATCTTCGTGGGCTACCAGAGCTCGCGGGAGACCGCAAGCCTCTTCGGCGAGGAGAGCAGCGGGAACATGAGGGCTGACGGGTGGAGCCGCATACCCCTCATCAGGATGACCAACATCAACCTCCTTCCGATGGATTGGGACTTCGAGGAACTCGTGGAGGACACCGGGGACGGAATCTACATGGAAACCAACAAGTCCTGGTCTATCGACGACCTCCGGTTGAACTTCCAGTTCGCCACGGAGGCCGCGTGGGAGATCAGGGACGGAGGGCTGGGGGACCTCTTGAAGTACCCCAACTACACGGGCATCACCTACGAGTTCTGGAGGAGCTGCGATGCCATCTGTGACGCGGACCACTGGGTCCTGTGGGGAGTCCCGAACTGCGGCAAGGGCGAACCAGGCCAGTCAGCCCGGGTCGGTCACGGCACCTCGCCTGCGCGGTTTCGGAGAGTCCAGGTGGGGGTGACCTAGATGGTCTCGTCCAAGGAGGAGGCCATGGCAGTTGTGGAGGAGGTACTGGATCTGAGTCTCGCGGAGCATACGGAGGTCCTCTTCACAGGCGGCAGGACGGCCCTCACCAGGTACGCCAACTCCATCATCCATCAGAATGTTGCATCCAGGGATTCCTACCTCGTAATCAGGCTTGTCTACGATAAGAGACTGGGAGTGGTCAAGACCAACCGAACCGACAAGGAGTCCCTTAAGGAAGCTCTGGAGCAGGGAGCCAGGATAGCTAGGGCTCAGAGGCCCAACAAGGACTTCATCTCCTTGCCTGAGGCTTCAAAGCCAAGGGATGTTCAGAACTTCTCCGCCAAAACAGACAGGTCCACGCCAGAGGATAGGGCGGAGGTGGTGAAGGACATCGTCTCCATAGTCTCCTCAGAAGGAGTGGACAAGGCCTTCGGCGCCCTTGAGGCCACGACGCGAATCGTAGCGGTGGCCAACACCCTTGGAATTCAAGTCCAGGACGAGCTGACCTACGGGCATCTGGTGGTGACGGCCATCCGGGAGGTGGATCATGAGAAAGGGTATGGCTGGGGAGAGGAATTCGGCGTGGACATCTCCAAGCTGGACCATCGAGGCATGGCTGAAAGGGCCGCGGAAAAGGCCAAGGGTTCCCTCGGCGCGAAGGCCGTCGAGCCAGGGGAGTACGAGGTAGTCCTTGAGGGGTACGCCGTAGCCGACATGGTTCAGTTCCTCGGTTACATCACCTTCGGGGCCCTGGCATATCAGGAAGGCAGATCCTACGTCAGTGGGAGGCTGGGGCAGAAGTTGACAGAGGAGTCCATCACCCTCTGGGATGAAGGGACTAGACCCGATGGGCTACCCCTTCCCTTCGATTCCGAAGGAGTTCCCAAGGACAAGGTGACGTTACTGGGGAACGGCATCGCCAAAGGTGTGGTGTACGATTCTTACACGGCGGGCCGGGAAGGTCTCAGGTCGACGGGCCACGCCCTGCCATCTCTGACGGCCATGGGGTTTCCGAACACGATAGGGCCCGTGGCTGGGAACACCTTCCTGGAGAGGGGGGACTCCAGCATAGAGGAGATGGTGAAGGAGACCAGGAGGGGAATCTACGTCACCAGATTCCACTATACAAACCCGGTGGACGCCTCGAAGGCCCTGATAACAGGGATGACCAGGGACGGCACCTTCCTCATCCAGGACGGAGAGATCACAGGACCAGTGAAAAACCTGCGATTCACTCAGGGTCTTATGGAGGCGTTCTCCCAGGCCTCCCTCCTGGGGAGGGACTGGAGGCCGTATCGCCTCTCTCCGTGGCTGGGGCTGGGAGCACTGACGGTACCCGATGCCAAGATTGACAGATTCAGATTCACAGGGGTCACTGAATTCTAGAACTCTCCAAATCGGTCTGCGGCCCCTCTCTTTGTGTATCCAAGAAGCGAGGTCCTTACCTAGGAAGGGCCCCTTGTCTTGGACAGTCCTGTATCCGCTGTGAGATTTCCCGATGAGTAGAAGTCTGCCAGATCCTCCAGTCTTCCAAAGCGCTTGAGGTGCTGACTCGGCCTGGCCACTCCCGCATCTGACACCACAAGGCGTGTCAACCTGGCAGGCACCTTTTCAAAGTAGAAGTTGTACGCGTCCACCGTCCCATCAAGCTCTTCAGGATCTCTGCGCTCCTGGCCCCACTCGACCCTCCCTTCCTCCACCTCCGTCTTCAAGGCCTCCATCAGAGGATAGAAGGGGACACCGAACTCATTGCAGGCCAGGGTCAAGGACATCGTCCCAACCTTGTTTACGAGACAGCCGTCCCGGAGAAGGGAGTCGGCTCCCGTGACCACTGCATCACAGTCAGCCACTAGAGATGGACCCGCGGCATCCGCCACCAGGACGGCCTTCAGTCCTGCCTCCCCGAGGTCTCGAGCCAAGACGACGCCCTCCCGGAGGGGTCTGGATTCACACACGTAGACCCGCAGCTCCCCGTACTCCTTCCTTCTGAGCCTGAGAGCCTCAAGAACGTCACTGCTGTAGCTGACCGTGACCACGGCCTCGGCGTCTTGGAGGAGGTGCAGCGCGGTCCTTGCCACTTCCTTCTTTGCGGCAACGAGACGCCGCTTCAGCCGATCCAGTCCGTCCCAGCTTTCCCGGCGGGACAGCTCCCTTCCCAGCAAGGAGGCGTTGATCACGGCCGCCATCTTGGGCTGCGCCCTTCTCAGAAGCGTGTGAAGCTCCTCGGCTTTCCCCTTGATACCGTCCAGGTCACGGAGCCGCCCGTAAACGTCCAACGCCCTTTCAGCCAGTTCAAAGGCACCGGACCGCCTGTCGGAGCCTATCTCCTCCGCCAGCCTCCTAACTGGGCCTGGAAGCATCGTCCCCCGTTCTCTCCATGTACCTCTGGAAACCCCTCAAGTTGGTCTCAATGATCCGTTCCACGAAGGCCCGCGAGAAGCCCCGCACGTCGGCATACCAATTGTCGTAGGTCGTGGTGACTGTCTCCCTCAAATCACGCCTTCCAATGACCTCCGAGGCTAACCGTCCCCACATCTCGTACTCCGCCCGCTGGTCCTTCAGGGCCCTCTGGGCATCCTTCCGTGGCCCGAAGTGAGTGTAAAGCAACACCCGAGGGTTCAGTCCGGCGACAGTCTTCATGGCCTCGATTGACTGGGGGAGGTCAAACTCTGGGAAAGGGGAACTGGGAATCAGCCTTCTGTCCTCCGGGAAGTAGATACCGGCAGCGTCCCCTGCGAAGACGGCGCGGGTACCCCTGTCCACTACCGCCACGTGATGTCTGGCATGGCCCGGAGTATAGATGAACTCCAGCTCTCTGCCTCCGATGTCCAGGACCTCACCTCCCCTCAAGGAGACCATGCGGCCATGGGGAATGGGCTTGAGGGTGCCGTAGTCGGTGAAGGCCTCTCCCAGGGCCCGGGACGCGCTCTCCAAGAGACGGCTCGGATCGGCCAGATGAGGAAGACCGCGCTCGTGCACGTAGAGCTGGGCGTTGTCGAAGTGGTCCAGCAGGAATCCGGCCCCGCCGGCATGGTCCAGGTGTATGTGGGTGACGACCACGTTCTCAATGGACGAAGCCTCGACATTCAGTTCCTTCAGCGCGTTGAGAACGTTCCTGTAATCGTTGGAAGTCCCCGTCTCGATGATGGTCCTCCTCTCGTCGTCGATGAGGTACACACCGCCAAACTTGGATTCCTGGAACATCTCAACATCGATCAGATAGGCGCCGTCGACCTCTTCCAGGGGCTCCACAGGGGGTCCTTCCGAAGCCACGGACCGTTGAGTCCGCCGTCTCGTATAAGTCTTGGGATGGGGTCTCCTCCGAGGAAACCGTCGCGGGTCTGCACAGCCTGCTAAACAAGGTTTAAGGTCTCCCGCCATCTCCCCTCCCAAAGGAGGCTGGGGAATTGGACGAATCCCTCAAGAAATACCTCCAACGAACTTCGAAGTCCAGAGCCATTTACGAGCGGGCTGAGTCGGTCCTCCCAGGCGGGGTCTCCCATGGCATCAGGTTCTTCCCGCCCTATCCGTTCTACGTCAATTCCGGCAAGGGCTCCCGGATTTGGGATGTGGATGGAAATGAGTACGTGGACTACTGGATGGGACACCTGGCCCTCATTCTGGGCCACAACCATCCGGTCGTCGTCGATGCAGTGCGTCAGCAGCTGGAGGACGGGGTGCACTGGGGAGCAGCCCATCCGGACGAGGTGGAGCTGGCCGAACTCATCCTTGGTACCGTTCCATGCGCGGAGGCCGTCCGCTTCTGCAACACCGGGGCGGAAGCCACCATGTACGCGGTACGCCTGGCTAGAGGCTATACCGGCCGATCCGTCATCCTGAAGGCGGAAGGCGGGTGGCATGGGTTCTGCACCGATCTCCTAGTGGCGGTACACGGGCCTTTCGACCGGCCCGAGTCCCTGGGGCTGCCCTCATACCTCGGGAAAGAGGTCGCCACCTTCGGATTCAACGATGTGGAAGGAGCTGTGGAGGCCATTCGAAAGGCGAGGGACCTCGCCGGGGTCATCGTGGAACCCGTCTTGGGAGCGGGGGGCTCAATACCTGCGGACAAGGAATTCCTCCAGGCACTGAGGGAAGAGACCGCGAGGAAGGACGCCCTCCTCATATTCGACGAGATCATCACGGGTTTCCGACTGTCCGTCGGAGGAGCCCAGGAGTACTTCGGCATCCGCCCTGACCTGGCCGCCTTGGGTAAGATCCTCGGAGGCGGTCTTCCCGTGGGGGCCGTCGTCGGTAGCCAAGAGTCGATGGAACTGGCGAACCCCGTGGGGCCTGGAAGGGAGGGCCAGAGGGTGTCCATCGGAGGGGGGACCTTTTCCGGGAATCCCATCTCGATGGCCGCGGGACTTGCAGCGGTGCGGTACCTTGCGGGCAATAAGGAGGGTTATGAGAGGATCGGCCGCATGGGGGAGAGGGTGAGGAAGGAGCTATCCGCTGTCTTCACGGACCACGGTCTGGCGGTCGCATGCACCGGCCTGGAGTCCATGTTCCAGGCCCACTTCCTTCGGGAGGAGGGCGCTTCAATCAGGAATGCGAGGGACGTCCACTTCAACACGGACCACCGTCGACGGAAGGAGGAGTTCAAACTGAGGCTTGCCAACGAAGGCGTGTATACGATGCATGGTGGAGGGGCGCTCTCCATGGCCCATACGGAGGAGGACATGAAGCAAACCCTCGAAGCCCTCGAGAAGGTGGCCCGGGACATGGGGAGGAAGAGAAGGTGACCGAGAAGGTGAGGGTAGCCCTCTATGGTCTGGGATCTATCGGCTCAGCCCTGGCCAGGGAATGCCTATCAAAGGGCCTGGAAATCGTCGCCGCGGTGGATATAGCGAAGGATAAGGTTGGCAAGGATGTGGGCGACGTCGTCGGCCTGGACCATCGGTTGGGCGTAACAGTTGCCAGCGACATCAGCAAGGCCCTGCGGAGGGGGGATGGCGACGTAATCCTCCACTGCACCACCTCCTACATGTGGGAGGCCCATCCCCAGCTGGCGGAGGCGGTTTTGACGGGCTGCGACGTGGTATCCACGTGCGAGGAGCTGTCCTATCCGTGGAGGTCTCACCGCCACTTCGCGCAGGAGATTGACCAGGCCGCCAGGAGGGAGGAGGTGACCGTCCTTGGAACGGGGGTGAATCCCGGCTTCGTCATGGATGCCCTCGTTGTGGCCCTAAGCAGCATGAACCTGGAGGTAAGGAGGGTACGGGTGGAGAGGGTCGTCGACGTGGCCCAGAGGAGGCTCCCCCTCCAGAGGAAGGTGGGGGCTGGCCTCAGCAAGGAGGAGTTTGAGAACAGGGTGAAGGAAGGGCGTCTGGGTCATGTCGGAACGGGAGAATCCATCGATATGATTGGTGCCGCCTTCGGATGGAACCTGTCGGACGTCCAGGTTGAGATCGCGCCAGTCATGTCCAAGAAGGAGGTGAAGAGTGCTCATCTCACCGTGCCGGCTGGGACCGTGGCTGGCATAAGACAGGTGGGCAGGGGGCTCAGGGGTGAGGACGAGATGATTCACTTGGACCTTCAGATGTACATGGGAGCCAGGAAGCCCAGGGATTCCATCCTAATCGAGGGCAACCCGGGTATCGAAGTCACCATACCAGGTGGGGTGAGAGGCGATGAGGCCACTGTGGCGGCCGTCGTCAACGCCATCCCCGCGGTACGGGCGGCTGAGCCAGGTCTGAAGACGATGCTGGACCTGAAGCTGCCATCCTACGTTGAGTGGATCTGGAAAGAGGTCTAGCCCCTACCGTCCGCCAGCACCGGAGCCGCCCGGCCAGTCCGGGACACAGGGTCCTTGGCCGGGATGAGGAGCAGGCCGAAGGTGGCAACCCAGACGGAGGCCGCCAGAAAGGGCCACAGGTTGTTCGCCACGGGTCCAGTATTCTCAGCAATATAGGAGAGGACAAGGGGACCGAGCACCCATCCCATGTCTCCAACCATGCGGTAGACACCCATAGCGGTTCCCATACTCTCCTTTGGGGCCAGGTCCGCAGCCCATGCGGCCATGGGACCGTGCATTCCGATGGCGAGGCCGTAGAACACCATTGTCGCTGTCAGTGTGAGAAAGGTCCCCGAATAGAAGATGAAGGGTAGCACGACGGCCGTTACGAGCAGGCTGGCTATGAAGGGTAACTTCCTCCCATACCTGTCAGCCAGGTGCCCTGAGGGAAACATCGTGCCCATGGAGGCAAGGGCCGCAACCGTCAGGAGCAGACCTATGACGCCAGTGTCGAACCCGAACTTGGCCTCAGCCCAGAGGGGGAATATGACACCGTTTATGCCTCCCCTGACGAAAAAGGCACTCAGGGTTGCCAGGTTTACCAGCAAGAAGGACGGGTTTCGCAGTATTCTCGAGACCTCGTGCAGGGAGATGCTCTCTTGGCTGCCGTTGGGCCTCTCCTCGGGCAGGAAGAGCCGCATCAATAGTAGGGCGACGGCAGCGACCGCCGCATAGAAGAAGAAGGGGGCCCTGAGGCCAAAGTGGAGAGCTATGTATCCACCTGCAGCTGGCCCGGAGACGCCTCCGAGAAGGAGGGCTGCCACGTAATAGCTCATGTACTGCCCCCTCTTACTGGCAGGGACAACCTTTGCAAGGAGAGCCGTGGAGGAGGTGACGTACAGTGCAGAGCCCATACCCTCCGCCACCCTCACGGCCAGGAGGACCCAGTAGTTGAAGGCCAGGCCGGCCAGGACGGAGGATGAGGCGATGAGAAGGAGGCCGTAGCCCATGACCTTCTTATGGCCCCTCCTGTCGCCCATGATACCAGCGGGCAGATCGAGGGCGACGCGGGCGAGAGCATAGCCCGATATCAGGAAGCCAACCATGAACTCTGTCGCCCCGAACTCTTGAGCGTAGAAGGGCAGGACAGGAGTGAGGATGGAGATGCCGAGGAGAACGAGAAATACGATGCTGGATAACACGATAACGGTGGTGCTCTCCTCCTTCAACGAGCAACCTCCATATGAAAGAGAGTCAAGAACCTCACCAATTCCACCAGAGATGAAGGTTTGGCACCCAACGAGGCTTCAGAGCTGTATCTTTGCCAGGGTCTTCGTGGCCCTGACACCAGGAATCTTCCTTATGTCGTTCACCACGACCTCTCCAATTCTATCGTAGTCCTCCGCCTCCACCCGGGCAATGAGGTCGTACTCTCCGAATAGAAGGTGGACGTCCACCACTTCCTTGATCTTTATGACCATCTGGAAGACGTCCCTCTCGTTCCCAGGATCCGCGCTTATGAGCACAAAGCCCGTTGCCATGGTCCCCTCTGAGGTGGCATGGAGCCTCTGCATAAGAATATTAGTATCTTGTCCGCCCCGCGGACGGTGGCAACCTCCTCCCCGAAGGCCGGGGATGTGACGGTCTCGGTGGGCTCCCTAAGCCTGCTCTCCGAGATCTCGTACCCGCCCTCCCTGAGCTTCAGGATGTCATAAAGGGCTTCGTCCCCAAAGTCCGTGGGAGGGCGTTCAGTGACCAGGGGCCCGGCCTCGATGGCCCAGTACATGACGCAGCTCTTGTTGGTGCTGTGGAAGGGGTGGTCTGGATCCTCATAGTCGAGATCGCTCTCGTAGACGATGTTGACCAGACCGAAGAGGTGCCCCAACTCGTGAACGAGGGCGGAGGTCTCTATGTCGTCCTCTGAGACCCCCCTGGACACCCTGGCTACCTTCTTAACCACCTCCTTGAAGACGGCCACTGAGCTGCTCGTATAGGTTGCAGCAATGGAATCCTGACCGTCGGCCAGGGTCCCGGGGAGGTAGACGATGTAGAGGGCGAGGGTATCCTCCCCTGTCCTGAAGTCCCGGTGGGAGGTCTCCACATCGAACAGATCTCTCGTCTGGAAGGAAGTGACTTCAGTCTCAAAGGAGTTGGACATCGTAACCTCCACCTCCTCCTTCAGCGTGTAGGTCACCAGCCTCTGCCGAAAGATCTGTAGGGCGATCTGGCTCGGCTCACCCCCATCCGTCCAGTCCACTTCGACCACAATGCGGCTATAGGGTCCTGCCTCCAGGATATCCAGCGCCAGTTCCCCCGGGAAGGAGGGAAAGGACAGACGGGTGAGAATGGATTGAAGGACCTGGTAGGTGACGACACCCATTACCGATGCTCCGATTATAGTCACCACCAGGAGGAGCGCCGTTGTCCGCTTCATCCAAGCGTGTACTGACGCGAGAGTAAAAAGACTTATCAGAGGTGGTCAAATCCTGGAGGCAACAGGGCTTGATTCCAAGGGTGAGGCCCTATGAAGCAGGCGATGATCCGTTCACTCGTCGGGGAGGATCCTGAGAACGTATTGAAACTCTGGCGGGAGTCAGGGCTTCCCCATCGCCCCAAGGGGAGAGACCTGCCTGCCGCCCTCGGAAAGGAGTTCGCGGCGAACGAAGACCTGGCCCTGGGTGCATACCTAGATGCGGAGCTTGTGGGTACCGTCCTGGCGACGGATGATGGGAGGAAAGGATGGATAAACCGACTCGCGGTAGCTCCTCCTCATCGCAGGAAGGGCATAGGCAGCCTGCTCTTAAGGAAGGCCGAGGACGCCCTGCATGGGCGGGGTAGACGGATCGTGGCGGCCCTGGTTGAGAACTGGAACGTGGACTCCGTCGCCTTCTTCCAGGCGAAGGGGTATCGCCTTCACGAGGACATTCAGTATCTCAGCAAGCGGGAAGGCGCAGAGGTCTAATGCTGCTGCCCCACTTTCGGTGGGACCCCCGAAGGTCCGGATACCCCACGGGACAGGGTATCCTGCAAGAAATCGGCTAGAAAGGGCAGCAGTCTGCGAGAGGGCCGGGATCCTATGACCACACGGATTTCCCCCTTTCCGGGGATGTAGCCGAGGACTCCCACGCCCTCCTTCTCGAAGTAGTAGGCCTTGTATGCCATTCTAAGAGCCTTATCGAAGGGAAGGCAGAGGTACGCGTGGCTGCAGGCAAGCTGATAGTCCATGGCTTGGCGGAGACCTCCCCTCCAGTCCGAGAGCTTGAGCTCCACAGCGACGAGGTCTTGTCCAACGCCCACGACATCAGCTATCCTCCCGTTGATGGGCACTTCATGGTGGACCTTTCTACCCCTCCTGCGAAGAAACTCTGCCACCGGGCGACGTAGCTCTTCCTCCTTCACTTCCGAGGTCATCAGGCTTTGTGGTTATTACCCTTGGCAGGGGTAGAGTGAAAATAGTCTTCTCACTATGGAGGCTCATGCCCTGGAAGGTATTCGTAACCAGGCAGATTCCCGAGGCGGGGCTTCGGATGGTTGAGGCCTCAGCCGAAGTGAAGGTAAACCAAGAGGATAGGGTCCTGAGCAAGGGGGAGATAGTGGACGGCGTAAGAGGTTGTCATGGCCTCCTCTGTCTGCTGACGGACAGAGTCGATGAGGAGGTTATTGACGCGGGCGACCTCAGAATAATTTCCAACTACGCTGTCGGCTATGACAACGTAGACGTGGAGGCGGCCACCAGGAGGGGAATCATGGTTACCAACACTCCCGTGGAGGGCCTTACCGAGACCCCCGCTGACTTCACCTTCGCCCTCCTTCTGACCCTAGCCCGCAGGGTCTGCGAAGGTGACAGGATGGTCCGCAGCGGCCAGTTCAAGGGCTGGGCCCCGCTTCTCCTCATTGGAAAGGACGTCTACAGGAAGACCATGGGAATAGTGGGTGCGGGCCGGATTGGCGCCGCAGTGGCTAGGCGGGCCAAGGGCTTCGGGATGAGAATTCTGTACTACGATGTGGAGAGACGGACGGAAATCGAGGCCGAGACAGGGGCCTCCCTCGTTCCCCTGGACCGACTCCTGAAGGAATCCGACTTCGTCACCCTTCACGTGCCCCTGACTCCAGAGACGAAGCATATGATTGGAGATCGGGAGATGCGCACTATGAAAAGGACGGCCTTGCTGGTCAACACCTCCAGGGGGCCTGTCGTTGACGAGAGATCTCTAGTGGCCGCTCTTGAGAAGGGCGAGATTGCTGGAGCGGCCCTGGACGTGTATGAGAGGGAGCCACACGTTCACCCGGAACTCCTGACAATGAACAACGTGATCCTTGCCCCCCATATGGCCTCCGCTTCCTTGGACACGAGGACGGAGATGGCCGTCGCCGCTGCAGAAAACCTGCTGGAGGGCCTAAGAGGCGGGAGGCCTCGGTTTCTGGTCAACCCCGAGGTCTCATCGTATCGGGCTGGAGAATAGAATAGCAAAAAATTTATCGTAGGGGGCTCGTGCCCCCTCCATGAGCGAGAGTGAGTTCGACAAGCTTCTCTACAAGACAGCACCCTCTCGGCTCATCGCCTTTCACTTCTATATTCTGACGTTTCTGATGGCAGGGCTCAGCGCCTCGATGTCCCTGGACATCCTGCAGCTGGATCTGCCTGAGGTAATGGGCATAAGCCTCGGCCTCTACCTGCCCCTCCTCCTGGGCGTGTTTGCCATTCTTGCATTCGCCTATGCGGAGCTGAAGAGGATCGCCAGACGCTACATGGTTTTTGAGAACCGGATAGCCAGGCGAGAAGGGATCCTGAGCAAGAGGGTGCAGTACATGCCCTACACGAGGGTGGAGAGGGTGGAACTCAACCAGTCCATTCTCAAGCGCATCTTTGGAATTGGCGACGTCGTCATAGACACTGGGGAGGACAGCATAATCCTGGAGGCCGTCAGGAAGCCGGGGAAGGTGGAGGAACTGGTGTCAGAGAGGCTTTCCCGTCTTCGCCCGTTGGAGTCTGCTCCATAGCATCCTGACCGCGCTTCGATGACTTCCTCCCTCAAGAGACAGGGCATCCCGGAGAACTACCCAGGCATTGCTTGAGCATCGCGGGGTAGTCCCTAGAAAGGCTTCGTGCATATGAGGACTGGGTATTCCGCCCGCTCTGGGTCCTCATCCGCCACCTGTGTTTCCGTAACTCTGAATCCCACCTTCTTCAAGATGTCATACCACGTTTTCATGCCAAAGATGCCACAAACATGGCGGTCCGTTTCTATCGCCAGTCGGCCTCCCTGTCGAATCAGATACACGAAGGCAACCTCGTAGGCCGTATCCTCGGGGTCAGGGTCGTACGCGTTCTCTACGAGGACGACCTCAAGGTCAGCCCGACAATGTAACGACTGCCTGGTCCTGTTCTGCCTGAATCGCTCCGGGCTCTCCTCCACATATGTGAGGAGGACTCCGCCAGGATTCAAGTGAGCGAAGGCAGTCTCAAAAGCGGCCTGCAGGTCCTCAACACTGAGCATGTAGTTGATGGAATCGAGGATCGCCACGGCGTCAAAGGTCTTGTCAAGACGCACACTGCGCATGTCACCCGCAAGGTAGGTCACTTCAGGGTTGAGTTCCCGGGCCAGGGCCAACATGGCCTGGCTCATATCGATCCCTGTGACCTGGAAGTGCTTCTTGAAGGTGCAGTCATTATGACCGCCCCCGCATCCAAGGTGGAGTAGCGTACGCACCTGAATCCCAGAGTGCTTCCTTATGATGCTGCAGAACTCCTCGCTCTCTTCCACATATTCCTCCTGTGGACTCACTATTGGCCAGAGCCAGGCAAGGTCATCGTACATCCTTGGCTGGTCATTGAGAGAAGCGGAGGTCGGAACCATACACAGGGACAAAGTGAGGCCAGTGATAACCTTTCCCGCAGGTACTCAGGCCGGTGACTCCCTCCTCTCAATACGCGGACCCCTTCTCTTCGTCCCTGGCAGCTTCCTGCGGTTGGAAAACTCGCCCTGAGTGGGTTGTATGAGCGGATAGAGAAGCGATTCAGTTCCTGGGAGTAGATATCCAGCCTGTCTGAGATGCAAGTCGAAACCGTGGACCTCGTCCTCTCTCCGGATTCGCCGAAACGATCAGTCAGCTGCTACCAGTCCTGAGGACATATGTCTCTGAGGACCGGGATAAAGTCGAGGACCGTGAAGGAGTCGTCGGCGATGCTTGACCATCTCCCCTGTCCTTCTCCTTAAGCAGGACCCATGCCGTCCTCACAGTATCAGCGGATCAGGTCAGGAGAAGGAAGTAGTCCACCCACGCGCCCTGGATTCCCACTATGACGAACTGGATGGCGATGGCGGCCAGGATCAAGCCCATGATCCTGCTGAAGGCCATCATGCCCATCCTCCCGAAGCGGCGGCTAATCCACTCAGCTCGGGCCAGGAGGACGTAGGAGATCATCATGGTGACGAGGATGGAGACGAGGACCAGGACCGCCTTCAGAGGGTTCAGGCTGGGGACGGAGGACTCGCCCATCAGCACCATGGCGGTGGTTATGGCGCCAGGACCCGCGAACATCGGAATGCCAAGGGGAACTACGCCCACCGCCTCCCTGGATAGAGCCTCCTCCTGCTCCCGGTCCGTAAGCTTAGACCGGGACCTCTCGCCGTGCATCATGGTGAAGGCGATGCTGAACAGAAGGACGCCACCAGCGATGCGGAAGGCATGAATGGAGGTGTGGAAGAGTAGGAAGATGTAGTTGCCCACCAGGCCAAAGAGTATCAGAGTCAGGGTGGCCACTGTGACCACCTTCTTGATTACCCTGCGCTGCAACTCCTTGGTATACCCTTGGGTCAGGGTGACGAAGAAGGGGATGTTACCCACGGGGTTGACGATGGTGAAGATGGCGGCAAAGGCAGAGAATCCGAAGGAGACCAGCTCCACATGTTCCGACGTCCTCCCACCTCCACTAGAAGCGCTCAAGCGCCTTCCTGGCGAAAGTCATGTACCCAGTGTGGCCCAGCATCTCAAAGGCCGGCCGCGTGCCCCGGTTGACCTCGATACCTCTCTCCAGCAGCTCCAACGTCCTTACGTCCACGAACCCCAGTTCCCTTAGGGAGAGGACTGTCTGCCGGACCTGCTCGATCGTGGGGGAGAAGGAGGCGAGATGACCGCCAGCCAGGAGGGATTCGAAGGCATGGGATGTGGCTCTCCAAGGCTCTGGGATGTCTAGGACGACGGCCTTGACCATCTCTTCGTGGATACCGTCGCATATATCCTCCTCCCTGAACTCGACAATCTTTCCCAGCCCCGCCCTGTTCACGTTCCAGCTGGCGATCTCGAGGAAGTCCCTTCGGACCTCGTAGCTCACCACCCTCCCGTTCGGATAGACGGCGTGGGCGAGGACCAGAGTCATAGCGCCGGAGCCGGCGCCACCCTCCACGACAAGGTCCCCGGCTCTCAGGCTGCAGTTGAAGGCTATGGCGGGGCTGTCCTTGGGACCGATAATCTGGGCCTTCCTCCTCAGGGTCTCCACCAAGTCTCGGATGGAGGGGCTCATCACCAGGTACGAACGCTCATCGAGCTGAACTCTCCTGCCGACAAGGCGATCTAGCCCGTCGGTCTTCACAGCACCCAGTCCCTTGACCTTGACCAGGCCCTGGCCGACGGGCACTAGCCACTTACGGCCTCTTGTGTCCAACAGGACCACACTATCCATCACGGCTCCAATCAAGAGCGCGTTATAAAGGATATCCTCCGGGTTTCGAGGCTCTTCCTAGCCCAGAACCGCCTCCATGGGTATGCTCCTGGTGACGCACTCTGTTCCCGGGCAACGCTCCTCCGCCAGCTTCAGCAACCGCTGCAAGGCATCCCTGCCCGCCTCGGCCTCCGCCTCGACGGTGAGACGGACCTTCTTTATGATATCGTCCCTGGACAGGCCGAGCTGCTTCCTGAGGTCGATCCAGTTCTCAGCCCTCACCTTCAGCGATTTCAGCACGATGCCTTCGGAGGTGGCCGTGGCAACGTAGGTGGCGGCGAAGCAGGCTGCCAGCCCATACAGGCAATACTGGATGGGGTCGGGGCTCGTTCCCCAACCTCCCACGAAGGGAGCAAGCTCACAGGAGACCTCTACCTCCCCCTCGGGAAAGGCGAGCTCAGCTACGTACTGGGGTCGACCCTCTTGAAAGACCCATGTACCCTCCACCGTCTTGTGCTTCTCTGCAGCCTTGGGATCCCTCTTGACTTCTTCCACGAAAGCAGTCATCTTCCCCACATTGATGTTGTTCATGGTCCCAGCAATCAGACCGTGGCTTATGCTCCTTTTGCCTGCTTAGTAGGTCGACAGAAGTCGAAGTTGCCATCGGCAAAGGCTTTATCTGCCGCCCCAATTGCCCTGCGGTGGCTCCATGCCAACTTCGGAGATATCAGGCTTCTACAAGAAGAGCATGGAAGAGCGACTTGCCCTGGTGAAGAGGTTTGCAGGTCTTTCGGCGGAGGAGTCAAAGGCGATCGGCACTACCGGGGCACTAGACCCCGCTCTGGTCGACAGGATGATTGAGAACGTCGTCGGGGCCATGCCGCTGCCTCTCGGGATTGCGGTTAACTTCCTCATAAATGGGAGGGACTACCTGGTGCCCATGGCCATCGAGGAGCCTTCGGTGGTGGCCGCCGCGAGCAACTCGGCCAAGATGGCTCGCGCCGCCGGGGGCTTTGAGGCCCACACCACCGAGCCCGTGATGATAGGGCAGATACAGGTGGTGGACGTGCCCGATCCCCAGGCAGCCAGGATGAGGGTCCTGGAGATCAAGGAGAGAATTCTGGAGGTGTGCAACGAGAAGGACCCGGTGCTGGTGAAGTTCGGCGGGGGTGCGAGGGATTTGGAGGCTCGCGTCATCGAAACCCACCGGGGCCCCATGGTCATCGTCCACCTCCTGGTTGACTGCAGGGACGCCATGGGGGCCAACGCGGTGAACACCATGGTAGAGGCGGCCGCCCCCGTAGTGGAAGAGGTCACTGGCGGTCGTGTCTACCTCCGCATAATATCCAACCTGGCGGTCAAGAGGTTGGCTAGGGCCAAGGCGACCTTCCCCAAGGACGCCATCGGCGGGGACGAGGTCGTGGAGGGCATTTTGGAGGCTTATGCCTTCGCCGCCGCCGATCCATACCGGTGCGCCACCCATAACAAGGGCATAATGAACGGCGTGGACGCAGTGGTCATCGCCACCGGCAACGACTGGCGGGCCGTCGAAGCTGGAGCCCATTCGTACGCTGCCATGGGTGGCCACTATGGGCCGCTAACCACGTGGGAGAAGAACAGGGATGGGGACCTCGTGGGGACCATCGAGCTGCCCCTCGCCGTGGGCCTCGTCGGAGGGGCCACGGCAACCCATCCGACGGCCAAGGCAAACGTGAAGCTGCTGGGGGTCAAGACCGCCCAGGAACTGGCCCAGATAATAGCCGCCGTTGGCCTGGCTCAGAACTTCGCGGCCCTCCGCGCGCTGGCCACGGAGGGCATCCAGAGGGGGCACATGTCCCTCCACGCCAGAAACATTGCGGTCATGGCGGGAGCGACCGTCGATGAGGTCGACGAGGTCGTGAGACGGTTGGTCTCCGAGAGGGTCATCCGGGTGGACAGGGCCCAGGACATCCTGAAGGAGATACGGGCCAAGAAGTAGCGATTGCGAGGCACCTACTTGACTGCCCTAAACCTCCGGGAGTCCGTCACAACCTCCTCTGGCACGAAGCCCTGAAGCACCTTGTCCGTGCCTCGGAGGATGTCCACGACGCCGCTCCATTCCTTGAGGGTGTCCCAGTTATCCTCCTCGAACTGGCGCAGCCTCTGCCTCATCAGCTCCTTTATGAGACCGAGCCTCTTGGAAGTGGTCACCACGGTGAGGTAACAGTGGCCTCCTCTCTCAATTATCACAGCGATCTCACCGAAGGTCGCGGTCTTCAACGTGTGACCCCGGAAGAAGGGCAAGGCGTGGGTGAAGAACTTCTGGAAGGCATCGAAGGTGCCCACGAAGACGTCCTCGTCCATACTCTCTCCCTCCGCTAGGGCCGCCCCGAGGAGGTCCCCTGTCTTGTATATCAGGTAGACGGCGAGGGTCTCCCCTTGGAAGGCCTCCCTCAGGTTGAAGAGCTTGAGGACGCCGATGCCACGTCCTCTACGGAGGGCTGCCAGAAGGACGGCCCCCGGGGCGATCAGAGTTGAGGAATACAGGGGGGTCACGTTCTCCTGCAACATGGGGAGATAGGGGTTGGTCAGGATCGCGAAGGCCAGCATCAGGAATGCAGCGCCCATGACGGCAATCATGGCCCAGGACTCCCTCCCCATGGACTCCAGGGCCAGCAGGGCTCCCTGTCGGAGCAGCTGGATACCGGCCAGAATCAAGGCGAGGGTGTAGACGAGGTAATGGGTTAGGGCTGCCTGAGCCGCCATGGGCAATAGTTCACTGTCGAACCACATCTCTGACACGGTGGGAATCCAGGGAACCGTATAGGGCAGGGCCATGAAGGCGGCAGGAAGGACGAGGAGGCCGTCTATCCATCTCTTTCCGTGGACCAGCCACTTCGCGAAATACAGAAAAGTCAAGGAGGCCAGGACAAGGAAGAAGTGGGAGGGAGGAAGGGGCACAGTCACGGACTGAGGTAGCCCGAAGACGAGAGAGAGCCAGTCCCAAAGGGCGTATATCGCCATGAGGAAGGCCGTGGCAATGAAGGCCAGCCCGGTGGACACGCGGAATGACCCTCCCCTCACTTGGGAGATGCCTATTGCGGACCAGATGACCGCAGATGCGAACGGGATGTGACTCACTATGGACGTTTCCATCGCATTCCCATACCGACGAGAGGCTCTCCACGCTTTCGAGGGAAACTGACCTATTTATCCCATGCGACCTGATTATTAGAAAGAGAAAGGGGAATGGGATGGCCCCGCCCACATCCCAGGAGGTAGCGACCTCGGGAACCCTCGACGTTGGTCAGGGAGACTCGACGCCGGCCACTTTGGGATAGGGTCTAGCCTCCCATATCGCATCGAGGCCACAGACGTACCGAGTGAGCCTCTCGATGCCGATACCGAAGCCAGCAGAAGGAGATATACCATCCCTCAGCATTTCCATGTACCAGCCATATCCCGAGGGATCCTCTCCCGTCGCCCGCATCCTCTCCCGCACGCTCTCGTACTCGTACTCCCTTTCCGCCCCAGAAACCGCCTCACCGTAGCCCTCGGGGTACAGAAGATCGAAATCCCTGAGCACGCCGGGCCTTTCCGGGTCTTCCCTGTCATAGAAGCCGCGAGAACCGATGGGATAGTCATAGATGAAGAAGGGGTCCTGGAAAAGGCTGGAAAGCAGCTCCTCCCCTTCCCACGAGATCTCCTGGGAAGGGTCCGCCTTCACGCCGTATGAACGTAGCATCTCAATCGCTTCGTGATGGGTAAGCCTCTTGAAGGGAACAGAGGGCTCCTTGAGTTTCCTTCCCAAGGCCCTGAGATGCTCCTTTCCCTTCCTCACTGCGGTCCTCAGGACGTATGCGAGAAGACCCTCAGCCAGCCCCATTGCCTCTTTGTGAGAGGCCCGGGCCTCTTCGATGTCCACCTGGATGAACTCCACCAGGTGCCTCTTCGTCCTGACCGTCTCCAGCGGCTCAAGCCTAACATTGGGTGAAAAGAAGAATATCTTCCCAAGAGATTTCGCCATCAGCTGCTTGTATAGGATTGCGCTGCTCATCACCTTGTAGTCCCTTCCATAAAAGTCGAATGCCACCTGTTTCGCCCCGCGGATTCCCGGGTCAGTCACGGGGCCTATGATTGGGGGAAGTAGCTCCAGGAAGCCCTTGGAGGCTAGATACTCTCGAATTGACGCGCAGATTGTGGACTGGAGTTCTAACACAGTCCTCAGTCCGTCAGCCATACTTCTCTTGTGCCACTGCTCGACTCGATCCAGAGCCATCTAGGTCACCACCTAGTGACTAATTTGAACAGGCACGTTCTACTTAAACGTTATTAAGCAAAACTTAACTGAATGCTAATTCTCTATGATTTTAGGACCACAGATATTGACATTATGCTAACACACATTCGACTCAGGCCCCTTCTCTCTCGTCCTCGCCATTCGGGCACCCCGCAAGGATTATCTGCAGGTCCATGACGTTTGTCCCGGTAGGACCGGTGACAACGGTGTCATCAAGGCGACGGAAGAAGGCATGGGAGTCATTGCGCTGGAGGTAGTCCGCAGGGTTAATGTCCAGTTCCTTCGCCCTCCTAAGGGTCTCACCATCCGCAATTGCCCCGGCCGCATCGGTCTCTCCATCCCGTCCATCGGTGCCGCAGGAGACCATCACGACATCCCTCCCACTGAGGAAGGGGACTGCCGCCAGCAGTAGCTCCTGGTTGCGACCACCCTTGCCCGCGCCCCTAACTGTAACCGTAGTCTCCCCTCCAGTGAGGAGGGCAGCCGGCTTCCGGAGAGGGAGGGATTCCTCGTCAAGCGATACTGCTATCGCGGCGAGAACCCTACCCACCTCCCTCGACTCCCCTTGGAGCCGGTTGGTGAGAATCATGGGCCTGTACGCCTTCCTGCCAGCTACCTTAGCGGCAGCCTCGCAGGCCATGCGGTTTCGCGCGATGATTATGTTGTGAACCCTTTCAAAACAAGGCTCACCCGGTTTTGGCGTATCCTGGAGGACCCCTTTGACCCCTGCCTCGACTCTGCGCCTGACGGCGTTGGGAACCGTCCCCCAGAGGGCGAACTCCTCGAGGACCCGTTTCGCGTCGACGTAGGTGGTCTCATCCGCCACGGTGGGTCCGGAGGCAATGAAGGAAGGGGGGTCGCCCACGACGTCACTCACGATAAGCGCTGCCGTGATGCCCCCCCTGGATGCGGCCGTCTTTCCGAGCTGGCCACCCTTGATCTCGGAGAGGTGTTTTCGAACGGTATTGAGACGCAGGATGTCCATGCCGCTCTTGATAAGAAGGTCCGAGACTCCGTGGAGTTCCTCCACAGAAAGATCGGAGGCCTCCAGCATGGATGAACCTCCTCCAGAGACGAGCACCAAAAGCAGGTCCCGGGAACCACATTTCTTGGCAATCCGCAGGGCCTTCTCCCCTGCCTGCAGACTCCCCTCATCGGGATGCGGGTGTCCCGCCTTCACCACCTCAATCCCTGGATGTTTCAATCGTTTCTTCTCATCGGCGACGATCAGACCTTCCTCGACGTCGACGGTATCGAGGACGGCCCTAGCCATGGAAAGGCTTGCCTTCCCAAAGGCGATCATGCGGACTGAGCGGATGGTATCCAGATTTAGTCTCAGGGTTCCTATGGAGAGTGTCCCTCTTTCCCGCCTGAGATGCCGCCTCACTGCTCTCTCAGGATCCACGGCTCCGAGAGCAGCCTCGAACATATCCAAAGCGATACGTCGCATGGCTCGAAGTCTGCCAGTGGCCGCACCCTCCAAGAGCTCCTCGAGGTTGCGTATCACTCCTCCCGACATGACAGGCAAGACCAAAAAGGCTCCTGCCCACGCTGACAGCGCATGTCTTTATAAGTGGGTGGTGAATCCTTTCAGGGCCCATGAGGACCTTCGAAGGGGTGTACACCCCTCTCATCACGTTCTTCGATGCCAAAGGCCGGGTTAATGCCCAGGCTCAGCAGAGACATGTGACAAACCTTCTGAGTGCCGGGGTCCAGGGTCTCGTCCCCATGGCCAGTATGGGCGAGTATACGTCCATGGAGAGAGAGGAAAGGCGGGCTGTTGCTGAGGCGGTGATCGAGGAGGCCTCTGGCAGGGCGAAGGTCGTCGTCGGTACAGGAGCTCCCTCCACCCGACATGCGGTGGAGCTCTCCAGAGACGCCGAGGCCGCAGGAGCGGATGGGGTGATGGTGGTCACCCCCTTCTACATCAAACCAAGCCGTCAGGCTCTCAGGGAGCACTACGAGACCCTCAGAAAGGCTATTGAGATCCCTATCATGGCCTACAACCTGCCCTCCTTCACTGGCGTCGAACTGCCCGCGGACTTGACGCTGAAGATGGCCAGCGCGGGGACCATCCAAGGCCTGAAGGACAGCTCCGGGGACCTGACGCGGGCAATCGAAATCATCACGAACATGCCAGATGACTTCTCTTTCATGACTGGGTCGGACCCCCTCTTTGCATCCGTCATCCTCCATGGAGGTCAGGGCGGTGTGATCGGGTCCAGCAATGCCTTCCCTTCAGAGGGCATAAGGCTCCTTGAACTCCTCCAGAAGGGGCGGATCTCTGAGGCCGTGGAATTGCAGCTCCGGCTGGCGCGTTTCGCACAGGCTCTCCGAGTGGGCACCTTTCCGGCGGCGGCGAAGTTTCTTGTGGAGAAGGTTTGGAACCTGAAGGCTTACAGCAGGCCTCCGGTAATGGAGCTCACGACTGCGGAGAAGAAGAGGGTGATGGAAATCATACGGCCCCTCCTGCCACCGTCCTCCTAACCAACCGTGTTAGAAGCCCCCGGATGGGCGGGCAAGCGAGGATTCGGGCAGAGCTCCTAGATGCATCAGCCATGGTATGCCGCTACTACAGATAGCAGGAGGGGAGCGGACCTGCTGGTTTCTGCCTTCTTCCTGGCCTTCTGCCATCTGAGTATGTAGGTGCACTTGTCGTCTCCGTGTGCTAGGCAGGAAACCCGCTCAATCTGGGCAATCCCGCCCATTCCCGCCACAAGACCTTCGTAGTAGCCCGTGTCTAGATAGTCACAGATCTCCTTCGTATACTTGATCGCCAGCTCCTCGAAGGGGCAGTTGTAGTGGGAGAAGACAACCTCCTTTTCAGTACACTTCTCCACCTCAGAGACGATTCCGGTGGCCTCCAGATGTTCCCCGATGTAGTGCTTGCGGAACTCATCAGACCCCCAGGAGGAGACCGATTTGGATTGCGATATATGACGTATGATGTCAGAACCGACCTCCCTTCCAACCTCGAGGAGCACCTTGCCAATCTCATCCTTGCGCTTCGCCAGCTTCATCATGGAGCGAAGCAGGATCTCTGAGAGCACCCCATACTGCCTGATTGGGAAGCCCTCGATGTGAATCGTCCTGTCGACGGTCCAGATTATCTTCGGCCTTCCCCTCCCCTTCGGGGCCTCCGTCTTCCTCGTGACGAGACCCGAGCTCTCCAGCGCCCGAAGATGGAATCTCAGAGAGGAGTTGGAGAGGCCCAGGATGCGGCCTAGGTCATCGGTGCTATTGGGGCGCCTGAGGAGCGTCTGATAAATTCTCAACCGCGACGGACTTGAGAGGACATCAAAGTCCTTGTCGGGCATGCAATCCCACCAAATCATTATATTTCGGCCTCTGTAAATACCTTATCTATATTTTATTTGGTTAAAATATTGGCTCTACTGGCACTGGCGTCCGAGAGTGGTCTTTGGGCCCTCGTGGAGGGCTGCCAATCCACCTAAACCCAAACCTAGATAACACATCCTAGGCGTAGAGGATTGAGGTTCGATCTCCATGCCCCTCCATAGTCAGGAGATGAGGAAGATCGCCCCCGAGGCCGACCCCCTTCGCCTTGCCTGCGGCTGGACTCGGGAGGACCTAGAGAAGCCCTGGATCCTTGTGGAGACCACCGGTGGTGAGAGCATGCCATGCAGCTACCACCTCCCCGAATTGGCGGACGAGTGGGTTGTTCGGGGAGTCAGGGCTGTCGGGGGCGCCGCCGCGAGATACGATTGTACCGACATTTGTGACGGCATCGACCAGGGGACCCCTGGCATGCGGTTCTCCCTGGCCAGCAGGGAGGTTATCTCCTTTGCCGTCGAGATGCACGTCCGTGGAGGGCACTTTGACGGTATGTGCATCCTGTCGGGATCTGACAAGGGCACACCAGGTGTCCTTCTGGCGGCCGCCAGGGTCGACATTCCTTCCATCTACATACCCGGCGGCGTGATGGAGGTGGGCCCCAAGGGTACCACCCTGGAGCAGGTGGGCTCCCTCTATGCACGACTGCGTCGAGGGGAGATTTCCAGGGAGGACTACGAGAGTCTAGCCCTGCATTCCTGTCCCACGACGGGTACGTGTGCCTTCCTGGGAACTGCAAACACGAATGCGATCGTTGCGGAGGCCCTGGGAATGGCACTACCCACCAGCGCCCTCGTACCTGCCACAAGTTTCGAGCTGGGCAGGCTCGCTGAGAAGGCGGGGAAGCGCGTAGTAGGGATGGTGGAAGAGGAGTTGAGACCGTCCAAGATCCTCACGAAGGAAGCCTTCGAGAACGCCATGATGATCCATGCGACCATCGGCGGGAGCACCAACACCATCATGCACCTCATGGCCCTGGCTTATGAGGCAAACATCGAGCTGCCCCTCAAGGCCTTCGACGAAATCAATCAAGACATCCCGTTCCTGGTCAACTGCAGGCCTTCCGGAACACACCCGGTGAACTATTTGTGGTATGCTGGCGGCACCCAGTGGCTCGTAAAGGAGCTGCAGGAGTACCTCCATCTGGACAGCCTCACCGTCACGGGCTACACCCTGGAAGAGAACTTGAAAGAAGTGGAGGCCTCCCAATTCTTTGAGAGGAACAGGCTCTTCTTGATGAACTACGGCGTAGCCCCCGAAGAGGTTGTGAGACCCAGATCCGATCCCATCGGTACGGGGTCCTTGAGAGTTCTCTACGGTTCGCTGGCACCCGATGGAGCCGTCGTGAAGGTCGGAGCCCTGCAAAAGAAATTTGAGACCTTCACCGGTGAAGCCGTAGTCTTCGAATCCTCTGAGGAGGCCATCGAGTCCATCTTCGACGACGAGGTGAGGCCCGGACACGCCATCGTGATCCGGTACGAGGGGCCCGCCGCCAATGGGATGCCGGAGCAGTACTACATCACCGAAGCCATATCAACCCGCCGCGACCTGGCTGAGGGGGTGGTCCTCATAACGGATGGACGTTTCTCGGGAGCCACCAGGGGCCCCGCCATCGGCCATGTCAGCCCAGAGGCGATGGCTGGTGGTCCAATCGCTCTGGTTCAGAACGGGGACCAGATAGTGGTGGACCTTCGGCAGAAGAGGCTGGACCTTGCCGTCGAGGAGCAGGAAATTCGCAGAAGGCGGGAGGAGTGGAAGAGGCCTCCCATCAGGTTCGACCGTGGCCTCCTGGCGATATACACGAGGCTCGCTCTCTCTGCCGATAGGGGGGCAAGAATGGACTACGAGGCCTCTTCAGTCAGACGCTAGCTGTAGGGGAAGATGTAGGGCGCTTCGGGCTTCTCGCTGTAGTCCAAGTAGACTGTCTTGATGTGGAAGTAGTGGTCGAACCCATACTTTGAGCCGTCGCCGCCGATCCCGGACTTCCTGAAACCCGCGTGGTACCCGTGAACGGTCTCCGGTCCGACCTGGTTTATGTAGGTTTCTCCAAATCTCAACATGTGGGCCGCCTTCATTGCGGCGTTCACGTCCCGGGTGAACATGTAGCTGGCCAGACCATACTCCGAATCGTTGGCATACCTGATGACTTCGTCCAGGCTTTCGAAGCTCCTCAGGGGGGTGACGGGGCCGAATATCTCCTTCTGGACTATCTCCATGTCCTGCTCCACGTCCTCCAGAACGGTGGGAGAGAACCAGTGGCCTCGATCAAAGCCCGGACCGGTAGGCCTGGTGCCTCCCACCAGCAGCTTCGCGCCTTCCTCCACGGCCCGCTTGACGGAGCTCTCCACCTTCTCCACCTGCTCCTTCGCCACCAACGGGCCCATGTCAACGCCGGACCTCGTGGGGTCGCCGACCCTGAGGCTCTGAACAGCGGCCACATACTTCTTCCTGAAGCGGTCGTAGACCTCATCCTGCACGTAGGTCCTCTCGTTGCATATGCAGGTCTGTCCCGCGTTCCAGTACCTGGCCCACAGGGCGCTCCTCACGGCCCACTCGAGGTCGGCATCCTTCCATACGATGAAGGGCGCCTTTCCGCCGAGTTCCAGGACGAGCTGGGTGAGGTTTCCGCTGGCGGCCTCCATAATCCGCTGGCCGGTCTCCACGGACCCAGTCATGGTCACCATCTGGGTCATTGGATTCCTTACAAGCTCGTCCCCCACGGTGCTGCCGGGTCCCGTGACGAGGTTGACCAGGCCTTTCGGAACGCCTGCCTTCTCCGCTAGCTTGAGGATCTCGATGGCTGTTATGGGAGTATAAGAGGATGGCTTCAGGACCACACTGTCGCCGGCAACGAGGGCGGGAGCCATCTTTCGGGTCACCATGGCCGCGGGGAAATTCCACGGGGTGATTCCCACCACGACACCTACAGGCACCTTCAGCATCATGATGGTCCTGTCCGGAGCCTCGCCTGGAAGGACACTGCCCTCGACCTGCCTCGCCAGGCCGGCATAGTAGCGACAGTACTCCACCGCCCCTTGGACGTCGTCCCGGGCCTCCTTGAGAGGCTTACCCTCCTCCGCTGTCAAGACCTTGGCCAGCCTCTCCTTCTCCCTCTCGATGAGGTCGGCCATCTTCCAGACGAGCTTCGCTCGCTGGGCGGCAGGGACCGCTGCCCATGGCTCCTGAGCCGCATTGGCGGCCTCCAGTGCCCGCCTGGCGTCCTCCCGGGTGCACCATGGGACTCGGTCAACCAGCTCCTCAGTAGCCGGATTCTGCACCTCGAGATACTCGCCGGACTCGCTCTCCACCCATTCGCCGTCGATGAAAACCTTCTGCGCCATCAGGCCAACTAGCGGGGGTTACGTATATATCGTTGACCCGAAACCCTGGTACCTAGTCCCAAAACCACGGGGAAAGGGTTAATTCTGGGACGGTGGTGGTAAGGGTCTGATGGACCGGATAGTGGTCGAACCCCCGAAGCCTGGCGTCAGGCTCATCAGAGGGCCAGAGCCAGAGCGGGGGGCTGAAGAACTCCTGCTAAGGACCCTGGAGGTGGGGATCGATGGCACCGACTTCGAGATTGCCAGAGGGGAGTACGGCACTCCGCCCGCGGGAGAGAAGTACCTAACGCTAGGTCACGAAGCCCTGGCCATGGTTGTGGAGGTCCCGAAGGGGTGCGAGCTGGGTCCGGGCGACCTGGTGAATCCAACGGTACGCCGAGGGTGCGGCATCTGCAAGCCGTGCAAATCCGGCCAGAGCGATTTCTGCTTCACAGGCCTCTTCAAAGAACGCGGAATCAAGGGACTCCATGGTTTCATGTCCCCCGTCTTTGTGGAAACCGAGGAGTACGTCGTCGGGCTTTCTCCAGACATCCGAGAGGTGGCGGTTCTGACGGAGCCCACGAGTATTGCCGTCAAGGCCATAGACCAGGTGCTGAAGATACAGGAGAGGATGCCGTGGCGGGAGGAGGAGAGTCTGGGGGAGAAGAAGGCATTGGTAGCGGGTTCTGGCTCCCTCGGCCTTATGGCTACCTTCCTGTTGAGACTGTTGGGGGCGGAGGTCATCACTATGGACAGGTCCCCTGACGACTCCGCGAAAGCGAGGCTCATCCGGGGCACGGGGGCCCACCATCTCAACTCGAGGGAGGTCGATCCCCTTGTATTGGCCGAGGACCTCGACGGGTTCGACGTCATCGTGGAAGCTACGGGGGCCGCCCGCGTCCCCTTCAATCTGACTCCCGCTTTGGGCACCAATGGCATCATGGTCCTCCTAGGCGTGCCCGGCAAGAGTGTGACGGTGGAGGTAAAGGCCGCGAAGATTGTGAAGGAGATGGTGCTGGAAAACCAGGTGGTATTCGGCTGTGTGAACTCGAATGCCACTCACTTTCGAGAGGCCCATGGCTACCTGAGGGAGCTCTTGGAGATGTATCCCGGAGAGCTGAAGGGCGTCATCAGCCACCGACATCCTTGGCAGGAGTTCGAGTCTGCCTTCCAGGAGGACGGTAAGGACGCAGTGAAGCATACCCTTGTTTGGGAGGAGGATTGAGACTGGCGACATGATCACCTTACTGACGGGCAACTCCAGGGTTCTACTAGCCGTCAATGAGAAGGGCGATTGGGTCTACCTGTACTACCCCTATGCAGGCCAGTTCCAGCATCTCTTGGAATGCAGGCGGGGGATATTCGAGGCAGATGAGGGCGAGCTCTCCTGGATAGGCGGTGAGGGATGGGAGATCGAGCAGGGCTATGAGGAGCGCACCAATGTTGGATGGTCCCTGGCCCGAGGACACGACCTCGAGATTCGCACCAGGGACATGGTCCATCCAGACCGCAACTTGCTGCTCCGCCAGTACTCTGCGAAGAACATGAAGGACCGCTCGAGGGAGTTGAAGCTC
Source organism: uncultured Methanomassiliicoccales archaeon (assembly GCA_964347345.1). Classification (GTDB taxonomy): domain Archaea; phylum Thermoplasmatota; class Thermoplasmata; order RBG-16-68-12; family JAJISG01; genus JAJISG01. The sequence goes on along the minus strand of CAYFYB010000001.1, from coordinate 73,667 downwards.
TTCCAGTACCAGAGCATGAGCATCGCTGAGTCCCTGTACCAGGATACATGCTACTGGGACAAGTCTCAGAACGCCATCGTGCACTACAAGAGGGACTACTATCTACAGCTCTGGGGCGAGCCAGGGTTCGACGGCTTCACGTGCGGGGAGCATACGCTGAAGGGCTACCAGGGTAGCTACGTCGACGCCGAGGACGGTGCGCTCCAGGGAAACACGATTTCCCACGGGGCCACAGACTCCGTGGTGCAATGGAACGTGAACCTTAGCGGGAGATCCTCTGCAGCCGTATGGCTCCTCACGCTGATGGCTGACTCCAGGAGGACGGTCAACGAGATCTACAGAAGCCTCAAGGAGGAAGCGGTGGAGTACAGGGAGCGGGAGACGGTGGACTTCTGGCGTTCGTGGTTCGAAGGCAAGAGGATAGATTTGCCGGAGGACCTCAGCGCCAGGGCCAGGTCCGTCTACGACCGATCCCTCTTCGTTCTCAGGAACTGCTGGAACCTGAACGGGAGCATCATCGCATCCCCCGATGTGAGCAGCCTGATGCCCACGGGGGACACCTACAACTACAACTGGTGGAGGGACGGGGCCTACATATCCATGGCCATGGACAGGGCCGGGCTGTATGAGAGCGCCCACAAGTTCCTGGTATTCGCCAGCAACAGCCAAGAGGAGGAGGGCCACTTCTTCCACCGTCATTTTCCAGACGGGACCCGAGGCGCCACCTGGCATCCACCGCCTTTCCTGCAGATCGATCAGACGGCCTCAGTGATAACGGCCACCTGGCATCACTTCAACGTTCACAAAGACATGGAGTTTCTGTTGGACATGTGGCCGATGGTGCGAAGGGCAGCGAGCTTCCTGGCCTCCTTCCTTGACAGGGCGACATCGCTCCCACTCCCATCCTTCGACCTCTGGGAGGAAACGAAGTCCATCAACTGCTACTCGGCGGCCACGGTGGCCCAGGGGCTCCTTGACGCAGAGTCGATATCGGCGCAACTTGGCAAGAGCCTGGGGGCCTGGGGGGCTTCGGCAGAGAGGGTAAGAGAAGCCATCCTGAAGCACATGTGGGACGACGAAAGGGGCCTCTTCAAAAAGAGCATCAGACCCGAGGCGAAGGCGGCGGATTCCAGCACGCTCTTCACCATAAGGTACGGGATCCTCCCCTTGGAGGATCCTCGAACCAGGAGCCTGGTGGAGAACCTCAGGAAGTCCCTTTGGTCCCCTGAGCACGGAGGTATGGCCAGGTATGAGGGGGACCGCTACTACGGCCGAGATAATCCCTGGATCATATGCACCCTGTGGCTTGCGGACGCGTACCTCAAGTTGGATCAGCGGGACAAGGCCATGGAGCTGATAGAGTGGTGCGCTGACCGGGCCACATCGACCCTGATGTTACCGGAGCAAATCAGGGCGGACACTGGGGAGCCCATATCGGTGGTCCCGCTGGTATGGAGCCATGCCACCTATGTGGACGCAGTCATCTCCTTGGCGAAGATGGAGGGCCTCACCACTCGTTGACGGCTTCCCACCGTCTCAGAAGGATTCTGTCGGGCTCGATCCTTGATACAAGGTCCCAGTCGATGTTTCTGACTCCCTTCTCCGTCTCCACCAAGATCTGTTTGACTCGGGAGAAGCTGTACAGGCTAACGTCCAGGACCTCTCCTAGGCACTCCCCTTCAGGTGTGAAGACCTTCTTGCCGAGGCAATGCTCTGGGTTGATTGCTCTCTCCCCACTTGGCGAAGGGCCCTCAGCTAGATAAAGCCTACACACCAGCCCAGTCCTCCACCAGAACCGCCCTGGCTGGAGCACCGTCTCCCTCGGCGACCTTCAGGGGCAGGCAGATGAACCAGTATCGACCAGGGTTCACTTTGGACAGATCAAGACCCTCGATGATGCCGATTCCCTTCTCTAGGAGGAGACGGTGTACGGGGAAACCGCGGACGCGGAAACCCTCGATGGATAGGTAGTCTATCCCGACGGCCTTCACTCCCTGGTTCACGAGGTGCCGGGCGCCCGCCTCAGAGAGGTAAACGTAATCCTCGAAGAAGACGGGGCCCAGTCTATCTGAGTTCCTCGTCCTCAGCAGTACAATATCCCCCTTTCGAATCTGAGATTGAGCGACATCCTCTCCGTCGATGGAGGATACCACGTGGCTCAGGTCGAGAACCGTCGCGGGCCCTGAGAAGGCAGCCGCCGGCAGGTCGCCAATTCCCTTCCCCCCGCGGATGAAGTGGACGGGGGCATCCACATGGGTCCCCGTATGGGCCCCCATCCTCAACTCAGAGAGATTCAGGCTGTCTCCTCCTTCCATTCTCCTGAGATCTAACTTTGAGAAGGGGCTGTCACCGGGGTAGACGGGCGTATCGGGCCCTAGGGCCATGCTCACGTCAATGAACTTCAATAGAACACCTCCGGAGTTGCAGCTAGAAAAGGCGGTCGGGGCGTAAATAGATTATTCGGTTGGTCCTAGCTGAGAGAGGCCTGCCATCAGGTCGACGTAGTCCCTCAGGTGCCTCGTGGTGAGGAATCGCCCCTTGACATGGGCCCTGCCAGCTTCCCCCATCCGTCGCCTGAGACCTTCGTCCGTTATCAACCGGATTATCCTTTCCGCTGCCGTCTGGGCATCCTCCGTCAGGAAGCCTGTTTCACCGTCGAGAACCTGCAGCGGAATACCTCCGACACGAGAACCCACCACCGGCACCCTCTTCCAGAGGGCCTCTGACACCGTGAGACCGAAACCCTCACGAATTGATCTCATGACGGCCACATCGGAGAATCTCTGGAAGGCGTTCACCTCCTCCCCTCCCACGCCTCTCAAGTTGGTCAGGAAGAAAATGTCTGGGTCCTCCCCCGCCCTCCTAAGGGCTTTCTCATAGTACTCCCAACCCTCCGGGTCGTCATGGGCCATGGAGGCCACCAAGAGCAACTGAAAGTCCCGAACCTCTCTCTTCACGGCCTTGTAGAGGCGCAGCAACCTCGGCAGCCTGTTGCGCGGTCCCGGCTGTCCCTTGATGAACTTGTACAGATCGATGACGCCGAGCGGGTCCTTCCAGGGATCGAAACGCGCCACCGCGCAAACCGTAGGCTTCGACGGATCGATGCCATAGCGCTGCGCGATGAGCTCCACTTCCTGGGGGCTCATGGGGCGGTTCTTGCCCGTCAGGGGGTCTATACTCGGATGGATGACAACTGGTCTCCGCAGACCTATGCCCGGTGGTATGTAGCCCTCCAGACTGAAGATGGAGGCGTCGTAGGATGGGATGAACCTAGAGAGGAATGCCAGACAATCAGGGTTGGGGGTGGACATGTCGATGTGACACCTCCATATCCACTTCCCCTCCCTCCTCCCAAGTTCTTCCGCCCGAAGGCCGAGTATGGCGGCGGGCTGTGGATCGTGCACAATGACGAAGTCCCAGCCATCCTCCAAGTCCTCCGCATTCCTGCGGTTAACCTCCATGTAATGGTTTTGCATCTTCTCCGAGAGGACGACCTGACCTCCCTGAAGGCCATTGTGGATCGTCTTGGTGATCCTGAAGAACTCCTCGTCCCCTTCGATGACCTTCCATTGGGCGTCCATGCCCAGGTCCCTCATCAGAGGTACCATGGAGGAGAGGATTTCGGCGACGCCACCTCCGTAGGAGGTCGAATTTATGTGGAGGACCTTCTTCCCCTCCAGGGGGGCCGCAGCCTCCCTCAGGGCATTAACGGTTTGGTCGGTCACGATGCCCTTATAGTCATCCAAAAAACGTTCCTGCAGTACGACGGACCTCATCGTGAGTGCCCCCACCCAGTCCCTGTTGTTTGAGGCCCGTATTGGGAGAATCCTTTTAAAGCGTTTTGATGGGATCTCGAGGGCTTTCACAAATCCCGGAACTGTAGCAGGGAACCTCGGACTCCGCGTGAATCTTCCCTACCGGATGTCTGAGATTCGAGGGAAGGCGCTTCTACGCCATGAGGCTGAACCCCACGGAGCTGAAATGCTGGAGGGCAGCGAGCTGGGCGCTGGTTTGCTCATCAACGACTCCCTCCCCAAGGACTAGGCCGGGGAACCGAGGTAAGCGCCGCAGTTTGCCCGTAAAGGTTAATGGAAAGAGGGTGATGCTCCCACCGTGACCATCGCGAAACCCCCAGATATCCTGGAGAATCTGGAGCGACTTCGAACATTCAAGGAGCATCCGGAGGCGACAGGGATCTTCTTGGATTTTGACGGGACCCTGTCTCATATCGTGGATTCACCAGCAAAGGCTCGCCTCCCGGAGATCAACCGCCGCCATCTCGAGAACCTTGCAGGGAAGTACGGTGTGGTGGTTGTCATTTCTGGAAGAGCAGCTGCGGCCCTTGAGAGGATCGTGGGAATCCCCTCAGTGACGTACGTCGGCAACCACGGTTTGGAGGTCCTTGAGGGCGGGAGGAGGACAGTGCTGCTGCCGGAGGAACTCGCCCGGAAGATGAAGGGCCTGGAGGAGATCCTCAGTTCCGCCATCCGCGGTGAGGGGGTCCTCTTGGAACTCAAGGAGCTCAGCCATGCCATTCACTACCGGAGGTCCCCTGAACCTGAGAGGGCTAGGGAAGCCGTCCTAGGTGCTCTTCGTGGACTCGATCTTCAAGGAGTGAGGATTACCGAGGGCAAGATGCTTGTTCAGGTCCGGCCCAAGCACCCCCTTGACAAGGGTGGGGCGCTGGAGATCATCGCAAGGGAGAAGGGGCTTAAACGACTCTTGTATGTCGGAGATGATACCACCGACGTGGACGCCTTCAGGGCCATATCCAAGCTGGTGAGAGAAGGGGTTCTTGAAGGGGCCAAAGTTGCGGTCTATCATGCTGACACTCCCGCTGAACTCTTCGATGCGGGTGATTTCTCCGTCGATGGAGTCGAAGGCGTGGAGGATCTGCTGAAGTGGCTAGGGTCCTGAGGCGTCGACCGTCACCTCGAATCCCGGGCAGTAGGCCTTAAGAGTGTGGGTTGACTTTTCGTGATGAGAACGCTATTAGCGCGACTTTTATACACAAATGCTTAAGGCCCAGCGCCGAAGAAAAGGCTTATTAACACTACCGCGCCATAGGGCCCCGGGATGGGATGAGCTCTTGAGGTCTGCCGTCTACGCCCGAGTATCCACTGAAGACCAGGCGAAGGAAGGGTTCTCCCTGGAAGCTCAGTTGGAGAAGTTGAGAGCCTACTGCAACGCCAGAGGGTGGGATGTTGCCGGGGAGTACGTAGACGATGGGTATTCTGGGCGAGATGAGAAGAGGCCCGCCTATCACCGCATGATGGAGGAGCGGGACAGGTGGGACAACGTCCTTGTCATGCGTATGGACCGGATCCATCGCAACAGCAGGAACTTCATGGAGATGATGGAGAGGCTGGGATCCTGGGGGAAGGAGTTCACAAGCATGCAGGAGTCCCTCGACACCGCCACGGCTATGGGTCGCTTTGTAATGGACATCATCCAGAGAATAGCTCAATTGGAGAGCGAACAGATAGCCGAAAGGGTGTACACAGGCATGAGTCAGAAGGCAAACTCCGGACAGGGAAGCCTCGGATCCCCAGCTCCCTTCGGTTACAGACATGTGGAAGGGACGTTGCATATCGAGGATCGGGAAGCCGAGGTCGTGAGAGATGTGTTCGCGAGACACCTCCGAGGAGAGCCCATGACCTGGATTGCTGACGACCTCAACACCCTCGGCTTCCCCACGAGGAAAGGCAAAGACTGGTCCGTTTGGTCTATCCGCTACATCCTACAGAACCCGGTGTACGCCGGATACCTCTACTGGGATGGCGTTCTCCAAGAAGGAGAGCATAAGCCCCTCGTTGAAAAGGAAGAACTCGTCAAGTCGCTGAAATCCTTTCAAGGTCGGATTCGCAGCCATGACGAGGGGAGCAAGTTGACGGAGTTGATCAGACAAATCAAGAGGTTGTAGCGGGGATTCAATGATGGAAAGCTCCTCGGAGTCGGATGCCGTCAGATGCGACCGCTGCTGGTCCGTGGAGGATGTGGGCGTCTTCGAGGTTGCACGGCAGGGCCCTGCTGTCTCCGAGACCGACATCTTCAAGTCTGCCCTTTGCCGCTCTTGCAGGGAATCGGCTCCCCACGATTCCCTCCTGTTCGAGAAACTCTTCCTCCGGTTTGCCTCTCGGAAGGAGTTCCTGCAACACTACAGCGCAGTGGACGAGGTCCAGGCCATCGCCTCATGGTGCGAGGAGGTTGGGCTGACGGTCGAGGAGGCTTTCAGACTCCATTCTGTTGAGCTTCGGACGTTGGGCCTCTTGACTAACCTGGAGGGTGGGTTCCCTCCCTCGGCGTCCCGCCGAGTTCCTTACGGGTACTCCAGAGGAAAGGCAGGACTCAAGCCTCTACTCGAGGAGGCAATGGTCGTTCGTAGCATCTTCGATATGTACAATCGGGGGATGACCTTGCAAGGCATCACAGAGGCGCTCAACGACCAAGGGATCCCAACGAAAACGGGAGTCAGCTGGCATCGGTCCACAGTCCGATACATCCTTCGGAATCCCCTATACGTCGGATATATCAGGCGGAAGGGGCTTTTGCGCCCTTCAGAGGGACCTCCTATCATCGAGCAACGCGTGTTCGAACGAGTGCAGAATCTGCTGACCCACAGATGCCGGAGGCCTGGGGACAAGGCCTCACCCCCTGTAATTGAGGCCAAATGAGCCTACATCTTTGAGGTTCGGTTTACCGAATATCAAAAATCTCTTGTACGAACCATAAAGGATTGCATTCCATTGCTGTGAATAGATACTCGAGAAGCCATAATCTCCATGAAGAATTGAATATGCAATATTTAATGGGAACATCGAGTGCTATCCATAACAATAGGTTTATTAGTTCACATACTATTGATGGTTGCCAGAGGGGTGGGCGCCAGATGGAAGAGATCAAGAAGACAAGCATTCAAATCACGACGAAGACGAGGGACCGTCTCTTTCGACTGAAGTTCAGGAAGACCTATGATGAGTTCTTGAGTGAACTCATGGATTTGTACGATGAGGTCAGGGGTGGGGGTTCAGGATTCAAACCTTGAAAAGGGGGCGGCGGTCGACTTCCGGCTTCTCAGGCTCTCAGCTCCTTCCATCACCCTCTTCACGGCCTTGCTGTCCTCCTTCTCTCCGAGCAGCAGGGCCACCTCTCTCGCCGTGAGGTCAAGGACCACGGTCTGGCGAATCCTGAAGGCCTCTCCGTGGCGGAACAAGGTGATGAAGGAAGGCAGAAGGGACACCCTGGCCTCTCTCTTCGAAACGTGACACATTCCCCCCAGCTTCCCCAGGATGGAATCAACGGTGGCCCTTATGTACCGGCTCCTGGACATCTTAGCCAGCCAAAGCGGAAAGCGATACTGTCCTCCAGCATAGCTGGCTTGTCTCGCCACCGCAACCCCACCCGTCATTAGGTCGCTGGCGTACTTCCAGAGGACATACTGCTGCTTCCGCCTGACCATGCCCAGGAACTCATCGGCCCTGGCTAGAACCCTCAGGCCTCTCTCGAGATCCTCCGGGTCGCGATATTCATAGGGGAGGTTCTCGTCCACCCACAGAATTAGCCTTTCTGGATCCTCATCCAGGTTGATGGCGCTCCTCCTCGCCCGATCCAGGCCCCCAGATCTGAAGATTTCCCCGAGGACTTCGAAAACCTCCCTCCGCTCATCCCTGTAGCCCAGAGCGAGGAGGCTGTCCTCCGCGACCCTCTTCCGGCCATGAGCCAAGGCCTGCATGTCATTTATGGCGGACCGAATGTCTCCCCTAGACCTTTCGGCCAGATGCTGAAGCACTTCCACCTCGACCTCAATGCCCTCGGCTCTGGCAATATCCCTCAGAATCTTGACCACTGTTTGCGTTCTCGGCCGCTGGAACTTGATAGTCTGGCACAACTTCTTCAGAGCGGACGAGCGTCTCGTGAGCTCGTAGTAGTCGTTGACGATGAGGGCGATGGGTTGGTGCGTCTTCCTTATAGTGTCCACGATAGCTCCTATTCCGCCATAGTCCTCCCTTCCAAAGAGGTTGTCCGCCTCGTCGAGGATGATGAGCTTGAGCCCGCCCTCCTGGTGCCTGATGAACTCTCCCTCATCGGTGAACGTCTCGAAGAGGGCTCCCCGGGTTGCAATGCGTCGAACGGCGTCGGCGTTCCGTGTGTCGGAGGCGTTCATCTCTATGACGCCCCACCCGAAATCATTGGCCAAGGCGTGGGCCGCGCTTGTCTTCCCCACACCCGGATTCCCCACGAGGACTACAGCCTTCTTCTTCGGCCTGCCCTCTTCCCAAGATTCGGCCCATGACTCCAGCTGGCTCACGGCGGAAGGATTTCCGGCCACGTCCTTGGCCGATGTGGGCCTGTACTTCTCGGGCCAGTCAAGCATCTATTGAGGAATGGGGAACACGGGATAAGAATTTGCTGAACAGGGAGTCCAGTAGGAGCTGGACTACGGATTTGGCAAGAATCCCATTGTATGTATCGATACTGGATTCAAAAGTCATTGTTTCATGTTGATAGCACGTCGGTGATATCCCTGAGATAACCCTCCATTCGCCCCCACCAGTGGAACTCATTCAGGTCACGGACGCCTGAATCAATGGAGGCCTCGCCACTTCCACAACATTTTCAGGAAGAGGAAGTTCGCTGCCAGGACAAGGACCAATCCCACAGCGTCCACCACTCTTATCGCGTGCTCATCGGTGAGGGAAATGATAAGCGGTCCTTCGTAGGCCGAAGGGACGCCGAAGAGTATGGCAACTCCTGCTGTCCCCAAGAGCATCGCAGCGTACCCGTAGTGCCTCAGAGGTGGCATACCCTGCTCGCAGATTCCTTATCGCTCAATTCCTGTATCATCATAGGATCCATGGATAAACCCTCTTTGCAAGGTGGTTGATTGCCGCAAAACCACATCGCTCGATCTCCCACGATCCGAGCCCGCCGAAATCCCACGGGGGCTCTAGGCCATTATCGATCAGGTCGTTGTCCTCGATACTTTGGCTCGCCTCTTCCACGCAGTAATCGTGCCTGTCAGAAACCGTTCTTCGAGCCAGGTGAAAAGGGATTTATCGGGGCAGAACGATTGGGCAGGAGATGCTTGATCTCCAGACAGAGGACCTCCTGAAGAGACAGGGCTACAGACTCGTTGGATCCCACAGTGGGGTGAAGCTCTGCCACTGGACAAAGCAGTCCCTCAAGAACGGTAGGGGATGTTACAAACATCATTTCTACGGCATCGAGAGCCATCGCTGCATGCAGATGACACCCACGGTGAACAACTGCAATCTGGGTTGCCTTTTCTGCTGGAGGGACCAGACCTTCTGGGGAGAGGGCCTCGGCCATGTCGATGACCCCGATTTCATCTTGGAGGAATCCCTCTCAGCTCAGCGGGCCCTTCTGTCGGGCTACAAGGGGAATCCCAAGGTCCAGCTCGGGAAGTGGATTGAGGCCAACGATGTGAGGCATGTTGCCATATCACTAACTGGCGAGCCGACAATGTATCCAAGGCTCTCCGAGTTTATTGCTGACTGCCATTCTAAGGGCCTCACGACGTTTCTAGTCACCAACGGGACCAACCCGTCCGTTCTCGAGAAACTCGATCCCCTGCCCACTCAGCTCTACGTCACCGTAGCGGCCCCTAACGAAGAGATCTACGACAGCCTCTGTCTCCCCCGGTCCAGGCACGAATGGCAGAATCTGATGCGGACCTTGGAGCTCATGCCTTCTCTCAACACCCGACGGGTAATCAGGCACACCCTCGTGAATGGCCACAATGTGGGATGGGAAGAGGAGTACGGAGCGTTGGACAAGAGGACTGAGGCAGAGTTCATCGAGTGCAAGGGTTACGTATGGGTGGGACAGTCCAGGGACCGTCTGACGATGGGCAGCATGCCCTCCCATGCAAAGGTATGCGACTTCGCTTCAAGGCTAGCGGAGTTCACGGGATATGACTTCCGGGATGATGTGGAGCAGAGCAGGGTGGTACTGCTCACGAAACCTGGGGCGGACCCCTTGCTACCTAGCTGAGATTATCTACCTAGATAATCACTTTCGAAAGTCGCTTGAACGGATTAATATACAGACCTAAGGACTAAATCACAGGTATATCTTTGGAGCCCCTCATACCCTTGTTGGACACCCTCACGAACCCCTACGTTTTCCTCCCCTTGCTCTTTGCCTACAGCGTCTTGGTGGCCGTCGTGCTCCCCACTCCACTGGAGGTCGCCCTCATCCCCCTGATTGCCCACCCGGCCCTATACGGCATCGCTGCCATCACCATAGGAGCGGGCAAGGCCGCAGGCAGCTGGATGATTTTCCTGGTCGGGTTGAGGGCGGACAGGGCGATCAAGAAGGCCTCTTCGAGGTTCTCGCCTACGAAATCCTTCGTCGACTTCTGTGTCTGGTTCGTCAGGAAGACAAAGTACATTGGACTCTTCCTCATCCTGACCCTCCCCTTCATGTCAGACACGGTGCCCCTATACCTCTACTCCCTCTTCAACCAGGAAGGCACCATTCTCAGCGCTAGGTACTTCATCTTCACAAACTTCCTGGCCGGGATCAACCGGGCCCTCATCCTGCTAATCGTTATTCTCGCCCTCGGCGTCAACCTGCTTCTCTGAGTCTGCCCCCTATTCAGTTTAACCTCTTGAAACGTCAGCGAAGAGTGGCAATCTGTCTGGGAACGGAGAGGATGGCAGGAGGGGACTTAACCCCACAGATAACGGCCAAAATGCTTTGGGAAGTATCCCGCGTCCCGGATGATACACCTCTCCCCGTCGTGGTAGGCACAGGTATGGCAGCAGGCAGCATCGGGGGGATGGTACATCAGCCCCATGCAACTCTTCTCGCAGGGCATAGGGGGAGGAACATGAGGAACTGTCTTGTCGCTTGTGTCAATATAGTATAGTCCTATGCTCTTTGACAACAGGTCAATCGGCGGGACCGGTTACGAGAAAGGGTTATACCGACACCGTCCTTAGAGAGCTCATATGCGTTGGTCCTACAAGATTGCCACGGTGATGGGTATCCCCCTCTACATCCACCTCACCTTTCTCTTCATCCTTCCCGTGTTCGCATGGGTCTTCGCCGTCCAGAGCGGTACACTCCTGGGGCTGGACCTAGGCTTCGGGCAGGTCGACCTGACCTCCTTGGGTAGCGAGGCCGCCCTCGCGCTGAAGCTCCTCCTAGGAGGCATTGCGGCGGTGGTGTTCTTCGCGTGTGTTCTTCTTCACGAGCTGGGCCACTCCTACGTAGCTCTGCGATACAAAGCGAGGATCCGAGGCATCGTTCTCATTATCTTCGGGGGCATCGCCCAGCTGGAGGAGATGCCCAGGGAGCCAAAGCCGGAGTTCAACATCGCCCTGGCCGGCCCCTCTGTCAACTTTGCCATTGCCGCCGTCGGTTTCGGCCTCTTGCAGCTTCCCATCCGAAACATCTCCATGCCACTGGAGCTTTTGGCCATCTTCCTGGGCATCGTGACCTTCTACAACCTCGTACTGGGCCTGTTCAACCTCGTACCTGCCTTCCCCATGGACGGCGGTCGAATCCTTCGATCCCTTCTTTCCAAGAGGATGAGCTACCTCAACGCAACGGAGACCGCGGCCTCCGTGGGCAAGGCCTTCGCCTTCGGCTTCGGGATCTTCGGCCTCATCTACCAGCCGTGGTTCATCCTCATAGCCCTGTTCGTGTACTTGGGGGCTACCGAGGAGGAGCGGCTCACCAAGATAACCCTCACCCTGGAGGGCATAAGGGTCAGCGACATCATGACTCGGGAGATTTCCACCGTCTCTAAGGAGACGGTGGTGACGGAGCTACTGGACAAGATGGTGGCTGAGAAGCACATGGGATATCCTGTAGTGAATGGTCGCCTGGAGGGTATAGTCACCTTTTCAGACGCCTCAAAGGTGCCCCCTGAGCAGCGAGGCCAGGTGAAGGTGGAACAGATCATGAGCCGGCAGGTAATCTCGGTGGACCCTAAGGCTGAAGCTATGGATGCCCTCAGGCTGATGTCCCAGCACAAAATAGGACGGCTCTTGGTCTTGAGGGATGGTGAAATGATCGGCCTGGTCACCAGGAGCGATCTGGTCAAGTCGGTGGACCTTCTCAGGGTCAAGAAAGGGATGTAGCTGCGATAGAGTTATTCCCGACCTAACCATCTGCAAACGCGTGTTCCGCATCCCCACGGTGCCTACCGCCCAGGAGGTTTTAGACAGGGCCTTCAACAAGGCTAAGAAGGCGAAGGGCAAGGGCAGAGGTGCCCTGGAGCGATCGAAAGCTCTGTCCCTATCAAGGGTGGACGCCTTCGCCGAGACCATCAGATCTTCCCTGATGAGGGTCTACAAGTCCTTTCCCACCATGGAGAACCTGTCGCCATTCTACTGGGAACTCATAGACGTCCTGGTCGGGGTGGACGCTGTCAAGAAGAACCTTGGGTCTGTCCGATGGGCCTACCTCAAGGTGGGAGATGTGGCCAGGGGAAGTAGGACGGCCATTCGGCGAAGCACCAGTGTGGATGGCATCGAAAGGGCCAGGAAAGGCTGCTACGGACGGGTCTCCTCCCTCCTCAGTGAGATCGACTCCTCCCTCCGGTTTCTCAATGACGTAAGGAATCAGCTCAGGAGCCTGCCCACAGTGGACCCTTCTCTTCCCACGTTGGTTGTCGCAGGATCGCCCAACGTCGGCAAGAGTCAGCTTGTGAGGGCGATGAGCAGCGGGCGCCCAAGGGTGGCTTCATACCCCTTCACGACCCTGGACCTCTCGCTCGGCCATTTCGAGGTCTCTGGTGCCCGCTATCAAGTCTTGGACACTCCCGGGCTCTTGGACAGGCCTCTCCACGAGAGGAACGAAGTTGAACGGAAGGCCCTAGTTGCTTTGAGACATCTGGCAGATGTCATTGTCTTCCTGTTTGACCCGACCGAGATTTGCGGCTATCCGCTTAAGGATCAGGAGGCCCTATTGGAGGATCTGAAGGCGACCTTCGGGGAGACGCCCATAGTCGAGGTGGATAACAAGGCCGACCTTCCAGGGGGTAGAGGGAGCAGAATGCAGGTCTCCGCCCTTACCGGGGCAGGGGTTGACACCCTGGTCCGCCAAGTGGTGGAGATACTCACCAGCCGCGTTCCTGAAGTCGAGCCTCCACGGGGAGCTGGGTAACGTCCAGCCCCTTCATGGCCTCTCCCAGGTTCTTTGAGACCTCCGCCACGATTTTGGGGTCGTCGAAGTGAGTGACAGCCTCAACGATGGCCCTACCCCTCGCCTCGGGGTTTTCAGATTTGAAGATTCCTGAGCCCACGAAGACGCCGTCGCACCCCATGTGCATCATGAGGGCTGCATCCGAGGGTGTGGCTATCCCTCCCGCTGCGAAGTTCACCACGGGCAATCTTTGCATATCCCGGGTTTCCAGAAGGACCTCGAAGAGTCCATCTTGGGCGCTCTTCAGGGTGACATCGGCGATGATGATGTCATCATCCGAGACTGGATCATATCTCCCCTGGGACCTCCGTACGTCCTCCAGCAGTCGGACGTAGCCCTTCCCGTAGTGGCAGGCTACCCTCCGAACCTCTTCGCTGTCCATCCTCTTGAGCTCGGCGATGGCCGTGTTCAACAGGTGCATGTGCCTCACGGCCTCCACCACGTTGCCCGTCCCTGCCTCTCCCTTGGTCCTGATCATGGCCGCTCCCTCGAAGATCCTCCTTACGGCCTCGTCCAGGGAACGGCATCCGCAAACGAAGGGCACTGTGAACTGCTTCTTGTAGATGTGGAAGTAGGGGTCAGCGGGGGTCAGGACTTCCGACTCGTCTATCATGTCCACCCCGAGGGACTCCAGGACCCTCGCCTCCAGGATGTGGCCGATCCTCGCCTTCGCCATCACGGGGATGGTGACGGCCTCTATGATTTCCTGAACCCTCTTGGGGTCGGCCATGCGGGCGACGCCCCCGGCCTCCCGGATGTCGGCAGGGACCCTCTCCAGGGACATCACAGCCACCGCCCCAGACTCTTCCGCCACCACCGCCTGGTCCGCGTTAGTGACATCCATGATGACTCCGCCCTTCTGCATCTTGGCGAAGCCCCTCTTAATCAGGTCTGTCCCAAACCTCAGCTTCTCAAGGTCTAGTTTCAGGGACATACTAACTCCTCATACTGGAGGGAATCTACGGCCGAAAGCTTATTTCTACTTTTCGTCAGGGAGAGGTATATCTCTGCCATCACTCCGAGCTAGTGCCCTGGGCCCCCGGGAAGGACCACGTCTGGGTCATACCGTCAGAGCAGCTCGAGGCCAGATAACCGTTGACGTGAGAGCTGAAGTCTGGGTAGAGGAAGCGAGCCTTCACCTCGATGGCCATATGGGTGGAACCGTTGACGGTTGTGGGCTTCAGCTTGAATACGAAGGATCCCCGAGGCTCATTGTCCGTGGTCCCGTCGGGCTCAGTGAAGCCCTTCAGGATGGTGATCTGCGCCTCTGCGAGACCCTCCTCATCGCTCACCGAGAAGGTGTTCTTCTGCCCTCCGGAGTCCAGCACCCACTCGATGTCGTTGAAGGCGAGCTGTTTGGTCATCACAACCTGATCCTTCCCCCGGGTGAGGATACCGTCGCCGTCCTGGTCGATGAAGAGGAATATCTCCGACTGAATCTCGATCTCCACCTTCCACTCGAGGATGGCAATGAAATCAGGGCTGTTGGTCTTTCTCTCATACTCCAGCTCCATCTCCAGGTCGTTCCAGGCCTTCACCCAGATCTCCGTCTCCTCCGAGAAGCTCTCCACGTCTCCCCACTCGTACTTCGCCTTCAGGTATATCTGGTTGTCCCGGACGAACTCCTGTCGATGGAAGGAGAAGGGAGGCTTGGAGGCCTCTGTGGCGGGCAGCGTAGCCGTCTGGACGAGAATCCCCGGGACGGCGAGGAGGGCCATCATGATGAGGACTATTGCCAAGGCGGTGGCTGGCTTCCCTAAAACGAAGGCCTTGAGGAAGGATGGGGTCTGAGCGAAGCCTCTCATCAGGCCTCTAACGAGCCTCTCCGGTACCACTAGCATCAGATTCTCCTGTCCCTCTGATTACACCCGTTGGAGACCCTTTTAGCCTTTCTGTGAAATTATCAGTTAGATTGTGGCCAGATAACACAGCCGGCCTTGAGTGCCGTTTCTCACTTCACAGCCTCGCCAGGGCTCACCAAAACGATTATCTACGCCCCTCTGCTACAAAGCTGGGATGTCCCCTCGGAAAGCCCTTTGTGTAACGGGGATGCCTGGGTGCGGGAAGGAGGAGCTACTGAAGCTGGCGTCCCAGGCCGGGTTCTCGGTCATCCGGATGGGGGACATGGTAAGAGAGGAGGCAGCGAAGAGAGACATCAGCCCCATCGACGAGGGCATTGGCGGCATGGCTCATCGGGAGAGGGAGATCCACGGTCCCGATGTCTGGGCGAGGAGGACCCTGGAAAGGATCACATCCGACAGGGTGGTCATAGATGGAGTGAGGAGTCTCGATGAGATCGCCGCCTTCCGCCAGGCCTTCGGGAAGGGGCTTTGGATCATTGCCATCCACGCCTCCCCCCGGACCCGTTACAGGAGGATATCAAACCGCGGGAGAGAAGATGACGTCCTCACCGAAGAGGAACTCCACGTCAGGGACCTGAGGGAGCTGAGGTGGGGGCTGGGGGAAGTCATCGCCCTGGCCGACTACCTGATAGTCAATGAGGGGACCCTGGAGGAGTTCGAGAACGAGGTGAGGAAGGTCCTCAACGAGATATTCGGGTAGTCGGATGTTTCACCGTTTGGAGTTCAGGGCCCACTGCCATGCGACGGAGGACGAGGAGAGGGTGCTGCAGGCCTTCACGTTCGTTAGCGGCATCGATACGCCGAGGGTTGCCAGGGCCGAGGGGTACCATGGGAACCCAATCGTCATCTTCATTGGCTTGATGGAGGATGCCAAGTCGATAGACGCCTTCTGGAAGAGGGTGAGGGAGGCAGGCGAGCTGGATAGCGTCGTCGAGACCCTGGAGAAAAGATTAGACGACGATTGCGTGTTCCATCTTAGGTTCGACAAGCAGGAAGCGTACGCGGGGAGGCTGAAGGTTGCCCGGCACGACGACGTGGTCACCCTGAAGGCGAAGGTGGCTGCCTACCCAGCCCGCAGGGAGAAGGCAGTGGAGACCCTGCTACGCTACTTCGAGGGAGGTTGAAGCAACGAACCTCGATGGTGACCAGCGGGAAATGCTCGTCCACGGTACACCGGCGGAGAGAAAGGCCATGGAGCTGTTGGTGGCCCTGGGAGAGATCTACGGAGCAGACCGCCTCATCGGTATCACTTCGGCTCACGTGTCAGGGGCTAGCTATAAGATAATCGGAGACGCCGGACTGGAGTTCCTAGAGGACTTCTCACAGACTGCCCATATCAGGGTGCGCACGACGGTGAACCCTGTAGGTATGGACCTGGCGTCCTGGCGGGAGATTGGAATTCCGGAGGACTTCGCGTCGAAGCAGGCAAGGATAGTGGCGGCCTACAGGCGCATGGGCGTGGAGGAGACTTGGAGCTGCATTCCGTATCAGGTTGGCAACAGGCCCGATGTGGGAGAGCACGTCGCCTGGGCCGAATCCTCGGCCTCCATCTTCGCGAACTCGGTCCTGGGTGCGAGGACCAACCGTGAGGGCGGTCCCTCGGCTCTTGCAGCGGCGGTGACGGGATGGACACCCAACTATGGCCTCCACTTGGAGGAGAACAGGAAGGCGACAGCACGGATCGTCCTGAGGACCAAGCTGAACGGGTATGAGTACTCCCTCCTAGGACACCATCTCGGAGGCCTACTGGGGAGCGGGGTCCCCTTCATCGAGGGTCTGGATGGGACTGAAGATGAACTCAAGGCCCTTGGAGCGGCCCTGGCCACGAGCAGCAGCATAGACATGTTTCACGTCAAGGGGTTGACCCCGGAGTGGAAGGCGGGGGACTCCCCCGGGCTAGATGTTTACGATATCACACTGGACGACCTCGAGGAGGCAAAGGCCGACCTCCTCACGACTAAAGACTATGAACTCATCGCCTTTGGATGTCCCCAACTCTCGGAGAAGGAACTCGGTGAGGTGGCCCGTCTTATGGAGACCTATCGACCAAGGGTTCCTGTCTGGGCCTTCACAAGTCGCTGCATCGCCTCCAAGGCCGAAGGTGTGGTGAGGCGCATTCGAGAGGCTGGTGGACATGTGGTGCTAGACACCTGCCCGGAGGTCATGCCCCTGGAGCTTGTCGCCCGCGACGTGGGGGCTGCATCTGCAAAGGCGGCGGTATACCTTCCCAGCCTGTCGGGGCAACGCGTCTTCGTCGACGATCACGAAAGCCTGATGAGGAGGAAGAGATGAGGCTGGAGGCGCGAACCATCTGTCCGGGGAAAGGCCGCGGTAAGGCCCTGGTATTCCAACGGCCTCTTTCCCTTCTAGGCGGCATCGATAGAGAGAGCGGGGAGGTCCTGGACGAAGGCACCGGTTTCAGAGGGACACGGGTGAAGGACAGAGTTCTTGTGTTCCCCGGCGGAAAGGGAAGCACTGCGGGGTCCTACGTCCTTTACTCTCTCAAGTCCAGGGGCAACGCCCCCGCGGCCCTGGTATGCGAGACAGCGGAGGCCGTCATCGCCACCGGGGCCATAATAAGCGAGATTCCGATGGTGGACAAGGTGCAGACGGACCTGTTCCTGACTGGAGACACTGTTCACGTGGACGCCGACAAGGGCTTCGTTGAGGTGATAGGAGTCGACATCAAGCGTGTTGTCACTGCTTTCCTCATGTTCGACAATAAGGTCCTCATCTTGAAGAGGAGCGACAAAGTGGGCAGCTTCCCTGGGCACTGGGCGGGGGTGTCAGGCTACATCGAAGGAGATGAGGGGGCAATAGATAGGGCCAGGCTAGAGATCGCGGAGGAAACTGGCTTGAGGGAACCGAAACTGACTGGCGGTGGTGAGGTGGTCCTGGCAAGGGGTCGCGAAGGCAACATCGTATGGGCCGTGCATCCTTTCCTCTTCACTGTGAATCGCGGTGACGTGGTCCTTGACTGGGAGCATACTGAGTATAGGTGGATCAGCCCGCGGGAACTGACGAGGTTCATAACGGTTCCGAAGCTGAAGGAGGCTTTGGAGAGTGCCCTCGCGGGTGTCATGAAACGCGAGTGAGGCCAATGACCACATCTTCGCCCTCCAGGTCCCACTCCTTCACGTGGGACCCCGCTGGCGACTCCGCCAGGAGCTTGAGATTTCTCGTCCTCGTCTCGGTGCACACGTACTCCCGCCACTCCCCGAAGAAGGTCCGAAGGCGGTCGCTGCACTCGACCTCCGTGTCCACGTAGTCCTCCACGGAGAGGTTCATCTCCTTCCGCATCTGCTGAATTCGACGAACGAGTTCGCGGGAGTAACCCTCGGCCTCTATTTCGGCAGTCCTCGTGAAGTCCACGTAGACCACGCCCTCTGAAGTGCTGCCCTCGCTGAAGCCTTCTGGCAGCCTCTGCTCAAACCTCACCATCTCAGAGGTGATCTGGAAGGGCTGACCTTCGATGGAGACCTCATAGGCCCCCTTCACCACCGCCCTTTTCACTTCTTCGGGCTTTGCCTTCGAGAGGGTCTTGACGATAGCCGGAAGCCACGACTTGTACCTCTTACCGATGGCTGACGCAATGGCTTTGAAACCCAGACCTAACTCGTCCCAGGTCTCTCCGGGTTCCAGTACTTCGACGACCTTGGAGTTAGCCTGATCGACGAGGATGTCCTTAAGCTTCACGAGCGACTCCTTCGTGCCTCCGTCCCCCGGTACCACGACCACTCTCGCCACCGGCCAACGCAACTTGTACCCCTTGGATTGCCTGAGCTTGCCTACCTCCTCCACGAAGAGCCGCACCCTAGACATCATCCCCTCTAAGGCCTCGTCTCGCAGCTCTGGCACAGGAGAGAGCCAGTCCTCCATGTGCACCGTTGCATGTCGACCGTCGAGATCTTGGTACATCGCCTCCGCTATGAAGGGGCAGAAAGGCGCGAGGAGCGTGGAGACGTTCATGAGGACATCGTAGAGGGCCCGGTACGCGCACAGTTTGGCAAAGCTCTCGCCTTCCACCCAGGTCCTATCCCTCACCAGCCTCACGTACCAGCGGGAGAGGTCCCGAACGACGAAGTCCTCCAGGCCCCGGAGGGCCTTGTGCAGGTCGTAGGCAGACAAATCGTTGTTCACGTCCGCCGTGACCGCCTGAAGCCGGCTCAGAATCCAGCGGTCCTCTAAGGGCATGTGATCCCACATGTCCTTCAGCGGATGGAGGGCAGGATCGAAGGCGTCCAGGGCCATGTAGAGCGTCGCAAAGCGATGGACGTTCCAGAGAATATTCAGGGTCCTGTGAGAGTTCCTGACCTCCTCCCAGTGGAAGGCAAAGTCGTCCCAGGGCGGGGCTGCCTTCAGCTCGTAGAGACGCAGGGCGTCTCTCCCATACTCCTCCACCACTTGGCCGGGTGTTAGGGCATCGCCCCGACTCTTAGAGAAGGCTTCTCCCTCAGGCGGCCATACCCAACCGTGCATCAGCACGCTGTCGTAAGGACATCGGTCAAACGCCACGACGCCGGCGCCCAGTTGAGAGTAGAACCAACCCCGGGTCTGATCATGGGCCTCGGTGATCCAAGGGCTGGGCCACCATAGCTTGAACTCCTCCTCCCGCTTCGGGTAACCCAGGCTTGCCCAGGAAGCGACAGCGGAGTCCCACCAGACATCCAGCACGTCGGGCACCCTTTTCATCCAGTCCCCACATTCCTCGCACTTCAACCAGACCTCGTCGATCCATGGCCTGTGGAGGTCCATCCCCTCCTCGTAGCCCTGACCGCCCCTGAGTTCATCGGCTGACGCCACAACCTTGAGGTGTTCCTGAGGGCACTCCCATACAGGCATTGGGGTATTCCAGTATCGTTGCCGAGAGATGGTCCAGTCCCTAGCGTTGGCGACCCAGTCGAACTGCCGGGCGCTTCCCGCCCAATCTGGAGTCCACTTCACCCGAGAGACCTCGGAGAGCATCCTCTCCTTGACATCGGTGACCCTGACGAACCACTGGTCGGTGGCCCTGTAGACTATTGGCGTGTTGCACCGCCAGCAGTGGCCATACCTGTGCACAATCTCCTCCACGTTGAACAGAAGTCCTGACCTCTTCAGGTCCTCCAAGATGACGTCGTTCGCCTCCTTCGTGGGGATGCCCTCGTACTTCCCCCCGTCACTTGTGAAGCGCCCGCGATCATCCAGGGGGCTGAAGGGCTCCAGCCCATGCCGGAGGCCGATATCGAAGTCCTCGGGACCGTGACCCGGGGCGATATGGACCAGGCCGGTGAACTCCATCGTCACGCCTTCCGAGGCCAACACGCGGTGAACCCACTCACCAGCGAAATCTCCCTGCTTTGGGATCTCTTCTCGGAGCGGGTGCTGATACGCGAGGCCAACAAGCTCTGTGCCCTTCACCCGCTCCAAGACGTCGTAGTCCTCTACTCCCGCGGCCTCCAAGATTGCGCTCGCGTTCTGGTGCACCAGCCAAACCGTGTCCTCCTCCCCTCCCTTCTTGTAGCGAACCTTGACGTAGGTGAACTTCGGATTGACAGCCACGGCGAGGTTGGCTGGCAGCGTCCAAGGGGTCGTCGTCCAGATGAGGAGGTTGGCCTTGTCGCTGGCCAAGGGAAATCTGACGTATATGGAGGGGTCCGTCTCATCCCAAAACTCCACCTCGTACCCCGCCACGGGGGTCTCGCAGCGGGGGCACCACTCCAGGGACTTCTTGGCCTTGACGAGCATGCCCCTTTCGTGGGCCCGCTGCAAGGTCCACCAGGCCGACTCGATGTAGTCGTTGGTGATGGTCATGTAAGGCCTTTCCCAGTCCATCCACACTCCTAGGTCCCGGAACTCCTCCGTCATCCTTCGGAGCCGCTCCGTGGAGTACTCTCGACAGGTCTGGATGAAGCGGGAGACACCAAGCTCCTCCTCAATCTGCCTCTTGTTGGTTATGCCCAAGGTCCGCTCCACAAGAACCTCGATGGGCAGACCGTGCATGTCGTAGCCCGGCTGGTCCCGGACGTTGTAACCACGCATCCGGAGCCATCGCAGAATGGAATCCTTGATGATCTTGTTGCGGGCCGTCCCAACGTGAACGCTGCCGGTCGTGTAGGGCGGGCCGTCCACGAAAGCGAACCTGGTCCCGCTCTTCCGGTGCTCTTTGGTCGCCCTGTAAGCGTCTTTCTCATCCCAGAGAGATTGCACTCTGGACTCGAGTTTGGTTGCAGCATAACTCTCTTCGGCCTGCTTTATCATCGCATCGCCTCCTGGTGCTCGAGATTTATCTTCTCCCAAGCGGGAAAACGAAGAGGTCGCCCGTATAAAAGCCTTCTCCTTCCGTTCTTCGAGGGCTGACGGAGAGAACCTGTTCCTGCTACTGAGCGGGGATCCTCCAGCAGTCCATGGGATTGTAGAAATGAGGAGGAGGGCCGGGACCGAGACCTTCAGGCCAGGCCGTTGGCCACGGCCCTTTGAACTCGGGTCAGGGGATCCACAGTCCCCCAGGATAGCCTCTACCCCATCCCGGCCGCTGCTTCATACATCCCCACCGATGATAAAGGTCTTTTGGCAGTCTATCTAACCAAGAGATAGCTGTAGACCAGGACGCCTGTGGCCAGGGCCATGAGAACGATCATGGAGACCTCCCAGCCGGAGGGGACGAACCTGATGGCCAGAGCAGGGCCAAACAGGAGGGCTAGCCCGAAGATCCCCAGAAGCTTCCCCTTCCGCTTTCGCTTTGCCCTCCAGGCCTCCTCTTCTGGGGTTGTGAACGCCACGGGAGCTCATGGAGCTACCACATATAATTCTTGGCGAAGGACCGTCTCGTGACGGTCTAGGCGTGTATAGGCGCCCAACAAAGTTTAAGTGGGCAGTATGATTGATTCCCCTTCGTGGCGAAGCGGGATCTGATTTCTGTGCTGGATGTGGCCGATGATCTCAGTGCCATCCTAGATGAGGCGCGGACCCTCAAGAACTGGTTGCGGGCAGGGGAGGTGTACGAGCCGTTGAAGGCCAAGACCCTTGCTATGATCTTTGAGAAGCCCAGTACCAGGACGAGGATCTCCTTCGACGTGGGGATAAGTCAGCTAGGGGGCACGGCCCTGTTCCTGAACACTCGGGACCTCCAGCTCGACAGGGGTGAGACGCTCGAGGACACCGCCCGCGTCCTCAGCAGGTACGTGGACGCCATCCTTTACCGTGCCTACAGGCACGAGGACATGGTCCGCCTCGCCAGGGCTGCCACCGTCCCGGTCATCAGCGGGCTGGACGACCTGGAGCATCCGTGCCAGATCATCTCCGACATATTCACAATCCGAGAGGCCAAGAACAGGCTTCAGGGTCTTCGGCTCGCCTACGTTGGAGACGGGAACAACGTATGCAACTCCCTCCTCCTGGGCTGCCCTCTCGTCGGCATTAGTATGGCCGCAGCCTGTCCACGGGGGTACGAGCCTGACGATGGAGTCCTGAAGCAAGCCAGGCAGATCGCATTGAAGAGGGGAGCCACCATCGAGCTGATGAAGGACCCGAAGGAGGCCGCGAGGGGGGCTGACATCGTCTATACCGACGTGTGGGTCTCCATGGGTATGGAGGAGGAGAAGGAGGAGAGGGAAAGGGCCTTCGCTCCCTACCAGGTTAACAGCGAGCTGCTGGCAGTCGCCGGCAAGGAGGCCCTAGTGATGCACTGCCTCCCCGCTCACCGCGGCAAAGAGATCACCGACGAGGTTATCGACGGGAAGCGCTCCCTCGTGTGGGACCAGGCAGAGAATAGGCTTCACATCCAAAAAGCACTGCTCGTCTGGCTCCTTGGGGCTGCTTCGTGAGGTCATCTGTCCTTCTTCGAGGCCGACTGCCTATGCCCGACCCTTATCGCGGTTCGCAGCCCCGAACCCGCCCGAGGTTGCCTAGCCCGTCTAGGGACCGAAGAAGTTACGGAGGAGCGGATGCATCTCCATCATCTGCTCTCTACCGATGGCCTCGTAAAACTGTATCAAGATACCCACGGCCAGGAGAACGCCAGTGCCACTCGCATTGCCCACGGTGCCGAAGAGGTCGGCCCCGGCGGCCAAAGCGCCGACAGCCGCTCCGCTAATGATGGTAACGACAGGGATGTACCGCGCCAATATCCTCTTGAGGACCCGTGGGTCCCGCCTGAACCCTGGAATCTGCAGTCCACTGGACTCGATCTGCTTGGCGACGCCCTCCGGGCCCATGCCCGTGGTCTCGATCCAGAACTTGGCGAAGATGATGGAGCCTACGACGAAGATCAACACGTAGACGACCACATGTATGAGGACCTGAAGCGGCGTTTTGCCGATGATATCGTAGACGGCTCCATACCTGTCCGGGGCAGCAAGGGGCAGCAACCAGTCCCTCAGACCCCCGACGGTGGATACGTACCAAGCGAAGCCGCCTATAGGTGTAGTGTTCTGTATGACACCGCTACGGACAAGCTCTCCGGATGGATCAGGATAGGCCCCAATGAGCCAGTTTCGACCCACGATGGGCCAGTCGGGGTTCTGCCAGAACAGGAGGGAGAACATGCTCACATTGGCGAGGACAGCCGCCACTAGGATGACGGGGATGACAGAGGCGTAGATGAGCTTGATAGGGTACCTACCGCGGGCACCCCTCGCCATCCCATGGGCGAGGGGCAGCTCAACCCTCGTAGACTCTGCGTAGGCCACGAGGAGGAAGATAAAGATGGTGCTCACCAGGGCGACCAGGGGATTGGGCTCGCCCAGAAGGATTACTTCGTAGCCACCGCCAACAATATCTGCTGCGCTGCTTGTCTGTATGTAGTACAGCGTCTTCGGTATCGTTCCCGCAGGAGTGGGGTCCCCTGCGGAAGCAGGCATCCAGTTGAAGGTGCCCGTAAAGATGGCCTGGGAGACTCCGGCGGCGATGAAGAGGGAGATGCCGCTTCCTATCCCCCATTTGGACACCACCTCGTCCATGAGGAAGATGATGTAGCTGCCGACGCAGAGCTGAACGATGATTATCGTCTTAGCCAGGAAGTCGCCATACCCAGCGATGGACCCCTCCAGCATGGTCACGAAAGTCTGGGAGGGGCGCAGGAAGCCGAAGACCTGCGGGACGCTCTCCACTACGATCATAACCATCACCAAGAATTTCTGCGTGCTCTGATACACCGCCTTGTCATCGGCATTGGTGAGATCAAGGCGTATGATCTTCGCGCCGACGAAGAGCTGCATGATGATGGATGCCGTCACGATGGGGCCGATTCCAAGGTGCATGATTGAACCTTGGGCTCCCGCCAAGATGGCCCTCAGGCTCGCGAAGAAGTCCACCACCTGGGTTCGGTCCAGTCCGTAGATGTAGACGTTGGTGAGGGCGAAGTAGATGACGAGGA
This sequence comes from uncultured Methanomassiliicoccales archaeon, assembly GCA_964347345.1. GTDB lineage: Archaea > Thermoplasmatota > Thermoplasmata > RBG-16-68-12 > JAJISG01 > JAJISG01. The sequence goes on along the minus strand of CAYFYB010000001.1, from coordinate 49,271 downwards.
TCAGGAGGACCCACATCATCTTGGTCCTGAAGTGGACGTGTCCCTCGGGCCTGGTCACCGCTGGAAGCCTGTCCGTGATGGGCTTCAGCCGGTACAGCAGGCTCTTTCCCTCGGCCGCCGGTATCAAAGCTTAACCCTCTTCGGATGCCACAGCCACCTCGCCGCCGGCTTCTTCCACCTTCTCCACGGCCTTGGGCGTGGCTGAGGCTACAATTATCTTCATTGGGACTTTAACGTTTCCCCCACCTAGGAGCTTGTCGAACCCAGCAGCGGTCAGATTGACCTCGTATTGGCCCTCCTTGGACTGGGCGAAGCCCTTCTCCACCAGGCCTTCCACGGCTTCCTGGAGATCTCTGAGGTTGAGGGCCTTCACCGCCCTTTCGAGGGACTTGTGACGCTTGAAGCCCCTCTTCCCAAAGTGTTCAGGGTCGTACTTGACCATCCACTTGAACTTGTGCTTGTGAAGGCCTGCCTGGCCATGGCCCCCTCTCTTGCCCTTCCCCCTTCCAGCCTTCTTTCCCCTGCCGTGGGTCCTGAATCCACGAAGCTTCTTCGTCCTACCCATGTCCCTGCCCCAGCATCCTTTCGATGAGGTCGTTGATGGCCTCGCCCCTGTAGCCCAATGCCCCGCCGTCGGCATACGGCCTTTTGATCCCCTCGTACCCCCTTCTGGGAGGGTTCAACCGGAAGACGGGCTTCACCTCCTTCAGGTCTCGAATCTCCACATCTCCTCTCACCATGGCCTCGGCCAGGGCGTCCACGGAAGCGAAGCCAAGGATGTCCTTCACGTAGACCTCCGTCAGAGGTTTATCACCTGACAGGCGTCCCCTCTGGGCCAGAAGCCTGGACAGCACATCGGACCTTAGCTCGCCCCAGGTTATGTAGTCCTTTGCCCTTTGGAGCATGCCGACGTAGGTCTCCTTCTTGGGGACCACGACGCAGTGATTGGATCTGGTAAGGTGAAGCATTCGGAGGGTGTCCCTCACCTCTTCTCTGACGTTCACGGTGCCTCGGACCCGGACTGCGGCAAGGCTCACTTCTTATCCTCTCCGGACTCTTCTGCCTCCTCAGCTCCTTCCTTCTCGCCCTCCTTCTCTGCTTCCGAGGCCTTCTCTGCCGGGGCCGCCTTTTTCCCCTCTGCTCCCTGTTCCTTGGCCTCTGCCTCAACGGGTTCGGGCTCTTCCATGGCCGGGACTTCTACCTCGTAAGGTGCCGCCGGCCCGGAAAGAATGTGAAGGCCTCTCGCCTGCTCCTCCGTGACCTTGTACTCCATCGTCTTCCTGAGGGCATCATAAGTGGCGTAGGCATAGTTCACCGTCGTCTTGGTGTGGCCCTTCGCGAAGCCCCATACGTCCTGAATTCCTGAGAGCCTGATGACGCTCTTGGCCACGTCGGCCACGGCCAGACCCACCCCTCTGGGAGCGGGTTTAAGGGTGATCTCCACGGAGCCGCTCTTGCCCACGACCTTGAAGGGAAGCGTGTGAGGCCTGAAGCATCCACACTCCCATGAGCCGCAGCCCCTCTTGACCTCGATGATGTTGAGCTTCGCGTTGTCGATGGCCTTCCTTATGGCGGGACCCACCTCCTTGCCCTTTGTCCTCCCCAGGCCCAGGTATCCGTCGCCATTGCCGACCACCACAGTTATGACGAAATTGATTCTTCGGCCGGAGTCTGTCATCCTCTGGACCATGTTCACGTCCAGGACCTCGTCGTCCAGCTCAGGCAGCAGAATGTCCACAATTTCGGGCTCCCGGAGAGGCAGACCAGTCCTGAGGGCCTGGGCAATGGATCTCACCTCCCCCTTAACGACCATCTTCCCCAGGGCGGTCTTGGGAATCCACTCCTCTGCCTGCGCCATCAGGTGGCCTCCAGCTGCCCTTTTACCTTCTCGAACTGCTCAACGGTCTTCTTCGAAATGTGCTCACCCCTTATCCTCGGGTCCTCCGGAAGCACATTTTCACCGTGGGGGACCTCCAACCCTGAATCAGTGATTCCTCGCAAAGCTGCGAAGACCCTACCTCCCTTAGAGGGAGGGTGCAGGCCGGAGTCCAGTACGGCCTCCTTCAGTCCGGCGACAAGGGCGCGCTTACCCGCGAGATATCCCGTCAGATATGCCGCGGGCAGGTTTCCCGTGGAGCCCTTCCACTCGAAGCGTTCCAGCTCCTTAGATATGGCGGAGGCGACCACGCTGTCTCCGTCGACGCCCCTCAGCACGAACTGGACTATGGTGTTGGACCCGGTCTTCCTCACGACGGCCCTGGGCTTGTGACCCTTCAGGAGTGCGAGGCGCCTCTTGTAGTCCGTTCTCCCCTCGCGCCGTCTCCTGAAGGGGACGCGATAGCGGGGCCCCCTGGTCACTGACTCCCCTCCTTGAGGTACCCCTCGGCTTCGAGGTGCTGCAAGAGGTGCGCCTTGCTCCTGTACATCCCACCCTTGGCCCTGAGGTATAGCTTCCTGTAGGCACGGGGGCTGAGCTTCCCTTCGTCCCTGAGTTCCTTCAGAACGCCTCGAAGGGCTCTGATGTTCCTCATCCACTGCTCCTTCTGGGGGCTCCTTGCACCCTTGGCCCCCCTTCGGCTGCCAGGTCCCCGGCGTCTGCCCTTCTCCTTCTGCCTGACATGGTACCGAGTGCGGGCCCTGGATTGTCCGACCTCAGGCAGCTTCTTCACGAGTCCAGCTCGGATGACGGCTCGCACATCATCTCGGGTTATGGCGTCGGCCACCTCCTCAACTCTGTTGGGATCAATCCAGACCCGATTCTCCCCACACTTCAGGATTTCAGCGGCCATCCTTTTCTGGTTGCTCAGATTCATTCCACCACCCTGTTGAGGATTCGTATTCCCAGCTCGTCAGCCTTCTCCTGTATCGCTATGCGCTTCCTGGTGCCGACGGTATGGGCTATCCGCGCAGCCTGGGACTTTGGATCCAGTCCCTCCAGGTCCTCGGGTCGGTAAACTAGGACTTCGTGAAAGCCTGAGGGATGGAGGCCCCTCGATCCCTTTGGACCTCTGTATCCGGTGGACGGCAGGGCACCCCGGTAGTTGAAGTGGCGCCGGAGCTTGGAATGATGTCCCCTCGGCTTTCTCCAGCTGTCTCCCAGTTTCCTGTATCGAAACCACTCCTGTCGACGGAAGACAGGGCGACGCTGCTGAATCTGTCGTCTGAGGGCGAGGAGCTCTGCCTGTGAGGCATCGAGGGTAGGCTTCTGCTTCGCCTCGTAGACCTCCTCAAGCTCTTCGGCAATCTCGGCTTCTTCCGGCTCAGCCTCGGCCGGCTCTGCCTCCTCTTCAAGGGATTCCAGATGCTCCAGGAGCCTCTCTCGGAGCACTGGAACGGTTCCGGAGTCGTCCAGCTGGAACTCCCGACACCAGTCCTGAAGCTCGGCCTTGCGTGCCCGCCTGATCTCTGTCCTAGTGGGGAGAGCCTCAACCTTCCCAGACATTCAACCCTCACCTTTATCCACGATGTAGATGCCGTCCTGAAAGACCCTAGGGTCCTTGTTCTTGATGCGTGTAGCCTGCTCGATATTGGCCGCGGTCTGGCTCACGTCCTCCAGATTCGCCCCCGTTATGTGCAGGGTGTCGCCCTTCACCTCCACCTTCGATTGGCCCCTGATCTGAGCGGTCCTCGGATACCTCTCCCCCAGGAAGTTCTCGATGACCACCTTGTTCCCGCGGACGGATACCTTCACGGGGAAGTGGGCGTAGACGATCTTCATGGTGTAAGAGAAACCCTCCGTCACACCCCTTATCATGTTGCCAATGTGGGAGGCAAAGGTGCCCACGAGGGCCTTCTCCCTCTTCCGGGGCAAGGGGCAGCTGACCAGGACCGCAGATCCCTCCAAGCTTATCTTTACCCGGGGATGAGATAGCTTCCTGGAGAGGACCGTCTCATCGCGTCTGACTATCACGCCGTCCCCTGAGAGCTCGACCTCCACCCCCTCAGGAATGTCAACCGATTCTTCCGCCAGTCCAGTCACCGCCATGCCTACACCTCAGTACACATACGCCAGCAGACGCCCGCCAATCCCCTGCTTCTTCGCCTGCGAGTGGGACAGGACGCCATCGGTGGTCGTCAGGATGAGAACGCCGAAGTCCTGGGCTGGCAGGTACCTAGACTCGTACTTCTCCAGATCCATCCTCTTCACAGCGAAGCGGGGCTTGATGACCCCGCAGTCATTCACGTTACCTCTGAGCTTAACCTCGAAGTAGCCCCCCGTGCCGTCCTCCTTGAACTCGAAGCTTTGGAGGTACCCGGACTCCTGCATCACCTTGAGCACCCGGCCGACAAGCTTCGAGGCCGGTTTCACGACGCACGACGTCATCCCGCTGGCCTCCGCGTTCTTGATGGTGACCAGGGCGTCGTTCAGAGTGTCATGTCTCATAGGTTCACCTAGGAATACTTTCTGAAGCCGAGTTCGAAGGCCATCTCTCGGAAGCACTGTCGGCAGAGGTGTAGCCCATACCTTCGCACGATGCCTCTCCTTCTACCGCATCGCTGGCAACCCTTCTTCCTGCCGAATTCCTTCCGGGTCTTCACCATGGCCATCACTTCACCTCGGCTTCGAACCGCTCCTTCACGAACTTGATGGCCTCATCCCGGGTTATCCTGTGCCTTTTGGGCACCCTTGTCCTCTCTATTCGCCTCTTGGCCACCCTGTAACCGGGCCTCTGAAGGGATACGTTGACGTCCATGCCAAAAAGGCCAATCTCGGGGTCATATTTCATTCCCTTGAAGTCGGTATAGTCGGCAATACCGAAGGAGAAGTTGCCCTGGGGATCGAAGTTATACCTGGCTATGAGGTTGTTCCGCGCCCATAGGGCCTCTCTGAGAAAGCTCTCGGCCTTCTCGCCCCGAAGGGTCGTCTTGGCGCCGATGGGCATCCCCCGACGGATTCCCCAGTCCCGGATAGTCTTCTTTGAGAGGGTCTGGACGGCCTTCTGGCCCGTGAGCCTTTCAAGGACCTTCTGGGCTTTGAGAAGGCGGTCTCCTGCTTCCCCAACCCCGATGTTGACGACGATCTTCTCTATTCTGATTTCTTGCATGGACATCATGGAATACCTCAGACCGCTGCCTCGGGCAGGGTTATGACAGGCTTCTGCTTGCCCACAACGAAGACGTAGTCCTGAACAGTGGAGAAGCCCTCCTTGAACCTAACCATGTTGGGCTTCGAACCCCGCTCCACAATCACCTCTTCCACCTGCCCAACCTGCCCGACATGCTTCCCACCAATGAGGAGGGCCACGGCTCCCTCCTCGAAGGGATAGACATCCAGGACTTCCTGGGCAGGGAGGGATATCTTTAGGGTATCTCGGGTGGCCTGGCCGTCCTCCGTAAGGATGTTCCTCCCGTCGGAGAGGTTAAGCTGGAGTCGACCTCCTTTAAGGACGGTCTTGTTCTCCACCCTGGAGAGCTTCCATTCCGCCTCCTTGTCCTTGATGGGTAGCAGCTGAAACCTGCCCCTCCGGTCCAGGAGAACCCTGTAGTACTCCCCGACATCAGTCAGGGAGAGGGTGTCCATGAGGCCAAGGGGGAAGCCTGGGTCCTTCACCTGCCGGTTGTCCACCAGGACCTTCCTTGTGCGGACGATGGTCTTGGCCTCCCGGGCGTTATCGCAGTAGTGAAGCATGTCCCTGAGAACGATGAGGAGCGGTATACAGCGTCCCAAGGGATGGGGGCCTGGCGACGGGCTGACCACCCACTTAGGCCCCTTCCGGGGGATGCTCCACGCCCTGGGTGCCGTCAGCCTCTTCCTCCGGGTCACGACTCCTCACCCGCCCTCTCTAACAGCTTCCTCCTCCATGGGTCCGTCATGTCGAGCTTGGTTATCATGAGGTTGGAGGGATGGACTGGCTTGCCCACCTCCGTGCCGTCGGCCTTGGAGACAGTGACACCCTCCACCATGACTCTCAGGCGCCTGCGGTCCACCTCGGTGACCTTCCCCTCATGGCCCTTGTTGGATCCCCTCATCACCAGCACGGTGTCCCCTTCCCGGACCGGGAGGGACCTCGGATAGCGGATCTTGGTATCCTCCAGGTACCTAGGGCTCAGATGCACCGAAACGAGCCTGCCCCTCTCATGCTGGGAGCTCTGGTAGACACGCTTCCTCTGCTTCCTGGCCTTCGTCGTCTTGGGCATTTCATCACCTAAATTATCATGGAGGCCGTGGCGGCGATTCTAGGCCATCGCTCCGCTGCCTCGCGAGCCACTGGCCCCTTTATGTCGGACCCCCTGGTCTCACCCACCTCCGTTGTAATGACGCAGGCGTTGTCCTCGAACTGGACCATAAGGCCGTCGGGCCTTCTAAAGGGCCTCCTCTGCCTGACGATGACGGCGTTCACGATCTGCTTCCTCATCTCAGGGCTGCCCCTCTTCACGCTTCCCACGACGATATCTCCCAGGGCCGCCGCGGGGTACCTCCTGCGGACTCCCCTGTAGCCAATCACGGCGATGATCTCCACCAGCTTGGCCCCGGTGTTGTCGATGCACTCCACCCGGGCGCCTCGGGGAAGGCCCCTGGTCTGCTTGCCAGGAAGTCCCTTCACTCAGCCACCCCCTTCTTCGCCACCACTACGAAAGAGACGGTCTTGCCCAGGGGTCGACACTCCGCGATTAGGACGGCATCCCCTTGCTTGACATCGAGGCAAGGAGGGGCGTGGGCCTTGTACTTCGAGCTCCTCTTCTCTAACCTCTCGTACTTGGGAATGAGCCTGAGGTAATCTCGGCGAACCGTCACTGTCCTCTGCATCCTGTCAGAGACTACCATGCCCTCCAGGAGCTGTCCTCGTACCTTAAGGTGGCCATGGAACGGGCATCTGGGATCGTCGCACGCCTTAGCCGGTGCGGGCACGTCCAGCCCTATGTCCCTTGCTTTGGCAGCCATTCCTTCACCTCGCTCTCTTGATCCTGTCCTCGGGCTTGTAGAGTAGCCGACTTCCCTGGATGAGCACGTCCTCTTCCAGGCGAAAGAGGAACGCCGACCCCTCCTTGGGGATGGTGAGCTCCCGCCCTGAAACCTCCAGCACCAGGGTGTTTCGGGTTTCGTCCACTACCTTACCCTCAAGGCCCAGGTGCCCCGGATCGGTGGCCTCCACCACCCTAGCCTCTAGGCCGATAAGCTCGTGCTTTACCAGGAAATTCCTTCGGCTACCTTTTACATCATCGGACCTCAACGTTGTAGCCCAACTCCCGAAGCGTCTGTTCAACCTTCTTTCTGTGCTCGCCCTGAAGCTCGATCTTTCCGTTCTTGACGGTACCTCCGGCAGCGACCTTCGTCTTGAGGGTCCTGGCAAGGTCCTCCAGGTCCACATCGCTGGCATCCAAACCTTCGACAATGGTCACCACCTTCCCATACCGCCGCCTGTCACTGGTTATTCTTATTCGCTGTGTCTCCTTGGCGATCTCCTCGCATATGCAGAGCTCTTCGGGGAGCCCGCAGGTTGAGCAGATCGCCATCTAGCCCTGTTCCTCCTGGGTGACTTCCTTCACGGCTTCCTTCACTCCTTCTACTTTTCCCTCTTCAGAGAGGACCGTAAGTATTCTGGATATGTTCTTCCTTAAAGCCCTGATCTTTCCAGGGCTTGGGGGTGCCCCGCCCATGGCGGCCACGCCCCTTTCATACATGAGCTCGTCCTGAAGCCCCTTCAACTTCGACCTCCTCTCCTCAGGAGCCATCTCCTTTATCTCTCTTATCCGAAGTAGGGCCATCTATTCCTCCTCCTGCCCTTCCTCCTCGTCCTTTGCCTCTTCCTCCGGCTCCTCCGGCGGTTCCTCCATCTCGGCCTCTTCCAGGCCGATCTCAACCTCCTCGCCCATTGCCTCGGCGATCTTCTTGAGCCTCTTGAGCTTCTTCTCCGCAGGACCGAGGGGCTTCTGTTCCGTGACCTTTTTCACCTTCTTAAGGACTTTAGCGGCCTCTTCCGGCGCAACTTTCTTCACCTCTGCCTTGACGGCAGGGACCTCCTCCACCTTCACGGGTGGCCTTACCTCAATCTCATCAGGTAGCCTCGCATCGGGGTCAGTAATCCAGATGGTGATGCCGAGGATCCCCCGCTTCAGCTTGGCAGTGGCAAACCCCGTTCGTACGAACCGGGTCTTAGGCTCGCCACAGTACTTTATGTGACCTGCCTTGAACTTCTGGGTCCGGTGCCTCTGGCTCGTGAGTTTGCCCGAGATCCTTATGAGGGCCCCCTTGGCCCCGGATTCCATGATTCGGCGAAGGGTGGAGTGGCCTGCGCGTCGGAAGTGCCACCCCCTCTCAAGGGCGCTGGCAAGCTTCTCGGCCATGATCTGGGCGTTAAGAGCAGGGTTCCCCACCTCCTCCACCTCAATCTGGGGGTTGTCCAACTGGAAGTTGACGTCAACATTCCTCGTAAGCTCCTTGATGCTGGCACCACGCCTTCCTATCACGATGCCGGGCCTCTCGGCGAAGAGGGTGATGCGGGTCCCCATGGGCGTCCTCTGTATGTCCAGCCCGCCGAAGCCCGCTCGCTGGGTCTCCTTCATGACGTACTCCTTCAGGAGGACGCGTTTCAGGTTGTCGGCCACTATCTTCCTCTCCCCCGCCATCACTCCACCTCCCTCAGGATTACCTCGACGTTGGTCGTCTCCTTCACCCAGGGGGTGCTCCTGCCATGGGCCCTGGGGCGGTAGGTCTTGACAGGGCTTCCCTTGTAGGCGGATATGTGATGTACCACCATGCTGTCGGAGTCTAGTCCTTTGTACTCGGCGTTCTCCTGGGCGCTCTCCAGCAGTCTCAGAAGGTACCTCGCCACCTTCACCGGATAGCCGGCGGAGGCCATGCCCGGTTTGTGAGCCACTGCCTTCTTGTGTCTCCGATAGGGAACTGGGCGTCGCCTCTCTATTACATCCTCGAGAATCTCCTTGGCGGTGCCCAGAGGCTTCTTACGGAGAACCCTGCAGACCTCCCGGGCCTTCTTGGGGGAAATGGGAAGCTCATTGCCGTAGGCCTTCGCCGTTGTCTCCTCGTCCACCTGCAAAGAGTATCCCATTTCTCACCTCTATTTCAGCGGCAGGAACTTGGAGGACCTCGTCGCCCCAACACCGGGACCCGAGTGCTTCACGGGTCTTCGCGTCAGGGCGAACTCCCCCAAGTAGTGGCCGATCATTTCCGGTCTTATCTCAAAGCGGACAAACTCCTTTCCGTTGTGGACCGCCACCTCCTTCCCCACGAAATACGGCAGTATGGGTATATCTCGCCGGTGGGTCTTGACGATGCGGCCGTCCCCAGACCGGAGCTTGTCCACCACGATTCTGTGATCATCAGACAGACCTCGCGAGAACGTCCGTCTGACCCGCGCGGGCATTACTTCAAGGACTTCCTCGAGGCTCATGGCCTGCAACTCCTCCAGGGAGAATCCCCGGTAGGTGAACTCTCTCTTCCTTCGGGCCTCCGCTACACCGGCCCTCTTCCTTGCCCGCCTTCTAGCAGCCTTAGCGGTCCCACCCTTCTTCGGCATGGCTAACCCTTCCTCCTCTTTCTCTTCGGTGAAAGTCTACCCACCTTCCTTCCTGGGGGAGCGTTGCTCGAGACAGTGCTGGGTCTGCCCACGTGCTGATGGGCACCGCCACCATGGGGATGGCTCACGGCGTTCATGGCGACGCCTCGCACCTTGAAGGGCTCCTTGGCCTTGCTGGCCAGAGCCTTGATCTTCTTGCCAGCGCTGGCGAAAGGCCGGTCTTTGTGGCCTGAGCCAGCCACGACCCCTATCTGAGCCCTGCACCTGGGATTCAGGCTCTTGAATTTTCCCGAGGGCATCTGAACCACCGTCTTCTCCCCTTGAGTGATGACGATGGCCGAGGAGCCCGCCGCTCTGCATAGCCTGCCACCGTCCCCGGGCCTTGCCTCGATGTTGTAGATCAAAGTCCCCTCAGGCATCTGGCCAATCTCCATCACGTTGCCCCTGGCGACGGAACCGGAACCGACGGTCACTTCCTGGCCCTGGTACATTCCGTCGGGCGCGATCATGAGGAACTCGCCCATATCGAACTTGACCCGGGCGAGGGGGGCCGACCTCCCCGGGGCGTGGATGATCTCTTGAACAACTCCCCTGGCGTTGGTTACGGGTGGGAAGGAGGCGGGACCGGGATGCCTGTGGCTGGGGGATTTGAAAGTGGGGGAGCCCTTCCCCCTCCTCTGCGCTATGATGTTCTTTCCCATGGCATCACCTAGAATATCCCTATCCTCATACCGATCTCCTCGGCAGAGTAGCCCTCTTTGAGCTTGATGACAGCATGCTTCCCATCCCTTCTAATATGGGTGTTCACCTTTTCTACCTTGGCCTCGAAGAGCTGCTCGAAGGCCGCCTTTATCTCACTGCGAGTGGCACGCTTCTTGACGACGAACTCCAGCTTGTTTCCATCCTTGAAGTTTTGGGAAGCGGTTCCGGAGAGTATGTTCAGGGACTTCTCCGTCACCACCGGATACAGCAGGACCTCGTGGGGGTCTGTCATGGCGACCACTCTCGGAGCTCTTCAAGGGCCTTCTGGCTCAAAAGGGTGAGCCTGCCGGGCATGCCTCCAGGAGCGAGAACCTCAGCGTTCAGGCCCGAAGGGTCGACGACGTCCACCCCCGTGAGGTTCCTGAAGGCTCGCTCTCCCAGGCATCCCCTGGAAAGGACAACCAGGGGTCCCTTCTTCCTTCGGTAGCGACGGCCTCTCGCCTTCCCCCTTCCTGCCCTCACCTTTCTTACCGAGGACCTTTCCACATCCTCATATACGCCAAGGCTCTGCAGAAGGTCCAGAGCCTCCTTGGTACCGCCCAATTCCTCCACCTTTTCCTCCACCACCACGGGGAGGGTGAGGCGGTCCTTGAAGCGATGACCTCGCTCAGCCACGAGATCAGGCACGGCGATGGCGGCCAGGGCGGAGGCCCGAGCAAGTCTCCTCTCCTTCTTGTTCAATTTCTTGCTCCAGTCCCTTTCTGGTCTCGGTGGATGGGCCCTCCTTCCGCCCACGGTGCCAGGGGCCTGGGCGGCCCGACGACTGTCCATGAGCCTTGGAACTCTGGAGACGCCGCGACCCTTGCCCCACCAGGACACCGAGTGCTTGAGGCCCGACAGAGGACTGGGACCGTAGGGCTGTCTCCTGTTGGCCCGAAAGGCGTCCACCGCCCGCTTTATCAAGTCAGGTCTGATCTCGGTCCTGAAGATGGGCGGCAGATCGATGACCTTGATGATGCCGCCCTTCAGGGAATACAGGTAGACCTGCCCCTTCTTCCGTTCAGGAAGCTCCGGAGCCTCCTCCTCTTCAAGGATGAGATACTCCTCCGACTCCAGGAAGGACATTAGCCTCTTCCTCAGCTCGTCCACCTTACCGGCTGAGTCAAGCCCTAAAGCCTCACACCACTCCTGCAGCTGGGCCTTCCTGGCTTTCCTGACGTCCGGGACCCTAATGTTCGGCAGCTCCTTGTTCTGGGACTTCTTCGTCATTCTAGACACCTTGTTTGGAGGCGAGGGAGACGTAGGTCAGGTTGATTTCCTCCACGGGCCTCGCCTTCTCCGCCCTCATGGGGTCCCGAAGTCTGACCAGTCGCTTGCAGGGTCCAGGCACAGAGCCCTTCACGACGAGGTAGCTGTTCCTGACCTCGCCGTACCTGACGAAGCCTCCCTGGGGAGTAATCTCTTCTCCGTTGTCGCCTATCTTCAGGACGAGCTTGTTGTACTCTGTCCTCTGATGGTAACCCATCTGGCCCGCCTGGGGCACAGTTGGCCTCACATAGCCGGGAGTGAAGGTGCCCAGGGTCCCCACCCTTCTCCTGATCTTGCTGTCCTTGTGGCTGAGAATCTTGATGCCCCAGCGCTTCACCGCACCTTGGAAGCCCTTGCCCTTGGTGATGGCGGCGACATCCAGAAGCCGGCCCTCCTTTGCGAAATCCCTGAGGGCAACCTCCTTGCCCAGGATTGACTTGGCGTACTCTATCCTCTCCTCGATGGTTCCTCCGCCCACCCTGGTCTCCATCAGGTCAGGATTCTTCTTGGGGACGCCCTTCACCAGGCGTGGCTGGGTGCAGGTCAGAACCCGCACCTCGTCCACATTGCTGAGGTCTAGGTTGGCCCAGGCATCATCGGGACCACCTCCCTTGGGAAGGGGGAGCCTTCCAGATAGTTCCCTCTCCAGGCCTTTAGCCCAGATCTCCCCCCAGGCCTTCAGGCCCTCAGAACTCTCCCTGTAAAGCCTCACGGCAGCCACCCGCATGGGAGGTGCCTCTATGACCGTGACGGGAACCTGGATTTCTTGCCCCGCAGTGGTGCTGTGGGGGTTGAAATCCTGCAATATGACGTGAGTCATCCCCGCCTTGTATCCCGCAAAGGCCTGCAGCCGAGGGCCTTCGCTGATCTCGGGCCAGGAGGTGAAGTGGGGGACCTCCCTCTTGGCCCGCTTCCGAGGCGAGTAAGCCATGGAGCCATGCCTGGGTCTGCGTATGCTAGGCATACTTCCTCTCCAATGCGGGAGGTTCTTGCCTCCCTGACGGGATCGTCACGCTTCCTGCAGCCCAGAAAGGGGGGCTGCGTTGCTGGGGGTCTTCTCTCCCATGGCGTCTGACCCTGTCTGTAGGGCTTTGAAGAAAGCGGCCATATTTAACCGTTGGCATGTCGTTCTTGAACCGGGCCTTGAGGGAGTGTCGCTGCCAGCCTGTGTGTCGACCACGAACGATGCAATCTATGACTGAGATACCCTTCCCCTCCAGGGAGGCGTACCGCCTCGTTCTGGATGAGTAGGGGGAGCGCTGTGTGGCTGAGGGCTTATTACGTCGAGGAAAGGGTAGGAGCATTCATTGCTTCGAGCCCCACGCCAGATAGACGCTGCTCATGAGACCGCCGTACTTCCATTCATGCATCTCCATTCTGCCAAGTAGGCGTTGAAGGTCCAGCCAGGGCTCTCGCGTGACATCCTGCTTGGTGAGACGGCACACGTTTTCGAAGATTGGATTCAGAAGGGAGGCGCCAGCCCCCTCGATTCTCTTGAAGTCCAAAAGGGCAATCCTGCCTGCGGGGCGCAGGGAATCTACCAGCCTCGCCAGGGCATCCCGATAGTTAGGGAAGCTGATCATACACCAGAACGCCGAGACGGCATCGACCTTCGGGAAACCTGCGCTGGCGATGTCTGCAAGGACGAATTCGACGTTTTCGAAGCCATGCCTGTGGGCCCGCTTCTCCGCCCTTCGTAGCATGCCGGGAGCGATATCGACGGCCACGATGAGTCCCTCAGCTCCAACTCCATCATGGAGATACGGTAGGTTGAGGCCTGTGCCACAGGCCGCATCGAGAACGGTTTCGCCCTTTTCCAGGCCAAGAACCCCTGTCGCCTCCTTGCGATACTTGGTGTGAAGTCCCACGGCCCTCAAGGCAAAGTCCCAGAGAGGTGCCCATTTGCTCCAATAGCCTCCAGTCTCGTCCACTGGATCGCCACGGGACATCTCTCTATGACCATATAACCGACGGTACACTTCCGCCAACCGGGCGAGAGGGTTCGAAGTCGGGGCCCTCCTTGGCCCCAGAAGACGGTGGCCGCCCAGATGACTGTCGTTCATACCCCGTCGATGAGGCCCCCCATATCGTCCTTGATAACATAAGACGAATGTTTATATGCGGTCTAAGGACGTTGAGCGTGAGGGTCATGGAAGCCAGACGAATGAAGATGAAGGTCTGTCTCGTGGGGGAGGCGGCCGTAGGCAAGACAAGCCTGATTCGCCGCTTCGTTCACGACGACTTCGACGACAAGTACATCCAGACCCTGGGCACCAAGGTATCCAAGAAGGAGATTTTCATGGAGGCCCGGGGGGGCAAGGGTAAGCTGAAGGTGGACATGACCGTGTGGGACATCATGGGTCAAAAGGGCTTCCGGGAGCTCTTGAAGGAAGCCTACTTTTACGGGGCAAAGGGCATCATAGCGGTCTGTGACGTGACCAGAAGGAACACCCTGGACGACTTGGACGACTGGATCGAGGGTGTATACAGCGTGACCGGGAGGATACCCATCGAGATCTTCGCCAACAAGATGGATCTCAAGGAGAAGATGGAGATGGGGAGAGATGAGGTGGAGCAGTTCTCCAAGGCCTACGACTCTCCCTGGCACTTCACCAGCGCGAAGACGGGGGAGAACGTCGAGGAAGCCTTCAGGGGTCTCGCCACCAGGATTGTGAAGGAGAGGGTCTCCCAGCAAATCGTGGAGGAGATCTAGCGGTAGAATCACCAGTGATAAGGCCGTGGGAAGGGTTATCTTCCCTGGCTCCAGAACCCTGACCGATGGCCGCCCTCAGGCCTCCTTCGGAGAAAGTTCTCAAGGCAAAGGTATGCCTGGTTGGGGAGTTTGCCGTCGGCAAGACGAGCCTGGTCAACCGTTACGTCCACAACGTCTTCGAGGACCGATACTTCGTTACCATAGGCGCCAAGATAACCAAAACAGAGTTGACGTCGGTGGGAAAGGACCGTCACCGCGTCACCATGACAGTCTGGGACATCATGGGCGAGAAGGGCTTCCGCGAACTCCTTAGGGAGGCATACTTCGAGGGAACCCAGGGGATCGTGGCGGTTTCCGACCTCACTCGGCCCGAGACCCTGGAAGAACTGGAGGGGTGGATCTCTTCAGTCTACAGGATCGCAGGCAAGGTACCGCTGGTGGTTGTGGGCAACAAGGCGGACTTGGAGGATGACATCCAAGTACGGCTAGAGGATGTGGCCCGCTTTGCTAGAAAGCATTCATGTTCTCACGTCATCACCAGCGCCAAGACTGGGGAGAACGTCGAGTTAGCCTTCAAATCCATCGCCAAGGGGTTGCTCAAGAACAGCTCCTAATAGTTCGCAAGACAGTCCGATGGCGTCCAGCGGAACCTTTCAGCCAGCGTCTCAGTCCGCAGATATCGAGCGTGATAACGGCGTCTATAGGGTTTTATAATGGGACTCAGAGTAGGCAAATTGCTTCCTCGGAGTGGCTAGAGATGGAGAAGATGAAAGTCAAGGTCTGCCTCGTGGGTGAGGGGGCCGTCGGCAAGACCTGCCTCATCAGGAGATTTATCCACGACGAGTTTGACGACCGCTATATCTCGACTCTCGGGGCCAAGGTCTCCAAGAAGGAGATCGTGGTCGAGGGTGAGAACGGGAGCAGTGTTGCCGTCGACATGACCATTTGGGACATCATGGGGGAGAAAGGTTTCCGGGAACTGCTGAAGGAGGCCTACTTCCACGGTGCCCAGGGCATCCTGGCCGTCTGTGACGTCACCCGGAAGGACACCCTTTACGACCTCCATGACTGGGTGAAGGCCGTGAACAAGGTCACAGGAGAGATACCCATACACTTCCTGGCAAACAAGGTGGACCTGGAGGACCAGATAAGCTTTCAGGACGGGGACCTAAAGAAGGTCGCTCAGAAGTACAGCTCCCCCTACATTTACACTAGCGCGAAGACGGGGGAAAACGTTCAGGAAGCTTTCCAGAAGCTATCAGAGATGATAGCGAAGAGAATGGTCGCTCCCTAGAAGGGAACCTCCTGCCTAGCCCTTTTCAAGCTGCGCCCCTGTAGGGCAACATGGGTCCGAAAGCACAGTCCGGTTTGCCCGCCCAGACTCTGTCTTTTGAAGACCGACTTCAAGCACGGTGGCCTCTCAGGAGTCACGCACACGGCTCCTTCGTCGGAATCCCCTCGCAACAATCCGCTTGCTTTCTGCAACCGGTTGCCTCCCAGGCGCGTATGGACTTCGATACCCGGGACGATTATTGGAGAATAACTTTAATAAGACCTAGTCCCTATTCAAGACTAGTTATACCAAGGGATGACACCTGATGACACAGCGTGATTCTGAGGCAACCGACAAAGCATTGACTCCCCTGGAAGACTGGATTGAAACCCAGCCATTTGAGACAACTGCAGAGCTCGCCATTCCTGAGAAGCTGGTAAACCAAGTCATAGGTCAGGAAGAAGCCGTTGAGGTCGCAAAGAAAGCGGCTGATCAGAAGCGGCACGTCATGCTCATCGGGGACCCTGGAACGGGCAAGTCGATGCTGGCCAGGGCCATGTCCGAGCTGTTGCCCCGGGAGGAGCTACAGGACATCATCGTCTACCACAACCCGGAGGACTCCAACGAGCCCAAGATACGGGTCGTCCCCGCCGGCAAGGGCAAGGAGATTGTTCAGGCTCACAAAGCAGAGGCCATGAAGAGGAAAGAGCAGAGGGCCTCCATGATGACGACCATCATCGTGGTGATTGTCCTTATGTCCGCCCTCCTGGCCTTCCTCACCACGCCTCCCAATCCCATGGTCCTTCTCTTCGGCATCCTCGTGGCCGCCATCATCTTCATGGCCACTCGTTATGCGGGAAACCGGCAAGATATGCTCGTCGTGCCCAAGCTACTCACGGGCCACGATCCCGACGACATGCCTCCCTTTATCGACGCCACCGGGTCCCACGCGGGTGCCCTCCTGGGGGATGTGAGACACGATCCCTTCCAGTCAGGGGGTCTGGAAACCCCGGCCCACGAGAGGGTTGAGGCAGGCTCCATTCACAAGGCCCACCGGGGTGTCCTCTTCGTCGACGAGATCAACGTGCTCCGGCTGGAAAGCCAGCAGAGCCTTCTGACGGCCCTGCAGGAGAAGAAGTTCAGCATAGTCGGACAGAGCGAGAGGAGCGCCGGGGCCATGGTGAAGACGGAGCCCGTACCCTGTGACTTCATCCTGGTGGCCGCGGGCAACCTGGACGCTCTTGGCGGTATGCACCCCGCCCTCCGGTCCAGGATCAGGGGCTATGGCTACGAGGTCTACATGAAGAGCGTCATGCCCGACACCCTTGAGAACCGTGAAAAGCTGGTGAGAGTCGTAGCCCAGGAAGTCGCCAAGGACGGCAAGATACCCCACTTCGACAAGAGCGGGGTAATGGAGATAGTCAGAGAGGCCCAGCGGCGGGCGGGCCGAAGGGGCCAGCTCACGCTGCGGATCAGAGAACTCGGGGGCCTCATCCGGGTGGCGGGGGATATAGCCAGAGAGGAAGGAGCGGCCTTCGCGACCGCTGAGCACGTCCTTACAGCGAAGAAGATGGCCCGCAGCCTGGAACAGCAGGTGGCCGACAGGTTCATAGAGCGGAGAAGGGACTACAAGACTTTCGTCACCGAGGGTGCCCTGATAGGCGTAGTCAACGGTCTCGCCGTCCTTAACGCTGACCCGAGCATGTCGGAGTTCTCCGGAATAGTGCTACCCATAGTGGCTGAGGTGACCCCCGCCCAGAGCAAGAACGACGGGAAGATCATCGCCACCGGTCGTCTGGGAGAGATCGCCAAGGAGGCAGTCCAGAACGTCTCTGCCCTCATCAAGAAGTACACTGGTGAGGACATCAGCAATTACGACATCCACGTCCAATTCGTCGGCACCCACGAGGGAGTCGAGGGGGACAGTGCTTCCATATCCGTCGCCACCGCGGTCATCTCTGCTCTGGAAGACGTGGAGGTGGACCAGACGGTGGCAATGACGGGTTCCCTCAGCATAAGGGGACAGGTGCTACCAGTGGGAGGCATCACGGCCAAGGTCGAGTCGGCGGCGGAGATGGGCTTCAGAAAGGTTCTCATCCCCAAGTCCAACATCAACGATGTCCTCATAGAGAGCCGGTACGTCGGCAAGATTGAGATAGTCGCAGTAGAAACCCTCAAGGAGGTTCTGGACCACGCCGTGGTGGGGCCGAAGAAGAGCAGCCTGATCACCAAGCTGGCCACTATGGTTTCCCCCAGGGCGAAGCCTGTGGTGAGTCCCGACCGGCCCGTTCCTCAGTAGGGTGGTGCTGACGGAGGAGGAGTACGAGGACTTCTCTGGATTCCACTGTTATGAGTTCAACACCTCCCTAGAGCCAGGACAGGACGACTGGCACTGCACCCACTGCAGGAAATTCCTGACCTTGGAGTGCGACTATCTGGAGCTTTTCATCGAGGAGGAGTTCTAGGACCGGGCGACGGGGTCATTCCTCCTCCCTGGAATTCTCCGAAGGGACAAGGAAGGCCTTTTGTAGTGGGCAGCCCTGACGGACCGCGGGTCTAGAATCGGGAGGTTACGGACGATGCCCTCAAAAGGCCGCAGGGCCCTGTTCGTCGGACGATTTCAGCCCTTCCATCGAGGGCACCTCTACCTGCTCAAACGGATCCTAGAGGACTTCCACGAGGTCATCGTCGGCGTGGGTAGCAGTCAGTTCAGTCACCAGCCCGAGAATCCCTTCACTTTCTCCGAGCGGTATGAGATGATTAGGTTGACCCTGGAGGAAGAGGGTATCGAGGATTGGCACATCATCGCTATTCCAGACGTGGGCGTCCACTCCCAGTGGGTAAGCCACGTTCTGTCCCTCGTCCCCTCCTTCGAAGCAGTGTTCTCCCATGACCCCTTGACTCGACGCCTCTTCCAAGAGGCGGGGATAAAGGTGCTCGACAAACCTCTCCTTGACAAGGAGTCCTTCTCCGGGACGGAGATCAGGAGAAGGATGTTGAGGGGCGGGAAGTGGAAGGAGCTGGTGCCAGATCCCGTCGCTAACCTCATTGAGGAGGTTAGTGGAGTTGACAGGCTGAGGGCTGTCTCCTCAGAAAAGCGCCACCAGGACCAGCAGGACAGAAGTTGAGCCGACGCAGACGAGAAGGTCGAGCCTTCGCGAGAGCCCGTCTCTGCAGGGCAGGCAGATTCGTGACCACCTTCCTTCCCGCGGAATGCCCAAGATGCCTGGCCAACGGAGAGCGTCCAGGAAGAGATGGGATCCAAGGCCGAGGCCCACGGCTAGCCCTGTTGGCAGCACAACCGACGAAGGGATGAGTCCAAGGGAGGATGCGATGCTGAGGACGGAGAAGGAGAGGAGACCCCAGAGGAGCAAGTAGCCGACGGAGTGGGCAAAGGGGGACGGGTCCTTGCCAAGGCCCTCCTCGACATCTGGGAGGAGGGAGACTAAGGCGGCGACGAAGGCGAAACCTGACAGGGGCTCCCCAGAAAACCAACACCACACGGCGCTGTAGGAGCTGAGCGAGAAGAGGCTATGGGCCAGGAGGTTCGCCATGATGGCACAGCGACGCAGCGCTTAGTGATTGTATTCCCTGCCTGTAGACTACCTTATGGAAAACATTTAGAACACCCTGGAATAATCCCGAGGGATGCGTGGGGGGAGGGCCTACGTCGCCATCATCGTGGCTGTCATAGGCGTCTCCTTCGCCTCCATCTTCATTCGCTGGAGCGAATCCCACGCCCTCGTGAAGGCCACTTATCGGATGGGGCTGGCCTCCCTCTTCCTCCTGCCCATAGCTCTTGGGAGATTCTGGGGCGAAATCAAGAACCTAGACCGAAGACAGATCCTCACCATGATTGCTGTCGGTACGGCGCTGGCCGTCCACTTCGCTACGTGGATATCCTCCCTGGACTACACATCGGTGGCGAGTTCTGTCATCCTGGTCAACAGCCATCCCCTCCTAGTGGCCCTCCTCTCACACTACCTGATGAAAGAGATGGTTCCGAGGATGGCCACACTCGGCATCCTCCTGGGCTTCACAGGCGTCTTCATCATTGCCATGGGGGACGTGACCGAAGCCAGCAGCTTGGTGGGAGACCTCCTGGCCCTTGTAGGCGGCCTCATGACGGCGATCTACCTCCTGGCCGGGCGTCGAATTCGACAGACGGTCTCCCTGGTCCCATACGTCTTCCTCGTATACTCCTCCAGCTCCCTGGTCCTCCTCGCTGCCACGGTGGCCATCCATGGGAGCATTCTGCCGGGGGGGAACGACATGGGACGAGAACTCCTCCTCTTCCTTGGCCTGGCCGTTGTGTCGACCTTACTGGGCCACACCCTCTACAACTGGTCCCTGAGGTACATCAAGACACCGGTCGTGTCGACAAGCCTGTTGGGTGAGCCCGTCCTAGCATCGATGCTGGCCCTCGTCCTCCTCGCGGAGATGCCTAGCCCATGGGACATGGCGGGAGGAGCCGTTGCCCTACTGGGCATTTACCTTACGGCGCGCGGAATGGTTCCCACCACTCCCCGAGAACCCCCGGCTACTGCTCTTCCAGAGACTGAATGAGGGCCAGGAGGTCGCTTTGCGAGGACCGGCCCCCCTCCTTGTCATACAATTCGAACCTGTCCTCTATCCAGCGGATGGCAAGGTCGTAACGTCCTCTCCTAAAGCGGTCCAGAAACTCCTCCTCGCCCCGAGGCTCCTGGTAGTGGGTGACCCGGTCGTTGAAGAGGTCAACCCTCATCCCATAGCTCTCCAAGAGGGGCGACATGAGGACTGTAATCGGCCTGTTCTGACAGTCCACCAGAACGCTCAGGCTTCTCAAGAAGTCCACCCGCTTGTGAATGCCGTTCACGTAGTCGTCTATGGCGTTGGGGTACAGGGAGATCGCCCCCAGGTCAGACAGTGGAGCCCTCACGAACTCCTTGGATTCCAGTATGCTATACGCTTCCTGGGCCTTCTCCTCAGCTTTCTGCCCATCCAGGGCTATGCGGATCCTAGAGGGACGGTAGTCCACGTAAAGGGCTCCCTCCCCCTGGTGGCTAAGGTGGTCATCCAGCACAAGCTTCGGCGTCAGCCTGAGGTCCAGAACGGAGGCCCCGGTATAGGCTATTCCGAGGATGAGTCCCCTCTTCACCATCCTAGAGACGTGAAGGCCGTCTCTTCCTGTGAGCAGCAGGGAGGCGGGCCCATAAGCCGTGCCCACCGCCTGCCCAAGATCCACCACTCCGTAAACGTCCAAATCCTCAGCCGTGTAGAGTTCCATATGATCCCTCAATCTGGGTTTATCATGGTTCCCTCTCCGAGGCGGGAACCCGGCCATAACCTAGTGTTGAAGCCCAGCACACTCTCAGCCTTGATGAAGCAGGCGTCTCCCACGACACTGCCCGCCCGCACGACGACTCCGCGCTCCAACACGCACCTCTCGCCCACTATGGACTCTCGAATATTACACTTTTCACTGACCACGGTGTGGGAGAAGATGACGGAGGAATCGAGGGTCGCCCCCTCTCTTACCTCCACATCGTTGCCGAGAATGGCGAAGCTGCCGATGGAGACGTCCCTGGCGATGGTGCAGTTCCTTCCCGTTACGAGGAATCCCCCGTTCTGGGCGGGGGACACGGGAGGGGTCACCTCGGTCCTGTACTTCCCTCTGAGGCAGTCTTCCGTCGCTATGAGGTAGTTGCCCGGACGCCCCACATCATTCCAGTATGCGTCGAAAGGATACCCGTAGAGGCGACTGCCTGCCTCCAGCATTTTCGGAAACAGGTCTCGGGATATGTCGACGGGCCGCTTCTCTGGCAGGAGCTGAAAGGCCTCGGGCTCAAAGACGTAGATGCCCGCGTTGACCAGATTGCTGAACGCACTGTCCCTGACGGGCTTCTCCGAGAACTGGGTCACCCTGCCATCCCCATCCGTCACGGCGATACCGTACTGGCTTGGATCGTCCGCCCTGGACAGCGCCATGGTGGCCTCTGCCATCTTCTGGTGGTGGAAGTCCACCACGGGCTGGAGCTCTAGGCCCGAGATCAGATCCCCGCTGAGGACCAGGAAGGTGTCCCTCAGGTGCTCCGCCACCACCCCAACCGCTCCCGCGGTCCCCAGAGGCTCATTCCTCTCCGTGAAGACCACCTCACTCCCTCCCCAGTCCTTGTAGCGGGCGACGATCTGGTGACCCAAGTAGTCCACCAGGATGAAGATGCGTTCGGGCTGGAAGTCCCTGAGGAGATCCATCACGTAGTCCATGAGGGGCTGGTTGAGAAAGGGGACCATAGGCTTCGGCCTTGTGGCTGTCAGGGGCAGGAGGCGGGTACCGCGCCCGGCTGCCAGTATGACCACGTCCATATCCGAGAATGGGAGAAGCATGTCAATTATTAACGGTTTGTAGAAGGAGAAGTCTTTAATCTCAGGGGCCCTTCCTCGCCCAGATGTGTACCCTTCTGCTGCTGAGACAGTTGGTGACAGGCTATCCCATCGTCCTTGTGATGAACCGCGACGAGGCCTATGAAAGGCCCTCCCAGGAGCCGGCCCTGACTCGGGAAAGGAGGTTCGTTGTGGCCCCCAGAGACCTACAGGCGGGTGGGACCTGGATTGGCGTCAACGACATGGGCGTCGTCGCCGCAATCTCCAACAGGCATGAGGGCACCTTCGACTCCTCCCTGAGGTCCCGGGGACTCCTCTGCCTGGAGGCCCTGCAGCGGGCCTCAGCCTTGGAGGTGAAGGATTTCGTCGAGGAGGAACTGGCTGAGGTGGAGTACAACCCCTTCAACCTCCTCTTCTGCGACCGGGGAAGGGCCTTCGTGACCCAGCATGGGGAGGAGACCCATTCCGTGGAGCTGCGAGAGGACGTTCACATCCTCACCAACATGGACGTGGACGACCTCAGCCGTCCCAGAATAAGGAGAGTCAGGGAGCTGGTGGAAGGGAAGGACCTTGCCTCCCCCGAGGCCGTCTGGAGCCTCCTGAAGGCCGTGGCCTCGGACCACGAGGTGTACGAGGGACAGTCCGTATGCCTCCACAGAGACCGAGCCGGGACGGTGTCCAGCACCATAGTTGGCATCTCCCAGGAGTTCCCCCGCAACTGTGTCTTGCTCTACAGCAACGGACCACCTTGCGAGACCTCCTTCGAGGACTACTCTGTCCTCGTGGAGGGGATGGTTGGCTGAGCTGGCTTCCCTGCGGCCCGGTGGAGGAGGAGAGAGGCCACTGCACTGGCCACCATGAAGAAGGAGAGGAGGGGGAAGACCGTGCTTAGGCCACTTGCCTTGGAGACATAGCCTCCGAGGGCCGCCCCGACGGACCCCACGCCGAAAACCGACAGGAAGACTAGGCCGAAGGCCACTCCCCTCACGTTTCCACGGGTCCTGGTCGATACCAGCAGATTCTGCATGGGCTCTAGGGAGAAGAGGAGGAAGCCAAAGGCGATGGCGATGGTCCCCACCACCAAACTCTCCGGCAAGGCCAGGAGGATGAGGAGGGCGGCCACGAGGAAGGAGAGGGCTGCAAGGGTGAGTTCCACCCTCGACCTATCCGCCAGATGGCCCCCCGCTACCTGGCCTGCGGCACCGATGGCCAGAAGGGCGGAGAAGAGGTAGGCACCGGGGGTCATGGAATACACCCCCAGGGAGAGGGAGGGAAGCTGCTGGCCATCCAGATATAGGGGGAGGAACGTGAGGGCACCCCAGTAGGCTATACCGGCGAAGATGTACACCATGAGGACCAGCAGGAAAGCGTAGTTGGCGAAGCTGCTTGAGAGCTCCCGAAGGTCCGGAACCCTCCTCGGGGCGAGCTCCACGGGCCCCTTGAGGGCGATGGCCACCAAGAGAAGGATTGCCGGGGTGGAAAAGAGGAGGAGAACACTCCTCCAGCCCATCACAAGCAGGAGGAGGCTGGCGGTAAAGGGGCCGAGGGCGATTCCCAGGCTGCCGCCCATGCCGTGATAGCCCAGGCCCTTGCCCTGCTGCCTGACCTCGCGGGAGATCATGGCGATGCCCATGGGATGGTATATGCTGCACGATAGGCCCAGAAGGGAGAGACCCAGAGTCAGCTGGATCAGGTCCTGGGCCAGGGAGGTGAGAGCCAGGGAGACCGCAGCCCCTCCCAGGTATATCATCATCAGGGGCCTCGACCCGATCTTGTCGGCCAGGAAGCCGAAGGGGACGCTTCCACCGCCGAAAAAGGCGTAGGCAGCGAAAGCCACCAGGCCCATTATGAAGGTGTCTGACTGAAACTCCCTAATCCACACAAGTCCGATGAAAAGGGGGACCAGGAGGATGTAGCCATGGTTCAGGGCATGGGCCGCTGTCGCGTAGGTGACCAGGGCTTTCTCTCTAGCGTCCACACCCGTGGAATACGTGAAGGCCTTAAGCTTTGTGCACACCAGGCCTACTCGGATGCCTTCCTCGACCGAAAGAAGAGGACGGCAGAGAATATCAGGAAGAGGACGACCAGCGCAAAGAAGGGCAGGAATCCGGCGCCAGGCTGCTCCAGGAAGAGGAATCCGGCGGCTTCCTCTACGGTGAAGTCGGAGAAGAGCCCGAAGGCTATGTTTCCTAGGAGCAGCAGCAACTGGACAAGCGACCACGCGGCAAGGGCCAGGAGACCAGTCCTCTGGCGGAGCAGCAGGAGGCCTCCCAGGACGAAGAAGATGATCACGAAGCCTATGCGGGCATAGGCACGACTCGGGCTGACCTCCCAGAGAATGTTGTCCGTCACCAGAATCTAAATTCCCACCAGGCCCGTTACAACGGAAAGGCCAGCGAGAACGAGCTGGTTCATGGAGTAGGTTTTCTCAGCCACGCTACCCACACCTCCGCGACCTCTAAGGCCGGCCTCCAGTAGGAACGCCACGGTATGGGAGGGCTGAATCGACGATCGCATCGACACGATGAGTGTGCCGGCTGCCTTTGAAGGACGACCCAAGGGATAAGTAGGGTGGCGGGCTTCCCCCGTGGAGGGAGGATATGGAGCTAGAAGGCAAGGTGGCCATCGTAACAGGCGGCTCAAGGGGCATCGGCAGAGCGACGGTACTGGCTTTTGCGCAGGAGGGCTGCAAGGTCTCCTTCACTTATCTCAAGCAGAGGGAGAGGGCGGAGGAGGTCCGGGGAGAGCTTGCCGCCCGCGGCTTCACAGGGACAGCCTACCAGTGTGATATCGCCTCTTCGAGGGACGCTGAGCGGGTCGTCAAGGGCACGGTGGATGAGTTCGGCAGACTTGACGTCCTGGTGAACAACGCCGCTGTCCTGATACCCGCGAGCATGGAAACGCTTACCGATGATGTCTGGGGGAGGACCCTGGATGTGAACTTGAAGGGAGCCTTCAACATGTGCCGCCACGCCCTCCCCCACCTTCGAAAGACCCACGGGAGGATTGTGAACGTATCCTCCATAGCGGGCCTCATGGGCGGCGTGGTTGGGGTCCATTACGCTGCCTCAAAGGCGGGCGTGCTGGGCTTCACTCGGGCCCTGGCCCCGGAGTTGGCCCCCGACGGCGTCCTGGTCAACTCTATAGCCCCAGACGCGGTGGACACCGACATGCTGCTCCCGGAATTGAGGGAGAAGGTCCAGCATCTGAACCTCCTGAGGAGAGTGCTCAAGCCGGAAGAAGTGGCCCAGGGCATCCTCTTCCTTGCGAAGACGGACACCCTCACGGGTCAGACCCTGAACTATAACGCGGGGCGCTACGTCTTCTGAGGCCCCAGAACCTTGGTGATCTCATCCCTTTCCGAGGGTTCTAGGGGGTATGGTCCCGGCTTGCCCACGGTGGTTAGCCCTACCCCGCTCCCTGACACTCGGCCAATGACGGTCGCCTTGATTCCCTCGAACTGGAAGGCACTCAGGAGTTTCTTGCTCCTGGATTTGGGGATGGCCACGAGGAGAGACCCGGAGCCGATGAGGCCCAAGGGATTGAGTCCGTAGTGATCGCAGAGGGCCCTGGTCTCCTCTTCCACGGGTATGGCCGACGGTTCTACAGCCAGTTCCCTCCCGCAGGCCTTCGACATCTCGAAGAGTCCCATGGCCACTCCGCCCTCTGTGGGGTCGTGGAGAGCCGTGGCCCCCATCTCGGCGGCCATTAGGGCTTCAGATACTACAGAGATGCCCGGGGATCTCAGAAAGTCCGCAGCTCTTTGGAGGAGGGCGTGATCCACGCTTCCCTCCAACTCCTCCCGCCTCTCTCTGGCCAGAATGGCGGTTCCTTCGATCCCAGCCCCCTTGGTCAGAAGGACGATGTCACCCTCTCTGGCGCCGCAGGTCAGGACGAGACCTTCCTTGGAGACAATACCCTGCATATCCCCCACGACCACGGCCTGGTTGACGGCGGGGGTTACCTCGGTATGGCCCCCTGTTACTGCGACGCCGAGCTCAAGACAGGCTTCGTGGATCTGAAGGAAGATGCTCCTGACCAGGGCCTCGTGGGCATCCAGAGGCAAGAGAATGGATGCTTGAAACCATCGGGGCCTGGCGCCCCTGGTGGCCACGTCATTGGCGTTGACGTGGACCGAATACCATCCGATGTCCTCTTCGGCAAAGGTGACAGGGTCCGTTTTCAGGACCAGGTATCTGTCTCCCAGATCCACGACGGCGGCATCCTCGCCCACCGCGGGTCCCAGGAAGACGGAGGGATCCTCCGCGCCTTTCAGAGGTATAAGCTCCTCCAGCAGGTCCAGGGGTATCTTTCCCGTCTTGAGGCCCATGGGTGGAAATGGTCCCTGGGATAATAGGTTCTTCTAGCCAAGGATGAGGATGAGGGGCAAAAGCAGACAGCCCATGAGGTGTACCCTGCGTACGCCCACCAAGGGAGGGAGGAGGCCGATCATGGTGGCTACTGACGCGACCATCAATCCTGCCAAGCCTGAGAGGAGGATGATGATTGCGACTAGAAAGACAATGGTTCCGCTCACCAGGCTACGATACGGGATGCGGTGGGAGGCTCGAGCGAAGAGGCCCCCGATTGAAAGGGTGAGGTAGAAGGAGACCGTGGAAGCGACTACTACGGCCACAAGGAAGAGGAGGAGGGCCGCCGGGATGGCTTCCAGGGGCTCCCACTGGTCGATGAGAGGACCAGCGATGCCCTGAACAGCCACCATACCTCCGCTCCTCGCCCGGAGGAGGACGAAGAGGACGATGACGGTGAAGATGGCGGTGGAGGTGTTTACGCAGGAAAGGGAGAGGATGAATTCCTCATCTCCCTTCTCCTTGGACTCCCGCCGGCCCGAGAAGAGCTGGGAGAGGACTGTGGCCGTCGCGGCCGTCACCCCCGGTATCCAAGCCACGAAGGCCCCCGCAAGGGAGCCGCTCAAGGTGGCCCTGGCCTTGGCCATCGAGTCGAGTTCTGTTGACTCCGGGTCAAGCTCCTGGGGGGGTAACCTAGGTGTTTTGAGGAGGCTTATCAGGAGGGTCGGAAGGCCGAAGAGACCTGTGAAAAGGGGGAGAAAGGCGATGGAGTTGGGGTCTCCCTGGAGACCTTCAAAGAGAAAGAGATTCCTGGTGAGGAGTGGTGACGACAGAACCACGTACCCCAGGAATCCAGATAGGAGGAATATCAGGAGGGCCCAGCCTTTCTGGATCAGGCCGCTGTACCTCCCAGCGAGCACTTCCGGAACGACGAAGAGGGAAACCTCCCCCTCCAGATGAACGTCTGCGGCCCCCCTCAAAGTCACCACCACTCTGCCATCCTCATCCTCGAGTTCCAGCAGGTCCCCCTCGCGCCCGACCACGCTTCCCGTCAGGAGGAACGCCTCATCCAGGGAAGCTGCCTGGGAGGGCCCGAGGTGGCGAAGAGGTGGCAAAGGCTCCGCCTCCTTCAGGATCCCATGAGGTAACTCGCAGACCAGCACCCTCCCGTCCTCAGGAACCCTCCTGGGTTCCACGACGATGAAAATGGAGGCCACCAGGATGAGAAGCAGGTGGAAGAAAGGGCGAAGGTCCTCGTAGGCGTTGATGGGTGACCCCATGATCAGCCTGAAGGGGAGTATGAGGGCCAGCGAGAGAAGGGCCGAAGTCATGCTACCCTTGGCCGAGAGCCTGATGGCCTCGAAACCCCTGCCCTGCAGGAGCATCCTGTGGCCCGGCAGGACGGATAGGGCTGTCTCTGCCTCCGGAGCGCCAAGGAATATGGAGGGTATGTAGTCCAGGAAGGTGTGGGCAACCACGTTCCCGATCACCATGGCCGCAACCACCAGGAGGAGGTCGTCGATGGAGGGTGAAGCCCAGGCAAAGAGGTAGGTCGCCATGGAGACGAGGCCCCCCTGGAGGGCCATCGCCAGAGCCGCCACCGTGTTAACGTGCAGTCCAGGGGTTATGCCTGTGGCGACCCCAGCAGCCGTTCCCAGCAAGGCGAAGAGCAGTACCGCCAGCAGGAGCAGGAGGGGTTCCACCGTGGAGGAATGAGGGATTGCCTAAAGAAGCTCTTCGGTGCGACCCCAGCCTCCGCCACCTGGAGTCTCCACGACCACGAGATCATCACGGCGAATGCCCATGGTTACCTTTGAGGGAAGGGGGATGAGGGCATCGCCTCTCACGAGGTGGTTTCTTCCTGGCTTTGCGTCTCCACCCCCCGAGGTGCCCTTCGGTGCAAACCTTCGCCGGTCCGATATTATAGAAAGGGTCCCCCTATCGCCGAGGAAACGGATGGCCCGCCTTATGCCGCAGCCGCCCCTGAAACGCCCCTCGCCCCCTGAACCTTCTATCAGCCTATACTCCTCCACCCGCAGCGGATAGGCCAGCTCCAACGCTTCGACAGGCGTGTTCATGGTGTTCGTCATGTGGGTGTGGACCCCGCTCATGCCATCCCTGAAGGGGAAGGCACCCTCGCCCCCGCCTATGGTCTCATAGTAGGCGAACTCCCCTCCTCCGACACTACCGCCGAGCAGGAGGTTGTTCATGGTCCCCTGGGACTGGGCAGGCACCATATCGGGGCTGGCGTCTCTTAAGGCAAGCAGGGTGACGTCCACGATCCTCTGGGACGTCTCCACATTGCCTGCAGCCACAGCCGCTGGTTTGAGGGGGTTGAGGAGGCTCCCCTCCGGGACACGCACCCGGACGGAGCGGTAGCAGCCATCGTTGGGAGGCGCCCCCGGGTCCGTGATGCAGCGGGTGACGTAATAGACGCTGGAGAGGGTCACCGCGTATGGGGCGTTTAGATTGCCTTCGGACATTCCTTGGGTACCGGCGAAGTCCACCTCCAAGGCGTCCGGTTTGACGGTGACGCCGACCCGGAGGGTCAGAGGCTCGTCTACGACCCCGTCATCGTCCAGCCAGTCCTCCGCCTCGTATTCTCCCTCCTTCAGGCCGCTCAGGGCAGCCCTGACCCGTCGGTCGCTGTAGTCCATAATCTCCTCACAGAACTCATCAAACAGCTCCAACCCATACTTCTCCAGGTAGCTGATGAACCTCCTATCCCCGGTGATGTTGGCCGCAATTTGGGCCCTCAGATCGCCCAGCCTCTCCCGGGGGTCCCGCATCCCTTTCCTCACCCGCTCCTCGATGACGGGGCTCAACCTGCCGCCGGTGTGAAGCTTCTGAGGAGAGATGAGTACGCCCTCTTCGAAGATGAGTCGGCTGCCACTAGGCATGGAGCCTGGGGCAACGCCACCCACGTCGGCGTGGTGGGCCTTGTTGGCCACGTAACCCACCACCTCCCGCCTCAGGAAGACTGGCTTGATTACGGTGATGTCGTTCAGGTGGGAGCCGCCCTGGTATGGGTCGTTGAGGATCACCTGGTCGCCCTCCTCCAGGGGCTCCCGGAAGGAGGTCATGACCGTCTTGATAGCCAGGGGCATGGAGCCGAGGTGCACGGGTATGTGCTCCGCCTGGGCCACCATCCTGCCCTGGGAGTCGAAGATGGCGCAGCTGGCGTCCATTCGCTCCTTTATGTTGGGGGAATAGGCGGTCCGGCGGAGGGCCTGGCCCATCTCTTCCGGTATGAATGTGAAGGCGTTCCGGAGGACCTCCAGGGATACCGGATCCATCACCTCACCTCAATCCTCAAGCATCGGAGGTCGTCGACGCGGAGCATGGCGTCCTCGTCGAGCACGGTGGTGGCCGTCTCCTCCTCCACAATCATGGGGCCGCGGCCCTCGTAGCCTGCCGGTAACTGGTTCCTCGGATAGACCGGTACGTCGCTCCACTCCTCGCCGAAGAGGGCCTTCCTGCTGGCATCCCTGCTGACGGTTGCCCCAGGGACCTTCGGCATGGGCTTGGGACGCTCAACCACGGCCGTAAGCCGGACGTTCACCAGCTCCACGGGCTCCCCCTCCATGGAGTAACCGAAGCGGGCCTTGTGGAGGCGGTGGAAGCTGGATTCCACGTCATCGCTCAGGGGCACGTTGATATCGTAGCTCTGGCCCTTGTATCGGAGGTCCAAGGACCGCAGCAGGATGGCGTCCTCTGTACTTGTGGATTGCTGCTCCAACTCGCGGAAAGCCTCCTCCTCCATGGCGCTCCAGGCCGTCTCCAGAGGCTCCGCCGAGTCCACCAGAAGGCCTGGCAGGCTCCTTCCGTAGTCCAGCCGAAGGTCCGAGACCAAGATGCCGTAGGCCGAAAAGGCCCCTGGAATCGGCGGGACCACTATCCTAGGGATTCGAAGTTCCCGGGCGACCTCCATGGCGTGCATAGGCCCGGCCCCGCCGAAGGGTACAAGAACGAAATCTCTCGGGTCGAGACCCCGCCTCGCGAAGGAGAGAGCTGCCGCCCTAACCATGTTGGAGACCACCACCCGCCTAACGCCCAGGAGGAGTTCCTCTTCAGAAATGCCCACATCTCGGCGGAGTCCGGAGATGCCCCTTCCGGCCAGCGTCTTGTCAAGGGTCATCCTCCCGCCTATGAGGGACTCCCCGAGGAGGCCGCTGGCGAGGTCCACGTCCGTCACGGTGGGTTCCTTGCCTCCTCGACCGTAGGAAATGGGCCCGGGGTCAGCACCGGCGCTGCGAGGACCGACGCGAAGGGCGCCGCCGGGATCGAACCATGCGATGGAACCACCCCCTGCTCCCACTGTTGATATGTCGAGGACGGGGAGGGCCAGCGGGTGTCCACCGATCTCCGCCTCCGTGGTCCAGGTCGGCTGGCCCTCGTGAAGCAAGGAGATATCTGCGCTCGTCCCGCCCATATCAAGGGCCATCACGTCCCTCAGCCCAAGGGCGTCGGAGAGGAACTTGACCCCCGCCACGCCACCAGCAGGTCCAGATAACACCATCTCCACGGGTTTGCGCATCAGGCTGCGCCCCTCCCGCAGGCCACCATTGGAACGCATGATTAGGAGGCGGGCCTTGAGCCGCTCTTCCAGGCGAGAGAGGTACTCCCGGACCATGGGACCCACCAAAGCGTCCAGGACGGTGGTGGAGGTCCTCTCATACTCCCTGAACTCTGGGAGGACCCGGGAGGAGACGGAGACATTGAAGTGCTCTGACAGAACACTGGCCACGAGGTCCTCGTGGTCTGGATTCAGAAAGGAGAAGAGAAGGCTGACGGCTACCGACCTAATCCCCTCAGCCTTCAGCCTCCCCACGAGAATCTTCACACCTTCGGCCGCCAGTGGTGCGATCACCTGCCCTCGGGCATCCACCCTCTCTTTCAGGCCGAA
This sequence comes from uncultured Methanomassiliicoccales archaeon, assembly GCA_964347345.1. Classification (GTDB taxonomy): domain Archaea; phylum Thermoplasmatota; class Thermoplasmata; order RBG-16-68-12; family JAJISG01; genus JAJISG01. The sequence goes on along the minus strand of CAYFYB010000001.1, from coordinate 18,217 downwards.
AGTCGCCGTCTTCGAGACCAGGGGCTCCGGCCTCGTGGCCCTGAAATCATAGAGCTTTGGTCTTCGCTGTCGACCGATGGTTAGGATGTCCTCGAAGCCTGCCGTGGTGACGAGGGCCGTCGGGGCACCCTTTCCCTCGATGATGGCGTTGGTGGCGAGGGTCGTCCCGTGGCCCACGTTGGCGGCCTCCAGATTCTCCAGCCCTTTCAGGAGGACCTCCTCGGGCCGATGGGGGGTGGAGGGCAGCTTGAAGGCGTTGACGATGTCCCCCCTCAGGGCGACGAAGTCAGTGAATGTCCCTCCAACGTCGATTGCTACGTCCAACATCCTGTGGATGCTCCTAGGGGCTAAAAGGTTGTTCAGGATGCCTCCTAGATACTAGCCTCCCACAGGGATCTAGGTCTCCAACTCAGTTCACAAACGATGCATCGTTCGAACCGCGGGAAACCTTAACTCCATTGCCGCTATGAGTCTCCCTGGTGAGAAGATAACTGAGATAGAGGTCAGGAAGTTCAAGGATCTGGACCTTAGAGGCGGCACGGTCCTGGAGGCGATCCCCACCGTGGGCCTCGCCAGCACCATCGCATGCAGCTACCTGATAAGCAACCTGAAGCTGGACCAGATATCCGCGATGGACTCGGCCGAGTTCCCACCCATCTCCATGATATACTCCAAGAAGCCGAAGTTTCCTGCCAGGATATACGCCCGGGAGGACCTCAAGATTGCTGTCTTCATCAGCGAGGTCCCGCTGCCAGCGGTCCTCCACCGACCTCTGGCGAAGACCCTCCTCGCTTGGACCAGAGACCAGGGGAGCCAGGAGATCATCTGCATGGAGGGGCTTCCTCTCTCCGAAGCGGGGAAGAAACCCCTCAGGCTGTGGGGTGTGGGGAGCACCGACAAAGCCAGGGATAGACTCAGTGCCTCGGGTATCGAGCAGCTCGAGACTGGAATGATAACCGGGGTATCGGGAGTCCTCCTCAATGAGGGCAGGTGGGTTAGGTTCAATGTCATCAGCTTGGTGGCGGAAACCCGGCCTTTCCTTCCCGACGCCCTGGCGGCTGCCAAGCTCGTGGAGGGCGTGGACAGGCTGCTTCCTCAGGTGACGATTCCCCTGGAGCCGCTGTACGAGCAAGCGGAGATGATACAGGCCCACCTGTCGACGCTCAGGGAGCAGGCCAAGCCAGCCATCGAGGGCGTGGTGGAGATGTACCGCTAGGGGATGCTGAAGCCTGCTACCTAAGAGACCTCCAGCCTGCCCTGCATGAACTGAGCGAAACCCTCCATGTCCAGGAGGCCGTGTCCAGAGAAGTTGAAGAGGATAACCCTCTCCTCTCCTCTCTCCTTGGCCTCGAGGGCCAGTTCAATGGCACCCTTCACGGCGTGGTTGGTCTCAGGAGCGGGGATGACTCCCTCAGTCCTGGCGAACAGGGACCCCGCCTCGTAGGTTTCCACCTGGTTGTATGCTCTCGCCTTGATCCTCCCTGTCTCCACCAGCATGCTGAGGGACGGTGCCGCCCCGTGGTATCTGAGGCCGCCAGCGTGAATCTTCGGAGGCACGAAGGCGTGGCCCAGAGTGTACATCTTGAGCAGAGGTGTCATCTCCGCCGTGTCCCCGAAGTCGTAGTCGTACTTCCCCGATGTCAGGGATGGAACAGCCTTGGGCTCAATGGCATAGAACTCAGCCTCCGCTTCGCCCCGGAGGACCTCTCCAAGGAAGGGGTAGGCAAGGCCGGCGAAGTTGCTGCCCCCTCCGACGCAGCCCACAAGAGCATCGGGGTACATGTCGAGAGCCTCCATCTGGGACCTGGCCTCGAGGCCTATGACGCTCTGGTGCATCAGGACGTGGTTCAGCACGGACCCGAGGCTGTACTTGGTGGCCTCGTCCTTGACCGCCGCCTCCAGGGCCTCGCTGATGGCGATTCCCAGGGAGCCCGGGTGATCGGGGGCGTCCTTGAGTACCCTCCGTCCATACTCGGTTATCGTGCTAGGCGATGGATAGACGTCGGACCCAAAGATCTGCATCACGTACTTCCTGTAGGGCTTCTGATCATAGCTCACTCGGACCATGAAGACCGTGCACGCCAGGTCGAAGTAGGTGCAGGCCAGGCTCAGCGCGGATCCCCACTGGCCCGCCCCGGTCTCCGTCGTCAACCTCTCGACGCCCTCCTTGGAGGCGTAGTAGGCCTGGGCGATGGCCGTATTCGGCTTGTGGCTCCCGGTGGGGCTCAGGTCCTCTCGTTTGTAAAAGATCATGGCCGGCGTCTTCAGTGCCTTCTCCAGCTTCCGAGCCCTGTACAGTGGAGATGGGCGGCCCATCCGCAGGTAGGCTTCCCTCACCTCCTCCGGGATGTCCACGTACCTGTCCTGGGAAACCTCCTGCCTGATTATCTCCATGGGAAAAATAGGAGCCAAGGCCTCAGGGCCTATTGGCTCCTTCGTTGCGGGGTTCAGAGGCATGGGCAGGGGCTTGGGGAAATCAGCCAAGATGTTGTACCACCGCCTAGGTACGTCGTCCACTGTCAGGAGTACCTTACTCAGTCCGTCTTCCAGTCGAACCACCTCTCTGCATGGTATAGATGCTTACACTATTTAACTCTTTAGCGCCTTAGAGTATGGAAAACGGCATCAAGGTCTCTTTCGGATGTTCGTTCAGCATCCTCGAGCTGATGCCAACTATTATCTATTGTTGTACACTAATGGTCATTGGCGAGCAGATTGTGGAGCAAGGTTAAGCACTACTTCGAAAGGCTGCCAGGACAGGGCAGGGTGGCCCAGTTGATGCTGCAGCATGGGCTTAGGGTAAAAGGGGGCAAGGTATTCTGCGGCAACATCCGGGTCTCCGAAACGGCCTTAGGCAGGGCAGCGGGTGTGGACCGCCGCGTAATCACCGCAACTGTCGGCACGATCGAGGCCCACGAGGAACTTTCCCAGATCTTCGGTAGGCTCTGGCCAGTGTGCCATCTCAAGGAGGTTGCACCGTTGATGCAGTGGGGCGCCATCGAAATCGTTCCCACCGATGCCAAGAAACCGGGGATTCTGGCTGGCGTGTCCTCCATCATTGCTCGGGCTTCGATAAGCATCCGTCAGGTCGTTGTTGACGACCCAGATGTGGTGGACCAGCCTCGCGGGTTCATCATCACTGATGCACCGGTTCCCACGGAGCTGCTGCCCGCGATAAAGGCGGTACCAGGCGTCCAGGGCGTGGTCATATACTGATCAGTCATGGCCCTTAAGCCTGTAGAGCTCGATCCTCATGCACCGGTCCTGGATTACCCTTCTCCCAGCAGCCCTCGCCTTCTTGGCGGCCTCTTCATTCCTGATGCCTAGCTGCATCCAGACGACTTTGGCGTCTGTCTCCAGAGCATCGTCCACCACCGGCCCCACCTGGTCTGAGGGGCGGAATACGTCCACGATGTCGATGGAGAACGGGATGTCCTTTAAGCTCTTGTAGACCTTCTCACCCAGGATCTCATCGGCGAAGGGGTTGACGGGAACAACCCTGTAACCGTTCTCCTGGAGGTACCTGGGAACCGTGTGGGCGTCCTTGGAAGGGTCCCGAGAGGCTCCCACCACTGCCACCGTCTTGTATGTTGTCAGAATCTGCCTGATCTCTTCATCCTTGTCTGCGGCCATCCTCCTCCACAAGGCCGCGGTCGTAGATAGCCTTTACAGGTCTGGCAGGCTTGGCAGCTCCTGCAGGCTCCCTATCTTAGGGACTTGGTCATTGCAGGACCCATCCCTGTCCAGGAGTACGGCTTTGAGGCCAGCATTACTGGCGCCCAGGTAGTCGTAGTAGTAGCTGTCGCCCACATGGAACGCCTCTTCCGGCCTAACTTCAAGAGACTCCAGGGCGACGCGGAAGATTTCCGTCTGGGGCTTTTCGTAGCCCACAAGCTGGGAGATGACAAGGGTGTCGAAGAAGTAGGCCACACCCATCCGAAGGAGGAGGGGGATGAGTTCCTGGGAAGCGTTAGACAGGACGCCGAGCAGCAACCCTCTGTCTCGCAGGGCCTGAAGGGCGGGAGGAGCATCCTCATACAGGCTTCGAAAGCGAGGTGACTGAAGGAGCTGCATATACTCCCCGTACACCGCCTCCAACTCGTCGCCCAGACCGGTTTCCGATCTAAGAATCTCCATGTACCTGGCCTTAAACCGAGGGTAGTCTGAGAGCATCATCTGTTGACCTTGTTTCAGAAGAGTGTCCGCCGACTCGAAAGCAGCCTGGACCCTTCTCATCGACAGATCGAGACCTCTGCTCGCACTGGCCTCCCGGAAGACAACGGGCTTGGAGGCCTTCAGACGCGTGATGACGCCTCCCGCATCCAGGAAGATGGCCTTCATCCAGGGGCCCTAGGAGTGGACAATCTCATAACCCTTTAGTCTCGGAACGTAGCTTCTGGACGCCCCCTGCGGCTAATCTTCAGCCCTTTTCTCGTAGTGCGAGGACGAGACCTGCGACGAAGAGGAGTATACCGAGGGTCAGGAGGGCGTACCCAGGAGCCTGATAGGGAAATCCCCATTCGGTACAGACCTGCTGACCTACCACAGTCAGATATCTGATGCAGCCCTCCAGAGTTGCGAGGTAGACTCCCACCGGTGCAAAGACCAGGCCCAGAGCCGCTAGGACCATGTTCACGGCCTTCAGTCAGGCCACCCCCTGCGCAATAACTGTCGAGGTAAAAGAGGTTGTGTCCCTCCCGCAAGTCTCACAGTGGACCCGCTGCCTTCATCGACCTCCCTGCAATTCTTATCTATGAACAGCATCATACCCTGTTGTGCTGCGGCTCGTTCGAGATGTCCCCCGCCTGCTAAGGACCGCATCCCAGGTCGATATCTACAGCCACATAGACCCTGACGGCATTACTTCTGGCACGATCGCCTCCCTGGCCCTCGAGAGAGAGGGCGTAGAGCATCAGGTCCATTTTCTAAAAAAGCTGGATTCCAACGCCGTGGAGGAGATCCGAAACAGCAACCCAGACCTCATCTGGCTTACCGACTTTGGGAGCGGCCTCTTCCATCTACTGGCAGAAATGAGGGGCATCATCACGGACCATCACGTGCCCTCCAAGGCCACCGTCCCAAAGGAGAGGAGGCAGGATCTTCTTGCATACGGAGCTACACAGATGATGCATGTCAACCCTCACCTGGTGGGGCTCGACGGCACCTCAGAGATAAGCAGTGCTGGCTGCGCCTACCTGGTCGCGAAGGAGCTTGCTCCCTCGAACTCCGACCTTTCCGCTCTGGGGATAGTGGGAGCAGTGGGGGACCTGCAGGACAGGGCCCAAGGCCGTCTCGTCGGGCTGAACCGCCAGATCGTCAAGGAGGCCGTCGATGCTGGAGTCCTCCAAGTAATCCAGGACATCCGCCTCTTTGGCAGGGAGACCAGACCCCTCTTCAAGCTCCTCCAGTACGCCAACGACCCTCCCCTCCCCCGTCTCACCGAGGATGAAGAGGCATGCATCGTTTTCTTCCTGGAACTGGGCATCGACCTCAAGGTCAAGGATGGGTGGAGAAGGTGGATCGACCTCGCTCAGTACGAGAGGAGACGGGTGATCTCTGAGCTGGTTACCATGCTGCTCCAGAAGGGATATGGACACAAGCTGGCTCGGAGGCTTGTGGGGGAGGTCTACCTCCTCAAGAAGGAGGTCGATGGGACGCCGTTACACGACGCCAAGGAGTTCGCAACCCTCCTGAATGCATGCGGGAGGTACGATGCCGCTGAGGTGGGTTACCATGTGTGCAGGGGCGACAGAGAGGCCTACTACGAGAAGGCCCTCGAGCTGCTGAAGGAGCACCGGGGGTACATCGTGGACTCCCTGGACGTGGTCCAGGATGTGGGCCTGGAGACCATGGACAGCATCCAGTTCTTCCACGGGCGTGACCGCATTCGGGACACCGTGGTGGGCATCGCCGCCGGCATGATCCTGGGCTCCGGGGAGGCGAAACCAGACATGCCCCTAATCGCCTTCGCTGAATCTGAGGACGGTGTTAAGGTCAGCGCAAGGGCACCCAGGAACCTGTTGATGATGGGGCTGGACCTTGCGGAGGTCATGAGGAAAGCTGCGGCCATGGTGGGGGGCGAGGGCGGAGGGCACAACATCGCCGCGGGGGCCACCATCCCCAAAGGGACGGAGGAGGAGTTCCTCACAATCGTCGACAGGTTGGTTGGAGACCAGCTGAGGTCTTAGGACTCCGGTCGCCTCCTGCTGTGAGATGATTAATATGGGTGCCGCTTATTTCCACAGAGATGCCTAGCGACTACGAACTTCGCTTCTTCCTGGAGAACGACTTCTCTCGACGAAAGTGTCCCACTTGCGGTCGCTTCTACTGGTCTCAAGGCACCCACAAGAACTGCGGGGAGACACCTTGCCAGGAGTACCTATTCATAGACAACTCCCCCATGAAGAAAAGGCTGAAGCTCTCCCAGATGCGGGAGACGTTCCAGCGATTCTTCGAGAAGAGGGAACACACCAGGATCAAGCGGTACCCCATAGTGGCCCGCTGGAGGGACGACGTCTTCTACACCCAGGCCTCTGTCTACCCGTTCCAGCCATGGGTCATCGACGGAATGGCGGAACCACCCGCCAACCCCCTGGTGATATCCCAGCCATGCGTCCGTTTCAACGATATCGACAACGTGGGGAAGACGGGCCAGCACTTCACCATGTTCGAGATGATGGCCCATCACGTCTTCAACTACAAGGAGAGGCCCATATACTTCAAGGAGAGGACAACGGAGCTCTGCCACGAGTTCATGACGGGAGAGCTGGGCATCGACCCCGCGAGCCTCCGCTACGTAGAGTCGTGGTGGGCGGGGGGAGGCAACAGCGGACCCTGCTTCGAGGTCACCTCCGAGGGTGCAGAACTGGCCACCCTGGTCTTCATGCTCTACCGGGGGGAGGGCCAGCGGCGGGAGCCCATGGATTGCCAGGTCGTGGACACGGGCTATGGCCTCGAGCGCCTCACCTGGGTCTCCCTGGCATCACCCTCCGCCTACGAGGCCGTCTTCGAGAGCGTCCTTGACAACTTGAAGGAGCAGTCTGGGATCGAGACGGACCCCGTCCTCCTGGCGGAGTACAGCAAGGTGGCGGGGGGCATGAACATCGAGACCCATGGGGACGTCCGCCAGCTTCGCCAAACGGTGGCAAAGCGGGTGGGCATAAGTGTGGAGGAGCTGATAGAGCGGACCCTCCCTCTAGAGGACCTCTACGCAGTCTGTGACCACACCCGGGCCCTGGCCTTCGTCCTGGGCGACGGCGTAGTCCCCTCCAACGTCAAGGAGGGCTACTTCGCCCGCCTCCTTGTCCGACGGGCCCTTCGGGCCCTGAGTCGCCTCCGGTTGGGTGTGGACCTGGACGAGATCCTCTCGATGCAGATACGACTCTTCTCCAAGGATTTCCCTGAACTGGGAGAACTGGAAGACGAAATCCTCAGGTTGGCAAGAGTTGAGAGGAAGAAGTATAAGGAGACCCTGAAGAAGGGAAAGAGGATAGTCGTCCAGCTCGCCGACAGGATAGGTGTCGAAGACCTCGTGGAGCTTTACGACACACATGGCCTGGTGCCAGAGGTCGTTCAGGAGTTCGCCCGGAAACCGGTGGAGATTCCAGATGACTTCTTCTCTCGGGTGGCGGAGAGGCACCTCCAGCCCGAGGAGGTCCGAAGGGCCCCCCCTGCCCAAACCCAGGGCTTTCCACCCACGCGCCTCCTGTTCTACGAGGAACCGAGAAGGCTCGAGTTCACCGCAAAGGTTCTCGGGACCGCCGATGGCCAGATTGTGCTGGACAGGACGTGCTTCTATCCGGAGGGAGGAGGACAGGAGGCGGACACCGGATACGTCGGGGACTCCAAGGTGGTTGACGTCCAGATTGTGGGGGGCGTGGTCCTGCACAGGATAGAAGACGGTGGGAAGCCGACCTCCGGTAAGAGGGTCACCTGTCGCGTGGATGAGGAGCGTCGCGCGAGACTTACCCGGCACCACACCGCAACCCATATCATGAACGGTGCCGCGAGGGCCGTCCTGGGACGCCACGTTTGGCAGGCGGGAGCTCACAAGTCCGAGGAGCGAGGCACGCTGGACATCACGCATTACGACAACCTCAGCTCAGAGGAGATGGATGCCATCGAAAGGCTGGCAAACGAGATCGTCATGCAGAACAGGAAGGTAAACCAGGGATTCGAGCGGAGGGAAGTGGCGGAGGCGAAGCACGGATTCGTCCTCTACCAGGGAGGCTCCATCCCAGGCAAGATGATTCGTGTCGTGGACATCGAGGATTTCGACGTGGAGGCCTGCGGAGGTACTCACCTCTTCAGCACTGGTGAGGTGGGATTCATGAAGCTCCTCAAGAGTCGAAGGATCCAGGACGGCGTGATCCGGCTGGAGTACGTGGCGGGAGAGGCCGCTTTGGAGTACTCCCAGGAAAGGGAGAGAACGATCCAGGCGGCATCCACGGTCCTCAGGACAAAGCCCGAGGACCTCCCTCACGCAGCTAAGAAACTGCTGGACGAGTGGAAGGAGCTCTCAAAGAGACTGGAGCGCCTCCAGTCGCTGGAGGCATCAAGGACCGTGGAGGACATGCTCGCCTCCGCAGAGGATGTGGCCAGCGTCAAGCTGGTTGTGCACGCTCAGAAGGGTAGCATGAAGGACCTCTTGTCTCTCGCAAGGGAGCTTCTCAAGCAGCCCGGGGTAGTGTGCGTCCTCGGAGCCCGCAACGGCTCAGCCAGCCTGATCGTAGGCAGGAGCGAGGACGTCGACATGGACGCCTCGGCAGCCATAGAGGAGGCAGCTGCTCTCCTTGGAGGTAGGGGTGGGGGGAAGCCTGACTTTGCCCAGGGAGGCGGGCCACACGTCCGGAAGCTCAATGAGGCCCTAAAGAAGGCAGCCTCTAGCGTGAAGGCTCTCCTAAGGGCATGACATCATTCTACAGGATGTCTGGCCGGTGCGAACGAGACGTGATCGAGACTCCAGCGTGAATATGAGTTCCCAGATTATTAATAGGGGGATTTCGTAAGTAGGATTAGATGGAAGGCCTTGCTGGCGAGGTTGAAAGGGTCAAGGCAATCGTTGGCCGATTCTTCCCCATCTACGAGACGCGGGTGCGTCCCGAGGTCATAGCTTTCTACATCAGGGTTGACCCCTACCTCCTCCACGACAACTTCGAGGGACTGCGACGGGAACTGAGAGGGCAGGCTTACATCCCGGTGCTGAGGCAGGAGGGTGGAGAGGCGATCCTCTACGTTCAGAGGACACCCAAGGCTCGGTTTCGGGGACCCATCCTGAACCTCTCCTTACTGATAGTCACCCTCGGGACCACCGTCTACGCGGGGATGCTTCTGTGGGCCGGTACCTACGGTCGGGGCACGGAGTTCTTCAGCCTCTCCAACGCTTTCAATGCCACGATCTTCTTCGCGCTCCCCCTCATGGCTATCCTGGGAACCCACGAGATGGGGCACTACCTCATGGCCAGGAGGCACAATGTGGCGGCTTCCCTACCCTTCTTCATCCCAGCCCCCTTCACCCTCATAGGGACTCTGGGAGCCCTCATCAGCATGAGGGAGCCCATACCCAACAAGAAGGCCCTGCTGGACATAGGGATCGCCGGACCCCTAGCTGGACTTGCGGTGGCCTTCCCGGTGACCATCATCGGCCTGTACCTTAACTCCCTGAACCCCGTCTTCTCCGGACCAAATGTGGGAGGCGGGACGGCCGTCAACCTGCCGTTAATCTATATCTTCCTACTGTTCCTGATACCCCTGCCTGACCAGGCTCTCCTACACCCGACGGCCTTCGCTGGATGGGTGGGCTTTTTCGTCACAGCTATAAACCTGCTGCCAGCTGGACAGCTCGACGGCGGCCACGTCGCCCGCGCCCTTCTGGGAGACAAGTCGAAGTTTCTGAGCTACGCCGCCTTCGTCGCCCTTCTCATCCTGGGCTTCCAGTACTTCCTCTCCTGGCTGCTCCTAGCCTTCTTCGTACTCCTCATGGGCCTCAGGCATCCACCTCCCCTTAACGATTTGAGCAGAATACATGTCGGCCGGAAGGCCCTCGGCCTAGCGGTCCTAATCATCCTCGTCCTATCATTCATCCCCGAACCTTTGGTCCAGATATCGCCCAGAGCGTCCTACGAGTTCCGCAGCTTTGACAACCCGGAGACAGCCATCGCGTTCGACAACGTCACCCTGGAAGATGGTTCAGCGGTATACCGGTTCTACGTGAACAATACGGGCAACGTGGAACTACGCATCCTGCTCCGCACGGCAGTCATTAATCTGCCAGGGTGGCAGGTGACTTTCTCTTCCGTCGCTGGGCGGGATATGAACGGTGATAATGCCACCATCTCTCTGAATGCCACGGAGTCTGCATCAGCCATCGTCCTCATCACAGCCCCGCCGGGCACCCCGCAAGGAGAGCAGCGCAACATCGACATTGTCGCCAGGACCATCGGAGACTTCGCGGACATCGAGAAGGTACTGGAAGTCACCATACATACCTAGGTTCTCTGAAATACCGAGAAGTACCGGACCAGGGATCTGTGCACTGGGAGGGCATGCCATTCCAGAAGGCTCATGTACTTTCTGCCCAGGTCTAGGTACTCAGGGGCGGGAAGGCAAATGGCGAGGCGTCCTTCGTGCCTTAACATGCCTCGGAAGGCCAGGAAGCCCCTTTTGAGCAGCCTCGGCAGCTCCTCCCCCACGGTCCCTGCCGACCTTCCGTATGGCGGGTCTGTCGCTATGGCATCCACCTGCCCGAACTCCTCCGCAACGTCCCCGACATCGCATACCCGCAATTCGGCCTTCAGTCCAAAGAAGGTCAGGTTGTCCTGGCAACCCCCCACCATCTCCTCCTTCAGGTCCGAGCCTGCAGCCCGCGCCTTGATGAGGGCTGCCTCCATGAGGACGCCACCGGTCCCGCAGAAGGGGTCCAAGAGGACCTCTCCCTCCGCAACGCCCGTAAGGTTCACCAGGGCCCTTGCCAGCTTTGGATGAAGACTCACGGGAAGGGAGAAGGGACGTCTCCCGGCCTTCCTTGTGTCGAAGCTTCTCCTATCGACAGAGGCCGCCACCTGGTACAGGTACGCACTGCCAGATAGTATCAAGCGCAGGTCAACCTCAGGCCTCTCCAGGTCCACCCTGCCGACGGAGGCAAGGCGTCGGCCAATGGACGCCTCAATGGACGGTTTATCGGCCCCACCCTCGTAATCGGCAACCCTCAGCCGAAAGCTTCTGTCCCGAAGTTCAACGTCAGCAGCCTTCCCATGCACTTCACCAAGGTCGCCGCTGAGGAGGATGTTGCCCACATAACGGCTGAGAGCCAGGCGACTCGCAAGGGCCTCCGGATCGACTGACGGTCGGAAGGCGAGAAAGCGAGGCCGACATTCAGCCTCCGCCGGCCTGGCTCCGAGGCCGCGTAAGCATCCCATGGCATCCGAGATGGGCAGGTTGGGATGTTCCCCCGAGAGTTCGATGATCTGGAAGCCAGCGAGCTTCAATGACGTACCTCTTCCCTTGACTGAGAATCGCCCCTTCGATGAAATCAGTTTCGGAGACCATCTGCGGCGTCCGGTTCCGTTTCGTCGGAGTCCACAGAGCCCGGGTTCGATAGCTCAAGAGGCTCTCCGAGCCGAGAGCCATGCCCTCCCTTGGCGAACCCTAATGATTTATCGGGAGCTTGAGTATCAGGACACTAAATGCCACCGTCGGAGATGGAAGAGGGGTTCCCCTTCCGTGATGAGTTCACCATGAGGGAGTTCCGAGCTGCCGACGTGGCGGTGGTGAGAGACATCACCAGGGAGTCCCTGGGTGAGGAGTATCCCCTGTCCCTCTTCTTGGACATACACGGCTGGTGGCGGGATGGGTTCATCGTCGTGGAGAAAGCGGCAACCATCGTCGCCTTCATAGCAGGGGTCGTATCGGCCCCTCGACAGGCTCGGATCCTCATGCTCGCTGTCAGAGAGGACTTCAGGAATCAGGGGATCGGCAGCGGCCTGATGGAGGAGTTCTTGAATCGGTGTCTCGGGCGGGGCATACGGTCCATCGAGCTGGAGGTCAGGAAGACCAATGATGGGGCCATCAAGTTCTACAACCGTCTAGGATTTAGCATCCAGTACATACTGCCTAGGTTCTACACCGATGGAGAGGACGGCTATAAGATGTGGAAGTCTCTCAGATAGCTCAGTCTTATAAGGCCGCGAGGCCTATCGGCCCCCCGGGTATGGGATGGAGGAGGTACAGCCTGAGGAGGTCATGAGTCGTCTGCCACCTGGCGCCCAGGAAATCGCCGCCCACCTGCGCATGGGCGTTCTAAGCCTTCCTGGCGTGACGGAGTCAGGCTCCTACAGCGCGGAAAGGGGGGACTACTCCATCTTGTTCCGCTTCGGCGAAGAGGGACTCTTGGAAATCCGATCCGACGACGTCCTCCGGGTCAAACTCGACTTCCTTGAATTGGACAAGGAGAAGCTCCTGGGCCGGAAAGACCTTCTGGAGCTGACGTTTGAGACCTGGGGTATGGCGGACGTTCACCAGTCCCTGCAGGAGATCCTTGCAAAACTGCAGCCTGGGAGAGGGGGCGAAGTTTCGATGGAGCTCACCGTTCGGTCCCAGGACGACCTTCGGTCGCTTCTCAGGCTCGCTCACACAAAGTATGACATGATGATGGCCCGGTGATAGCCGCGGTCCAGGGCCTCCCGGGGTTACCCGATATACCTGCGGTCTTCGCCCCAATCGTGGTAGTTCCAGTAGTGGTAAGGGGAGCCAGACCTCTGGGCCGGAGTCATGTCCCTCGACATACCGCCTTCGTACGACCCGTACCTCTCCTTGATCTGCTCCTCCGCCGACCGCGCAACCTTGACGGCCCTTTTGATGTGGGATGCTTCTATGACCTCGCTGCCCTCCGTTCTGGCAATGTCCCCTGCGGACCTGACCAGACCTCCCATCTCCCTCAACCTCAGAGTGAGGGACTTCTCTGCCCCGTCGAGCTCACGGGCCCTCCGGCGGGACTCCTCGATGATGGCTAGGACCGCATCCCTCGTCGCCGCAGGAATCCTGCCATCCATGGCGATCTCCTGGGCGACAAACTGGGCCATCTTCGCCCTATTGGACTCGTCATCCGGCATGGTGGTCTCCACGAGAACCTCGTAGCCCGAGCCTATTATCCTGGACCTTAGCGGAGAGAGGATGTATATGAGATCCTGGATGTTGCAGGCGCCCACCATGATGAAGTCGCATGGGACCGCGTCCACACGGACACTGGCTCCCGCGCTCTGGGGATTCCTTCCGCTGATGGGGAATCGTTTTTCCTGCATGGCCGTGAGGATATACCGTTGCAGGGGGCCCAATTGAGGCAGCTCGTCGATGAATAGGACGCCCTCATGGCTTTCGTGGATGGCCCCTGCCACCACCCTCTCGTAGGGCTCCGTGCCCAGCTGAGGGTGGCCGCCGTAGGGGTCGTGCTTGACGTCTCCCAGAAGCTCCGTCTCGCTGGCTCCGGTGGCGAGGATGAAGGGGTTCCTGTCCAATCGAACGAGGACCTTCCTGGGACTGACCTTCTCAATCTCCCTCCTCTTCTCCAAAGCCTTCTGATCGAGCACCTTGACTAGGTCGCCGGCCCTCTCGTAGACCACCACCTCCTCCTTCCCGAACTGCTTTCTTGTGGTGGTCACCCTGTCCTTTCCGCTCAGCTGGCCCAGGGTGGCCTCAACGATGCCTGTGAGGAGGTCCCCGAAGGGGTTGCCCACATTCTGGACCGTTCCCTTCGGCCTAGCACACTTAGGGCAGACGGTGTCGCTGGAGCTGGAGTAATGGCCACAGTGCACGCACCGGTAGCCCAGTCTCTCGGCAACATTGATAGGGGCCTCCTTGGGATCTATGAGTTCACCCTCTGCCCCCTTCATCTCGGCCACCTCCTTCAGGACCTGCTCCCGCCCTCGGACTTCTACCATGGGCCTCTCGGGGTTCTCCGGGTTGTGAACCACCCTTATCTCCTCCTTGGGAGAAGGAAGGTGCAAGGCGAGAGCCTGGGCTATCATTGACTTGCCCGTACCCGGGGGCCCCACAAGGAGGAGGTGTCGTCGCTGCTTCGCTGCGATGCGGGCGAGACGGACGCTTTCGTCCTGCCCGATGACCCGGCCCAGGGGATCTGCTGGGATGAGCACGTCCCCCGTGGTCTCCATCTCCTCCAGGGGGAATCCCCTTTCAGCGTCCAGCAGGCCCTTGGAGGCTATGGGAACACCTCACTTTAGGTTCAGGTCCTCTGCCGTGAACACCCTGACGTTCGTCGGCTGCTTGACTATGCTGCCAGCCTTCATCCCTATAACATACTCCACGCCGTTATCGCTCGCGATATCCAGTATCCTCTGGGTGACGACCCCGTCGAAGACAAGGGCAGTGAGACCCTTCCCCTCCTTCTTGAGGGTGTCCACGAGGTCCCGGACGGCCACCTCCTTGGCATCGCCCTTGGAAGGCAGCAATTGAGCCCTGGAGCTTCCCGCCAGAGACTGAAGCTGGTCCCTATACCTCTTCAGCTCCTCTGACAGGCGGAGTTCCTCGGGCTTGGGAGCAGCTTCCTTGGGTTTGGGTGCGACTTCCTGGGGACGGGCTGCGACTGCCTGGGCTCTGACCGCCTCTCGCTCAGGCCTCCTCCGATCTTCCTTGGGAACCTCGATCCCGAACATCTCGACGAACTGCTCGGCCGGGATCTTGTTCCGGAGGGACTTCATGACCTGCTTGTGAGTGAGCTCCTCCACCTCCTTGCCTCGGGGCGCCTTGGCGACGAAGTCAACCTCCGCCACCTGCAGGAGTTCCTTAAGAATCAGGTCCCCGCCTCGGTCCCCGTCCACAAAGGCTGTAACCACCTTCTCCTTGGAGAGCGCGGCGATGGTCTCTGGGATGTCGGTGCCTTCGACGGCCACCGCGTTTTTGATTCCACACTTCAGAAGGTTCAGGACGTCAGACCTGCCCTCGACCACGATGATGGCGTCGGAGTCCGCCACGTTGGGTCCGGCAGGCAGCTTCTCCTGTCCGTAGCTCATTATCTCCGAAACCTGGACAGACTGCCTGACCTCCTCCTTGATATCTACGCCCGTCGTCTTGGCTCCCTGGAGCATCGCCCCGAGGATCTCCTTCGCCCTGTCCACGACCCTCGTCCTCTTGGTCACCCTTACGTCCTCCACCCCTTGAACGGTTATCTTGGCCTTGCAGGGACCTATTCTGTCGATGGTCTCCAGGGCCGCCGCCAGGATGGAGGTCTCCACCTGATCCAGGCTGGACGGTATGTGGACCGTCCCTTCCGTCTTCCCCTTCTTGGAGATGACGTCAACCTCTATCCTACCGATGCGCCCGCTCTTCTGAAGGTCCCTCAGGTCAAGCTCATCACCCAGTAGCCCTTCCGTCTGGCCGAAAACAGCTCCCACGACGTCGGGCTTCTCCACCACCCCCTCGGCTTCGAGGGAGGCCTTTATAAGGTACTTGGTTGTCGTTGGATCGACTGCCATTGTATCACCTGGACGGTAGCATCGGTCCTCAGAATACCTCTATCCCCTTCCTGCTCTCCGCCGACCGCGGCGAATTCATGAGGGATTATAGTGATATCTGGAGCCGAGTGCTACTCCGACATTACACTCGTCACCGGTCTATAAATAGTTTCCGATGTGGGGTTCGCCATGTACCACTAGCTGCGGAACAGTCCTAGGCTCCTCCGCCGGCACCCCTCTTGGGCCGTCGAGGTATCATGAAGGGAGTGTTCCGCTTGTAGTCCAGATAAGCGGTACCAAAGCGCGCCTCGAGTTCCTTCTCCTCCACGCCCTTGATGTATCCAACGATACTGATTCCAATGAGGGCCGTGAGCCCTATGGCCGACAGGGAACCCATCCAGATACCGATCCCGATGTAGAGAAGCAGGGCTCCCATGGCCATGGGGTTGCGGCAGTAGGCGTAGGGTCCTCGGACCACGAGCTTCTGGGTGGGAACCATGGGCACAGGGGTTCCCTTCCCGAACTTAAGCTGCACGACGACGGACCAGAGGGCCATGAACCCGCCAGAGGCAACGAGAAGGGATGCGAGGACGGGACTCCAGAAGCCGTGGACGAAGCGTGGCAGAGAAAGGAAGGCGTCGACGAGGGGTGACACGAGGAAGAGGGAAAGAGGGATGGCAACCACGAACAGGGTGGCACCGAGAAGGAGGGCCAATGCCTTCTCCTTCGGACCATGACCACGTTGGGCCCATTTCTGAGATCTTTTCACGAGAAGGGCCTCCGGTCAATGGAGGTTAGCGGCGCAGGGCAACCCTCGAGCAGGGGCCACACCAACGGCACCTCAGTAAGGGTGCCGGAGCCACAAGCCTTCCCTCTCTGAGTGGGAAATCCGCTCCACGAGACCAGCGAGGCCCTCCACATCCTTCGCTTCTTTCTTGCACAGATGGGTCAGCCGAGCCCTCAAGTCGACATCGTACCTGACGCCATTGGCCGCCAGCCCCTCCCTGAGGAGCCGGCAGAGCTGGCCGCCCCGGCGGTCCCAGTCCGTGAGTATGACCACCTCGGGATGCTTCCGGGCCACCGATTCGCAGAGCTGGAAGATGGAGGATCCATCATTCAGTCTGATGATTCTGCCTCGAAGCCCCAGCTTTCTTAGGGCTCTCCCATCGTTCCTACCCTCTACGATAATGGGAGTCCTCAGGTTGACCTCTCTCAGGTCCTCGATTGTCTGCAGAACCTGTCTGTACCGTTCCTGCAGGTTCATTCGGATGTCTCCTATGAGCCAGGGTCGCACGTACTCGTCGTTCGAGTCCACCGGCTTCCTCGGCGGATTCGAGACGCTGGGCGCCACTGGTATCAGATGGGGGAGCGTTGGCATAAAAGTTGGCACGAAGGTCCATCACTATCAAATAATAACCCCCGTATAACGCACCGTGGCGGGGGAGGAGATTACCCTTGAGCGCATCCTCCAGGTATACCGGGAGGAGAGCCAGAAGAAGGCCCTCAGCCGCCTGGAACCCGACTTCTGGGAGAGGGTGCAAGCCTACGTGGAGGCCCTGGAGGGAGACCTGAAGAAGGAGAGTTCCCGGGATCCCAACTCAGCCAAGGCCGCCCTCCTTCGAGATGAGCTGAAGAAGGTCCTGAAAAGAAGGGAGCAGATATACCAGTACAGGGAGAGGAAGATGGCCCTGATGGTGACCAGCACGGCCTCGGGAGCATCCGTGGACACATCACCCCTGACCCGCCTGGAGGAGCGGTCTTTCAAGGCTCTCCTGGAGGTGCTGGAGGGAGGCCGAAGCAGGGCCTTCGGAATGGCAGTAGAGGAGGAGAGGGAGGCAAAAGAGGAGGCTCCGAAAGAGACCAAGAAGGAGGTCAAGAGAGAGCGTAAGAAACCCGCGAAGGCGGTGAAAGAGAAGACCCTCGTGAGGATCCTAGAGGACGTGCCCCCCTTCCTTGGCCTGGACATGACGTACAAGCTGAGGAAGGAGGACGTGGTGACCCTCCCGGACGAAGTGGCCAAGGTCCTCATATCCAAGGGCAAGGCGGAGAGGATAAGGCCCAAGGTCTAGGTCCCCCGCGGAAGGGGTCGCGACAATCCTTATATACTCACCCGTCCATTATATGGGTTGCACCTCAGCGAGGGGCTATGCACCATTGAAAGAGGCATCCCTGAGTTGATGTTGAGGAGCACCAGTGCACCCGAAGAGACCCCCCTCATCGGGGAAGGGTTGAGAATGCTGGAGAGGCCTCTGCCTCGCTGGCACAGCGTTCATTGAGACGATCATACGCGACCTGGACGCTAGTCAGACCAGTAAGTATGCGGTTAGCCACGCTGTCTGGGGAATGGCTTGGCTCGGGCGCCGACGAAGGTCGTGCCAAGCTGCGAAATGCGCCGGGTAGGCGCAAGGAACCTGTGATCCGGCGATAGCCGAATGGGACTTCCTGTCCCTTCGGGGACGCTCCGTAAGGAGCGGGAACCCGCCAAAGTGAAGCATCCTAGTAGGCGGAGGAAGAGAAATCAAACGAGATGCCCTCAGTAAAGGCGATCGAAGAGGGTAAAGGGCAAACCGAATCCCTCTCCGAAAGGGGAGGGAGATGTGGAGTTTTGGACCCTGGCACTGCTCACCCAGCGAACCCGAAATCTCCTGGAATGGAGGGCCTGAGAGGGTGATAGCCCCGTAGGGGTATGCTGGGGTGCAGATTCAGGGTATCCAGAGTACCGTGCGTCGGATATCGCGCGGGAACTTGGGAGG